>JAIXUG010000007.1 GCA_027484105.1 Comamonadaceae bacterium
CAGTCTCAGCAGTCTCAGCAGTCTCAGCAGTCTCAGCAGTCTCAGCAGTCTCAGCAGTCCCAGCAGTCCCAGCAGTCTCAGCGGTCTCAGCGGTCTCAGCGGCCTCCTCTTCTTCAGTTGATGAGTTGGACGTTGCAACGGTGACGGCTTGCGGAACCAACACCTCTGACTCAGAAGGGTCTGCAGGTCTTGTGCTGTCTTGACTTGTGGGATCAAGGGCCGTGGAAGGTTCTAATGTCACATCGACCGTCGACGCGGCAGCGCCGTCAAACATCATCCGTTGTTCCAGCACCAGCATCTCTGCGGGTTGGCGCACTTTGCGCTTGCGCTTGGGCACCATGTCGGCGGGACCTGCTGCCTGAGTTGCTTCGGTCAATTGGATGGAAGTGTTCTTTTTCTGGGCCATGCTGGGCATTCGGTTCGGGGAGGCGGCAAAGGCTAGGACGGCCTTAGGCTCAGGTTATCAGGGCATTTGCAAGCGGCCACTCATGCCCGCTTTGAGGTCTGCAACGGGACCTTCAAGATTGGCCACCACCTTGATGGATTGACTGACGGGGTCAATCCTGGGGCTGATGCGCACAATCCGCGCGACCGCATTGCGGCGCACTTCGTCCACGGTGATGCGCACCACCATGCCGACACGCAAACGGGAAAGCCAAGTGGAGGGTGCTAAAAATTCGAGTTCGTATGCGGAGTCGTCCAGCACATCCACAAGGGGGGTGCCGGGCTGCACGTATTGCTGTTCACGGATGCGTTGCTCGGCCACAATGCCAGCAAAAGGGGCTTTGATCACGCATTTCGACAGCTGGGTTTCGCTGATGCGCAATTCAGCTTGGAATTTTTCGACCGCGTTCTTGGCCAAGTCGAGTTCCATCAGCCCTGCGGCATTGAGCTCGGCCAAGCGTTGATTGGCTTGCAAGCTGCGTTGCGCCCCAGCCAACTCGGCGGTCGATTTCGCACGCTGGGCGTCGTGCAGTGCGCAATCGAGTTGGATCAAAGGTGCGCCCATCTCAAAACGTTGGCCTTCTTTAACCAGGATGTGCTGTGCAACCGCCCCGATCTCAGACGACAAGGTGGTGTGACGGATGGCCCGCAGTTGGGCGCGGATTTCTTGCCTGTCTAAGCCAGAAGTTGCCAGGGCTTGCGCTTGTATGCCAGAGGTGAGCCCCAAGGCCAGCCAACCAGCGGCCATCCAAACGTGAAAACGGTTAACGCGCAGCATGTGAGAGCTTCAATGTCGGGTTGTCTGTCAGGGATGGGGATTGCGCGACTTTTTCAATGATGTCTTTGAGTGCCATGCGATCAACATTGGCATCGTCAAACTCCATCCCCATGACCGCACGCAGGCGACTTTCTGCCACCTGCACCTGTGCCACAGATTGGTAGCGGCGGAATTGGCTGAGCAAAGCGCTGGCTTGAGCGTTGACGGTCTCCAAACTGCCCCGCATCAAGGCTTGTTCTCGTGCTGCTGCCAAATTGGCCAAGCGACTGTCGACAGCCCAAATTTGTTCGGCACGCTTGTTTTGTTTTTGGGTGTTTTGCAAGTTAAGTCGACCCAGATGCACCTGTGTCAAAACAGCCATTTGCATGACCATTCGTCGCTGGTCTGCAAGCGCCACACCGGCTTCGGCCAAGCGCATTTGGGCCGGTCCGGTGAACAGGTTCATCAGGTTGAACGACAACTGCAGGCTGGCTTGCTCCCATTGGTTGTGAACCAGGTAGCTGTCGGTGTCATATTTCGCGGAAACACCGAAAGTCAAGTTGGGAAACATTCTGGCCAGAACCTTGCGGGTTTCGTCGCGTGCTATGCGGCCTTGGTGCTGCACTTCGCGCAGATCGGCATTGCGCTCCAGCGCCATATTTTCAAGAACCTCAATGGGGATGTTGAACGATTTGTTCAAATCAGGCCATTGGGTATCGAGGGTCAATGTTTGTCCGGATGGCGCGTTGATCAAGGTGGCCAGTTCCACCTGAGCTGGAGCCAAATCTTGGTCAATGAGTTCCAGTGTGCGCAGGCTCTCCAGTAACTGCTTTTGGAAAGTGAGTGACTCAGTGGGGGCGCGCACCCTTTCTGTTTCGATGGCCCTGGAGTCTTCCAGTGCTTTTTCGGCTTTTGCAATGGTGTTTTTCAGATCTTCTCGCATGGCCTGGGCACAGGCAGCTCGCCAGTAGGCGCTGCGCACATCCTGGATCAGGGTGTGAATCAGTTTGCGGCGACGTTCGTTGGCAATGTGGACGCGCTCTCGAGCTTGTTTGGAGTTGTAGTAACCCACCCCAAACTCCAGCAGGCTCCAAGAAACGCCGACGTCTTGAATGGTGTTGTTGCGGTCCGTCGTGGCGTTGCTGGGGGTTCCGTTGGAGTTGCGCCTCAGGAGTTCTTGGCTGCGGTTGTTGCGGTCGATTTGCGTACGAGCCCGGGGCAACATTTCCTGCAAAGCCGACTCGTACTGACCCGAGGCAATTTCCATTTCCAGTTGTTTGGCGCGGCGGTCCAGGTTGTACTTGAGGCCTCGCGCAATGGCTTCATTCAGTGTCAGCGTACCCACAATGGGTTCCACTTGGAGTTGGGCCAACTCCTTTTGCCATGAAGCTTTGGTAGGTGTGGTCAACGCCAAGTCCGTTGGAAGTTGGGCACAACCCATCAGCAAGCCTGGAAAAACCAACAAGGGTCCCAATTTTCGATTCACGCTCACTCCCGTGCGGTGCTGTTTAGTCAAGCTTGATATAAGTTATAAATTCGGCAATTAGTACTTATTTAATTGAAAATTTACCCTTAATCAAAAACATTGATAGTTTTGCAAATTCACATTCTGGTGTACACCCCTAATTGGGGATGTTTGTTCGCTTTTTGAGCCAATTGAGAGAGCTCTAAATATTTACTCTTTACAAAAAATAAGTTTTTTAGTGGCGAGTTCATGGTTTTTTTTGTGGTCTCAGTGTGGGATGTATCATCATCCCTAAATAGGGGTGTTCATGCCTATCCTAAAAAACCTAAGATGACTTTTTAAGTGTTTTTGAGAAATTGAAATGACTAATTCGACATTGGGTCACGTCTTTGTGGTGGATGACAATCTGGATATCCGGTTCTATTTGACGGACTTGCTCCAAAAAATGGGCTATAGCGCAGAGGGCTTTGACAGTGCTCATGCTTTTCTGACCTTGTCTTTGGATATTTTTCCAGCGGTTTTGGTGCTTGATGTACGAATGCCCGGGATTTCGGGCGTCGAATTACAGAGCCAGTTGCAATCTCAAGGCCGACACACCCCAATTGTTTTCATGAGCGGGGAGTGCCAATCGGAAGAAATCATTCAGGCCATGAAGGGGCGGCCGATCGAGTTTTTGTTGAAGCCATTTCGAATACAGCACCTCATTGATGCGATAGACAAAGGCTTGAAGCTCGATGTGGAGAACCGGCGAAAGTTCATCCAACACAATGAAGTGCGCCGCAGGTGGTCGACTTTGAGTGCCCGTGAATGCGATGTGTTTGGCTTGATGCTGCAAGGGCACACCAACAAAGGAATTTCCACGTATTTGGAGATGTTGCCCGATACCGCCAAAAAGCACCGTGCCAACATCCTCGAAAAAATGCAGGTCCAAAACTTGGCCGAGTTGATTGAGCTTTGCAAGGAAGTGGATTGGTCGGGGCTGAGGGCCTGACACGCTTTCCGGATGAGGTGATTGACGAGACACAAAAAACGGCCCGCAGGCCGTTTTTCATTGGAGCGATAAAAAAATCACTTCTTGCCACTGCCATCCAGCTTGTAGATGTGCGGACCTTCGCCCGCCGACAGCAGGCCGGTATGAGCGTAGATGCCGAGCTTGGCGCGGGTGTCGGTGATGTCCAGGTTGCGCATGGTCAGCTGACCAATGCGGTCCAGTGGGCTGAACGGCGCGTCTTCCACCTTCTCCATGCTCAAACGCTCGGGGGCGTAGGTCAGGTTGGGCGACTCGGTGTTCAGGATGCTGTAGTCGTTGCCGCGGCGCAGTTCGATGACGACCTCGCCGGTCACCGCGCGGGCCACCCAGCGCTGGGCGGTTTCGCGCAGCATGATGGCTTGAGGGTCGAACCAACGGCCTTGGTACAACAAACGGCCCAATCGCAAGCCGTTGATGCGGTACTGCTCGATCGTGTCTTCGTTGTGGATGCCGGTGACCAGGCGCTCGTAAGCGATGTGCAGCAGTGCCATGCCGGGAGCTTC
>JAIXUG010000005.1 GCA_027484105.1 Comamonadaceae bacterium
ATTGCGTATTCGAGCTGAAGCGGGAAACCAACGCCCAAGAATTCAACGCATTGTTTGCCGCTGCAGCCCAAGGCCCGCTGGGAGGCATTTTGGGTTACGAGGAGCGCCCCTTGGTCAGCGTGGATTACGCCCGCGACACGCGCAGCGCCATTGTGGACGCGCTGTCCACCATGGTCACCGATGGCACTTTGCTCAAGGTCTATGCTTGGTACGACAACGAGATGGGCTACGCCTGCCGCATGGTGGACCTGGCTTGCCACATGAGCGAGGTCGGCATCTGAGATGAACGCTGCTGAACGCAATTACGGCATCGTCACAGCAGCCTATTGGGGCTTCACCCTGACCGACGGCGCTTTGCGCATGTTGGTGCTGCTGCATTTTTACAAGTTGGGTTACTCGCCCTTCACGCTGGCGTTTTTGTTCTTGCTGTACGAAGCCGCCGGGGTGCTGGCCAACCTGGTGGGCGGTTGGTTGGCCACGCGTTATGGCATTGCCCGCATGCTCACGGTGGGCTTGGTCACGCAGATCATCGGCTTTGGTTTGCTGTCGGCCTTGCAGCCGGACTGGACAGCGGCCATGTCGGTGGCCTGGGTGGTGTTGGCGCAAGGGGTGTGCGGCGTGGCCAAAGACCTGACCAAAACCGCCAGCAAATCGGCCATCAAGATCACGCAAGCGCAAGCCAAGGACACCGGCAACGGCCAATTGTTCAAGTGGGTGGCCTGGTTCACCGGCAGCAAGAACGCCATGAAGGGCTTTGGCTTTTTTCTGGGCGGCTTGTTGCTGGAGACGCTGGGCTTTCAGGGTTCGCTGTGGGCCATGGCCACGGTGTTGGTGGTGGTGCTGATCGGCGTGGTCACCAGCTTGCCACCCATGATGGGCAAGAGCAAGGCCTCGGGCTCAGCCCGTGAGCTGTTCGCCAAAAACCCGGGCATCAACGCTTTGGCGGCTGCCCGCGTGGCCTTGTTTGGCGCGCGCGATGTGTGGTTTGTGGTGGGCGTGCCGGTGTTTTTGTACTCGGTGGGCTGGACCTTCACCATGGTGGGCGGCTTTTTGGCGGCCTGGACCATTGGCTACGGCTTGGTGCAGGCGCTGGCCCCGCAACTGGTGCGCCGCAGCGCCGATGGCCTGAGCCACGAAGTGCCCGCAGCGCGCTGGTGGTCGGCCGTGCTGGCGCTCATTCCGCTGGGCATAGCCGCAGCCGTGTGGCTGCAAGCACCGCAGCTGCAGTGGTGGGTGGTGGGGGGCTTGGGCCTGTTTGGCTTTGCCTTTGCCATCAACTCGTCGGTGCACAGCTACCTGATCCTGGCCTATGCCGGCTCTGAAAAAGCCGCCGAAGATGTGGGCTTTTATTACGCGGCCAATGCACTGGGTCGCTTCATGGGCACTTTGTTGTCGGGTCTGCTCTACCAATGGGGCGGCCTGATGTATGCGCTGCTGGGCTCTGCGCTGATGCTGGCCGTGTGCTGGCTGACCACCCTGCGATTGCCCTTGGGCTTGCTGACACACAACGCTTCAGAAAAGGTGGCGCCATGAACCCGGTGTCTTTGTTCAGCGTCATGGACGAAGACGTGGCCGTCAAGGCTTTGGCAGCATTGGCGCAAACTTCTCGCTTGAGGGTGTTTCGGGCCATAGTGGGCGCCGGGCCGGTGGGCATTCAGCCTGGACAACTGTCCCAGGCCCTGGATGTCCCGGCCAACACTTTGTCTTTCCACCTCAAAGAACTGCACCACGCTGCCTTGGTCAGCGTGGAGCGCGAGGGCCGGTTTTTACGCTACCGCGCGGACATGAACGCCATGCAAAGCCTGATGGATTTTTTGACGGCGCATTGCTGCCAAGGCCTGCCTTGTGGGGACATGCTCAATGTCGCCTGCGAAGCGGGTCCATGCTGAGATCTTTGAAGCCGAGGGCTACCGTCACGAATTCTTCTTTTTCCCGTCACATAATCTGCATCTTGTTTCCCTGCGATAGCTTTTTCCCATGCAAACACGTTCCCTCTACGCGGCCATTGATCTGGGCTCCAACAGCTTTCGCTTAGAAATTGGGCAAATGGATTCGGGGCAAATGCGCCGCGTCGAGTACATCAAGGAAACCGTGCGCCAAGGCAACGGTCTGGATGCCGACCGAAACCTGACGCAGGAGGCCATGGAGCGCGGTTGGGATTGTCTGGCCCGCTTTGGCGAACGCATTGCCGGCTTCAAACCCAGCCAGGTGCGCGCAGTGGCCACACAAACCCTGCGCGAAGCCCGCAACCGGGATGTGTTCCTTGGCAAAGCCAAACAAATCTTGGGCTTTCCCATCGAGGTGATTGCGGGGCGCGAGGAAGCACGCTTGATTTATTCAGGGGTCTCGCACCTGTTGCCGCAGTCGAACGAGCGCCGTTTGGTGGTGGACATTGGCGGACGCTCGACCGAGATCATTTTGGGGCAGCACGAAACTGCCCAGGTCATGGAGTCCTACCGTGTGGGCAGTGTGGGCTGGTCCATGAAATATTTTCCAGACGGGCAATGGACTGCACCTGCCTTCAAAGCGGCCGAAATTGCCGCCAAAGCCGTTTTGGACGAGGCCTCCAGTTTGTTCAGTCCAGACCAATGGCAGCGCTGCTACGGCTCTTCCGGGACAGTCGGCGCCGTTGCCGACGTGCTGAACGCTGCGGGCTGGCCTGAAGGCTGCATCACCCGCGAGAGCTTGGCCTGGCTCAAGGAACGCCTGCTCAAAGCCCAAAAGTTCGACAACTTGCGCCTGGAAGGCATCAAAGAAGACCGCAGGCCCGTCATCGGGGGCGGCTTGGCCGTGTTGCTGGCCGTTTTCGATTTGCTGCAAATCGATGAAATGCATGCCGCTCAAGGTGCACTGCGGCATGGCACTTTGTATGACCTGATCGACCGGGAAGGCCCACAGGACATGCGCTCTTCGATGGTGGATTCGTTGGCGCAGCGATTTGGTGTGGACAAATTGCAAGCCGACCGGGTGAGCCAAACCGCGCAAAGCATCATGGCATCTTTGATCAACTCACGCCCATCAGAAGCCGACAGCGAACAGCAGCGCCTGTTCAAAAAGTTGCATTGGGCTTGCCAAGTGCATGAAGCCGGCATGCGCATTTCGCACAGCGATTACCACAAGCATGGCGCTTACATTCTGGACAACACCGATCTGCCGGGCTTTACCCTTGATGAGTTGCATCGCCTGAGTCAGTTGGTACTGGGCCACCGGGGCAAATTGCGAAAACTCGAAACACAACTCGAGGACATCTCCTTTGTGCAACAGCTGATGGCCTTGCGCCTGGCCGTCATTCTTTGCCACGCCAGGCGCGATCCCGACCTGTCAGGTTTGCGATTGGAATGCGACACCGAACGCCGCACCACCCAGCTGCACATGGCCAGCGCATGGGCCGAGTTGTGGCCGCAATCTGCCCACCTGTTGCGCGAAGAAAAAAACGCCTGGCAAAAAACCGATTGGTCACTCACCGTTCATATGGACTGATCAAATCACGGCAAGCTTGCGTGGGCTTGTGCCCTGATATTCAACGGTATAAACTGTATGCACCGTTATTTTCAGGAATCCATGACCATGAAACAGACCACAGTTCAACCCAAAGTTGCAGCCAAAGCCACTCGGCCTGCCCGCCCCAACCCCCCTACAACCGCACCCAAAAAGGCCTCTGCACCCGCCAAAGCCAGCCCGGCCGCCCCCAGTGCGGTCAAGCCTGCCAAAGAGAAAAAGGTCAAGGTGGTGCGCGACAGTTTCACCTTGCCCAAAACCGAGTTGCTGCAAATTGCAGACATGAAAAAACGCGCCATGGCGATGGGCGTCGAAGTCAAAAAGAGTGAATTGGTCCGTGCCGGCTTGCGGGCCCTGAGCGCCATGACCGATGCGAGTTTCAAAAAGGCACTGGGCGCGGTGCCCACCATCAAGACCGGAAGACCCGCCAAAGACTGACGGCTTTCAAAGCTTTTCGGGGCAGGTCACCGACATCAAGATCGTTTGCCCTTGCCCCTCTCGGTGGCGGTGGCGCAACCACCACACCGAGCCTTTGCGAATGGCGCAGGCCTCAGCAGGCATGCCCAGCAAGTGCGCCACCACAGCGCCCAATGTCGGTTGGTGGCCCACCAGCAGCACGGGGTATTTGGCATCGGGCCAGCTTGATGTTTCCAAAATATCCTGCACCGAAGCACCTGGCGACAAGGCGTCACGCACTTTGTACTTGCGCTTGAGGGCTTGAACCGTTTCTTCGGCTCTCACCGCTGGACTGGTCAAAATCCTGGTGCCTTGCGGCAGTTGTGACTCCAGCCAAACGGCCATCCGTTCGGCTTGTTTTCGACCACGGGGGGTCAATGCCCTGAACATGTCATCTTCAAGCGGTTGCGCCTCATGGGCTTCGGCATGTCGCCAAACAATCAGGTCCATGGGTGTCACCTTTCTTGTGAAATGCCACTGTGGCGGTGCATCAAGGCTTGTTGCGCACTGGCTCCGGGCTTGATCAGTCCCACCCTGTGGTACTGACCATCGGACGACAAGTCCCAGGCATCGCGACCGTCGTGCAGATAGGCAATCAGGCATTCATCGATGATGCGTTGGCGCAGCACCGGGTCCAGCACGGGCCAAGCCAATTCGATCCGGCGCATCATGTTGCGGCTCATCCAGTCGGCACTGGAGAGAAACACGGACTCGTCCTGGTCGGCGCAAAAGTAAAACACCCGGGAGTGCTCCAGGAATCGCCCAATGACGGAACGCACACGGATGTTTTCACTCACACCCGCCACACCTGCTGGCAACATGCAGGCACCGCGCACGATCAAATCAATCTTGGCGCCTTGCTGACCCGCATGCAACAGGGCTTCGATGAGCGGTACATCCGTTAAGGCGTTGATCTTGATGACAATGCGCGCAAACTGGCCACGCGCAGCTGCTTGCCCAACGGCTTGAATGCGGGCCATCATGCTCGCATGCAGCTGGAAAGGCGCGACCAGCAAGCGTTTCATCTTGGGGAGATCACTTTGGCTGGCCAAATGGCCAAAGAGCTGGTCCATGTCGGAGGTGATGTCCGCATCGGCCGTCAAGCAGCTGATGTCGGTGTACAGCGAAGCAGTACGGCGGTTGTAATTGCCTGTTGAGAGGTGGCCGTAGCGTCGTAAATAACGACCTTCCCTGCGCGTGACCAACAGCATCTTGGCATGGGTTTTGAGGCCCACGATCCCGTAGACCACCTGGGCACCAATCGACTCGAGTTGTTCGGCCCAGTTGATGTTGGCCTCTTCGTCAAAGCGGGCCTTGAGTTCGACCACTGCCGTCACTTCCTTGCCCCTGCGCACGGCCTCCCGCAGCAAGTCCATCATGGTGGTGTCACTGCCTGCACGGTAAATGGTCTGCTTGATGGCCAGCACATGGGGATCCATGACGGCCTCTTTCAAAAAGGCCAACACCCCGTCAAAGCTCTCAAAGGGTTGATGGATGAGCACATCCCCTTGTTTGAGCCGTCCGAAAATCGAACCTTGCTGTGGCAGTTGCGCCGGAAAGCTGGCTTGGTAAGGCGGAAACAGCAAATCGGGGGCATTGATCAGGTCGATCAGCTGCATCAAGCGCACCAGATTGACAGGCCCGTTGACCCGAAAGACCGAAGCTTCGGGCAAACGGAATTCTTTGCGCAAGAACTCTGACAAGCGCGGAGCGCAATTGGCCGACACTTCGAGCCGAACGGCTTGACCATAGTGCCGGTGCTGCAAGCCTTGGCGCAAAGCCATGCGCAGGTTGGCGATTTCGTCTTCGTCCACGGCCAGGTCGGAATGCCGGGTCACCCTGAACTGCGAAAACTGCCCTACCACGCGCCCCGGAAAAAGCTCTGACAAATGGGCCCGGATGACGCTGGACAGCAGGACATAGGCCGTACTGCCACCACAAACACGGGGCGGCAGCGGAATCAGGCGCGACAGCACGCGGGGAACTTTGACAATGGCGATCTCATTGGAGCGACCAAAAGCATCTTTGCCTGAGAGCTGAACAATGAAATTGAGCGACTTGTTGGCCACTTGCGGGAAAGGATGCGCCGGATCCAAACCGACGGGGACCAGCAAGGGCTGCACCTCCCGGTGAAAGTAGCTGCGAACCCATTGGCGCTGCTCTGCATTGCGTTCACCGTGGGAGAGGATGCGGTAACCCTTGCGCTCAAGCGCGGGCAACAAATCATCGTTGTAAAGGGCGTATTGCCGCGCCACCATGGCGTTGGTTCTGTCCGCGATGTCTTGAAGGCTTTTGGCGTTGTAAGCACCCGAGGTGATGTCTTGCAGACAGGCCATGACATGCGGCTCGGCCCTGACTTCAAAAAATTCATCCACATTGGAAGACACAATGCACAGGTAACGCAGCCGTTCAAGGACGGGGACATCCGGGCGATGCGCCCAATCGAGCACACGCTCGTTGAAAGCCAGAATGCTCAAGTCACGGTCGAGCAAACCATCAGAATGCGAGAGTGGGAGAGGCTCAGTCATGGTGATTGATCTTATGTGCGATGGCAGCCTTTTTTATGTCATTTTTATGACATTAATATGAATCAAAAGACACGATGGATGCCATAGAGGCTCAACAGAGGCAACTTGACTTCAGATCCACATGGCGCAATGCCGTCACTTGTTTTTCACAGATTCTCTCTAGAATCAAAACGATGAACCATGATCAGGTGACACATATTGCAAGCGATGGTCTGCGCTACATCAGCAAAGAGGGCGGCTCCCCTTTCCAGGACTCAGCCAGCGGCGGGACGATCAGTTGTTACAAATGTGGAAAACACAAACCGCGGTCCTTGGGCTTGTTCAAATACATGCTTGGTCAACGCATGTTCAAATGCGCGGAATGCTTGGGCAAGATGTCAAAGTAGATCCATCGAAACGCTAACACTGATGGGATGCCATGCACAAGCATCACCCTGTGGACCTCATGACCTTGAGACAGGTGCATGACCCAAGGTCAATGCCAGCAACGCTTGCTCCACCTCAAGCGCTGCCTGCTTCAAGTGCGGATTGCTGCTTTCACTCCCAGCACGGCCCATGTCCAGGTCTGATTGAAAGCCGTCACGCTCTGGCCAAACTGCATTGAGCATGTCAAACCCAGCTTCAAAAATGATGGATTCCGCTTGAGCAACCAGGCGTTCAGAGCGCCCTGTTTTGGATAAAACAATCACGATTTTGTTGCCAAGCGCTTTGGATTTGGCCAAACGCCTGGCCAAACTCAAGGTAGGACGCAGGTCGTCCATCGAAGTGCCTGTAGGTAAGAACACCACGTCACTTTCTTTGCTCACGTCTTCGGTCAACTCATCGGCGAGTCCCCGTGTGTCCACCACCACCAGGTCATAGCCAGTGACGGTCTTGCGCAGTTTCTTCAAGCTTTTGAAAGCGCGAGCGTCAATCTCAGGCTCAATGCCTTGGCGCATGCGCAAAGCGCTCCATTCCACACAGGTCAACTGCTCCAAGTCAAAGTCTCCTAACAACACCCTTCGTTGTGAACGCGCTGCCGCCACGGCCAACACGCGAGCCAAAGTGCTTTTACCCACCCCTCCCTTTTGTCCGACAAATGAGGCAATGCGCATGCGATGTTTCCTTGTTGATTTTTTCAAGCCTTGCTTGATGCGGATTGCACCATGGACAATGCTTGCTGAGCGGTATCAAAAGCTTTTGACTTGCCCATGTAATAGCGATCAAGCCGCCACTCCTGCAACACATTCATGGCTAATTCGAAATCGGACAAGTCCAGCGCATGAGATCTTTCAGGGCAAAGTCGCCTTCCTCCGCCAAAGCCAGGATCAATCTGGAAAAAATTTGTGATTTTTGGAGTTGTGGACTTTGCTCAATAGAAAGTCGCACTTTTTTGATGGCGCGCATGGTCAGACCCTAAAAGTGAATTATTTTCAAGGTGACTACTTGGTCATATGTGAAATTTTCATTTCACAAACATGACATCTCATAGGGAATTATCCGGAACTTTTGCAGCCAACAACAATTACCCAAGCCTGTGCGGCATTGAGTCAACCAAAGCAAAGGCCATCGATCAAGCATTGCAAGCGGAACAGGACCTCGGATACTTTGTTACATCCGGAAGGTATTGGGAAGATTCAGATCAATTCGACAAGGAAAAACTGTCCAGCATCGATGATTTATGGCTGGCAACGGCATGTCTCAATCAACTCAGCACAGCATGAGGGCGTGCAAGAATCACATTGTGAGAGACCATGGCGGTTGAGACAACTGATCAGCGGTCGATTCACACCACCGCTAGTTGCTTTTCGGGGGCTTGTGTGACCACAACCGCTTTGGATCCCCAATGGATGATTTCCAAGCGGCCATCCAAGTGCTCCACCAAAGCTGTTCTGCTCTCGACCCAATCGCCATCGTTGCAGTACAAGATCCCATTCACATCACGAATTTCTGCATGGTGTATATGCCCGCAAACCACCCCATCGAATCCGCGGCGATGTGCCTCTTGCGCAACAGCCACCTCAAAGTCACTGATGAAATTGACGGCCTTTTTGACCTTGAGTTTCAGATAAGCTGACAAAGACCAATAACCCAAGCCCATTCGAGCCCTGAAGGTATTGAGGTGGCGGTTCAAACGCAAGGACAATTCATATAACCAGTCACCGGTATATGCCAGCCACTTGGCGCATTGGATGACCCCATCAAAGTGATCACCATGGACCACCCACAGCTTGAGACCTCTCGCAGTGGTGTGAGAAGTGTCATGACGTATCTCAACCCCACCGAAAGCATGCCCCACAAAATGGCGGGCAAATTCATCATGGTTGCCAGGAACATAGACCACCCGACAACCCTTGCGCGCCCTGCGCAGCAACTTTTGTACAACATCGTTGTGGCTTTGCGGCCAAAACCAGCGCCTGCGCAACTGCCAACCGTCCACAATGTCTCCCACCAGATACAAGGAGTCACTGGGGTGATTTTTCAAAAAATCCAGCAAGGCTTCTGCTTGAAAACCAGGCGTTCCAATGTGCAAATCCGAAATGAAAATGGCCCGCATTTTCTTTCGTCCCTGGGATTCATCATGCTCGTCATGATCATCTGTCTCCACCAATGACGATGAAGCCTCATGACCATGCAAAGGCACATCAGCTATCACCACAGACGATTTGAACAGTGGCTCATTCGACACGGGCACTGCCTGCCAAGTCATTGCACACCTGATGAAAAGTGTTTTTTGTATCTTGCAGGCAAATCAACCGTGCGCATCATCATGGGCAAATCGGCGGTGTTGAAGTCAGGGTCCCATGCGGGTGCACCCAAAACCTTGGCACCCAGTCTCAAGTAGCCTTTGATCAAGGCCGGTGGCTCCACCGGCAGGTGTTGCTCCAGTTGGTCCACCGGCAAAGCCAGCCGGGGTCGCACGTGGTATTGGATGTCGGCCAAGTGGGATTGGCGCAACTGGTGCCATATGCTAGCGGCCACATCGCCCGACACCATGCCGTTGTGCAGCATGGGAATGCTGGCGCAGCCAATCATGGTGTCAAGGCGGTTGCGGTTCATGAATTCAAACAATGCGCCCCACAAGGCCATGATGACGCCTCCGTGCCGGTGATCGATGTGCACACAGCTGCGCCCCAACTCCACCATGCGGTTGCGCATGGCACGCAAGCGGGTCAGGTCAAACTCGGTGTCGCTGTAAGTGCTGCCCACACGCTGGGCCTGCACAGGCGTCAGCACCCGGTAGGTGCCGATCACTTGGCCAGAGTTGGCATCACGCACCAACAGGTGTTCACAGTAGTCGTCAAACAGGTCGATGTCGTGCCCTGCGATGGTTTTGGGCAAACGCGCACCCAACTCATTGGCAAAAACGGTGTACCTCAGTCGTTGCGCTTCGCGAACTTCGTCCTGATGCTTCGCCCAGCTGACTTGAATGGTGTTTTGCACGCGGCGAGGCAGGCCGTCAATTTGGTTTTGAGTGGCCCCTGGATGAAGTGACCCCCTGGGCAATTGGATCGGTGAGAGGTCAAAAGTGGGGTTGGGGATTTCTTTCATGGCCGATGCTCCTTTTCATCAATGAAGCCATGGTGATCGGCCAACATGTCAAGACCGTGTCGAATGCATGAAAATCATGTGACGCAAGAGCTGGACACAGACACTATCAGGGCACGCAAGTCGTCAAGGGCATCATGCGGGGCCACTTCAAACCAACCCTCTTTTTTGCCCAGGTCATCCCACACCCGCAATTTGATGGCGTCGGCAAAGAATTCATCTTGCTCAAACCCGGCACACTCCTCTTCGCTCAAGTGCCCGCCTTGACGCGCCAGACTTTGCAAGGCATCTGCTGACAATTTCCGCGCATAGTTTTCGCGTGTGGTGACCAGATAGCGCTTGGCCATCACGTGCAAGCGCACCGGCTCCGAGACGGCCCGACCAAACAAGGGCTTGAGCATCTGTGCGCCCAGGCTGGCATGGTCAATCGGGTGCCAATCGCTGCTTGGCTTGAGAGACTGCACATGCAAATGCCCCACATCGTGCAACCAGCTGGCCAGCTGCAATGACAGACTGGCGCCGGACTTTTCTGCCAACCGGCCGCACTGCCATGCGTGGGCCAAATGGGTGATGCGCTCACCTGTGTGAACCCGGTGGGCTGCTTGTCGGTAAAGGTCGATGAGGGTGTCGCTGCAGATTTGCATCGCGTGATTGTGTGACCCTCACAAGTCAAAACAATGACAAATCACGGCCTGTTTCAAGTCCTTGTGACTTCGATTTGTTGTATGGTTTGGCTTTTACCGAGGTGGCCACCATGATCCTTGAACTCGCAGACATTCGCATCCAGCCTGGACAGCAGGCGGCCTTTGAGAAAGCCATTGAACACGGGCTCAACACCGTGGCCAGCAAGGCCAAAGGCTTTTGCGGCGCAAAAGTCAACCGCTGCATCGAAACCCCCGAGCGCTTTGTGCTGCAGATTTTCTGGGACACTTTGGAAGACCACACCGTGGGTTTTCGCCAATCGCCTTTGTTCACCGAATGGCGGGCGATTGTGGGCCCCTTCTTTGCAGTGCCCCCACACGTCGAGCACTTTGAGCTGACATACGCCTCGAACTGAGGGCTGGATCAGCCCGCTTGGTGCCCCTGCACCAGACGCGCCAGCAGTTGAACAAATTGCTTTTGCTCTGCGGGCGTCAAGGGGGACAAGATTTTCTCTTGCACCTGGGCCACATCGGACTGAATGGCGGCCAGTGCCTGCACACCGGCTGGGGTCACCACCAGCAGTTTGCGTCTGCGGTCAGCCGGATCGGCCTGTCTCATCACCCAGCCCTTGGCCTCCAGACGACCAATCACCGAACCTGAAGTGGCGGGGTCGAAGGCCACCCGCTTGGCCAGACTCACCTGATCAATGCCCGGACTCTCGAGCAAGGCATTGAGGATGGCAAATTGAACAGGGGTGATGTCGGCGCTGGCCAGCTGCTCGGCAAAAACAGCCACCGCGATTTGCTGGGCACGGCGAATCAGGTGTCCTGGTGTGACTTGCAGGTCGATGCTCTTGGTCATGTGCATGGGTGACAGCGGCGTTTGTTTTGGCTCAGGGGCACTGGCGCTTGGGATTAACATCTGGTTTTCATATTCGGAGACAAGACCCCATGAGTTATCTATTTTCACCCACACCGATCGTGTCGGTTCCCGTCTTGGGAAAAACAGAAACATTTCCTGTTCACCGCATTTACTGCGTTGGCCGCAACTACGAAGAGCACGCCAAAGAGATGGGTTTTACCGGTCGTGAGCCGCCCTTTTTCTTTTTGAAGCCTGCCGACAGCCTGGTGGTGGTTGAAGCCGGTCAGACCGGCACCATGCCCTACCCCAGCCTGACCCACAACCTGCACCACGAGATCGAACTGGTGGTGGCCATTGGCCAAGGTGGCAAAAACATCCAGGCGGCGGATGCGGACAAGCACATTTACGGCTACGCCGTGGGCCTGGACATGACACGCCGCGATTTGCAAAACGACATGAAAAAACAAGGCCGCCCCTGGTGCATCGGCAAGGCCTTTGACCATTCGGCCCCCATCGGCCCCATCACCCCGAAAGCGCAAGCCGGCGATGTGAACAAGGCCGAGATCAGCCTGCAAGTCAACGGGGCCGATCGCCAGCGCAGCAATGTGGCCAAACTGATCTGGAGTGTGGCCGAAACCATAGAGCACCTGTCGGCCGCCTGGGAACTGCAGCCCGGTGACCTGATTTTCACGGGCACCCCGGAGGGGGTGGCCGCCGTGGTTCAAGGCGATGTGCTGTCTGGACAGGTTGCTGGCTTGGGCCGACTCGATGTCCGGATCGGTTGATGAATAAAAATGCTTAAAACCAGCAAAACATAGCGTTTACCCTGATTCAACCACCCAAAACTTGCAACATAATTCATATTCAGAGTCATTAACCGACCGCACGGTTGGCTTATCATTGCATGACCCCACCACCCACCAGGAGACAAGCCCATGAATAAATTTCTGCAACACACGGCTCTGGCCGCAGGCCTGATGGCCGTCGGTTTTGGCGTCAATGCCCAAACCATCACACTCAAAGTGCATCACTTTTTGGGACCTCAGTCCATCCAGCACACCACCATGCTGGGAGACTGGTGCAGAAACATCGCACGCGACTCCAAAGACCGCCTCAAGTGCGAAATCTACCCCGCCATGCAACTGGGCGGCACCCCACCGCAGCTTTATGACCAGGCCAAGGATGGCGTGGCCGATGTGGTTTGGCACGTGGCCGGTTCATCGGCAGGTCGCTTCCCCAAAACACAGGTGTTTGAGTTGCCTTTCACCATGACCAACGCAGCGGCGACCAGCCGTGCCGCTTGGGACTTTGTGCAAAAGCACGCCATGGATGAGCACAAGGATGTCAAGCTTTTGGCCGTTCATGTGCACGGCCCTGGCGTGATTTTCACCAAGGACAAACAAGTCACCAAAATGGAAGACTTCAAGGGTTTGAAGTTGCGCGCGCCTACCGCCAACGTCACCCGAATGTTGGCCAAGTTGGGCGCTACGCCCGTGGGCATGCCCGTTCCCCAAGTGCCTGAGGCCTTGTCCAAAGGCGTGATCGACGGCGCTGTGATTCCTTACGAAGTGGCGCCTGGCCTGAAGGTTCACGAGTTGACCAAGTTCAGCGCAGAAACCGACAAGAGCTACCCGGCCTTGTACACCACTGTGTTTGTCATGCCCATGAACAAAGCCAAGTACGACTCACTGCCGCCTGACTTGAAGGCGGTGATCGACAAGAACTCGGGTCGTGAGTTGTCGGCCTTCTTGGGTGCCACACAAGCTGGCAACGATGTGCCAGGCCGCAAAGTGTTTGAAGAAACCAAAACCCAAACCATCACCGTGATCCCGCCGGCTGAGTTGGCACGCTGGAAGAAGGCCACCGACGAGCAGGACGACGAATGGGTCCAAGCGATGAACAAACGCGGCCTGAACGGCGCGGCTTTGCTCAAGGACGCGCAAGACCTGATCAAGCAATACACCAAGTAAACACTTAACGACATCAACCTGAGCAGCCCTTGCGGTCTGCTCAGGTTTTTTTACAGTCGTGCTGCACCCCGATGCCCTCAGCCACAGGACTGTCCCGCGCCCATCCCATTCTCATTGACACCCCTCAACCACCATGATGTTCTTGAATCCACTGGAGCGGATTGCCCGTCTGTGCAGCATATTGGGCGGGGTGATCATGATCGGACTGATGCTGATGACCTGCTACAGCCTGATCGGTCGCAATTTTTTTGACTCGGCCCTGATTGGCGACTTTGAATTGACCGGCGTGGGTGCCGGCGCGGCCATTGCCCTGTTCATGCCGCTGTGCCAGCTCAAGCGCGAGAACATCATCGTGGACTTTTTCACGGCCAAGTGCAGCAGGCAGTTCAACTTCAAACTGGACCGACTGGGTGACCTGGTGATGATGGTGATTTTTGCCCTGCTTTCATGGCGTTGCGGTGTTGCAGCCATCAAAGCCAAGGAAACCATGGGCGCCTCCATGCTGCTGGAATTTCCCGACTGGATTGTTTTGACCAGCATGTGCATTCCGTTTGGCATCACAGCGGTGATCGCTGCCATGCAAGTGATCTCCACATTTGACGACAACAAGGTGGCACCATGACCCCGATCACTCTGGCATTGATGATTTTCGGAATCATGCTGCTGCTGATGGTGGTCCGCGTGCCCATCGCGGGGGCGATGTTCCTGGCAGGCACATGCGGATTCATCCTGCAAACAGGTCTTCCCACCTATTTGAACTTTCTCAACAACCTGGCTTTCGCCCGGCTGGCCAATTACGACCTGTCGGTCATTCCGCTTTTCATCTTGATGGGGCACTTTGCCACCCAAGGCGGCATCAGCAAGGCCTTGTTCCAATTTGCCGCAGCCGTGATGGGCCGCTTCAAGGGCGGCCTGGCCATGGGTTCTGTCTTGGCATGTGGCGCCTTTGGCGCCATTTGTGGCTCCTCCGTGGCCACTGCTGCAACCATCACGGGCGTGGCGCTGCCGGAGATGAAACGCCATGGCTATTCGGGTCGTTTGTCCACAGGCACTTTGGCAGCGGGTGGCACCTTGGGCATTCTGATTCCGCCTTCGGTGCCGCTGGTCATTTACGCCATCATGACCGAACAGAACATCGCCAAGCTGTTTGCCGCGGCCATGATGCCAGGCCTCATTGCCATGTTTGGTTACATGATCGCCATCGCCATTTATGTGCGCCTTGTGCCGGGTCAGGCCCCTGAGCAGGAAGACCGCGAAAAACTCACTTTCCAAGCACTCCAAGGCATTTTGCCGATTGCTGGCATTTTCTTCTTGGTCTTTGGTGGCATCTACGCAGGCTTCTTCACCCCGACCGAAGGTGCTGCGGTGGGCGCGGCATCCACCTTTTTGGCAGCCCTGCTCAAGCGTGAGCTGAACTGGGACAAATTCCTGCATTGCTTCCACGCCACTGCGATCAGCTCCGCGATGATCTTCATGATCTTCATGGGGGCCGATGTCATGAACGCTGCCCTGGCCCGAACACAAGTGCCTGCCCAGCTGGCCGAATTGGTCGTGGGCATGAATCTGGCACCCTTGCTGGTGGTCGCCGGTATTTTGATGCTTTATGTGGTGCTGGGCGCGGTGATGGATGAACTGTCCATGCTGCTGCTGACCATCCCGATCTTCTTTCCGATCATCATGAAGCTGGACTTCGGCATGACCCCCGAACACACCGCCATCTGGTTCGGCATCATGGTCCTGATGACGGTCGGTTTTGGCATGCTGGCCCCCCCTGTGGGCTTGAATGTCTATGTGGTCAATGGCATGGCCAAAGATGTGCCATTGACCGAGAGTTACAAAGGCGTCATGCCTTTCCTGATCAGCGACACCTTGCGCACCTTGCTGCTGCTGTTCTTCCCCGGCATCTCGCTCTTCCTGATCCAATACCTGACCTGACAGGCCACACCCAGCCGAGAAGCCTCCGGATGACTCCAGCCCGGAGGCTTTTTTCATGGGGAACTGGTTAGACTCTGGCTTTGAACCCTGTCCAACACCCCGCCCCTCCATCTGACCCATGATGTTTGACCGCACCATTCGCCATTGCCGCCAATGCGGTGCCCCGGTGGCACGCCGCCTTCCCGACGATGGCGATACCCGCGAGCGCGCCATCTGCACCGCATGCCACACGGTGCATTACGAAAACCCCCTGAACGTGGTGGGCACCGTGCCGCACTGGGGCGATCAGGTGCTGCTGTGCAAGCGCAACATCGAACCCCGCAAAGGCAAGTGGACGCTGCCTGCAGGCTTCATGGAGTTGGGCGAATCCACCTCAGAGGGCGCAGCCCGCGAGACCACCGAAGAAGCGGGTGCGCAATTCATCATGGAAGACCTGCTCACCGTGATGAGCGTGCCCCGCGTCGGCCAGGTGCATTTGTACTACCGCGCGCGCCTGACCAGCGATGTGTTCGACCCCGGCCACGAAACCATGGAAGCGCGCCTGTTCACGGAAGCCGAGATCCCTTGGGACGAATTGGCCTTTCGCACCGTCAAGGAAACGCTGGAGCACTACTTTGCCGACCGGCGTGCGGGCCACTTTGGCACGCACGCTTTCGACATCGCCTGAAGAGGCTCTTCAAACGTCAATCGCAGCCGCCGAGCCCGCCTGCTTGCGCAGCTCGAACTTCTGAATCTTGCCCGTGCTGGTCTTGGGCAACTCGCCAAACACCACCGCACGCGGCACCTTGAAACCCGCCAGGTGTTGCTTGCAGTGCGCGACGATCTGCTCAGGCGTGGTTTGTGCCCCCGCTTTGAGTTCCACAAAAGCACAAGGCGTCTCGCCCCAACGCGCATCGGGTTTGGCCACCACGGCCGCAGCCAGCACATCGGGGTGACGGTACAACACATCTTCCACTTCGATGGACGAGATGTTCTCGCCGCCCGAGATGATGATGTCCTTGCTGCGGTCCTTGATCTTGATGTAGCCGTCCGGGTACTGCACCGCCAGGTCGCCGCTGTGGAACCAGCCACCCGCAAACGCCTCTTGCGTGGCTTTGGGGTTCTTCAGGTACCCCTTCATGGCGATGTTGCCCTTGAACATGATCTCACCCATGGTTTCACCGTCTTGCGGCACAGGCTGCATGGTTTCGGGGTTGAGCACGCGCACATCGCGCTCCAGGTGGTAACGCACGCCCTGACGGGCGTTCAGGCGAGCCCGCTCGCCAATGTCCAGCGTGTCCCACTCGGGGTGTTTGGGGCACACGGTGGCGGGGCCATAGACTTCGGTGAGGCCATACACATGGGTCAAATCAAAGCCCATTTGCTCCATGCCTTCGATCATCGATGCGGGTGGTGCCGCACCTGCCACCATGGCCTTGATGCCCGAGGGCACACCGGCTTTCATGGCGGCCGGAGCGTTCACCAGCAAACCGTGCACGATGGGCGCGCCGCAGTAATGCGTGACACCATGGTCGCGCATGGCGTCAAAGATCGCCTGCGCGTCCACCCGGCGCAGGCACACGTTCACGCCTGCACGCGCGGCCACCGTCCAAGGAAAGCACCAGCCGTTGCAATGGAACATGGGCAGCGTCCACAAATAGGCCGCGTGTTTGGGCATGTCCCATTCCAGAATGTTCGAGATCGCATTGGTGGCTGCGCCCCGGTGGTGGTACACCACGCCCTTGGGGTTGCCGGTGGTGCCGCTGGTGTAGTTCAGCGCAATCGCATCCCACTCGTCACCAGGCAAGCTCCACGCAAAGTCGGCGTCGCCACGGGCCACAAAAGCCTCGTAGGTGACGCTTCCCAGCGGCTCGGTGGCCCCGGTGTACAGCGCGTCCTGCACGTCGATCACCAACAAGGGCCGCTTGGACTGGCGCAGGGCCAGGGCTTTTTTCATCACCGCCGCGAACTCCGGGTCCACGATCACAGCCTTGGCTTCGCCGTGGTCCAGCATGAAGGCCACCGTCTCCGGGTCCAGGCGGGTGTTCAGCGCATTGAGCACCGCACCCGCCATCGGAATGCCAAAGTGCGCCTCCACCATGGGCGGCGTGTTGGGCAGCATCACCGCCACCGTGTCGTTCTTGCCAATGCCTGCCTGCGTGAGGGCACTGGCCAGCTGGCGGCAGCGGCGGTAGGTGCTGGCCCAATCCTGACGCAAATTGCCATGCACGATGGCCAGGCGGGTCGGATACACCTCGGCGGTGCGCTCAATGAAGCTCAGGGGCGAGATGGGGGCGTGGTTGGCGGGGGTCTGGGGCAAATCCTGGTCGAAGATGCTGACTTTGGTATCGGTCATGAAGAGGTCCTGTTGCGGCTGACGGTCAGATGATGAACAGTTTGCCTGACCCGGCGCTGAAATCCATGCTGGTTTGCCCCGAAACACGGGCGAAATCAAACGCCCTTATGGGTGAAAATACCCCGATGGCCATCCCCCAATCTTTCATCCAGGAGTTGCTGTCCCGCGTCGATGTGGTCGACATCGTGGGCAAGTACGTGCAACTCAAGAAAGGTGGCGCCAACTTCATGGGCCTGTGCCCTTTTCACGGCGAAAAATCCCCCAGCTTCAGCGTCAGTCCCACCAAGCAGTTTTTCCACTGCTTTGGCTGCGGCAAAAACGGCAATGCCATCGGCTTCTTGATGGAGCACGCGGGCATGACCTTCATCGAAGCGGTGAAAGACCTGGCCCAGCAAACCGGCATGGTGGTGCCCGAAGAACAACAATCCCCCGAAGACCGCGCCCGCGCCGCCGCTGCCAAAGCCAAACAAGACAGCCTGAGCGATGTGCTCGAAAAAGCCGGTGATGCCTACCGCGACCAGCTCAAAATCACCCCCCGCGCCATCGACTACCTCAAGGGCCGAGGGCTGTCGGGCCAAATTGCCAAGCGCTTTGGCCTGGGCTACGCGCCCGAAGGCTGGCGAAGCTTGGCCAGCATCTTCCCCAAATACGACGACCCATTGTTGGCCGAGTCGGGCTTGGTCATCGTCAATGAAGAAGATGACAAGCGCTACGACCGCTTTCGCGACCGCATCATGTTCCCGATCCGCAACATCAAGGGCGAGTGCATCGGCTTTGGTGGTCGGGTGATTGGCAGCGGCACCCCCAAGTATTTGAACTCACCCGAAACCCCGGTGTTCCACAAAGGCCGCGAGTTGTATGGCCTGTACGAAGCGCGCGAAGCCCTGCACAGCGCAGGCTACGTGCTGGTCACCGAAGGCTACATGGACGTGGTTGCCTTGGCGCAACTCGGCTTTGCCAACGCGGTGGCCACGCTGGGCACGGCCTGCACACCCGAGCATGTGCAAAAGCTGTTTCGCTTCACCGACGCTGTGGTCTTCAGTTTTGATGGCGACAGCGCAGGCCGACGCGCCGCCCGCAAGGCGCTGGACGGCGCCCTGCCCTATGCCACCGATGTGCGCAGCATCAAGTTTTTGTTCTTGCCCGCCGAGCACGACCCCGACAGCTATGTGCGCGAGTTTGGCCAGGAGGCTTTTGCCGAGCAGATCAAGCAGGCCATGCCCCTGTCGCGCTTTTTGATCGAAGCGGCCAGCGCCGACTGCGACCTGCAAACCGCCGAAGGCCGCGCCCGCTTGTCCAGCCAAGCCCGCCCGCTGTGGCAGTTGCTGCCCGACGGCGCACTCAAACAGCAACTGTTGTCCGAGCTCGCACAACTCATCCAGCTGGAGAGCGCAGGGCTTGAAAAACTCTGGGGCCAACAAGCCGCCAGTGACCAACGCTTTGCCCCCCGCAGCCCGTCAGCTGCAACGGCCCCCTCCCCGCCATCCGCCCACGCCGCACTCGGCCAGGGCGCCAGTGCTGACGAGCCACGCGCATTCGACCCTCACTTCGGCGAGGCCCCGGCCTGGGCGAGCGACAGCATTTATGCACCCAGCGGCTACAGCGTCGCAGGGGCGCCTGCCTGGCCTCGCAAGAACCCCAACTGGACCCCCAACAGCAAGTGGGGCAACAGCCGCTTCCAACGTGAACCCGCACCCGTTTACACCGGCCCGCGCACCGTGCCCGCCAGCCGCGCCGACCACGCAGCCCGTCTGCTGCTGGGCAACATGGCCTTGTGGGAATCATTGACCGGTGAAGACCATGCCATGCTGTGCGCGCTGCCTGCGCCCCATGGCCCCGTGTTGGCCTGGCTCGAATCGGAGTTCCACGAACAAGGGGCACTGGGCTGGTCCACATTGAACGAGCGGATGCAAGGCCAACCCTTTGCAGAAGATGCCCGGCGTTGGGTGGCCCAGGACAGGATCCACCATGTGGTGGGCAGCGAAAACGCCACCCCACCTGACCCGCAAGAGGCACGTCAAGAATTGCGCAGACTGGTGAGCATGTTGATGATCGACCACTTGCAACAACTCAAGAATGAGGCTTTGGCCCAACACCAAAGTGGCCAAGACCCCGAAGCACTGGCCCGTTACAGCAGCCTGGACAAACGCTGGCGCGAACTCAAAGCCTCCAGCCAATAGGCCAATGGGCCCCGAGTCTCACTTGCCCACCAGCTGATTGAGCTTGTCGGCTTCAAAACTCTCGCGGTTTGCGCCGCCCTCGGGCATCTGCACATGTTGCTGTGCACACAGCTGCTCCAGCGCTTTCCAGATCATGGAGATTTGTTGCTCCTGCCCTGACGCGTTGTCGATCAAACCACGCAAGGCCTGACTGACCGGGTCATCGTCTTGTGTGATGCCATAGGCCGAGAACTTGCGCTCGGTGCCCGACACATCGGCGCTCTCACCCGCCTTGGACGGGATGATGCGCGCCGGAATGCCCACGGCCGTGGCCCCGGCAGGCACAGGCTTGATGACCACCGCATTGCTGCCGATCTTGGCCCCATCGCCAACCTCGAAGCCGCCCAGCACCTTGGCCCCGGCGCTCACCACCACATCTTTGCCCAATGTCGGGTGACGTTTGGCACCTTTGTAAAGCGAGGTGCCGCCCAAGGTCACGCCCTGGTAAATGGTGCAGCCGTCGCCAATTTCAGCGGTCTCCCCCACCACCACGCCCATGGCGTGGTCAAAAAACACCCGTTCACCAATCTTGGCGCCCGGATGGATTTCGATCCCCGTCAAGCCGCGCGACACATGCGAGATGAAACGCCCCAGCCACTTGAAGCCGTGGTTCCAGCACCAGTGGGCCCTGCGGTGCAGCACCAAAGCGTGCAAGCCGGGGTAACAGGTCAGCACCTCCCAAGCGGTGCGGGCGGCTGGGTCCCGGTCAAGGATGCATTGGATGTCGGAGCGAAGGCGAGAAAACATAGGCCCCGAGTCTATCGCTTGACTTGCTTGTTTGCGCCCGCCCCTTGGATCATGGCCTTGGCCACCCCGCGCAGGATGTGGATTTCTTCCGGACTGAGGTCAGCCCGGTTGAACAACTGGTTCAAACGGGGCATGAGTTTTTTCGGCGCCGCCGGGTCCAGAAAGCCAATGTCCGTGAGTGCCTGCTCCCAATGGGTGAGCATGCCCGCCACTTGTTGCGCGTCGGCCTTGTCACTGGGTGGCACCGCGTCTTGAACCGGGAAACCGCCCAAAGCCACGCGCCAGTCGTAAGCGATGACCTGAATGGCCGAGCCCAAATTGAGCGAGCCAAATTGTGGGTTGGTCGGAATCGACAGCGCCACATGGCAGCGGTAAACGTCTTCGTTCTTCATGCCAAAGCGCTCGGAGCCGAACAAAAACGCCACGCACTGCCCGGGCGCACCGGGCTGGGTCAGCTCGGCAAAATGCTCGCGTGGCGAACGGGTGGGCGGGCCAAAGTCACGCGGCGTCATGGCGGTGGCGCACAGATGGGTGACGCCGTCCAGCGCCTCGTCCAGCGTGTCCACCACCCGCGCCTTGGCCAGCACATCGTTGGCCCCGCTGGCGCGTTGGATGGTTTCTTCTTTGCGCAGCACATTGGGCCAGCGCGGCGCCACCAGCACCAGGTCGTCAAAACCCATGACTTTCAGGGCGCGGGCAGCAGCGCCCACATTGCCTGCATGGCTGGTTTCAATCAAGATGAATCGCGTTTGCATGCCCCGATTGTCCATGCACCGATGTCCTGCGCCGGACAGGCCCTCCCACAGGGTGGCATCAAAATCAGGAACACCCCCACTTTTCATGAGAAAATGCGCCCTTCGCCAGCGCGATCGTGCGTGGGCCTGTCCAGTTCTTCACACAATTCATGTCGTCCAATCTCCACCCCATGCTCAACGTGGCCATCAAGGCTGCGCGCGCCGCTGGCGCCATCATCAACCGCGCCGCGCTCGACGTTGAAGCGATCCGCATCTCGCAAAAACAGGTCAATGACTTCGTCACCGAGATCGATCATGCGAGCGAAAAAGTCATCATCGACACCCTGCTGAGCGCCTACCCCGACCACGGCATCCTGGCCGAAGAGTCTGGCAGCCAGCACGGCAACCCGGCCGCTGACCACATCTGGATCATCGACCCGCTGGACGGCACCACCAACTTCATCCACGGCTTTCCTGTTTATTGCGTCAGCATTGCCCTGCAAGTGCGCGGCAAGATCGAGCAAGCCGTCATTTACGACCCCACCCGCAACGACCTGTTTACCGCCACCAAAGGCCGTGGCGCGTTCATGAACGACCGCCGCCTGCGCGTGAGCAAGCGCACCCGCTTGCAGGAATGCATCATTTCCACGGGCTTTCCCTTCCGCAAGGGTGACAACTTCAACCAGTACCTGCGCATGATGGGCGACGTCATGCAGCGCACCGCCGGCCTGCGCCGCCCAGGCTCTGCCGCGCTCGACTTGGCCTATGTGGCAGCGGGTTTTACCGACGGCTTTTTTGAAACCGGCCTGTCGCCCTGGGACGTGGCTGCGGGCTCGCTCTTGGTCACCGAAGCCGGTGGGCTGATCGGCAACTTCACGGGCGAAGCCGACTTTTTGGAGCAAAAAGAATGTCTGGCGGGTGCACCGCGCATTTATGGCCAGCTGGTCACCATCCTGGGCAAATACAGCAAATTTGCCAGCGCAGGCGACAAAGCCGCCGTGCGCACCGCCGTGGACAAACTCAGCAGCGACAAAACGACCGACGACCCAGTGGCTGAATCTGACGCCCCTTTCTGAGAGCGCCCGAGTGATCAGAGCTCGATTTTTTCAGCCTGATCGGCTTCTTCCTTTTGGGGGGGCAAACGGACCGCCAGGACTTTGTCAATGGCGCGTCCATCCATGTCCACAATCTCGAGCTTCCAGCCCTCCCACTCGACAACGTCGGCCACCCGGGGCAAGGCACCTGTCAGCAGCATGATCATGCCGCTGAGTGTGTGGTACCGACCCCGGTCTTCCTCAGGCACCTCTTCCAGACCCAAACGGTCCTTGAGCTCAGGCACTGGAATGTGGCCATCGAGCAGCCAGCTGCCATCTTCGCGCTGCACGGCCCACGAGGTCTCGGGGTCGCGCGGCTGGAATTCACCGGTGATGGCCTCGATCAAATCCTGCAAGGTGATGATGCCCTGCACCTCACCGTACTCGTCGATCACAAAAGCCATGTGCACATCGGACAGGCGGAAGTTGTCCAGCAGTTCCATGCCCGTGATGGTCTCGGGCACGTACAAGGGCGCTTGCAGGCTTTGCTCGCGCAGAGACTGCGATTTGTCTTTCAGCGCACGCGCCAACCACTGACGCGCATTGATCACACCCAGAATGTTCTCGATACCGCCCTGCACCACCGGAAAGCGGGCATGGTCCGACTCTTCAATGTGGCGCAGGTTCTCCTCGAATGAATCGTCCACATCCAGACACACGATGTCGGCACGCGGCACCATGAGCGAGCCGATCTGGCGATCGTCCAGCCGGAACACATTGCGCACCATGGTGTGTTCGTGTGACTCGATCACCCCCGCTGAAGTGCCTTCCACCAGCATGGCATGGATTTCTTCTTCGGTGACGGGCGTGCCTTTGGTCTCCTTCACGCCCATCAGGCGCAACAAGGCGCGGGTAGAGGTCGACAACAACAAGACAAAGGGTTTGGTGGCCAAGGCCAAAAGGTGGATGGGTCTGGCCACCAGGCGCGCAAAGGTTTCTGGGTAAGACTGACCAATCCGTTTGGGCACCAATTCACCCACCACAATCGAGAAATAAGTGATGGTGATGACCACCAAAGCGGTGGCTCCAAAGCTGGCGTACGACTGAGAAACACCCAAACTGACCAGCCAATGGGCCAAAGGTTCTGCCAGTGCGGCTTCACCGACGATACCGTTCAACACACCGATCGAGGTGATACCGATCTGGATGGTGGACAAAAAACGGGTGGGGTCTTCGCCCAATTTGACAGCTGCTGCGGCGCCGCTGTCGCCCTCATCAATCAACTTCTGGAGCCTTGCTTTTCTGGCGGTGACCAGTGCAATCTCGGACATGGCAAACAAACCATTGAGCAGGATGAGGGCTATCAGTATCGCTATTTCCATACAAGGGGCCCGTTGGAGCCCTGGGAGTTTCGTTGTCGCGATTGTAGAGAATTGCCAAACAAGCCTGCTGTGCTCCCTCTAAAATCAGGGGTTTCCACCACCCGTGATGGATGGTTTGTTTGATTCAAAGGGCCTCAGGCCCAAGTCACCTGACACATGAACCCCACCCCACAAATCGGTGACTTTTTCCCAAGTCGGCACTGCCCTTGATGCCCACGACATGAGCACCGCCCCCAAGCCCCTGGCCGACCACTCGGCCCACACGCCCATGATGGCCCAGTACCTGGGCATCAAGGCGGCGTTTCCGGACACGCTGGTGTTCTACCGCATGGGTGACTTTTACGAGCTGTTTTTTGACGACGCCGAAAAAGCCGCAGGCCTTTTGGACATCACCTTGACGCGCCGGGGCCAGTCAGCAGGGCAGCCCGTGCTGATGGCGGGCGTGCCTTTTCATTCGGTCGAGACGTATCTGGCCCGCCTGATCAAGCTGGGCGAGTCGGTCGCCATTTGCGAGCAAGTGGGCGATGTGGCCACGGCCAAAGGCCCGGTGGAGCGCAAAGTGGTGCGCGTGGTCACTCCGGGCACCCTGACCGACACCGAGCTGCTGTCCGAGAAGAGCGAAGCGATTTTGCTGGCCGTGCACCAAGCCCCTAAAAACCGCTGCGGCCTGGCGTGGCTGAGCGTCACGCAAGGCGTGGTGCACCTGGCCGAATGCGCACAAGACGAATTGGCCGATTGGATCGACCGCATCAGCCCCAGCGAACTGCTGGCCAGCGCGGGCATGACGTCCACCTTTGAGCAAAAGCTGCGCGCCCTCAAAACCACGGGACGCGGCGGCTGGGCCTTGGCCCTGCGGCCCGATTTCCAGTTTGACGCGGGCCTGGGCCAGCGCAAGCTGCTCGAACAACTGCAAGCCGCGTCGCTGGCCGCCTGGAGCGCCGATGCGCTGGCCGATGCGCATGCCGCCGCCGCCGCGCTGCTGACTTACGCCGAACACACGCAAGGCCGCAGCCTGCCGCATGTGCAGCGGGTACAGGTGCAGCGCTCGGACGCGCTCATGGACTTGCCCGCCAGCACCCGCCGCAACTTGGAGCTGACGCAAACCCTGCGCGGCGAAAGCGCTGCCGATTCGCCCACCCTGTTCGCACTGCTCGACACCTGCATGACCGGCATGGGCAGCCGCCTGCTCAAAAGCTGGCTGCTCAGCCCGCCGCGAGACCGGCAAGTGGCGCAGCAACGCCTGCACGCCCAGGCCGTTTTGCGCGGCGAGAGCGGTGCAGGGCCCTGGAGCGGCCTGCGCGAACAACTCAAGGGCGCGAGCGATGTGGAACGCATCACCGCCCGCACAGCACTGCGCCAGGTGCGCCCACGCGAGTTGGTGGCGCTGCGCCATGCCCTGGCGCGTGCCGCCGCGCTGTCCACGCAACTGCAGGCTCTGAACCCCGAACCCGGCACCTTGCTGGCGGGCATGGCCCGCTGGCTGACCCCGCCCACGCATTGCGCCGAATTGCTGCACATGGCCCTGCTCGAAGAGCCCGCCGCCTTGGTGCGCGATGGCGGCGTGATCGCCAACGGCCTGGACGCCGAGCTCGATGAGTTGCGCGGCATTCAAACCAACTGCGATGCGTTTTTGCTCGACCTGGAAACCCGCGAAAAAGAGCGCACCGGCATTGCCAACCTGCGCGTGCAGTTCAACAAGGTGCATGGCTTTTACATCGAGGTCACGCAAGGCCAGCTCGACAAAGTGCCGGACGACTACCGCCGCCGCCAGACCCTGAAAAACGCCGAGCGCTTCATCACGCCCGAGCTCAAGACCTTCGAAGACAAAGCCCTGTCGGCACAAGAGCGCGCCTTGGCCCGCGAGAAGTGGCTCTACGATGGCCTGCTCGACCAACTGCAGCCCTTTGTGCCGGCGCTCACCGAATTGGCGCAGGCCATGGCCAGCCTGGACGCGCTGTGCGCACTGACCGAGCGCTCGCTCACCCTGAATTGGTGCGCGCCCGAATTCACCAAGGAGCCCTGCATCGAAATTCGCCAAGGTCGCCACCCGGTGGTCGAAGCCCGTTTGGCCCACATGTCCGGTGCCAGCTTCATCGCCAACGACACACTGCTGGGCCCCAAACAGCGCTTGCAGATCATCACCGGCCCCAATATGGGCGGTAAATCGACCTACATGCGCCAGGTGGCACTGATCGTGCTTTTGGCCAGCATCGGCAGCCACGTGCCCGCCAGCCGCTGCCGCCTCGGCCCCATCGACGCCATCCACACCCGGATCGGTGCGGCCGACGACCTGGCCAACGCCCAATCGACCTTCATGCTGGAGATGACCGAAGCCGCGCAAATCTTGCACAGCGCCACGCCCCACAGCCTGGTGCTGATGGACGAGATCGGGCGCGGCACCTCGACCTTTGACGGCCTGGCCCTGGCCAGCGGCATCGCCACGCACCTGCACAACAAAACGCAAGCCTTCGCCCTGTTTGCCACGCACTACTTCGAGCTGACCGAGTTCCCGGCCACGCACGCCGCGGCCGTCAACATGCACGTGAGCGCAGCAGAATCGGGCGCATCGATTGTGTTTTTGCATGAGCTGCAACCCGGCCCCGCCAGCAAAAGCTATGGCGTGCAGGTGGCGCGGCTCGCGGGCATGCCTGCCGCGGTGCTCCACCACGCCCGCCATGCGCTCAGCGCCCTGGAAGCCGGTGCCAGCGAAAGCCGCCAACAGGTGGACCTGTTTGCCGCGCCGCCCGAGATGGAAGCGGCAGGCCCCAGCCCCATCGAGGCGGCCCTGGCCCAAATCAACCCCGACGCTTTGAGCCCCCGCGAAGCGCTGGACGCCCTGTATGCCTTGCAGCGCTTGCTGCCCAAAAACTGAAGAGCCCGTTCATGACCTACTGCGTTGCCGTCAAAACCCGCGCTGGATTGGTGTTCTTGTCCGACTCCCGCACCAACGCGGGCCTGGACCAGATCAGCACTTTCCGCAAAATGATCGTCTATGAAAAAGCGGGCGACCGTTTCATGACACTGCTGTCAGCGGGCAACCTCAGCATCTCGCAGTCGGTGCGCGAAGTGCTGCAGATCGAGAAACTGGTCGAACCCGGTCAGGACGAGCCGCTTACCATCTGGAACGCCAAGAGCATGTTCGACGCCACCCGCGTGCTGGGCGCGGCCGTGCGCCGTGTTTACGAGCGCGATGCCGCTGCGCTGCGCGCATCAGGCGTGGAGTTCAACGTGTCAATGATCTTCGGCGGCCAGATCGGCGGCGAAGGCATGCGCTTGTTCCAGGTCTATTCGCCTGGCAATTTCATCGAAGCGACCGATGAGACGCCCTACTTTCAGATTGGCGAATCCAAATACGGCAAACCCGTGCTCGACCGCGTCATCACCCCCAACACCCCGCTGGACGAAGCCGCCAAATGCGCCCTGGTGTCGATGGACTCGACCCTCAAGTCCAACCTGTCGGTGGGCCTCCCTCTGGACATGGTGGTTTACCAAGCGGGCAGCCTGCAGACCGATCGCATCATGTGCATCGAGGAACACAACCCCTACTTCAAAATGCTGCGCACCAGCTGGGGCGACAAACTGCGCCAGATGTTCGACAGCATCGAAGACCCCATGTGGACGGGTGGCGCCACCGACATCCCCCTCATGGTGCCCGCCCAGCGCAACGCCCTGCTCAAGAAAATCACCACGCCTGAAGAGAAACTGATCTGATGGCCGCCCGCATCATCTTCTCGCACGGCAACAGCTTTCCGGCCAGCACCTATCGGGTGATTTTTGACAGCCTGCGCCAGCGCGGCTTTGTGGTGGATGCGATTGAAAAATTGGGCCACGATCCGAAATACCCCGTCACCAACAACTGGCCGCATCTGGTGCAGCAACTGGCCGACTTTGCACGTGAGCAACAAGGCGATGGCGAACCCGCCTTTTTGGTCGGCCACTCGCTGGGCGGCATCCTGAGCCTCATGTGCGCCGCCCGCCACCCCGAATTGGCACGCGGCGTGGTGCTGATCGACTCGCCCGTGCTGGGCGGCTGGCGCGCCACCACTTTGGGACTGGCCAAACGCACGCCCCTGATTGGCGCCTTGTCACCCGGGCGCATCAGCCAAAAGCGGCGCAACCACTGGCCCAGCATCGAAGCTGCGCTGGAAAATTTCCAGCACAAAAAATCTTTCGCCCACTGGGACCCGCAGGTGCTGCGTGACTACATCGAACACGGCACCCACGACGACAAGGGCCAGCGCGTGTTGAGCTTTGACCGCGAGATAGAAACCGCCATCTACAACAGCCTGCCCGACAAACTGGCCAGCCTGCTCAAGCGCAAACCCCTCAAATGTCCCGCCGCCTTCATTGGTGGCACCCACTCGGCCGAGATGCGCCAAGCGGGGGCCGAATTGACCCACCAAGTGGTCAAAGGCCGCGTGATGATGCTGGACGGCTCCCACCTGTTCCCGATGGAAAAACCGCTGGCCACCGCTGCGGCCATCGAAGCCACTTTGCGCAATATGGGCGCTTGATCAGGCCGACCAGCTCACCAGCCCCAAGTAGCTGGTGCCCAGCACCACCAGACCGAACACGATGCGGTACCAGGCAAACACCTCAAAGCTGTTGGTCGAGATGAACTTGAGCAACCAACGCACGCAGACCCAGGCGCTCAAAAACGAAAACACCAGACCCACCGCAAACATGGGCGCATCGGCCATGCTGAGCAAGGCGCGGTCTTTGTACAGGCTGTAAGCCCCGGCCCCAATCAAGGTGGGGATGGCCAGGTAGAAAGAAAAATCGGTCGCCGCCTTGCGCGACATGCCCAGCAGCATGCCGCCAATGATGGTGGCGCCGCTGCGGCTGGTGCCCGGAATCATGGCCACGCACTGCACCAGGCCCACCTTGAGCGCGTCTTGCCAGCGCATGTCTTCCACCTCGCCAATGCGCACAGCGCTGGCCTGCCTGCGCTCGGCCCACAAAATGATGAAGCCGCCGATGATGAAACTGGTGGCCACCACCTCGGGCGTGAACAGGTTCGCCTTGATGGCCTTGCCAAACAGCAAACCCAGGATCACGGCAGGCACAAAGGCGATGAACACATTGAGCGCAAAACGCTGGGCATCGGCACTGTGCGGCAAAGCGCGCACCGTGCTGCTGATCTTTTGCCAATAGACGATGATCACCGCCAAAATCGCCCCGGTCTGGATGGCGATGTCAAACACCTTGGCCTTGTCATCGTCAAAGCCCAGCAAAGCCCCGGCCAAAATCAAATGCCCAGTGGACGAGATCGGCAAGAACTCGGTGAGTCCCTCGACCACGCCCATCACGGCGGCTTTCAGCAACAACATCAGGTCCACAAACGCTCCTCGAAAAATCTGGGGGGATTATCGTCTTTGAATCCCGTTGTCTGGCGCAGCGCTATATTGCCTGTTATGCCAACGCCCTCCCTCCAACAAACCGCCCGCTTCGGCGCACTGGCCATCGCCGCCGTATGGCTGGCCGTGGCCGGGGTGTTGTACCTGGTGTTTGAGCGCATCGAGCAAAACCGCCAGGCCAGCCTCAAGCCCTATGCGCGCAGCTCGGGCGACATGGTCATTCCGCGCCAGCGCGACGGGCATTTTCATGTGGAGGGCGAAGTCAACCGCCAGCCCGTCACGTTTTTGGTGGACACCGGGGCCAGCCATGTGAGCGTGAGCGAGGCCTTGGCGACACAAGCGGGTCTGCCTGCAGGTCAAAGCATCACCTTGCACACCGCCAACGGCCAGCGCCCTGGCCAACTGGTGCGCGGCGTGCCGGTGCGCGCAGGCCACCTGGTGCTCAATGACGCCAGTGTCTCCGTGGGCCTGACCGGCATGCAGCCCTCCCAAGCCCTGCTGGGCCAAGCCTTCCTGAAACACTTTGACGTGGAAATCCGGCGCGATGAAATGGTGCTGCGCCAGCGCCCTTGACACCTGTTAGCCCCTGACTCTGCCTGCACCAAGCAGACGTGCCTGCAGCGCCTAAAATCAAGCGCTATGACCACCCCCACCAACAACGACACGTCCGCCGACCCCAAAGTCAGCAACTTCCTGCGCCAGATCATCGACAAAGACATCGAGCAGGGCACGTATGCCAGCCGCCGCTGGGCGGGCAGCCCCGGCGACGCCGCGCACCACGCTGCTGGCGAGCCTGACCCCGCCAAAATCCGCACCCGCTTTCCGCCCGAGCCCAACGGATATTTGCACGTGGGCCACGCCAAAAGCATCTGCATCAACTTTGGTCTCGCCCAAGAGTACGGCGGCGTGTGCCACCTGCGCTTTGACGACACCAACCCCGAAAAAGAAGACACCGAATACGTCAACAGCATCATCGACTCCGTGAAGTGGCTCGGTTTTGACTGGGCCCAAATCGGCCAAGCCGCCGGCAGCGCCGCGCCCTACCAGGCCAGCGAATACTTCGACTTCATGTACCTCGCTGCCGAGGCCTTGATCCAGGCCGGACACGCCTATGTGGACGAGCAAAGCGCCGAAGACATGCGCGCCAACCGGGGCGACTTTGGCAAGCCCGGCGTGGACAGCCCCTTCCGCACCCGCACGGTGGAACAGAACCTGGCGCGGTTCCGCGAAATGCGCGATGGCCAGCTGGCCGACGGCGCGGCCGTGCTGCGTGCCAAAATCGACATGGCCTCGCCCAACATCAACCTGCGCGACCCGGCCATCTACCGCATCCGCCGCGCCACCCACCACCACACAGGCGACAAATGGTGCATCTACCCGATGTACACCTTTGCCCACCCCATCGAAGACGCGCTGGAGCAAATCACCCACAGCATTTGCACACTGGAGTTTGAAGACCAGCGCCCGTTTTACGACTGGCTGATGGAGCGCCTGTGCGAGTGCAAACTCTTGGCCGCGCCCAGCCCCAAACAATACGAGTTTGCCCGCCTGAACCTCACTTACGTCATCACCAGCAAACGCAAGCTGGCGCAACTGGTGAATGAAGGCAAAGTCAGCGGCTGGGACGACCCCCGCATGCCGACCATCGTGGGCCTGCGCCGCCGGGGCTACACGCCCGAGAGCCTTCGCCTGTTTGCCGACCGCATTGGCGTGACCAAGAGCGACAGCTGGATCGACTACAGCACGCTCGAAGGCTGCCTGCGCGAAGACCTGGAAAACAAAGCCCACCGCGGCATGGCCGTGCTCGACCCCGTCAAGCTGGTGCTCACCAACTGGGCCGAGGCCTTTGGCTCAGATGCCTACACCGAGGACTGCAACCAACCCGTCCTGCCCCACAGTGCGATCGCCGAGGGCCAAACACCCCCAGCCGACCGCGTGTTCAAGATCGGCAAAGAAGTTTGGATCGAGCGCGAAGACTTTGAAGAAGTGCCGCCCAAGGGCTACAAGCGCTTGTTCCCCGGCAACGTGGTGCGCCTCAAAGGCGGCTACGTGATCGAATGCACCGGCTGCGCACGCGACGCGGCAGGCCAAGTGACCGAAGTGCACGCCAAAGTCATCCCCGGCACCAAGAGCGGCACCCCCGGCGCAGACAGCGTCAAAGCCAAAGCCGCCATCACCTGGGTGGGCGTGGCCGACGGCGTGCCAGCCGAGGTTCGCCTGTACGACCGCCTGTTTCTAGAGGCCCACCCCGATGCGGGCGGCAAAGACTTTTTGCAAAGCCTCAACCCGGACAGCCTGAAAGTGGTGACCGCCTATGTGGAGCCATCCCTCGCCGCCGCGCAGCCAGACCAGAAGTTCCAGTTTGAGCGCTTTGGCTACTTTGTGGCGGACCGTGCGGACCATGTGGCGAGAGCCAAGCCCGTGTTCAACCGGGTGACGGGGTTGAAGGATTCTTGGGGCAAGTAGAGCGACCCCAGCTGATCGACGAAATCGCCCGTCTCGGAACTCCCGATCCTTGCGGGTGTTGTCATTCTTGACAACATGCAAGCCATGTTGGCACAATCGCCAACATGCCCGCTGAACTGATCACCCGATTCAGGAACATCACGCCCGATGGTGGCGTGATTGAGCTGGTGGTCTGGCGGGTGCCCTCGCCGGTTCCACCCACCGAACACGGTTTCAAATACCGTGCGGTCTATGCCAAGGATGGCGTTCGCATCGTTGGTTTTGACAACGAGCGGGGCAAAGGCGATCACTGCCATTTAGACGGGCAAGAGCTGCCCTACGCCTTCACCGGCGTCGATCAACTGGTGGAAGACTTCATTGCCGCCGTAGCGGCCAGGAGAACAACATGACCGAACGTTTTTTGACCATCACTTTGCAACCCGACTGGCAAGCCGGTTTGCGTGCAGCCGCCCAAGCGGCGCAGAAAAGCACTTACCAAGGCGAGGTGCTCAACTTTGAAAGCCCTGGTCATTTCTTTGGCCAGCTGACCGAAAAGCGCTGGGCGCTGGTGCGTACTGCACAAGGACAGGGCGAGCTGTCGGTGCGCGAGTTGGCCCGAATGGTAGACCGCGACGTCAAGCGTGTGCACGAAGACGTGGTGGTGCTGGCCGATCTGGGGTTGCTGGAGCGCACCGAGTCTGGCGGTTTGGTCTGCCCTTACTCTTCCATGCACATCGACATGGTTCTCAAGGCGGCATAAGCCATGACCACCCCACACATCACCACCCTAGAAGCCCTGCGCGAACTGTATGGCCCCGCCCGAGAGCGCGCGCTCAAAAAAGAAATCCCCGCGCTGGACGGGCATGCGCAGCAGTTCGTCGGCTTATCGCCTTTTGTCGTGCTGGCCAGCAGCGATGCGGGTGGGCACATGGACGCGTCGCCACGCGGGGGCGAGCCGGGTTTCGTCAAGGTGCCCGACGCGCACACCTTGCTGCTGCCGGACGCACCGGGCAACAACCGGCTGGACACGCTGGAAAACATCATCGCCACTGGGCGGCTGGGTTTGCTGTTCATGGTGCCGGGTTTTGACGAGACCTTGCGCGTCAATGGCCGCGCCGTGCTGTCCACCGACCCGGCCGATCTGGCGCTGTGCGCCGATGCGCGGCGTGCACCGGTTGTGGTCATTCGCGTGACGGTGGAGTCGGTGTATTTGCACTGCGCCAAGGCCTTCATGCGCTCGCAACTGTGGGACGCCTCTCGCCAGGTGGACCGGGCGCGGATGCCCAACATGACCGAGATGATGCGCGACCAAATCCGTGCCTTCAAAGGCGAGGAGATCGAAGCCGAAACCCACGCCCAGATGATGGCGCGTTACCAGCAATCGCTTTAAGGCCCGCCCGGCGGCTGCACATCCCGCCCCAACATCCGCTGCCCCAGCCATGCCAAGCCCGCCCCCACGTCCATGCGGCGGCTTTGTTGCTGCGCCACGGAGTGGCTTTGGCCTGCTTGCAGCGGCGGACCAATGTCGAAAGAAAACACATAGGCGGGCTCTTGCCCCATGCGCAAGTCGGTGACCACCAAGCGCCCATTGGTCTCAGCCACCTTGAAAAACCCATCGGTGAACCGCGCCAGCCGCTGCAACTGCGGGTGCTCGGCGTTTTGCGCGGCCAAGGCCGCACCCCGGTCATGGGCCACAAAGCGCATGGGCCTGCTGCCGTCCATCAGGGCATAAAAACCCTCATGCAAGCGATCACCATCGATCGCCACCACGCGCCACACCCAGGTGCTCAGGGGCGCGGGTGTGACCAAGAGCTGCTGGGTGGGCAAGCCTTGGTCCTGCAGCGATTGGCGGGCATGCTGCGTCACGCCCCACTGCGCCAGCGCGCTCCAGGCCAAATACGCAGTGCTCAAGGCCAAGGCCCAGCCATTGATGCGCAAAGCCCTGCCCACGTTGTGGACACGGCACGCGGCCACCACCCCCACCAGCAAGGGCAGTGAATACGCCGGGTCGATGATGAACATGCTGCCCAAGCCATAGGCCTCGTCGGTGAAAGGCTGGAACACCTGGGTGCCATAAATCGTCATCAAGTCCAGCAAGGGGTGGGTGACCAGCGCCAGCATCAGCGCCCACCACCAACGGCCATACAAGCGGGCTTGGTTGTGGATGCGGCTGACCACCCAGGCCATGGGAAACGCAAAGAGCGTGAGCAGCAGCAAGGCATGGGTCTCGGCGCGGTGACGGATCATGTTCAAGATCGGGTCGCCGTGGTCCAGCAGCACATCCAGGTCAGGCAACAACCCCGCCACACCGCCCCACAAGGCCGACTTCCACAGCGCCGTGCGACGGCCCATGACGGCCACCCCGATCGAGGCGCCCAAAAGAACTTGTGTGACGGAATCCATGGCTGTTTTTGGAAATTTGACGCAGGTCAACACGATAGCGGTTTTGACAAGGCCTGCGGCCCAGCAGGTCGATGTGCACCAACACGGCCCAAAGTTTGATGCACATCAGACGCTCAGGTGCACGACAGGCCTACAAAGGAAAGTTCCACAGGAGACAAACCATGAAACAAGATGTCCATTTCAACGCCGCCCCCTTGTTGGGCGCGGTGCCCAGCACTTTGCTGATCCCGCTGGTGGCCCGTGCGCGCGGGTCTTCGATCTACCCGTGGCTGGACCCCGGCGACACCCAAGCCCAGCAGATGCTGCAAAACATGGGGGGCCAAGCCTTGGCGCTTTTGCAAGACCACCCCTCGGTGTTGAACGTGTTGTGGCGCACCCAGCTCATCAAACAAATTGGCGCTGCATTTTTTGCCCACTACCCACACGCGCATGGCGTCAACCTGGGGGCTGGCTTGTCGGATTATTTTCAGTGGCTCAACAACGGCCACAACCACTGGCTGGATGTGGACCTGGAAGATGTGGTGACCCTGCGCCATGCGCTGCTGCCCTGGCATTCCGAGGCGGCCCACGATGGCAGCGTGGACTTGACCCAGCCTGGCTGGTGGCAACAGTTGCACCTGAGCGATGAGGACCCACACCAACCCTTGCTGTTGGTGTGCGAGGGGGTGCTGATGTACCTGACCCCCACACAAGTCAAGGCCGTGATGCGCGAGATTGGCGACAACGCGCCCGAAGGCTCGGAGCTGGTCTGCGACTTCATGACCCCGCTGGGCATTGGGCATGCCGACCTGGCCCCCAGCGTGGCGGGCACCGGGGCCGAGTTTTTGTGGGGGGCCCACAATGCCCTGGAAGTGGCCCGCCTGCACCCCAGGCTGGAGCTGCTGTCGCAGCACACCGTGGCCGAAGCCTATGGCTGGGCGTCTTGCTGGACCGAGATGTGCATGACCCCCTGGACAGGCGGCCCCATGTACGGCGTGGCCCACTTGCAACTGAGCGAACCCTGAACCGCGATGCCCCCAAGGCACGGACGCCCTCGGCTTGGCGGGATAATGCGCGCTGTTCGATTGTTTGCACTCTTCAAAGTACTTGCCATGTCTTCAACCGCCGCCCCTTCTGCCGATCCCGTCAACCTGCCCGCCGCCATGGCCTGGACCGATTCGCTCCACACGGGCGACGCCCGCATGGACGCCACGCACCAGGAATTTGTGGACATGATCAACCAGATTCTGGCCACCCCTGAAGAAGAGCAACTGCCCATCTACAAAGCGTTTTTGAAGCACACAGCCGAACACTTTGCCCAAGAAGAGCGCTGGATGCTGGCCACCGGGTTTTCGGCCGACAACTGCCACGCCGAACACCACGCCACCATTTTGGAAACCATGCGCGTGGTCGAGGCCCATTACCTGGACACCGACAAACAAATCATCACCCGCATGGCCGAAGCACTGGCCGAGTGGTTCCCCGGTCATGCCAACAGCATGGACGCTGGCCTGGCGGCGCACCTGAAGTCGGTCGGCTTTGACAGCGCCACCGAAACCCTGGCCGACCCGTCCGTCATCCAGAACGTGACCATGTCAGGCTGCGGCAGCGTCAGCTGCAGCTGAGGCCCCGCTCAAAAAGCCAAAACCCCATGACAGGCCACAAAGCCCGTCATGGGGTTTTAGTGGTGCGTGGCGGTCATTCAACCGTGATCTTCTCGTCTTTCACAATTTTGGCCATGGCGGGAATCTCTGCACGCATCCATTGCCCAAATTGATCGGGCGTCATGGCGGATGGCTCGGCCCCCAAAGCGGTCAAGCGCTCCTTGATGTCTGGGGCAGCAGCGATGCGTTGGATTTCGGCGTGCAATTTGTCAATCACCGCTTTGGGCGTTCCTGCAGGCGCCAAAAGTCCCTGAAAACTGCCCGTCAAAAATCCCGGCAAAGATTCGGCCACGGTGGGTGTATCGGGCATTTGCGGGTTGCGCTTTTGACCTGACACCGCGATCAATTTGATCTTGCCCGCCTTGACATGCGGATAAGTGGCCACCATGCCATTGAACATGACATCGACTTGACCGCCAATCAAATCGGTGATGGCTTGGGCGCCCCCTTTGTAAGGCACATAACCCCAATCGATGCCGTGGCGCTGGGCATACATCACCCCGGCCAAATGCGATGCACTGCCCATGCCTGCTGCCACCGCGTAATTGAGCTTGCCTTTTTGCGCTTTGGCATAAGCCACCAATTCGGCAGGGGTATTGGCGGGCACTTTGGTGCTGACCGCCAACAAATGGGGCGAATAAGCCACCATCGCCACGGGCGCAAAGTCTTTCTCGACATTAAAGGGCAGCTTGAACAAAGCCGGGCTGATCACCAGATTGCCCACGTCCATCAGCACCAGGGTATAGCCGTCAGCGGAAGATTTGGCGACCAGATCGGCACCCAGGTTGCCACTGGAGCCGGGACGGTTTTCCACCACCACCGGTTGCCCCCAGCTTTCGGTGATTTTTTGACCAAAGAGACGGGCCAACACATCGGACGTGCCGCCCGCTGGAAACGGCACCACAATCTTGATGGGTTTGTTGGGGTAAGGAGCGGCAGCGGTTTGCGCCTGCGCCGCAGTCCCGAATGACCACAAAAGGCAAGCCCCCAAGGCTGCAAAAGTGTTTTTTGACAGGAACATGTTTTTCACTCCAGTTTGATGTTGGCGGCCTTGATGACTTGGGCCCATTTCTCAATCTCTGCCCTTTGAAAGCTCAGCACTTGCTCGGGCGTCATGACCGAAGGCTGCATGCCCAAGCCTTTGATGCGCTCTTGCATCTCGGCAGATTGGATGATCTTGAGGATCTCGGCGTGCAACCTGTCCACAATGGGTTTGGGCGTACCCGCTGGCGCGAACAAAGCTTGCCAGGACACCACCTCAAAACCTTGCGTACCGGGCCAACCGGATTCGGCGACGGTGGGCACATCGGTCAAAGCGTCGGTCAACCTTCTGGACGACGTCACCGCCAGCGCCCGCAGCTTGCCGCTTTGGATATGCGGACCTGCCACCACCGTGGTGTCGAACATGAAGTCCACTTGACCGCTCATCACATCCTGGATCGCCGGTGCACTGCCCTTGTAGGGAATGTGGGTGAACTTCACATCGCCTCTGAACGCCAACAACTCTTGCGCCAAATGCTGCGAAGTGCCATTGCCCGCCGATGCACCCGACAGCTTGCCCGGACTGGCCTTGGCCGCTGTCAGCAAATCCCGCAAGGTTTTATAAGGGCTGTTGGCCGCCACCACCAACACCACCGGGTTGGTGCCATACAGATAAACCGGCGTGAAGGACTTGATCGGGTCGTAGCCCAGCTTGGGGTACAGGCTCACATTGATCGCGTGCGAACTGATGGTGCCACCGAGCAAATGGTGACCATCTGCAGGCGCACGGGCTGCAATTTCAGAACCCACACTGCCGCCCGCACCGCCTCGGTTTTCAATCACCATCGTGGCGCCCAACGCAGCGCCCAGTTTTTGCGAAACCAGACGCGCCAGGATGTCGGTGGTCCCGCCCGGCGGGAAAGCCACCAAATAATTGATCGGCTTGGAGGGCCAAGGCGCTGTTTGGCTGAAGGCCGCCGGGGCCATCAGGCCAGCAGCGCAAGTCACTGAAGTTTGCAGAAAATGTCGACGCTGGGTCATGGTGGTCTCCTGGTTGAAGTCTTAGGTGATGGGGGCCGGATTGAACAGCACCAAGGCGTTGTGCAGCTTCCAATGTTCGGCCCAGGTTTTACGGCCGCTGGCCACATCCAGCAGCATGCGAAAAAGTTCCCAACCGGCTTCTTCGATGGTGATCTCACCATCGGCAATGCGGCCCGCGTTCATGTCCATCAAGTCGTGCCAGCGGCGCGCCAGGTCGGTGCGGGTGGCGACCTTGACCACGGGGCAGGCCTGCAGACCATAAGGCGTGCCACGCCCGGTGGTGAACACATGCAAGTTCATGCCGGCGGCCAGTTGCAGCGTGCCGCAAATGAAATCGCTCGCGGGTGTGGCGGCAAAGACCAAACCTTTTTGGTCGGCCTTGAGCTTGTCGCCCGGCGCCAGCACGCTGGCAATGGCCGCGCTGCCGCTCTTGATGATCGAGCCCATGGCTTTTTCGGCGATGTTGGACAAACCACCCGCCTTGTTGCCTGGTGTGGTGTTGGCCGTGCGGTCCACCCGGCCACGGTCCAAATACTGGTCGTACCAACCCAACTCACGAACAATGTCTTGGGCCACTTGGGGCGTGGCCGCGCGGCTGGTGAGTTGCTCGACCGCATCGCGCACCTCGGTGTTCTCCGAAAACATCACGGTGCCACCGGCACGCACGATCAAATCGGCCATGAAGCCCACCGCCGGGTTGGCCGTCACGCCCGAAAACGCGTCGCTTCCGCCACACTGCACGCCCACCACCAGGGCACTGGCGGGCACGGTTTGGCGGCGGCGGGCATTCAGGCGCTCCAGGTGCGGGCGGGCGCTTTGCACGATGTGGTCCACCATCGACATGAAGCCCACATGCGCATCGTCTTGCAGGCACACCAGGTCAGGCCCTTGGTCTTTTTCTCGCCCGTCGTGAATCGGAAAACTGCCCGCAGGCAACAAACGATCGGGTTGCAACTTTTCGCAGCCCAGGCTCACCACCATCACCTCACCGCCAAAATTGGGGTTCAGGCTGATGTGGCGCAGCGTGCGGATCGGGATCTCAGCCCCCGGCGCGTCAATCGCCACCCCGCAACCATAGCTGTGCTCCAGGCCCACCACCCCATCGACATGGGGAAACAAGGGCAACAACTCACGCTCGATGCGCTCCACTGCGATCTTGACCACACCCGCCACGCATTGCACCGTGGTGGTCAACGCCAGCAAGTTGCGCGTGCCCACCGAGCCATCGGCGTTGACATAGCCCTCAAAGCTGAAGCCATCCAAAGGGGCTTGCGGTGCAGGCTGCACCGTGGCCATGGGCAGACCTTGCAGTTCACGCGCGGCGGGAATGTCGAGCAAACGCTCGTGCACCCAGCTGCCCGCAGCGATGTCTTGCCGGGCATAGCCCACCGGCACGTTGTAGCGCATGACAGCCTGGCCTTTGGCCAGATTCACCAAGGCCAGTTTGTGGCCTTGCGGTACTTTGTCACGCAACACCAAGCCTTCGGCCACGCCCGCTGGCATGACGGTGCCCGCTGCCAAGCCGCCATCGTTGGCGACGATGGCCACGTTGTCGGCGGCATGCATGCGGATCGCCAAAGGCGGGCGGTTAGAACTCAAGAGCAGATCTCAATGAATCGGTCAGGAAGGCATGACAAGTGATCTGTGCGGGTGGTGTTCTGATACATTGCCACCGTGAGCAGGGCGTGATCTGTTGTCGTACAAGTTGATTATGCAAACTCACATCCAAGCCGACATGCGTACTTACCCGATGAACAGCCAAGCCAGCTCACCCGAAAAACGTAAAACGCGCAGCCTGACCTTTGAATTGGTGGAGCAACTGAGCGCCGAGATTCAAAAAGGCACCCTGATCAGCGGGCAAAAATTGCCCACCGAGGCCGCCATCATGGCGCGCTTTGGCGTGAGCCGAACCGTGGTCCGAGAGGCCATCTCCAAGCTCCAGGCAGGCGGCTTGGTTCAAACGCGGCATGGCATTGGCACATTTGTCCTGGCGCAAACGGACACCCCCGCCTTTCGGGTCAACCCGAACCAGCTGAGCACCTTGCACGATGTGATCGCCCTGCTGGAGTTGCGCATCAGCGTGGAGACAGAAGCCGCTGCCCTCGCGGCTGTCAGGCGCACCGAGAGCAATCTGCGGGTCATGCAAGAGGCCATGGTCGCGTTTTCCAATGCCATCGAAGAAGGGCGCGACGCCGTCGCTGCCGATTTTCAGTTTCACCACGAAATTGCCCGCGCCACGCAAAACACCCACTTTGCCGACATGATGAACTCGCTGGGCGCGCAATCCATTCCCCGCGCCCGCCTGGAAACAACACGCACCCTGGATGCCGACCGTTTGGCTTACCTGCGCCGCGTCCACCAAGAGCACGAGAGCATCCTGAATGCCATCGCCGCGCAAGAGGCCGAATCGGCACGGGCTGCCATGCGCACGCACCTGTCCAACAGCCGCGATCGGCACAAAAAAGGCTTGTCGAGTCACCACTGACCCCCCGGCTCAGGGTTTGCACGATGGGTGATCGCGCAACTCAGTTGTACGATGTCTTACTTATCCACCGCCCTTTGCCATGCAACACCCCTCCCCCACCCCAGTTGTCAACCGCATGCAGGTGATCCCCGTGGCAGGACACGACGGCATGCTGATGAACCTCAGCGGTGCCCACGGCCCGTTTTTCACCCGCAACATCGTCATCCTGACCGATTCATCAGGCCACACCGGTGTGGGCGAAGTGCCGGGCGGCGAAAAAATCCGCCAAACCCTGGAAGAAGCCCGCCCCTTGGTCGAAGGCCAGCCCATTGGCCAGTACAACCGCGTGCTGAACGCCATGCGCCAGCAGTTTGCCGACCGCGACAGCGGTGGCCGGGGCCAGCAAACCTTTGACCTGCGCACCACCATCCACGCCGTCACAGCCGTTGAAAGCGCCCTGCTCGATGTGCTGGGCCAACACCTGAACGTGCCGGTCTGTGCCCTCTTGGGCGAAGGCCAACAGCGCAGCCGTGTGCAAATGCTGGGCTATCTTTTTTATGTGGGTGACCGCCACCAGACTGACCTGCCCTACCGCAGCGAGCCCGATCAGGCCGACGACTGGCTGCGCCTGCGCCACGACAAAGCCATGACCGCAGAAGCCGTGGTGCGCCTGGCCGAAGCGGCACAAGCGCGCTACGGCTTTCAGGACTTCAAACTCAAAGGCGGCGTGCTGCGCGGCGAAGAAGAAGTCGAGGCCGTGGTAGCCCTGCACGAGCGCTTCCCCAAGGCCCGCATCACGCTCGATCCCAACGGCGGCTGGTTGCTCAAAGACGCCATCCGTTTGCTGCGCGACCACCGCAGCACCATGGCCTATGCCGAAGACCCGTGCGGCGCAGAAGGCGTGTTCTCGGGCCGCGAAGTCATGGCCGAATTCCGCCGCGCCACCGGCTTGCTGACGGCCACCAACATGGTGGCTACCGACTGGCGCGAGATGGCCCACAGTATCCAACTGCAATCGGTGGATATTCCGCTGGCCGACCCCCATTTCTGGACGCTGCAAGGCTCGGTGCGGGTGGCGCAGCTGTGCCAGATGTACGACCTGACCTGGGGCTCGCACTCCAACAACCATTTCGACATTTCGCTGGCCATGTTCACCCAGTGCGCTGCGGCCGCCCCCGGCAAGGTCACGGCCATCGACACGCACTGGATCTGGCAAGACGGTCAGTTCCTCACCAAAAACCCGCTGCAAATCAAGGACGGCTTCGTCGATGTGCCCACCCAACCTGGCCTGGGCATCGAGGTGGACATGGACGCGGTGATGAAAGCGAACCAGCTCTACCAACAGCACGGCCTGGGCGCACGCGATGACGCCATCGCGATGCAGTACCTGATCCCCGGCTGGAAATTCAACAACAAGATGCCTTGCATGGTGCGCTGAATTCAAAGTCACCACCCTCCCCCAATTTGAGGAAACCCACCATGGACATGCCCGTCAACCACTTCAAACACGCCATCCAATCCGGTCAAAAACAGATCGGCCTGTGGTCGCACCTGTGCAGCAACATCAGCACCGAAATCCTCGCGCACTGCGGCTTTGACTGGTTGCTGCTCGACATGGAGCACTCGCCCAACGACCTGAGCGAAATCCTGGTGCAACTGCAGGCCATGAAGGGCAGCCCCACCACGCCCATCGTGCGCCCACCATGGAACGACATGGTCACCTTCAAGCGCTTGCTGGATGTGGGCGTGCAAACGCTGCTGGTGCCTTACATCCAGACCGAAGAAGAGGCCCGCCAAGCGGTGTCTTACACCCGCTACCCACCCCACGGTGTGCGCGGCTATGCGGGTGCGCCCCGCGCCAGCCACTATGGACGCGTGAAGGGCTATGCCCAGCGCAGCAGTGAAGAAATTTGTGTTCTGCTGCAGGTTGAAACCGTGCTGGGCCTGCAAAACATCGAAGCCATTGCCAACGTGGACGGCGTGGACGGCGTCTTCATCGGCCCCGGCGACTTGTCGGCGGCGCTTGGCCACCTGGGCAACCCGAAACACCCCGATGTGCTGAAAGTCATTGACGAATCGATTGCCCGCATCCGGGCCTGCGGCAAAGCAGCGGGCATCTTGACCGGGGACGAAGCCCTGGCCAAACACTATGTCGAGCAAGGCTGCCTGTTTGTGGCCGTGGGCGCTGACCAAAACGTGCTGCGCGACAGCGCCACGGCACTGGCTGGGCGTTTTAAATCCTGATTTTTAAAACCATTCACATCGGCACCAGCTGAGCCTGGACCGCAAGAAATTTCAATCGCGCTGTCCCAAGTTTCACAGGCGAAAGGCTGCCCGGGGGCTACCATCAGGGCTGTTTGATACCACTACCCTTTCGGAGACCCCCTCATGCCCGTGATCACCAACATCGAAGACCTGCGCGTTCTGGCCGAAAAACGCGTGCCGCGCATGTTTTACGACTACGCCGACAGCGGCTCCTGGACCGAGGGCACCTACCGCGCCAACGAAAGCGACTTCCACAAGATCAAGCTGCGCCAGCGCGTGGCCGTCAACATGGAAAACCGCAGCACCGCCACCAAGATGGTGGGGATCGACACCAAAATGCCCGTGTGCATCGCCCCCGTGGGCCTGACGGGCATGCAGCACGCCGACGGCGAAATGCACGCGGCCATGGCCGCCAAAAAATTCGGCATCCCCTTCACGCTGTCAACCATGAGCATCTGCTCGATCGAAGACATCGCAGCGCACACCCAGGCCCCGTTTTGGTTTCAGCTGTACATGATGCGCGACCGTGAGGCCATGGCCCGCATGATCGACCGCTGCAAGGCCGCCAAAGTGAGCGCCATGGTGCTCACACTCGATTTGCAGGTGATCGGCCAGCGCCACAAAGACCTCAAGAACGGCCTGACCGCGCCACCCCGCCCCACCATCGCCAACATCATCAACCTCATCACCAAGCCGCGTTGGTGCTTGGGCATGGCGGGCACGAAGCGTCGCACCTTTGGTAACCTGGTGGGCCACGTCAAGGCAGTGACGGACATGAACTCACTGGCCTCCTGGACCAACGAACAGTTTGACCCGACGCTCAACTGGGAAGACATCGCCTGGGTCAAAAAGCAATGGGGCGGCAAGCTGATCCTGAAGGGCATCATGGACGTGGAAGATGCCAAACTGGCCGTGGCCAGCGGGGCCGACGCCATCGTGGTCAGCAACCACGGCGGCCGCCAGCTCGACGGCGCGCCCAGCAGCATCGAAGCCCTGCCCGCCATCGTGGCAGCCGTAGGCCACCAGATCGAGGTCTGGATGGACGGCGGCATCCGCTCCGGTCAAGACGTGCTCAAGGCCTGGGCGCTGGGCGCCAAAGGCACCATGATCGGCCGCGCCATGGTCTATGGCCTGGGCGCCATGGGCGAAGCAGGTGTGACCAAGGCCCTGCAAATCATCCACAAAGAACTGGACGTGACCATGGCCTTTTGCGGCCACACCAACATCCAGAACGTGGACACCAACATCTTGCTGCCGGGCACCTTCCCGGCGGCTTGAAAGACTTGCCCCGGCGCATCGCCCACCTCGACATGGACGCGTTTTACGCGTCGTGCGAGTTGCTGCGCTACCCGCAGCTCAAGGGCTTGCCGGTGGTCATTGGCGGCGGCCGCCGCAAAGAAGACGACCTGCTGGGCAAGCTGCAAGCGGCCTACCCGGATGGCGAATGGACCGAAGAGACTTTTGCCGAACGGCTGGACCGCATCCCGGTGGACTTTTTCCCACGCATCGAGGGCTACACCGGGCGCGGCGTCATCACCACCGCCACCTATGCGGCGCGGCAGTTTGGAATCGGCTCGGCCATGGGCCTGATGAAAGCCGCCAAGCTCTGCCCGCAAGCCATTTTGTTGCCGGTGGACTTTGAGCGGTATCGGCACTTTTCGCGCACCTTCAAAAGCATCATCACCGACATCGCCCCTGTCATGCAGGACCGGGGCGTGGACGAGGTTTACATCGACTTCACCGACGTTCCCGGCGGCCAGCGCGAAGGTGGCCGCGTGTTGGCCCGCTTGATCCAGAAAAGCATTTTTGACGCCACGGGCCTGACCTGCTCGATTGCCGTGGCGCCCAACAAACTCATCGCCAAAATGGCCAGTGAGTTCAACAAGCCCAATGGCATCTCCATCGTGCACGAGGCCGACCTGCAAACCCAGATCTGGCCCCTTGCTTGCCGAAAGATCAACGGCGTGGGCCCCAAGGCCGATGACAAGCTCAAGGGCTTTGGCATACACACCATTGGCGAACTGGCCGCGCGCGAGCCGCATTGGCTGATCGAAAACTTTGGCAAAAGCTACGGTGCCTGGCTGCATGAAGCCGCCTGGGGCCGCGACGACCGCCCGGTGGAGACCGAGAGCGAACCCGTCAGCATGAGCCGCGAAACCACGTTTGAGCGCGACCTGCACGCCGTGCGCGACCGCGAGGCGCTGGGCGCGGTCTTCACCCGCCTGTGCGAACAGGTGGCCGCCGATTTGCAGCGCAAAGGCTACGAAGGCAAAACCATCGGCATCAAGCTGCGTTATGACAACTTCCAGGCCGTCACCCGCGACCAGACCCTGACCGAATACACCGCCGATGCCAAACACATCCGCCAAGTCGCAGGGCAATGCCTCAAACGCGTGGACCTGTCGCGCCGCCTGCGGCTGCTGGGGGTGCGGGTGGGGTCGCTGGTCAAGGCGGGGACTGCCGCTGCCCTGGACAACCACCCCATGGTCGCAGCAGAGACCGAGCACGGACCTCAAACGCTGCTGTTCACTGACGACTGAGCGTCAAAGCACACCTCAGTGGCTGTGCAGTTTCTCTTGCAACCAAACCTTGATGAGTGACTGGTAGGGTACATCCCGGGCATTGGCAGCCACTTTGATGCTGTCAAGCAAATGCTGTGGCAATCGAAGCGAAATCGTCTTGGTGGTGGGTTTCAAGTTGGGCAACTTGACCTTTTGTGCCTTTGTCCAGTCCACATGCACCGTGGAGTCGTGCGTCTCCCAATAAGCGCGCTCCTGTGCCTCTGTTTTGAATTTGGGAATCGGTTCTTTAGTTGTCTGCTTGCTCATAAACACTGCGCTCCTTTCTGTGCATGTCTCGCGCTGAAATCACGCGAATCAACTCGCCTGACCGGCGCAAAGTGAAGGTGATGTGCAATCGTCGCCCTTCATCCGTCGCACCCAGCGCATGAAGCCGTGCCTCACTCTGGCTGTGCGCAACGTCGTCCAACAACAGCAAAGGCGCATTGAAGAAAACCTGTTCGGCCTCTGCCATGCTCACACCATGTTTGTCATTCTTACGCTCGTTGCCCGCATCCCATTCAAAGCCGACGATGGTTGAAAGATCAATCATATTTTGTATATTACTATCATTTACAAAAATTGACCAGTCAGAACCAACCCGGTCAAAACCGGGACATGCCCAGTCAGAACAAACCGATACATTGCCCAAAAAGGAGACACCCCATGAACAATCTGAAATGCTTTTCCCTCTCGACTGAAAACCACATTGCCCACCTGGTGATGAACCGCCCCGAGGCGATAAACACCATGCAACCGACCTTTTGGCGCGAGCTGCACGAGGTGCTGACCGACATCCACAAGGCGGGCACTGCGCGTGCGCTGGTGATCTCCAGCACCGGCAAACACTTCAGCGCGGGCATGGACCTGCAGACCTTTGGCAGCGCCATCCAGATGGACGACACCAGCGCCGAAGGCCGCTCGGCGGTGTACGACCTGCTGACCGACATGCAGCACACCTTCACCCTGCTCGAAGAACTGCGCATTCCGGTCATTGCGGCCATCCACGGCGGCTGCATTGGCGGCGCGGTGGACATGGTCACCGCCTGCTGCATGCGCTATGCCTCGGCCGACGCGTTCTTCTGCGTCCAGGAAATCAACATCGGCATGGTGGCCGACGTGGGCACGTTGCAGCGCCTGCCCAAGCTGCTGCCCATGGCCTTGGTCAAAGAGCTGGCCTACACAGGCCGCCGCATGAGCGCCGACAAGGCCCTAGCCCACGGCCTGGTGAACGAAGTGCTGCCCACCCACGAAGCCACCGTGGCCGCGGCCATGCAAGCGGCCAAAGAGATTGCCAGCAAACCACCCGTGGCCATCTGGGGCACCAAGCAAGTGCTGCACTACGCCCGCGACCACAGCACCGAAGACAGCCTGCGCCACATGGGCTGGCTGCAAGGTGCGATCTGGAGCAACGCCAACGTGCGCGAGGCCATCAGCGCCATGCAACAAAAACGCGAGGCGAACTTCGCGCCGCTGCCGCCGCTCAAGGGGTTTCGGGAATTTGGTTGAAGGCTTCGCCAAGCCTCATACGAAGAATCTGATTAAACCGGGGCAAACGGGTTAAACACCTCAAACCCCAGCGCCTGAAAGTCCGCCACATTCCGGGTGGCCACGGTCAGTCCGTGCACTTTCGCTGTGGCGGCAATCATGGCGTCTTCATAGAGTGTGTCTGACTTGCGGTGCATCAACTTTGCCCAAGCCGTGAAGGCTGCCGCGTCCATGGGCAAGACGTTGTAAGCGCTCGCCACCAAGGCCAACCAGTCTTCAATTTGCTGGGCCTTATCGGGGTCTTGTTCTCGGGTCAGCTCGATGCCCGCTTGAAATTCGCCCAGCGTAACGGCAGACACGTAAAGCTGAGCATCATCCAGCGACTCCAGCCAAGCCACAACGCCCCCGTGCGGGCGCGGCTTGCGCAACTCAGACACCACATTGGTGTCCAGCAGATACCGCTGCGTCACAGCATCGGCTCCACAGGTCGACGTTTGGCTTGACCGCGTGGCGGCACGATCAAGTCGGTGCGGGCTTGATCAGAAAGCAAAAGTTGCTTGAGCGAGGGGCGCGCTGCCGACTGCATCCGCCGCCACTCCTGGACGGGCACCAGCACGGCGGCTTCGGCACCGCGCCGGGTGACCATTTGCGGGCCTTCAACCAAGCACGCATCTAAAAACTCACTGAACCGCGCTTTCGCGTCTTGTACTGGCCATGTGTGCATATCAACCCCTTTAAACTAGTCATCCATCTAGTCAGATATCGAGTTTGATCGTGATTGGCATGTTTGTCAAACCGAAGGCCTGATGAAGGCATGACCGCTGTCAGAGACCCTTTAGTTACTCCCCCAGCACTACCCCAGCCAAAAATCCGAATACTTTCAGTTACGATCCAAGCTCACTTTCTGAGCACTAAATGGGTCTTAATTGGAACGAAATCAAATCCAGGGCATTGCTTTTCAGCAAGACCTGGGCCGATGCCTGCAACGAAGACAGCCAGGCCAAGCCCTTTTGGATCGATTTCTTTGAAATCTTTGGCATCACCAACAAGCGGGTTGCCACCTTCGAGCTGAACGTCAAAAAGCTCGGCGGTGCGCAGGGCTTTGTGGATTTGTTTTGGCCCGGCGTGCTGTTGGTGGAGCACAAGTCTCGCGGCAAAAGCCTCGACGACGCGGTGGACCAAGCCATTGGTTACCTGCACAACCTGCCCGAGCGCGACCTGCCCCAGCTGGTGGTGGTCTGCGACTTTGCCCGCTTTCGGGTGCGGCGCCTCGCCACGGGCGAGACGGTGGAATTTGAACTCCAGCACCTGCACAAACACGTCAAGCTCTTTGGCCTGCTGGCGGGCTACAAGGTGCAAGACATCCGTTCGGAAGATCCGGTCAACATCAAAGCCGCCGAACGCATGGGCCGCCTGCACGACGCCCTGAAAGCCAGCGGCTACAGCGGCCACGCGCTGGAGGTGCTGCTGGTGCGCCTGCTGTTTTGCCTGTTTGCCGACGACACCGGCATTTTTCAGCCCGCGCAATCGTTCCGCGACTTTGTCGAAGAGCGCACCGCGCCCGACGGCTCGGACCTCGGGCCACGCCTGGGGCAACTGTTTCAGGTGCTCAACACGCACGAAAGCCAACGCAGCGCCCACATCGACGAGCAGCTGGGCAAGTTTGCGTACATCAACGGCCGTCTGTTTGAAGAAACCCTGCCCATGGCCGACTTCAGCACCGCCATGCGCGAAGCCCTGCTGGACGCCTGTGCGCTCGACTGGTCGGCCATCAGCCCCGCCATCTTTGGCAGCCTGTTCCAAAGCATCATGGACGAGAAGGCCCGCCGCAACCTGGGGGCGCACTACACGTCTGAGGCCAACATCCTCAAGCTCATCAAGCCGCTGTTTCTGGACGAACTGCACGCCGAGTTTGAACGCGTGAAGGGCAACCGCAACAAGCTGTTTGAGTTTCACAAAAAGCTGCGGCAACTGACGTTTTTTGACCCAGCCTGCGGGTGCGGCAACTTCCTGGTCATCAGCTACCGCGAACTTCGCGAGCTAGAGCTGAAAGTGCTGCGGGCCGACCACGAACTGAGCGCCCACAAAGGGCAGCTGACGGTGGACGTGCACGCCCTGATTGGCGTGAACGTGGACCAGTTCTACGGCATCGAGATCGAAGAGTTTCCGGCGCAAATTGCGCAAGTGGCCCTGTGGCTGGTGGACCACCAAATGAACCTGCGCGTGAGCGTGGAATTTGGCCTGTACTTTGCGCGCATCCCGCTCAAAAGCTCACCCGGCATCCGCCACGCCAACGCGCTGCGGCTGGACTGGAACGAGGTTCTGCCTGCGGAGCGGTGCAGCTATGTGCTGGGCAATCCGCCGTTTCTTGGAAAGCAATACCAAACACCAGAACAAAAAGCCGACGTCGCACCGATATACAAACCGCTTGAAGGCGGCGGCGTGTTGGATTTCGTTGCAGCTTGGTACATCAAGGCAGCCTTCTACGCTAAGGCAAACCCAATGCTCAACGTTGGTTTTGTATCTACCAACAGCATCGTCCAAGGAGAACAAGTTGGCGTACTTTGGGGCTGGTTGATCGCGCAAGGGATCAAGATCAATTTCGCCCATCGCACATTCAAATGGAGCAACGAAGCGTCCGGCAATGCTGCGGTGCACTGCGTCATCGTGGGCTTCTCAAAGACCAACTCAACATCTAAAACCATTTACGAATATGAAATCGTCAATGGTGAGCCTTTGGCAGTCGAGGTGAAAAACATAAACCCATACCTGGTCGATGCACCAGACGTGGTGCTGCCATCTCGCCGTACGCCCATCTGTAATGTTGCACCGATCGTGTTTGGCTCCATGGCCAACGACGGGGGTAATTTTTTCCTCACAGATCCAGAAAAAGAACAACTGCTGATCGAATGTCCCGACGCTGCGACTTGGATACGGCCATTCCTTGGTGCTGAAGAGTTCATCAACAAAATTCCGCGCTGGTGTTTGTGGCTCAAAGATTGCCCACCAGCCGCATTGCGGAAGATGCCACAGGTGATGGATCGCGTTCAAAGAGTAAAAACACTTCGTTCGGCCAGCACAAGAAAAGCCACGCAAGATCTGGCAGGTACCCCGACCTTATTTGGTGAGATTCGTCAGCCGGAATCCGGTAGCTACCTATTGATTCCCCGCGTTTCATCGGAGAAAAGAGCCTATTTACCAATCGGGTTTATTGAACATTCCACCATCGCCAGCGATGCGACCTTGATCATTCCATCTGCATCGCTGTTTCACTTCGGCGTCATGACCAGCGCCATGCACAACGCCTTCATGCGCTTCACCTGCGGGCGGCTAAAAAGTGATTTTCGCTACTCCAACACCATCGTCTACAACAACTACCCTTGGCCCGGCTTCGCAGGTGAGGCACTCAGCGACAAACACCGCAAAGCCATCGAACAAGCCGCGCAGTGCGTGCTCGACGCCCGCGCCCAATTTGCAGACGCCTCGCTGGCCGACCTGTATGACCCACTGACCATGCCCCCGGCCCTGCTCAAGGCCCACCAAAAACTAGACACCGCTGTAGACGCCGCCTACCAACCCAGCGGCGGCAAAAAGTCCTACGCCTCCGACGCCGAACGCGTGGCCTTCCTTTTCGAGCTGTATCAACGAATCACCAGCTTGCTGCCTGCGCCTGCCGCGAAGAAAACACGTAAGTCCGAAACTAAAAGTCTTGAATTTTTATAAATAAATTTAGATAAGGGGTATTTATGAATTTTTCAATTTGGGTAGTGTCAGCAGGCTTGGTCGCTGAACTGCTGGCAGTTGCGATTGCTCTCGCTGCAATCGCTTTGGGTCATGCAACATTTTTGGAAGGGGAATTGAAGGTTGTAATGGCCTGCGTGTTATTTGGTGGACTCGGTGGTATTACATATTGCCTAAGAGGCGTCTATCTCAATGCCTGCGTGCGCAAGCAGTGGGACGTTGCCTGGTTACCTTGGTATTTACTCAGGCCCATAGTTAGCTTAGTACTTGGCGGCGTGAGCTACTTGTTTGTCAAATCAGGTCTATTGCTATTGGGGGCGACGCAAGATCAGACAGGAAGTCAACTAGGTATTTGGGCAATCTCCTATATCGCTGGCCTAAATGTTGATCGATTCCTAGCCAAAATTGAGGACATCGGTTTGACAGTTTGGGGGATTGAGCCATCCCGCCAATCAAAGCCTGAGGCAAAGCCAACGGTGTCACTTCAGACGAAGGAGTGATCCTATGGCGACAATTCACTTTCTAAACGTGGGCGAAGGCGACTGCATCTTGATCCAGCACAACAGTGGCAGGGTTTCAATGATCGATATTTCGTGTGGAAACCTTTCCGCAATCGAAGAAACAACTAACAAATTAATCAAGGCTGCCGGTCTAACAAACACTGGCGGCAGCGGCAACTACAACATGAAGGCCTACCCAACTAAGCCGCAAGATTACCTAGTAGGTCTCGGAATTTCCAGCATCTGGCGCTTCATTCTTACCCATCCTGATATGGATCACTTGGATGGTTTTAATGCACTAATGGACGAACTCCCGGTAAACAATTTTTGGCATTCAGGTGCGGACAAGCCAAAACCGGATTTCAGCAGCTTCAATGGTTATAAGGAAGAAGATTGGGATCGATACGTGAAGGTTAAAGATGACAAAGAGGTCGGAACCACCTCGCTTAAAGTCTTGGCAGGAACGTCGTTTAAGTATGCGAACGTGGGTGACGACGGTGGATCTGGAGATGGTTTACATGTCATAGCCCCGACGCAAAAATTAGTAGACGATGCCAATGCAAAAACTGACTTTAACGACTGTTCATACGTAATTATTTATCGTACTGGGGGATTCAAAATCATCTTCAGCGGCGACTCTCACGATGCCACTTGGGATCACATCTTAGAAAATCACGAGCAAGAGGTAACTGACTGCGACTTGCTGATTGCTCCTCATCATGGGCGCGACTCAGGCCGCTCGTGGAAATTTTTGGATGTATTGAAGCCAAGATTGACACTTTTTGGAATTGCCAGATCAGAGCATCTAGCATATGACGCCTGGAATCGACGCGAGCTAGATAAGATAACGAATAACCAGGCGGGTAATGTTGTGCTGGATGTCAAAGACAATGAGATGCACGTTTATGTCGAGAATGACGCGTATGCCGAATCCAGAAACCCTGGCGATAGCAGTCGAAATTCGCAAGGTTACCGAACACTAGGCTACCTAAAAGCCGAGTCTTGATATCAAACACCAACTGCTCAAATTTTGAACCGATTCCATTTTTGCTGAACGAGGTCAGAGCGCCATAGTTGCTTGCGTAAGGCTCTCTTGCGTGCATGCTTCAATCTGTTCTCGGGCCAGCTCTTGCGCCATCCGATAGCCCCCCACCCCCTTCACATAAGCCAACAACTCCACAAAGAACGGATGCCTGCAGAGCGTGGACGAATCGCCCACCAGCAGCAGCTTGCGCCGTGCGCGGGTCATGCCCACGTTCATGCGGCGGATGTCAGACAGGAAGCCGATCTCGCCTTGGGGGTTGCTGCGCGTCAAGGTGATGGCAATGATGTCGCGCTCTTGGCCCTGAAACGAATCGACCGTGCCCACGCTGAGCCTGCGTTGCAGCAGCAAACCGTTCAGCACTTCGCTGTCTTCGATGGCGTCTTTTAAATAGTTGATTTGGGCGCGGTACGGTGCAATGACGCCGATGCTCAGCGGGGTGTGTTGCTGTTCGTCGTGTTCGGCGGCGTCGTAAGGCACCAGCAGCTGCGCCAGGCGCTCCAGCAGCAAGTGGGCTTCTTCAGGGTTGGCGGTTGAACGGCTTTCGGGAATGGCCACCTCTTGATAACCGCAGCCCGCCGTGTCGATGAATTCCACGGGCAGGTCGGGTGCAAAACGCAGGTCATACGCCTCCAGGCCCGCGTGGCGCACGCTGGCGTGCGGCACCAGTTGGCCGCCATAAAACTTCTCGGAGCTGAAGCCCATGATCTGCTCATGCATGCGGTATTGCACCTTCAGCATGCGGGCCGTGTGGGGTTGGCGCTGGATGCACTTTTCAAACAGGGTTTCGCGCAGGCCTTCGCGGGCGGCTTGTTCGCTTTTCACGGTGGGCGGCAGCTGGTGGTGGTCGCCCGCCAACACAAGGCGCTGGCCCTTGGCAATGGGAATCCAGCAACCCGGCTCCAGGGCCTGGGCGGCTTCGTCGATGAAGACGGTCTCAAAGCTCAGGTGGCGCAGGTGGCGGTGGCTGGCGCCCACCAGCGTGCAGGTGATGACCTGCACCGATTCGAGCACGTCCTCGGTCATGAAGCGCTCCAAGTCGTCGGCGGCTTGGCGCAGCGTGCGGGCTTCTTCGCGCAGCTGTTGGCGGTGCTGTCGCCCCTCAAAACCAAAGTTGCGGACGCCTTCTTTGGCCAGTTCGCTGGCCGTGTCTCGGTGCTGCTCGGCGGTTTGGCGCATCGCGTGCATCTTGGCGTAGCTGGGGTGGGCCATCACACCGGCGTCGAGCGTGTGCTGGAGCAGCAGGTCCGACACGCGGCTGGGGTTGCCCATGCGGATCACGTTCACACCGCGCTCGGCCAGCTTTTCGGTCAGCAGGTCCACGGCGGTGTTGGAGGGGGCGCACACCAGCACGCGCCGCTCGCGCCGGATGGTTTCCAAAATGGCCTGCACCAGCGTGGTGGTTTTGCCCGTGCCGGGCGGGCCGTGGATGATGGCCACGTCTTGCGCCGAGATCAGATGGCGCACCGCCACCAGCTGCGAGTCGTTGAGCGCACTGGGGTAAAACAGGTCGTCAGCTTTGGGCTCGCGGTAGCTGGCTTGCCGCACGCCCAGCAGCACGTCGCGCAGTTCGGCCAAGCGGTTGCCGTGTGCGCCAATGACGTCGTTCAGGGCCTGGTGCATCTCGCGGTAGCTGACCTCGTCAAAGGTCAGGTCAATGCCCAGCGTGCTGCCGTTTGGGGTGCTGCCGTTGAGCGTGTTGCCTTTTATCACCCAGTCGGGCAGCTCTTCTTTGGTGGTGGCCAGCACCAGCTTGTTGCGCCGCACGCGGGTCACCACGCCGCTCACCACGGGTCGGTCAGGCCCCGAGTAGCCAGGCGCATTGCTGAACAGTGCGGCCGCAGCCCCCACCTGAAACAAGTGCAGGTCTTGCCGATGCGCAGGCCGCTCCAGCTCCAGCACCACCTTGCCGCCAAAACCGATGTCTTCTTGGATGATGGTGACGGGGTACCACGTCAGGCCACGCCGACGCCGCTCTTTGATGCTGGCACTGGCGTTTTTGAGCTTGAACTGCGCCTGGTCTTCCTTTTGCTCCAGCTGCATGAGGGCGCGCACATGGCGCAACTCATGTTGAACATCTCTTTGAACAGCGCAAGGGGCAGTGGGGGTGGGGTCTTGGTCGCTCACCCGATTGGTCTGGCGTTGTCTGAGATGAGCACCTGAGCGGAGATACCCAAACCTTTGTTCAAGTTTCGAATCATGCGCAGCGTGAGGGGGCGTTTGTGATTGAGCACTTCATAGACACGGTTGGGCTGACCGATCATCGGCTCCAGGTCTTTGATTGAAAGCCCCGCTTGGTCCATACGGAACTTGATGGCTTCTACGGGGTCGGGCAAATCAATCGGATGGTGCTTGCGCTCATAGGCCTCAATCAAGGTCGAGAGCACATCAAGGCGTTCGCCTTCGGATGTGTCAGGCGATGGGTCTTGATCCACCAGCTCTGACACGACGCGCAGCGCAGCGCGGTAATCAGACTCTGTACGGATAGGGGTAATTTCCATGATGTTCTCCAGGGCGTTCACGACTGATCCACTGTCGCCGCATCGACCTTGTCGTAATCGGCATGCGTGCCCACAAACTTGACGTAGGCGATTTGCATCCGATAGGCAAAGGCGACGATGAGCCGGTATTTGTTCCCTGCAATGTTGAAGACAATCCGGTTGTTGCCAACGATGCTGGCGTTTCCGTATTGAGCTTTGATCTCAGCTGGGGATTTCCATTCGGCGCGACAGGCTTCACCGTGCCAAGTTTTCAAGGGTTCTTCTGAATCCCCGCGCCCGGGCTTTTCCCAGAATGTCTTGAGGGTGGATACGGCAATGACTCGCATGGTGGCATTCTAGTCCCAAATTGGGACTGGCGATCCATATTTCCAAATTAGCCGTTTCTTCCACTCATCAGAAATAGCCAAGCACATCACTGCTCATCGATGTCCAGGGAGGTGCCATGTTTGATTTCGTCGCCATGCTGTGGTCACATTGTTACAACTCTAGGTCTTGCCCACCCACTTCGCATGGATTAACATTGTTGCAACTGGAGGATTATCATGGAAATTGCAATTCGGAACATCGGCAACAGCAAAGGCGTGGTGTTGCCTAAGCCGCTTCTGGCCCAGGTCGGGCTGGACGGGCAGGCGACCGCCATCATCGAAGTGGAAAACGGCACCATCGTCTTGCGCAAGCCTGCCAAGTCCGTACGTGCTGGATGGGCAGCGGCTGCTGCAGCGGTGTCCGCCAAAGGTGGTGATGCGCTTTTGATGGGTGAGTTCGGCAACTTGGACGATGAGGAGTTGGGCTGGTGAAGCGCGGCGACATTTGGCTGGTGAACCTGGACCCGACCGTGGGCAGCGAAATCAAGAAGTCGCGGCCCTGCGTTGTGCTGTCCCCGGCAGAGTTGAATGACCACCTGCGCACCGTGATGGTGGCCCCCATGACCTCCAAGGGTTTTGCCGCGCCGTTCCGGGTGCCTGTCACCCACGCGGGTACCAAGGGTTTGATCGTGTTGGATCAGCTGAGGACGGTAGACAAGGTGCGCTTGGTCAAGCGCCTGGGCGCTGTGTCCGCCAAGACCTTGACTGCCGCGCTGACCACGCTGCAAGAAGTGTTTGCGGCGTAAAAAGAGAACGCCCCAGCGGCCTGTTTCATTGCCGCGCCGTGCGCACATTGGGCGGCAACTTGCCCGGTGCGCTGGTACGCCAAGGGTTGATGTCCAGCCCGCCGCGCCGGGTGTAACGGGCGTACACCGTCAAGCTGGTGGGTTGGCAGCGCGTCCAGATGTCCATAAAGATGCGCTCCACGCATTGCTCATGGAACTCGTTGTGGTTGCGAAAACTCACGATGTATTGCAGCAAGCCCGCTTGCTCGATCTGCGGGCCGCTGTAGCTGATTTGCACGCTGCCCCAGTCGGGCTGGCCTGTGACGAGGCAATTGCTTTTGAGCAGGTGGCTGACCAGGGTTTCGGTGACCGGCTGTTCTTCGGCGTTGGCGCTCAGCAAGTCCGGCGCGGGCTGGTAGCGGGTGCACTCAATGTCCATGCGGTCCAGGTTCAGGCCGTCGAGTTCGTGCACGGGCTCGGCGTCAAAGTGTTCTTGCAGCAGCAGCTTCACGCCCACGCTGGCTTGCACCGCGCCGCCGTGCCAGATGGCGGCGCTGATGTCGCGGCGGATCATGTCGCGCACCACGTCGGCGCTTTCCAGCCGGGTGTTGTTGAAGCTGTTGAGGTACAGCTTGAAGGACTTGCTCTCCACAATGTGCGTGCTCTCGGCGGGCACGGTGATGTGCGCCAGCGCCACCTGCGGTTTGCCTTTGGTGTTGAGCCAGGACAGCTCAAACGCGGTCCACAGGTCGGCCCCAAAAAAAACGGGCTGCCCGGTGACGCCGATCTCGGCGCGTTTGGTGGCACGCGGAATGGGGAAGAGCAAACCCGCGTCGTACTGGTCCACATAGGCGCTGGACTTGCCCAGCTGAGATTGTTCGGGGGTGTTCATGCTTGCACTTTTCTGCGAAATACCAAACGGTCTGGCTCGGACACCCGGGGGTCGTAGGCATAGCCTTCCAGGTCAAAGCCCAGCAGGCCTTCGGGGTGGGTGATCTTGTTTTGGATGGCAAAGCGCGCCATCAGGCCCCGCGCCCGCTTGGCGTTGAAGCTGATGATTTTGTATTTGCCGCCCTTGAAGTCTTCAAACACACACTCAATCACGCGGGCCTTGAGGGTTTTGAGGTCCACCGACTTGAAATATTCTTGCGAGGCCAGGTTGACGATGACCGGGGTTTTGTCTTTGGCCAGCTGGGCGTTCAGGTGCTCGGCAATTTGCGCCCCCCAAAACTTGTACAGGTTGCTGCCCTTGTCGGTTTGCAGCGTGGTGCCCATTTCCAGGCGGTAGGGCTGCATCCAGTCCAGCGGGCGCAGCACGCCGTACAAGCCACTCAAAATGCCCACATGGTTTTGCGCCCAGTCCAGGTCTTGCGCTGACAAGGTCTTGGCGTCCAGCCCTTCGTACACATCGCCATTGAAGGCCAGCACGGCTTGCTTGGAATTTTTGGCGGTGAATTTGGGGCTCCACGCTTCGTAGCGGGCCACGTTCAGGGCCGACAGCGCGTCCGACAAGTCCATCAGCTCGGCGATTTGCTGGGGCGACTTTTGGCGCAACACCTCGATCAGGGCCTGCGATTGCGGCACGAACTGGGGCAGCGTGTGCGGCACGCCGGCGGCGGGGGTTTCGTAGTCCAGAGATTTGGCGGGTGACAATAAGAACAACATGCTCGACATCCTTTACCGTGACGATTATCTCGCCATCGTCAACAAACCCACCGGCTGGCTGGTGCATCGCACCCCGCTGGACAAGGGTGAAACCCGCTTTGTGCTGCAAACCCTGCGTAACCAAATCGGGCAACACGTCTGGCCTGTGCACCGGCTGGACAAAGGCACCAGCGGCGTGCTGCTGTTTGCGCTGAACGCCGAGGTGGCGCGCACCTTGGGGCAAGCCTTTCAAAGCGGCGAGGGCCTGCAAAAAACCTACCGCGCCGTGGTGCGCGGCTGGCCCGCCGATGCGGGCCTGATCGACCACCCCTTGAAGCGCATGCCCGACGACATGCGCACCGAACGCACAGAGGTGCAGCCCGCCCAAAGCCGCTTTGCCACTTTGCGCCGCTTCGAGCTGCCCATACCCCATTCCCAAGCTCAGCAAGGCTTTGCCAGCACCCGCTGCGCCGAGGTGGTGCTGGAGCCGCTGACGGGCCGCCGCCACCAGCTGCGCCGCCACATGAAGCACATCGCCCACCCCATCTTGGGCGACGCCACGCACGGCAAAGGGCCGCTCAACCGTGCGGTGGCAGATTTGATCGGGCTGCAGCGGCTGTGGCTGCATGCCGAGCGCCTGCAACTGGCGCACCCCGTGAACGGTCAAGCACTGGCCATCGATGCGCCATGTCCTGCCGAATGGACACTTTGGGACGCATTTCCAGAATGCCCGAGTGCGGGCAGTGATTGATGTCACGCAGAGGATAAGCCTCGCGGCTTGATCTGCCTAAGATCGCTCACTTTCCATTTGGCGTGGCCCTCATGCTGCCCAGCTGGCTGACACAGCCCCACCGCTTCCCCCCCTACAAGATCCACACCCCATGAGTCTGCTCTTCACCCCCTTCACCTTCCACGCGCCTTCCGGCCCCCTCACTTTGCCCAACCGCATCGTGGTTGCGCCCATGTGCCAGTACTCGGCCGATAACGGCCAGGCCACCGATTGGCACCTGACGCACTGGACCAATCTGCTCAACAGCGGCGCGGGCCTGTTCACCATCGAGGCCACGGCCGTGTCGGCTGTGGGCCGCATCAGCCCTGGCTGCCTGGGCCTGTGGGACGATGCGACGCAGGCGGCGCTGGGCGACAAACTGCACCGTGCGCGCCGCTTGGCGCCCGCCATGCCGGTGTGCATTCAAATTGGCCATGCGGGCCGCAAAGCATCGAGCGCCGCCCCCTGGGATGGCGGCATGCTGATCGCCCCTGAAAACGGCGGCTGGCAGCCGGTGGCCCCCAGCGCCCTGCCCCACCTGCCCAATGAAGCGCCCCCCACAGAGATGAGCCTGGCCGACATCGCACAACTCAAGGCCGACTTTGTGAACACCGCCAAGCGCAGCCACGAACTGGGCATTGAGGCCATCGAGTTGCACGCCGCGCACGGCTATTTGTTGCACGAGTTTTTGTCGCCGATTTCCAACCAGCGCACCGACCAGTACGGCGGCAGTTTTGAAAACCGCATCCGCTTGCCGATGGAAGTGTTCAAGGCCGTGCGCGAAGCCTTTGGCGGCACGCTGGGCATGCGCATTTCGGGCACCGATTGGGTGGACGGCGGCTGGACGGTCGAAGAGACCTCTGCTTTGTCGGCCTTGCTCAAGCAAGCCGGGGCGCAGTTTGTGCACATCTCCTCGGGCGGTGTTTCGCCTTTGCAAAAAATCGTCTTGGGGCCGGAGTACCAAGTGCACTTGGCCAAAGCCGTGAAAGCCGCCTCAGACCTGACCACCATCGCCGTGGGCCTGATCACCGAGCCTGCCCAAGCCGAAGCCGTGCTGCAGCGTGGCGACGCCGACCTGGTGGCGTTGGCCCGTTCTTTCCTTTACAAGCCGCGCTGGGGCTGGGAAGCGGCGGTGGCCCTGGGCGGCACCGTCGACTCACAACACCAGTACTGGCGCAGCCTGCCACGCGAAGCCAAAAACATCTTCAACGACGCCAAGATTGGCATGCGCTGATTTTTCAAACCCAACCACAACCAGAGACTCTCATGACCACACGTCGCCAAATTTCCAAACTGCTGGCCCTGGCCAGCTTGTGTGTGCCCATGGCCCTGATGGCCCAGGCCTTCCCCAGCAAGCCCATTACCCTGGTGGTGCCCGTGCCGCCGGGTGGTTTGGTGGACACTTCGGCCCGCCTGATTTCGGAGCCTTTGGGCCGTTTGCTGGGCCAGTCGATCGTGATCGACAACAAAGGCGGCGCCAGCGGCAACCTGGCTTACCAGCAAGTGGCGCGTGCGCCCAAAGATGGCCACACCTTGCTGGTGTCGTACTCGGGTTACCACATTGCCAACCCCATCCTCATGAGCAAACTGCCATGGGAGTTGAAAGATTTGACGCCCGTGGGCTTGATCACCGTGGCCACCAACGTGGTGGCGGTACACCCCTCGGTGCCTGCCAACAACATGCGTGATTTCATCGCGTTTTTGAAGCAGAACCCAGGCAAGCTGAACTACGCGTCGCAGGGCAACGGTTCGGTGTCTCACATCGGCACCGAGATCTTCAAGCAGCAAACCGCCGTGGATTTGGTGCATGTGCCATACAAAGGTTCGGGCCAGGCCATTGCCGACGTGTTGGGCGGCCAGGTGCAGGTGTTCATGACCACACCACCTTCGGTGATGCAACACATCCAGGCGGGCAAACTCAAGGCGCTGGCCGTGACGGGCAAAAAACGCCACCCCGGCATGCCCCAAGTGCCCACCATGGCCGAAGCGGGTTACCCCAACATTGACCTGGAAGCATGGGTGGCCCTGTATGCCCCAGCGGGCACGCCCACGGCCACGGTGAACCAACTGGCCGATGCCGTCAAGCGCAGCCTGGACTTGCCCGAAAGCAAGCAGCGCGCTGACCAAGCGGGCATTGAGGTGCGCTTTCTGGCCCCAGCCGACATGACCAAACTGCTGGACCGTGAAATCGCCGATTGGACGCAGGCCATCAAGACCGCCAACATCAAGCTGGATTGAAAAAAGCCCCGCGATGCGGGGCTTTTTTTTAAGCAGCGATCAACTGCTGGGCCAGTGCATTCAGGCGCGTGCCTGGCCGCGTCAAATCGGTGACGATGCTGAAGTGGTTGAGGCCAGCCAAGTCTTCGCACACGGGCACGGTTTTGGGGCCCCAAGCGTGGTGAATCAAGCGGTTGTGGCGCAAAAACTCTGCACTTTCATCGCCCCCAGCCACGGTGTACAAAACGCCCTGCTTGGGGCGCTGCCATTTGGCGGGGCTGGCCATGCGCACATGGGCCGGGGTGATGCGCAGGTCGGCCTGCAAAAAAGGTGTTTGGCGCAGCGGGGCCAAATCAAACAGCCCCGAAATCGACAGCGCCTTGCGCACCAAGCCTGCAGGCAAATCACGGCCTGCTTTTTTCCAATCGCAGCCCAGCATCATGGCGGCCAGGTGCCCGCCTGCCGAGTGGCCCATGACGGTGATGTTCTTGCGGTCTCCGCCGTGTTCGGCAATGTGCCGCCAGACCCAGGCGGTGGCTTGGGCCATCTGAAACGCGATGTCGGGGATGGTGATGGGTTGCTCGGGTGTGCCGGGGCACAGCGCGTAATTGACCACCACCACGCAGGCGCCCATGTCGTGCAAAGCCGGGGCGACAAAGGAGTGGTCGGACTTGTCCAGACTGCGCCAATAACCACCGTGGATGAAGATCACCACAGGGGCGTCGGCACGCGCAGCCGGGAAGATGTCCAGGGTTTCGTTCGGGCCATCGCCATACCGAACATCAAGCCGCGCTGTGAGGCTCTGGCGGGCTTGCGCGGAGGCGTTTTGCCAATGCGCAAAATGCTCGGCAAAGTTGGGCACCAGCGCCCGGTTGTTGTACATCCGGTCATGCCACGCAGCGTCTTGGGTCGGCATCGGGCATGTCTCCTTCAGATTTTCATTTCCAGGCGCAACTGCACATTGCGCCAATTGCGGTCGGTGTTGCGGGCGGTCTCGCGGAACGTGCCGTTGTCAAAGGTGCTGGCGGTGATGTAATCGCGCGGCTGCAAATTGCTCACGGTCAAACGCACGGCACTGGCCGGCGAGATGCGCCAAAGTCCATACACATCCACAACCCGTTTGACACCTTGATAAAACATTTGCTGTTCGGTGCGGCGGGTGTCGTAGTCCGGGTTCCAGTTGAGGTTACCGCCCAAGGTCAAGGGGATCTGCCGAATGCGGTAGTCCCCGCCCAGGTTGGCGGTCATGTCAGGCTGCTGGTCCAGTCGGTTGTTGGGGCCTGGCACCTGTTTGACTCTGGAGCTGAAGAAACTGACGTTGCTGCGGACATCGATGGGCAAGGCTTTTTCAAAAGCCTGGTTGAGCCGGAACTTCGCTTCCAACTCAAGGCCTTGGGTCGATGCATCGCCAATGTTGATGGGGGAAGACACCCAACGGGTCTGATTGGGTGCCCAGACAGGGCCGACTTGCTCGCTGACGGTGTAGCGAATCAGGTCGCTGATTTCCCTGCGGAAAATGTTCGCGCTGAGCAAACCGCCACCGCTCAGGTAGCGCTCAAAAGCGACATCGATGCCCGTGGCCAACTCGGGCCTGAGGTCTGGGTTGCCAATGCGGTCAGGTCGTGTGGGGCGACTGTTGACCTCGCCAGAGCTGACCGGGCGCGCCATCAGGTTGTGCAGCGTGGGGGTTCGGTAGCTGCGCGTCAGGCTCATGCGCACCTGATCGCGCTTGGCGGGGTCAGGCTTCCACAAGGCGTGCAACAAGGGCGTCCAGACCGAGCTGGTGTTGGTTTTGAGGCCCGTCAAATCGGTGGCCTCGGTGGCAATGGTTTCGTAGCGCAAACCGGTATGGGCCGACCAATGGCGATTGATCTTGAACTCGTCTTGCGCATAGGCGGCCCATCGGAGGGTGCGCGCGCTCAAGTCTCCGGCGCTGTCGTCCAGCAAACCACGGGCCTCTTCCAGGCGACGCACGCCTTCCAACTCCAAGCCGCTCACCACTTGGTGGCCGTTGTCCATGGCACGTGTCCATTTGCCATTGAGGCTGCCGGAGCGGTCCACAAAATTTTGAAACTGGGTGTTGTTGGTCAACAAGGGGCTGGCGCCGATCGACGATGTCACGATCTGGTCCATCCTGTAATCGAACTCCGATTGGCCCAGGCCAAAACGCACTTCCAGGCGGTCATCGGCCGACAAGCGTTGCGCCCATTGGCCATTGAGACGAGCCATGGCAAAGCGACTTTGGTTGAGAGTTTGCGCGCTGTCGGATTGAGCGTCGTTGCCCGCGAGCCGGTTGGCCTGGATTTGGCCGGAACTGCCAAAATCCGAATAAATCACAAAGGGGGTCAGGGTCAGGGTCTTGCCTTGTTCACCCCGCCATTGCAGCCGAGCATTGGCATGCAGGGCTTGCCGGCGTCCGAGGGACTCGGTGAGGCGGGTGCTGTCGCCCATCAGGCTGGACGAGACCACCGAGCTGTTTTCATCGGGTCTGTATTGGTCGGTCACCGACAAGGTCAGCGTGCCTGTCATGGGCTTGAACTGGAGGTTGTGCACCCAGTTGAGCAAGGTTGACGGCTGCCCGTGCTCTTGCGAGCGGGTGATTTTCAAATCGTCGGGGTTGGCCCTTTGCCCTTCGCGCAAAACAATGTTGATGGTGCCCGCAATGGCGCGCGCCCCGGTTTCGGCAGTGGGTGCACGCAGGATTTCGATGCGCTCGACTTGCTCGGGCAGCAAGCTGTCGATGGAAAAACCGGGTGGCAAGCGCTCGCCATCGAGCAGGATTTGGGTGTAGCCACCGCCCAGACCGCGCATGCGAATCGCACCCCCTCGACCCGGCACGCCTTGCACGGTCACACCGGGCAAACGTTTGAGCACTTCGCCCAAATTGGCATCGCCTTGTTTTTGGATTTCTTCACGCCCAATGATGATCTTGGATGCCGAAGACTCCCGGCGCATTTCTGTGTCGTTGCTGCGGTTGCTGCGCACTTCCACCTGACCCAGATCGGTGGGGCCTGCGGAGCCACCCGGCATGCTGGTGTTTTGCGCCGAAACACACCAAGGCACAAGCGCAAGAGCGCCAAGCGCCCAGGGCAGGGTATGGCTACGGGGGCTCACACAGGGGTCGGTTTTGTTTTGCATCGTGCGATTTTGACAGCGCCTTGCCGGTTCTGTGTGTCGCAGCCGGATAACCCAGGGGGCCAGTCAGCGATCAATCACCCGACTTGAACAAGGCTGCCACCTTGCGTTTGGGCTTGATGTTGGCAGAGATGGAAGACCTCGCTGGACGGGGCGTTGTCGGCTCCCAAGTGGGCGATGCGTCCTGGGCTTGGGCCTCGTAAGGCTTCTCAAAGAACGGGTCACGGTTGACCGGCGCCGGACGGAAGCCGCCACGGCGCTCGCGGGGGGCATCGAGGGCATCGCGCGGGTCGTCGTCTTCGCGGCGACGGCTGCGGGGGCGGTCTTCGGCGCGCGCACCCCATTTTTCGGGGGCAGGGCCCGCGGGCCGGGTGTCCAACTGAAGGGTTTCGACTTCGAGCTTTTTCTTGATGAGCTTTTCGATGTCGCCCACCAAACGAGAGTCAGAAGGGCTGACCAGGGTGACGGCCAAGCCCGAAGCCCCGGCACGACCCGTGCGGCCAATGCGGTGCACATAGTCTTCGGCATTGAAGGGCACATCGAAGTTGAACACCGCCGGGACATCCTTGATGTCCAGACCGCGCGCGGCCACGTCGGTGCACACCAGCAAATCGACTTCGCCTTGTTTGAAGGCTTCCAGCGCCTTGAGGCGTTCGTCCTGGCTCTTGTCGCCGTGCAAGGCGGCAGTGCGCAAGCCTTCGCGCTCCAATGAGCGGGCCAAGCGGCCACAACCGAGTTTGCTGTTGACAAAAATAAAGGCCTGCTTGATGCCCCGATCGTCCAGCACCTTGCGGATCACGCGGCGCTTGTCGTCGTCTTGGGCGGCGTAAAAGCGCTGCTCCACCGTCGAGGCGGTTTCGTTGGGACGCGCCACTTCGATGGTGATGGGGTTTTGCAGGTAACTGTTCGCCAGGCGTTTGATCTCGGGCGAGAAGGTGGCCGAGAAAAGCAGCGTGGTGCGCTGTTTGGGCAAGAAGCTCAGGATGCGCTGCAAGTCGGGCAAGAAGCCGATGTCCAGCATGCGGTCGGCTTCGTCCAGCACCACATATTCCACCTGGTTCAATACCGCGTTTTTGGCTTCGATGTGGTCCAGCAGACGGCCTGGGGTGGCCACCAGCACTTCCACGCCTTTTTTGAGCTCCAGCGTCTGGGGCTTCATGTCCATGCCACCAAACACCACCGCGCTGCGCAACTGGGTGTACTTGGCGTACAGCTTGATTTGCTGGGCCACTTGATCGGCCAGTTCGCGTGTGGGCAAAAGCACCAAGGCGCGCACGGGGTGGCGGGCGGGCGAGGTGGAGGGGTTTTCGTGCTTGAGCAGGCGCTGCAGCAAGGGCAGCGAGAACGCGGCGGTTTTGCCGGTGCCCGTTTGGGCGGCCCCCATGACATCCTGGCCCGTCAGGACCACGGGAATGGCCTGTGCCTGGATGGGGGTCATGGATTCGTAGCCCATTTCGGCCACGGCACGTGCCAGCGTGGGCGCCAGCGATAGATTGGAAAAAGAGTCGGTCATTAACCCGTTATTGTCGCATTTTGGGCTGACCCCCCTGAGAACACGCGCCGCTCAGGTCTTGGGCAACGTCACGCCGACCTGGCCCTGGTACTTGCCACCCCGGTCCTTGTAACTGGTTTCGCACACTTCGTCGCTCTCCAGAAACAGGACCTGAGCGCAGCCCTCGCCTGCATAAATTTTGGCTGGCAAGGGGGTGGTGTTGCTGAATTCGAGGGTCACATAGCCTTCCCACTCGGGCTCGAATGGGGTCACATTCACGATGATGCCGCAGCGGGCATAGGTGCTTTTGCCCAAGCAAATGGTCAGCACATTGCGCGGAATGCGGAAATATTCCACCGTGCGGGCCAGGGCAAAACTGTTCGGGGGAATGATGCAAACATCGCCCTCGATGTCGACAAAGCTGCGTTCGTCGAAGTTCTTGGGGTCCACCACGGTGCTGTAGATGTTGGTGAACACCTTGAACTCGGGCGCGCAGCGGATGTCGTAGCCGTAACTGCTGGTCCCGTAGCTCACGATTTTTTGGCCATCCGCGTTGTGCCTGATCTGTCCTGGCTCAAACGGCTCGATCATGCCGTGCTGCTCAGCCATGCGTCGGATCCATTTATCGCTTTTGATGCTCATCGTTGAACCTTTGTGAAGTGCGGCCATTTTAAGGTGCGATCCCATCACCCGCGGGCTTCGGTGCCGGTGCTGGGCTGGCCATCGCCTGGCTTGGCGCACCCTGGTCACGAAGTTGACAGAAAAGGGCCATCCCGCCCCCGATAACGTATACGATATCCGAAATTTCCATGTTTAACCCCGCCATGCTGCCCTGGATCACTGCTGACAATTCCGACCGCATCAAAAACATGCGGGACACGTCACTGGCCAAATTGGTCCGCGAAGACTTGCTGGAACACATCCTCAAAGGGGCGATCAAGCCCGGGGACAGAATCAGCGAGCCCGATGTGGCCAACCGCCTTCAAGTGTCGCGCGTGCCTGTGCGAGAGGCTTTGAGAGAGCTGGAAAGCTCTGGTTTGGTGGTTTCCAGAAAACACGCTGGCGTCTTCGTTCGGGCCATCGAAGCCAAGGAAGTGCAGGACTTGTACGAGATCCGCAGCCTGCTGGACAGTTTTGCGGGCGCCAAGGCCGCTGCTTTGGACGCCGCCCCCAGACAAGCATTGGCGCAGGCGCTGGAAGCGTCCATTGCCCTCATGGTCGCGGCCCAAAAACAAGCCAACTTGGCCGCCTACTACTCAGAAAACCTGCATTTTCATTGGTTGATTGTGCAAGCGGCACTCAACGAACAGCTCAGCCACACCTACCAGGAGGTCGTGCAAAAGCTCCATTTGGCGCGCTTGCAAAGCTTGTCGCATGTGACCGGCATGAAGACATCGATCTCCGAGCACCAAAAAATCACCCACGCGATCGCCATGGGTGAACAAGACCAGGCCAAAGATTTACTGGCCAGGCATGTCAGCAGCGCGTATGCGCGCTTGAAGCAAAGCATGCCCCCTGAGCCCACCACCCCCATTCAAAACCAACCCGAGGAGACAACATGAAACGACGCACCCTGATACAAGCAGCCCCTTTGCTGATGGGCTTGCCCGGCTTGGCCAGTGCCCAAGCGGCCTACCCGAATCGCCCCATCAAATACATCGTGCCTGTAGCCGCCGGCGGCGGCTCGGACATGATTGGCCGCCAATTGTGCGACCGCCTGAGCAAAGTGCTGGGCCAAACCATGGTGGTGGAAAACCACGGTGGTGGCGGCGGCGTGATCGCTTCGCAAATGACCACTAAAGCCCAACCCGACGGCTACACCCTCATGCAAGGGTATGTGGCCACGCACGGCACGGCACCCGCCACCCGCAAACTGAACTACGACCCGATCAAGGACTTCACGCCTCTGGGCATGATTGGCACCACCCCCAATGTGCTGGTGGTCAACGCCAATGCGCCTGCCAAAGACGTCAAGGAATTCATCGAGTACGTCAAGAAAAACCCGGGTCGAATCTCTTATGGTTCAGCCGGTGCCGGCTCACTCACGCATTTGACGGCCGAGTTGTTCAAACTGCAGACCGGTGCTTTCATGGTGCACATCCCCTACCGAGGCATTGCCCCCGCCACCACCGATTTGATCGCTGGCCAAACCCAAGCGATGTTTCCGGGTCTGGCGGCTGCTTTGCCGCACATCCGCGGCGGACGCGTGCGTGCCTTGGCCGTCACAGGCAACCAACGCCACCCCGCTCTTAAAGATGTGCCCACCATGGAAGAAGCGGGCCTCAAAGGTTTCGATGCCCAGCAGTGGTACGGCGTGGTGGGCCCGGCGGGCATGCCTGCGCCCATCGTCAAACAGATCAACGACGCCATCGCCCAGGTGCTGGCACAGCCGGATTTCCGGGACAAACTGAGTGCTGAAGCCGTGGAGCTGACGCCCATGACACCCAACCAGTTCCTGGACTACATGAAGCGCGATTTGGCCCGCTGGACCGACCTGGCCCGCGAACGCAAGATCAACCTGGACGCCTGATTTTTTTTTCAACCTCTCCCTGGATCCGACATGACCATCAACACCGCTGTGGCGGCTGACCACAATGCACCGCCCATCACGGCTGAACTGGCGAAATTCGTTGCCGAACACCCCTCCAAAGGTTGGAGTGATGCGGTGGAACACGAGGCCCATCGCACGTTCTTGAACTGGCTGGGCTGCGCCATCGGTGCAGCGCAACACGAAGCCGTCGAAGCCGCGCTTGCCGCTGTGCACATGCTCTCTCCCGCGCCCCAGGCGACCCTGGCGGGGCGCAGCGAGCGCGTGGACATGGCCAGTGCGGCCTTGATCAACGGCATCTCGTCGCACACCTTTGACTACGACGACACCCACCTCAAAACCATCATCCACCCCGCCGGTCCGGTGGCCTCTGCGGTCATGGCTTTGGCCGAGCAGCAAAACAGCTCGGGCCGCCAGGTGATGGACGCCATGGTCTTGGGCATCGACGTGGCCTGCCGCATGGGCAATTTGGTTTACCCCCAGCACTATGACCGGGGTTGGCACATCACCGGCTCCACCGGCACTTTGGGTGCTGCCGCTGCTTGCGCCCGTTTGCTGGGCCTCAATGCCCAACAAACCGGCATGGCGCTGGGCATTGCGGCTTCGCAACCCGTGGGCCTGCGCGAGCAATTTGGCACCATGACCAAGCCCTTTCACCCCGGTGGCGCAGCACGCGCGGGCTTGATGTCGGCCCTGATGGCCAAGCATGGCTTCACGTCCAGCGCCCGAGCGCTGGAAGCGCCGCGCGGCTGGGCCCAGGTGCTGTCCACCAAATACGACTGGCGCGAAGCGCAAGACGAGCTGGGCCAGCGCTTTGAGATCAGCTTCAACGCCTACAAGCCTTTTGCCTGTGGCATCGTGATCCACCCCAGCATCGACGCTTGCGCCCAGTTGCGTGCGCAAGGTGTCAAACCCGATGAAGTGCAAAGCATCGAGCTGCGTGTGCACCCCCTGGTGCTGGAACTGACGGGCAAGAAAACTCCGCAAGACGGCTTGCAAGGCAAGTTCAGCGTGTACCACGGCTGTGCGGTGGGCCTGATCTTTGGGCGTGCGGGCGAGGAGGAGTTTTCAGACCACATCGTGCGGCGCGAAGACGTGGTGCGCTTGCGCGACAAGGTGCAAGCGGTGGTGGACACCTCGGTGCGCGAAGAAAGTGTGTACGTCACGGCCCACCTGACGGATGGCCGCAGCGTGAAGGTGCATGTGGAACACGCCATTGGCTCTTTGCAAAAGCCCATGACCGATGCCGACCTGGAGCGCAAGTTCCATGACTTGTCAGACCCGATTTTGGGTGCGGGCAAAGTCAAGGACATCCTGGCCGCTTGCTGGCGTCTGGGCGGCTCGCCCAATTTGCAGGGTGTGTTGCAACTGCTCAAGCCCTGATTTCACCAGGCACCCACCCCAAGCCGAGGCCACTGCGCCTCGGCTTTTTTCATGCCAGCGCCGCCTTGCGGACGCCAAAATGGCTGGACGGTATCAACGCGTCACGCGCCCCTGAACGCCTTGCACCAGGTAGTTCATGTTCAGGATCTGGGCATCGCTCAAACTTTGTCCTGCAGGCACCACCAACTTGCCTTCGTTGTCGGTGATGGGGCCCATGAAAGGCCACAATTGGCCTGCGCCCAAGCGCTTTTGTTGGGCCAGGATCTCGTCTTGCACTTTTTTGGGCACCTTGGGGCCGAACTCACCGACGCGGATCATGCCGTCTTTGATGCCGCCCCACACATTGCCCGTCGTCCAGGTGCCAGACAAGGCCGCCCTGACCCTGGCCGTGTAGTAATCGCCCCACTGGTGCGTCACCGCGATGATCTGCGCATCCGGGCCGATCTTGCGCATGTCGGAGTGGTAGGCCACGGCCATCTTGCCGCGCTCTTGCGCCGCAGCCATCACGGCAGTTGAGCCGGTGTGGAACGCGATCACATCCACGTCTTGATTGAACAGGGCCATGGCCGCTTCGCGCTCTTTGGGTGGATCAAACCAGGCGTTGAGCCAGACCACCTTGACCGTGGCTTGGGGGTTGACCGAGCGCATGCCCAACGTGAAGGCGTTGATGCCTTGCAACACCTCGGGAATCGGGAAACCCGCCACATAGCCCGCCACATTCGATTGGGTCATGCGCCCGGCGGCGATGCCCGCCAGATAGCGGCCTTCGTAATAACGGGCGTTGGACGCGGCCACATTGGGCGCGGTTTTGAAGCCGGTGACCGACTCGAACTTCACATTCGGAAAGTCCCGGGCCACCTTGAGCGTGGGCTCCATGTAACCAAAGCTGGGCGTGAAGATGATCTGGTGGCCTTGGTTGGCCAGGTCACGGATCACGCGCTCAGCGTCTGCACCTTCGGGCACATCGGCCACAAACGTGGTTTTGACCTGGTCGCCCAAAGCCCGCTCGACCGCCTTGCGGCCCTCGTCGTGTTGGCGCGTCCAACCCGCCTCGGTGATGGGCGAGACATAGACAAAACCCGCCTTGACGGGCGCGGTGACTTTGGAGGGAGATTGCGCCTGAGCGCCGGTGAGAAAAAAGCAGGCGGCCACGAGCGTGGCAGCGAGGTTTTTGTACATGGTAGTCCTCTACATGGCCCCGAGATTGAACAAAACGAAGCCCGCCGGGGCGGCGGGCTTCGGGGTGGAATTCTAACAAGCACCCAGCGTCACTCAGTCCTGCTCCGAAAACCCTTGAAAGCAAACCTTGAGTTCATGCATCCAGCGGTGCTTGTCCGCCTCGGGCGCAAAGCTCGCTTCGATGCTGTTGGCCGCCAATTTGTAGGCTTGCTGGGCGCTCAGGTGCAGCGCGGCAAAGGTCTGCACATAGTTGTCGTTCAAGTAACCACCAAAGTAAGCCGGGTCGTCCGAGTTGATGGTCACGCGCAGGCCCGCATCCAGCATCTGACCCAGGTTGTGGTCGGCCAAAGTTTTGAACACGCACAGCTTGTGGTTGGACAGCGGGCACACCGTGAGGGGCATTTGTTCATCGGCCAGCCGCTTCATGAGCGCCGCATCGTGGATGGCTTGCACGCCGTGGTCGATCCGCTCGACCTTCAGCACATCGAGCGCACTCCAGATGTAAGCGGGCGGCCCCTCCTCGCCCGCATGGGCCACGACGTGCAAGCCCAGCTCGCGGGCGCGGGCAAAGGCGCGGGCAAACTTTTCGGGCGGATGGCCCAGCTCGCTGGAGTCGAGGCCCACGCCGATGAAATGTTCGCGCCAGGGCATGGCTTCCTCCAGGGTGGCCAGCGCGTCTTCTTCAGACAGGTGGCGCAAAAAGCACAGGATCAAATCGGCGCTGATGCCCAACTGCGTCTGCGCATCGCGGCAGGCGCGGTGCAGGCCTTCGATGACCGCGCCCATGGCCACGCCGCGTGCGGTGTGGGTTTGCGGGTCAAAAAACAGCTCGGCCCGCACCACATGGTCGGCAGCGGCTTTTTGAAAGTACGCCCAGGCCATGTCGTAAAAGTCCTGCTCGTGCAGCAGCACGCTGGCCCCGGCGTAGTACAGGTCCAAAAAACTTTGCAAATTGGTGAACGCATAGGCGCTGCGCAGGGCGGCCACATCGGCATAGGGCAGCGGCACGCCATTGCGCTGGGCCAGGGCAAAGATCAGTTCGGGCTCCAAAGAGCCTTCGATGTGGATGTGCAGCTCGGCCTTGGGCATGGCGCGCAGCAATTCGGGTAAACGCGAAGTGGAGACCGCGTGGACTTTGAACATGCTCATTCCTCCTTGAAAAAAATGGCCCGAATCTGGGCTTCATCCAATTGCGCCATCGTGGTGTTGTGTCGCTCGGTCAAGGGGCCACCACCTGGGATCACCTGACCCGATGGCCCATACCCCACCGCCTTGAACTTCCATTGGCCTTGGATCCATTTGAAATAACCCACATGTTGGCCCGAACCATCGTTCAGGGCAAAAACGCCTTCATGGATGCGCGTCAGCAAAGTGGAGGGCATGCTGGGGTCTGGATGCACAGGGCTGGGGCCGGGTGGAAGTCGGTGGCTCAAACCAACTTTTCGACGGGACGCGAAAAACTGACCTTTTTTTGGCTGAAGGCCTCGTGTTGCGCTTCGACCTTGCCCAGCTCATACAGGTAGTTGACCATGAGACCGCCCGACTGTTGCAGCCCTTTTTTGGACAGGTCAGCCGCCCAATTGATTTGGTGCAAGGTCGCGCCGTTGCTCAGGTGGAACTTGCCCACCGCATCGCCACGGCTTTCTGGCGTTTTGTGCATGAGGTAAAGAGCGCACAGCCGCAAGAGCGCGGTCTTTTCTGCCTCGTTGCAGCGATCGGGGTGCCAGCCCGCCTTCAGGCGTTCGGCCCAGCTGATATCGCCCAGCATCAGCGCTTTTTGCGCCTCATGCCATTTGCGCAACTGCACCGCACTGAGCTTGTCTTCGGGCAAGGGCGCGCCCGCGTCCAACCAAGCGCTCAAGCCCGGGATGGGCGAGAGGGTGCAGAAGGTTTTGAGCGAGGGCATTTCCTCAATGAGTTTTTGCGCCACGCGCTTGATCAAGAAATTGCCCAAGGACACGCCTTTGAGGCCTGGCTGGCAATTGCTGATGGAGTAAAAAATGGCCGCCTTGAAGCTTTTCGGTTCGCCCACCGGCGCCTGTTTGTGGATCAGGCCCCCGATGTCTGTGGCAATGCCGGGCACCAAGGCCACTTCGACAAAAATCAGCGGCTCACCTGGCAACTGCGGATGGAAAAACGCAAAACAGCGGCGGTCCGGCTGCAATCGACGGCGCAAATCGTCCCAGCCATCGATGGCATGCACCGACTCGTGTTCAATGATTTTTTCGAGCAACTGGGCGGGTGAATTCCAGGTGATCTGGTGCAGTTCCAAAAAGCCGGGGTTGAACCAGGAGCTGAGCAGGTGGTGCATGTCGGCATCGGTCGCTGCAAAAGCCAGGTGTTCCTTCAGATAGCCCAACAAGGTCTGACGCATCTTCAAGATGGTGGCGGTGCCTGAGGGGGCCCGGTTGACCCGCCGCAGCAACTCTTGCCGGGGCGGCTCCACGGTCTGGAACAAATGGATCAGGCTGGCCTCATTGCGCTCGGCGTTGTACCGGTTGGCGGCATCCACCACCATGGCGGGGTCGGGGTTGAACTGGCTGGACAGGAACTGGAAGAACGCTGTCTGGCTGCGCTTGTCCAGGTGCTCGTACTGTTCAATCAACTTGATGGCCATGCTCTGCGCGTTGGCCTCGCCCCGTGCGCTGAGCAACTTTTTGGCGCTGAGCTTGGCGGCATCGAGTTGTTTGTTTTGAATGAAACGCTCCAGCATGATGGCCCTCCCCAAGGCAATAAATCGTCTCTGGCGGCCCGTGCGCCTCCATCTCACAGCTTACACGCAGGTCAAGCTTGGCTCGGATCTTTGGCGCACACGGGCATCCCGGTCCAGGGTCCGACAAAACCCATGGCAGCTGGCCATCAGGCCTGGCGAAAATCTCCCCGCTCCATCCACCACGACACCGCAAAACCGGCCACCAGACCCCAAAAGGCCGCACCGATGTTGAACAGGCCAATGTCGGCCACCGTGACCAACAGGCTGACCAAGGCACCCAAAGAAAATTTGCCTGCACCGAACGAAGCCACAAACGCACCCTGCAGCACGCGCAGCATGGCCAGCCCGCCCAGCACCATGATGAACTCTTTGGGGGCCGCCAGCATGAGCCCGGTGAAAGTCGGTGCCATCAGGCCAAACAGCAAAGCCAAAGCACCGAACATCAACGCGCCGCTGTAATGGCGGCGCTGTTCACCCGAGGAGGTGAGCAGACCATTGGTCGGTCCGGTCAAGCAGGTGCTGACAGCACCAAACACCGCACTGACCGCAGCGCCCACACCACAGGCCACGGCAATCGCGTTGACTGGCGGCTCGTGTCCAGCGTTTTTGAGCACCGCCACGCCCTGCCCGTTTTGCACCACCAGCACCGTGATGGCCAAGGGCACCACCAACTCCAGCATGGCCGACCACGACCACACGGGCGCCTGGATCACGGGCTGTGCCAGCGTCAGCTGACCCACCGATGCCGCGTCCAGACTGCCAGTGAGCGCCACGGCCAAAGCCCCGACCAGCAAAGCCCCGATCACGGGCGGCAAGCGCTTGCCCCAGTCGGCTTTGGCAGAGAGCAACAAAAACACGGCCACCATCGGGGCCGCAATCGCCACATGGCTGTGCAGCGCCCGCACGATGTCCAGACCAAAACGCAAAAACACCCCGGCCACCATGCCCATCACGATCGGCATGGGCAACGCCGCCATCACACGCTTGACCCAGCCCGTCAGCCCCAGCACCAGCACCAAGGCACTGGTCATGTAAAAAGCACCGATCACCTCGGCAAAGCTCAGGTGCTGCAAAGCGGGCCCCACCAGCACGGTGCCGGGAATCGTCCAGCCAAAGGCCAAGGGTGTGGTGTAGCGCCAACTCATGAACAAGGTGACCAGGCCGTTGACAAAGAACACCCCAAACACCCAGGACGCCAATTCTTCGGGCGAGAGGCCTCCGCCGGTACCCACCGACAAAATGACGGCCACCGGGCCGGTGGCGGCAAAAATGAAACCGATCAGCCCGTTGGCAGCATAGGTGCTGCCAAAGTCAGACAGGATTTGCCGCCAGCTTCTGCGCGCGACGGCGGGGGATTCCATGTGTTTGAACACAAGCAAGGCCTTTGAAAGAAGGACACACCTTCAGGGTATCAAAAAAACCGCCGGGTGCCGCGACCGCATGGCTCAAAAAAAACCACCTTGCCAGGCAAAAAAAAGCCGCCCGTTTTGCAACGGGCGGCTGATCAGATCAGATCACAGAGGAGGGATCAGCTCACTTCTTGCCTGGAATCTTGCCTTCCACGCCCTTGACGTAGAACATCACGCCACCCAGGTACTTGTCATCGGCGACAACGTCCTTGGCCAGCATCTCTTTGCCAGACTGGTCCACGATGGGGCCCTTCCAGATGGCAAAGCTGCCGTCTTTCAAACCGGCCTTGATGTCAGCAATGCGCTTTTTGATGTCTTCAGGCACATCGGCGGCCACGTTGACCATCTCGATCGCGCCTTCTTTCACACCCCACCAGCTGGAGCCGGTCGTCCATTTGCCATCCAGGGCTTCACCCACGGCCTTGACGTAGTAAGGACCCCAGTTGATCACGGCCGAACCCAGGTGGGCCTTGGGGCCGTAGGCGGTCATGTCAGAGTCCCAACCGAATGCGCGTTTGCCCATTTTCTCGGCGGTCTGCAGCACAGCCGAGGAGTCGGTGTTTTGCATCAGCACGTCAGCGCCAGCGTTGATCAAGGAAGTGGCGGCTTCGGATTCTTTCGGTGGGTTGAACCATTCGTTGACCCAGACCACTTTGGTCTTGATCTTGGGGTTCACCGACTGGGCACCCATGGTGTAGCTGTTGATGTTGCGGATCACCTCAGGAATTGGGATCGAAGCCACCACACCCAGGGTGTTGGTTTTGGTCATCTTGCCAGCGATCACACCGGCCATGTAGGCGCCTTCGTAGGTGCGGCTGTCATAGGTGCGCATGTTCTCGGCGGTTTTGTAGCCGGTGGCGTGCTCAAACTTGACGCCCTTGTTGTCTGCAGCGACCTTGAGCATGGGCTCCATGTAGCCGAAGGTGGTGCCAAAAATCAGCTTGTTGCCTTGCGCTGCCATGTCGCGGATCACGCGCTCGGCGTCAGCGCTTTCAGGCACTTTTTCAACAAAGGTGGTGACCACGCGGTCGCCAAAGGCTTTTTCGATCTCCTTGCGGCCATTGTCGTGGGCAAAGGTCCAGCCGCCGTCGCCCACTGGGCCGACATAAGCAAACGCGATCTTCAGGGGCTCAGGCTTGGCAGCGGCAGGGGCAGCAGCCTTGGGTGCCTCTTCTTTTTTGCCACAACCGACCAATGCGGCGGCAGCCACAGCGGTCAGGGCCACCATCTTCACGATGGAGCGCTTGGAGATGTCTGTCATGTCAATTACTTTATTCAGGGTTACAGGGGTTGGAGAAACGAGATTATGAACCGGGGTAAAAGGGCTTACCCAAAGAGGCCGGCATGTTGACCCGAATCCAAGTAGGGTTTCGTGAAATCAAGGCCAGCACCACGATGGTGGCGATGTAAGGCAGCGCCGTGAGCAACTGACTGGGCACTTGCACACCCACCCCTTGCAAATGGAACTGCAGCATGGTCACACCACCAAACAGGTAGGCCCCAAGCAAAACACGTGCCGGACGCCATGTTGCAAAGGTGGTCAAAGCCAGGGCGATCCAGCCCTTGCCCGCCACCATGCCCTCAACCCACAAGGGGGTGTAGCTGACCGAAATGTAAGCCCCGGCCAGTCCGCACAAAGCGCCGCCCGCCACCACGGCCGCCAGGCGAATGAGGCGCACCGGATAGCCCAAAGCGTGTGCAGAAGCAGGCGACTCACCCACTGCACGCAGCACCAAACCGGTGCGGCTCTTGTAAAGGAACCAGATCAGTGCCAAAACCAAGAAGATGGCGCCGTACACCAAGGGGTGTTGTTTGAAGAAAGCGGGTCCCAACAAGGGGATGTCGGCCAGGAAGGGGATCTCGTAGTTGGGCCGCTCTGGCAACTTCTCCTGGACATAACCAATGCCCACAAAGGCCGAAAAGCCCACGCCAAACAGACTCAGCGCCAGCCCGGTGGCGTACTGGTTGGTGTTGAGCCAAATCACCAGCACACCGAAGATGGCGGCCAGCACCGCACCCGCGCCCATGCCCGCTGCAAAACCCAGCCAGTCGTTGCCGGTGTGCACCACACAGGCAAAGCCCGCGATGGCCGCGCACAGCATCATGCCCTCGGCCCCCAGGTTCACCACCCCGGCTTTTTCATTGATCAGCAAACCCAAAGCGGCCAGCGCCAGCACGGTGCCCGCGTTCAAGGTCGCCGCGATCAGCAATGCATAAGACTCCATCACACGCCCCCTTTCTTGGCGGCCACCCAACGCAAGCGATACGCCACCAGCGTGTCACACGCCAGCAAACAAAACAGCAGCAAACCCTGGAACACGCCGGTGATCGACTTGGGCAGCCCCAAACGCGACTGCGCCAGTTCACCGCCGATGTAGAACATGCTCATCAGCACGGCCGACAGCACCATGCCCGCCGGGTGCAAGCGCCCGACAAAGGCCACGATGATCGCGGCAAACCCGTAGCCCGCAGGCACATAAGGCGTGAGCTGGCCAATCGGCCCCGCGACTTCCAAAGCGCCCGCCAAACCTGCCGCGCCGCCCGAAGCCAGCAGTGCGACCCAAAGCGCCTTGCGCGAAGAAAAACCGGCATAGCGCGCCGCAGCCGGCGCCAGCCCGCCCACCTGCTGGGCAAAACCGGCACGCGTGCGAAACAAAAACACCCACAAAAGCCCCGCGCCGACCAGCGCCATCAACAAGCCGATGCTGACCCGCGAGCCGTCCATCAAGCGCGGGATCTGCGTGACCGATTCGAAGGTTTTGGACTGCGGAAAATTGAAGCCTGCCGGGTCTTTCCAGGGGCCGTACACCAGGTAACTCAGCACCATATTGGCCACATACACCAGCATCAGGCTGACCAGAATTTCGTTGGCATTGAAGCGGTCGCGCAGCAGCGCCGTGATGCCCGCCCAAAACATGCCGCCCAAAATGCCCGCCAGCAGCACCGCCAGCACAATCCAACGGCCCGTGTCCTTGTCGGCCAACAGGGCGACGCCTGCAGCGCACACCGCGCCAATCACAAATTGGCCTTCGGCGCCGATGTTCCACACGTTGGAGCGAAAGCACACCGACAAACCCAAAGCGATGATGAGCAAGGGCGTGGCCTTGACCATCAACTCGCCCAAGGCATAGCCGGTTTTGATGGGCTCCCAAAAGAACATTTGCAAACCGCGCACCGGGTCTTTGCCCAGCGCCATGAACAAGGCCACGCCCAGCAGCACCGTGAGCACCAGCGCCAGCACCGGCGAGGCATAGGTCCACAGGCGCGAAGCCTGGGGCCGCAATTCAAGCTTGAGCATGCTGCGCCTCCTGGGCTTGGGCTGCGGTCTCGGGCCACAGGCCACTCATCCACTCGCCGATGCGCTCGACGGTGGCTTCGGCACGGGACAAGGAGGGCGACAAACGGCCCTTGGCGATCACATGCATGCGGTCAGACAATTCAAACAATTCTTCCAACTCCTCACTCACCACCAGCACCGCGCAACCCGCGTCGCGCAGCGCCAAAATTTCGGCGCGAATCTGCGCTGCCGCCCCCACGTCCACGCCCCAGGTCGGTTGCGAGACGATCAGCAGCTTGGGGGTGGCACTGATCTCGCGTCCCACAATGAACTTTTGCAAATTGCCGCCCGACAGCGACTGCGCGGGCGCTTGCGGCCCGGCGGCCTTGACCTTGAAGCGCTCGATGATGCCGCGTGCCTGATCGGCCAGCGTACCCATGCGCACCCAGCCGCCTGCGCCCACGGCTTCGCTGCGCGTGAGCAGCAGGTTTTGCGACAAACTGAGCGAGGGCACAGCGCCCCGGCCCAAGCGCTCTTCGGGCACAAAATGCAGGCCCATCTGCCTGCGCGGCACCGGCCCCAGGGCGGCCACCGGCTGGCCCAACATACAGACACTGGCCGCGCCGCACTGGGTGCCCGCGCGGGTGTCTTCGCCCGACAAGGCCCACAACAGCTCTTTTTGGCCGTTGCCCGAGACGCCCGCCAGGCCCACCACCTCGCCCGCACGCACTTGCAAATCAATGCCATCGAGGTCCACACCAAAAGGGTCCTGGCGCGACAGGCTCAGGCCCTTGACCGACAAAACCTCTGCACCTGGCTCGCGGGCCACATGCTGCAAAGCGGGCGGCTCGGCCCCGATCATCAAACGGCTGAGCGAGGCGTTGGACTCTTGCTGTGGATCGCACACACCCGTGACCTGGCCGCCGCGCAGCACCGTGCAGGCGCTGCACAGAGCGCGAATCTCATGCAATTTGTGCGAAATGTACAAAATGCTGACGCCCTGGCTGACCAGCTTGTGCAGCACCACAAACAACTTCTCGACGGCTTGGGGCGTGAGCACCGACGTGGGCTCGTCCAGGATCAAGAGCTGGGGCTCGGTCAGCAAGGCGCGGATGATCTCGACCCGCTGCATCTCGCCCACGCTCAGGGTGTGCACTGGGCGTTCGGGCTGGAGGTCCAGGCCATATTCGCTGGCCTTGGCCACGATGCGCTCGGTCACCTCGGCCAGGCTCAGGGTTTTGTCCAGACCCAGCCAGACGTTTTCGGCCACGGTCAGCGTGTCAAACAGGCTGAAATGCTGGAACACCATGCTGATGCCCAACTTGCGCGCTTCTTGCGGGTTGCGGATGCTGACCGGCTGGCCCTTGAAAAACACCTGACCCTCGTCGGGCTTGACCGAGCCATAAATGATTTTCATGAGCGTGGACTTGCCCGCGCCGTTTTCGCCCAGCACGGCATGGGCCTGGCCAGGCATCACGGTGAGAGACACGTCCTGGTTGGCCACCACGCCGGGGTAGCGTTTGGTGATGCCTTGCAAAGACAAGAGGGGTGTGGTCATGACGAAGCGAAATGATGGGGTTGGGGCAGTTGAGCGGCGCTGATTTTCACCTGCTCACGCAGCCATTTGGCTGCAGCTGAGTTATGGCTGCGTTCGTGCCACAACTGGTAATAGACCATTTTGGGGAAGGGCACCGGGCAAGGCAGCAGGGCCAAATCGCCTTGCGGTTCAGCACCTTGCAAAAACCTTTGGCAATATTGGCGACCTGTCGTCAGCACCAGCAAACTCGATGCCACCATGCGCGGCATCAGGCCAAAGTGGGCACACCGGGCCGAGATGTGGCGCACCAGCCCCAGCCGGTCCAAGTGTTCATCGATCACGCCTCGCCAGCCGGGATAAGCTGGGGTGGGCGCAATGTGCTCGCAGGCCAGCCAATCCTCTGGGGTCCAGCCACGGCGTACCGCCGGGTGCTTGCTGCTGACCAGGCACACCACATCGTCTTCAAACAACTGGGCGCGGTGCAGCTCTTCGCTGGGCTGGGCCCAATTGCCGATGACCACATCGATCAGGCCATGGCCCAGATCGGCCGCGTATTGGGCTTGTGCCGACATCGCGTGCACCTCCACCCGGCAACCTGGCGCGAGCGACTTGATGCGCGCCATCACCGAGGGCAAAAACAAGGGGTCCAGCGTGTCACTGGCGGCGATGCGGAAGGTCTCACAGGCATGGGCCGGGTCAAACACCCGGGCGGGCGAAAACAGGCTTTCGGCCGATTGCAGGATTTGCGACACCGGCCCCAGCATCTGCAAGCCCACATCGGTGGGCACCATGCCGGTGCCCGAACGCACCAAAATCGGGTCACCCGTTAGCTCGCGCAAGCGCTTGAGCGCCACGGACACGGCGGGCTGCTGCTGGCCCAGTCGCATGGCGGTTTTGGAGACACTGCGTTCGATGAGCAAAGTGTGGAGGGTCCGAATGAGTTGAAGGTCGATCTTGTCGAAAAGATGCGGCTGCTTCATATGGTTTTTCAGATAAGCGTTATGGCGATTCGCCCATGAATGGACCTCGGGTTTATCCTAGGATCGTCAGACCCACAAAGACACATCAACCATGTCAAAAACGCTTGTCTCCCCTCTGAAATCTGTGCCGCTGCAACCCAGCCCTTTGCGGTTCTGGCATCGCGGTCAAGTGGTGAATCCGGGCAATGTACCACCAGACCGCACCCTGCTCGACCTGTTGCGCGAAGACTTGCGCCTGACCGCCACCAAAGAGGGCTGCGCGGCAGGCGACTGCGGGGCCTGCACCGTGGTGGTGGCCGAAGCCATGAACGGGCGCTTGCACTACCGCGCCGTCAACAGCTGCATCCGCCCCGCCCACGCCATCGACGGCCTGGCGCTGTGGACCGCCGCCGACCTGGCGCAAGCCGACGGCACGCTGCACCCGGTGCAGCAAGCCATGGTGACTTGCCACGGCTCGCAATGCGGCTTTTGCACGCCCGGTTTTGTCATGAGCCTGTTTGCGCTGTACCAGCGCACGGTGGTGCAAGGCCAGGCCGTGGCGCCACACAGCGCCATGGAGGCCTTGTCGGGCAATCTGTGCCGCTGCACCGGCTACCGCCCCATCGTGCAAGCCGCTTGCAGCCTGCAGGCCGATGCCGCGCAGGCCGTGGATGAAAAACCCATCGTGGCGGCGCTGCAAAAGATGGCGGCCACCGAAAACACGAATGGCGCGTACCTGCGCCCCAACACCTTGCCCGCTTTGCTGCAGGCCCGCGCCAGGCACCCTCAAGCGCAACTGATCGCCGGAGCCACCGACGCAGGCTTGTGGATCACCCAAGGCTTGCGCCGTTTTGAGCAGGTCATTGACCTGACCCGGGTGGCTGAGCTGCGCCGGGTTGAGCATTACCCGCAGCACATCGCCATCGGTGCGGCGGTGAATTTGCAAGACGCATTTGAAGCGCTGGCCGCAGACCGCCCGGTGATCACGCCCTTTGGCGAACGCTTTGCGGGCTGGCCGGTGCGCCAGTCGGGCACCTTGGGCGGCAATGTGGCCAACGGCTCGCCGATTGGCGACAGCATGCCCTTGCTCATCGCCTTGGGCGCGCAGGTGGTGCTGATGGCGTGGCGCAAAGGCCAAGCCGTGCACCGCCATGTGCCACTGGACCAGTTTTACACCGGCTACCGCCAAAGCCTGCTGGCCCCGGACGAGGTGCTGGCCTGGGTCGTGGTGCCCAAGCCCACGGCGGCTGAATGGCTGGGCGCTTACAAAATCTCCAAGCGGCAAGAAGACGACATTTCGGCCGTGTGTTTGGCGGTGCAACTGCACCTCGACGGTGGTCGCATTCGCGCGGTGCGCATCGGTGCGGGCGGCGTGGCGGCCACGCCAGCGCGTGCCGTCAAAACCGAGGCGGCCTTGATCGGTCAGCTCTGGAACGAAGCCACTTTGCAAGCGGCGCAGACCGCCATCAGCCAAGAGTTTTCACCGCTGAGCGACTTGCGCGCCAGCGCCGATTACCGGCGCCAAATCCTGGGGCAGCTCTTGCAGCGCGCCTGGCTGGAGAGCACCGGACACCGCACCGTTCGACTGGAGGCACTCACATGAACACGCCATCCAACATCGCCACTGACCGCAGCACCCCCCGCTTTCACGAAAGCGCCACCGCGCAGGTGCAAGGCCGCGCCAGCTACATCGACGACCTGCCCTTGATCGAAGGCACGCTGCACGCCGCGCCCTTGATGAGCCCGGTGGCCAACGCGCAGCTGCTCAACATGGACCTGAGCGCCACCCTCGCCTCGCCCGGTGTGGTGGGCACAGTCACCTCACAAGACATCCCCGGTGACCCGCTGCTGGCCACCTTTGTGCACGACGAGCCCATTTTTGCCGGGACACAGCTCATGCACGTGGGCCAGGTGATGGGCTTGGTGGTGGGCCACAGCCACACCCAAGCACGGCAGGCCGCACGCCGGATGCGATTGCAAACGAAGAACGGCACGCCACTGCTGCACGCCCGCGATGCCATGCAAGCGGGCAGCTTTGTGCTGCCCCAAGTCACGGTGCAGCGCGGTGACGCCACCACGGCCTTGAGCGCCGCACCGCACCAAGTGCAAGGCTCGCTGGAGATCGGCGGGCAAGAGCACTTTTATCTGGAAAGCCAGATCGCCTATGCCATTCCACAAGAGAACGGCCATTGGCTGATCCACAGCGGCACGCAGCACCCGGGCGAAGTGCAGCACTGGGTGGCGCACGCGCTGCACATTCCGCTGTCGCAGGTGCGCGTGGTCTGCCGGCGCATGGGCGGTGGCTTTGGCGGCAAAGAAACGCAAGCCGGGCATTTGGCGGTTTGGGCGGCGCTGGCCGCGCACAAGTTTGGGCGGCCCGTGAAGATGCGGCTGGACCGGGGCGACGACATCCTGATCACCGGCAAGCGCCACCCTTTCAGCCACGACTGGCGGGTGGGCTTTGATGCGACAGGCCGTGTGCTGGGCCTCGATTCGGTGCAACTGGTGCACTGCGGCCACAGCGCCGATCTGAGCGGCCCGGTGGCCGACCGGGCGATCTTCCACACCGACAACGCTTACTTTTTGAGCGACCTGCACATCACCTCGCACCGCTGCAAAACCCACACCCAAAGCCACACCGCGTTTCGCGGTTTTGGCGGACCGCAGGGCGTGCTCTTGATCGAGACCGTCATGGGCGACATCGCCCGCCACCTGGGTGTGGACGCGCTTGATGTGCGACTGGCCAACCTGTACGGTGTGGGAGAGCGCGACACCACGCCTTACGGCATGAAGGTCGAAGACAACATCCTGCACCCGCTGATGACGCAACTGGCCGAGCGGTGCGACTACCGCGCCCGCCGCCAAGCGATCAGCGAATGGAACGACCAGAACACGGTCATCCAAAAAGGCCTGGCGCTCACGCCGGTCAAGTTCGGCATCAGTTTCACCGCCACGCAGTTCAACCAAGCCGGAGCGGTGGTCTCGGTCTACACCGACGGCAGCGTGCGTGTGAACCACGGCGGCACCGAAATGGGCCAGGGCCTGCACACCAAGGTGTGTGGTTTGGTCGCGCGTGTCTTGGGCCTGCCCGCAGGCCAAGTGCAAGCCAGCGCCAGCGACACCGACCAGGTGGCCAACGCCAGCGCCACGGCGGCCTCCAGCGGCACCGACCTGAATGGTCGCGCCGCCGAAAACGCCGCGTTGCAGGTGCGCCAGAACATCGCCGCCTGCATCGCCAAGGCCGATGCTTGCTCGGCAGACAAAGTGCGTTTTGAAAACGGTCAAGTCATCAGCCCCACGCGCCAGCGCAGCTTCACCGAAGCCGTGCAATACGCCTATGGCCAACGCGTGCAGCTGTGGAGCGACGGCTTTTACGCCACGCCGAAAATCCACTACGACCGCACCACGCTGACCGGCAGACCCTTTTATTACTTCGCCTACGGTGCAGCCTGCAGCGAGGTGGCCATCGACACCTTGACGGGTGAATACCGCGTGCTGCGCACCGACATCCTGCACGACGTGGGCCATTCGCTGCACCCCGAGATCGACATCGGTCAAATCGAAGGCGGCTTTGCCCAAGGCCTGGGTTGGCTCACCACCGAAGAGTTGGTCTGGAACGCCAAGGGCGAGTTGCTGACCAAGGGCGCGAGCACCTACAAAATCCCCACGGCTGCCGACATGCCCGCGCAGCTCAACATCCACCTCTGGCACGAGGCCAACCGCGAGGACAATGTGGGCGGCAGCAAAGCCGTGGGTGAGCCGCCCTTCATGCTGGCCATCAGCGTGCTCGAAGCCTTGCGTGACGCCATCGGCGCCACCCGCCCCGGCCAAGCCCCCATCCGCCTCGACACCCCCGCCACCCCCGAGCGCGTGCTGAAGGCTATCCTTGCGCGATAACGGCTTCTTTTAATTGGGGTCAGATCCCAATTTATTTGACTTCAATTGATCACCCGATGACCGCCCTTCCCTCTGTTGCCAATTTGCAAGGCTGGCGCGCTGGTCTGCTGTGGTTTCCTGACCCGCTCAGTCCCCACGCCCAGCACGAAGCCGACGGCCTCTTGGTCACCGCCCGCGAAGCCGACGGCATCGTGCGCATCCAGGCCATCGGCCCCTACCGCGAACTCGCTCCGACATACCCCGACTTGCCCGTCACCCACTGGCCTGGTCTGTGCATCGCGCCAGGCTTTGTTGATCTGCACATCCACTACCCACAAACCGACGTGATCGGCTCGCCCGCCGACGGCCTGCTGCCTTGGCTGGAGCACTACACCTTTCCGCACGAAAAACAGTTTGCCGACCCGGCTTACGCGCAGGAGGTGTCCCGCTTCTTTCTTGACGAATTGATGCGCCAGGGCGTGACCACCGCGCTGTGCTTTGCCACCGCCCACCCCGAGTCGGTGGATGCCTTCATGGCCGAAGTGCAAAAACGCCGCCTGCGCATGGTCACCGGCAAAGTGCTGCAAGACCGCCACAGCCCCGACGGCCTGCGTGACACGGACACCGACTTGAGCCTGCGCCAGACCGAAGACCTGATCCGCCGCTGGCATGGCGTGGACCGCCTGGGCTACGCCATCACACCCCGCTTTGCACCCACCAGCACCACCGCTCAGCTGCACGGCGCGGGTGAGATCGCGCAGCAGTTCTCAGACGTTTGGGTGCAGTCGCACGTGGCCGAAAACCGGGATGAAATCCGCTGGGTGCATGAGTTGTTCCCCGAGGCGCGCAGCTACCTCGATGTGTACGACCAAGCGGGCCTGTTGCGCCAGCGCTCGGTCTACGCGCACTGCATTTATTTGGACGAAACCGACCGCCACCGCATGGCCGAAGTCGGTGCCACCGCCGCCGTCAGCCCCACCAGCAACCTGTTTTTGGGCAGCGGCTTTTTTGACTACGCGGCCTCCGACGCGGCAGGTCTGCGCTATGGTCTTGCCAGCGATGTGGGCGGCGGCACCAGCTTCAGCCCCTTTCACACCATGCACGCGGCTTACACCGTGGCACGGCAAAACGTGGGGCGCCCCGGCATCAGCCTCGCGCCCGAGCAGTTGTGGTGGCAACACACGGCGGGCGCTGCCGATGCGCTCGACCTGCGCGGCCAAGTGGGCAACCTGCTGCCTGGCTGCGAAGCCGACTTCGTGGTGCTCAACCCCCAAGCCACACCCCTGCTGGCACGCCGCACCGCGCAAACCGACACCCTGGCCGAATGGTTGTTTGCGATGATCGTGCTGGGCGATGATCGGCTGATCGCGCACACCGTGGTGCAGGGGCAGCCCGTGACGATCAATCGCTAGATCGGCGTTGACCGACAATTGGGCATGAGCGCCAACGAAGAACACCTCATCATCGACCCCTATGCATCCCAGCGCGCGTCCGTGCGCCGGGGCATTGCGCAATTTCAGGGACGCCTGCAAGCCGCAGGCCATGAATTTCGGGAGCCGCCACCCGAGCCCACCTCGTGCTGCGGGCGTGGCTGCAATGGCTGCGTCTGGGAAAGCTATGACGCAGCGCTGATGTTTTGGTACGAGGATGCAGGGGCGCTGCTGGCGGGTTCAATCTGAAAACGCTGGTTCCTTCGTTTTTCTGGTCGGTCCATCAAACCCCGGTGGACGGACTTGAGGCGGCCAGCGCGGCCGAGATGGCTGTCGCTGAAGGCCGCACCATACGCCCCACCTCATGCCCATCGCGCAACAGCACCAAGGTGGGCCAAAGCTTGACGCGGTAGCTGCGGCCCAAAGGGCGACCGGGTCCGTCTTCGACTTTGCAGTGCTGCCAATGCGGCTGCGCGGCCAAGGCCTGAGCGATCAAGGGCTGCGCGGCGCGGCAGTGGCCGCACCACTCGGTGCCAAACTCCAGCAGGGTCAGGCCCTGCATGGCTTGCACATCGGCCTGGCTGGGGGCTTCGATGGCGCTCAAATAAGGTTTGAAAGTGCTCATGGTGTGGCGGTGGGAGTACCGAACAATTGGGCGGTCGTGGCGCGCAACCACTGCAGGCAGGGGTCTTTGTCAAAGCGCTGACTCCAGTGCATGGACACGGTGAAATCGCGCAAGGGCAAATCAGGCTCGATGATGGCCAGTTCGCCCGCCTGCGCAAAGCCTTGCGCAAAGTTGCGTGGCATGAGCACCGCCAGATCGCTGTGGCGCACGATGCCGGGCAGCGACAAGAAGTGGCTCACCGTCAAGCGCAGGCGGTGCTGCCAGTGCATCAAATCCAGAATGCGCAGCGTGTCCGCATGCGTGCGCACGGCGGCAAATTCCAACTCACCCAAGACCTCCAGCGCAGCCTCAGGCGTGGGTTGACGCGCTTGCAACTGACGCCAGCGCTGGGCCACCGGATGGCCCTGGCGCATCAGCACCACATAGCGGTCGCTCAGCAAGGGCTGGTGCAAGGTGTCGGTGACTTCGGGCAAAAAACCAATGGCCAGGTCCAGCTGACCGTTGTCCAGCGCCGGGCCAATCTGATCGTGCGGCAGCGGCATGGCTTCGAGCCGCATGCCCGGTGCCAGGCGCTGCAGCGCCAACACGAGTTCGGGCAAAAACCGCGCTTCGCCAATGTCGCTCAGGTGCACCCGCAACACCCGTGCTGAGCGCTGCGGGTCAAACACCTGCGAGGTGTTCAGCGCCTCTTCGATCGTGGCCAACGCGATTTGCACCGCCTGCGCCAGCCGGTCGGCACGCGGCGTGGGCCGCACGCCCGCGCCGCTGCGCTCGAACAAGGCATCGCCCAACAGGGCCCGCAAACGGGCCAGGCCCTGGCTGGCTGCCGGCTGGGACATGCCCAGCTGCTGCGCGGCCAGGCTCACGCTGCGGGTGCGCCACACCGCGTCGAACAAACGCAAGAGGTTCAGGTCCAGGTCTTTGATATTCATTCAATGCATACCGTTTATTCAGATTATTTTATGCACTTATACGTAAGATGGACTGCAACAACGCAAGGAGGGTGCTTTGGAAGTTTCATTTCACGAAGAAATCAAGGCCCTGCGCATGGGCGCGGGCGAGGTCTTTCATGGCGAAGGCATTTTGGCCATCACCAAGGGGCTGCTGCAGTCGGGGGTGTGCTATGTGGGCGGCTACCAAGGCGCGCCGGTATCGCACCTGCTCGATGTGATGGTGCAGGCCAAGCCCTACATGGACGAGTTGGGCGTGCATGTGGAGGCGTGTTCCAACGAAGCCTCGGCTGCGGCCATGTTGGGCGCGTCCATCCATTACCCGATTCGCGGCGCGGTGACCTGGAAGTCGATTGTGGGCACCAATGTGGCGGCCGATGCGCTGTCCAATTTGTCGTCACCCGGCGTGACCGGTGGCGTGCTGATCGTGGTGGGCGAAGACTATGGTGAAGGCGCCAGCGTGATCCAGGAGCGCACCCACGCTTACGCGCTCAAGTCGGGCATGTGCCTGCTCGACCCGCGCCCCGAGCTGGGCCAGATGGTCAACATGGTGGAGCACGGTTTCAGGTTGTCTGAGGCGTCCAACATGCCGGTGATGATGGAGCTGCGCATCCGCGCCTGCCATGTGCGCGGCCAGTTTGTGGCCAAGGACAACCAGGCCCCCAAGCTGTCCACCAAACACCTGATCGACGAGCCTGCCGGATTCAACTACATGCGCCTGGCGCACCCGCCGGTGACCTTTGCACAAGAAAAACGCAAAGTCGAACACCGCCTGCCCGCTGCCCGCCAGTACATCACCGAGCAGCGCCTGAACGAACACTTTGAAGGCAGCACCCACCGCCACCTGGGCTTGATCGTGCAAGGGGGTCTCTACAACACCCTCATGCGCACCTTGCAGCAGTTCGACCTGGCCGATGCCTTTGGTGTGTCCAGCCTGTCGGTGCTGGTGCTGAACGTCACCTATCCGCTGGTGCCCGATGAGCTGGTGAATTTCTGCCAAGACAAATCGGCCGTGCTGCTGCTCGAAGAAGGCCAGCCCGAATACATCGAGCAAGAACTGGCCCTGATGCTGCGCCGCCTGGACCTGCAAACCCCGCTGCATGGCAAAGACATGCTGCCCTCGGGCGGCGAGTACACCGCCGAAGTCATGGCCCAGGGCCTGCTGAAGTTTCTCGACCGCCACCAAGCCGATGCAGTGCCCAAGGCCACACGGCAATGGCTGGCCACCAATGGTGAGCGCCGCCAGCAAGTGCAAACGCTGTTGGGCAGCCCGGTGCCCGCACGGCCACCGGGCATGTGCATTGGCTGCCCCGAGCGGCCGGTGTTTTCCGCCCTCAAATTGGCGCAACAAGACGTGGGGCCGGTCCACATCGCGGGCGACATTGGCTGCCATGCGCTGGCCACCTTTGAGCCGTTTTCATTTGGCCACTCCATCCTGGGCTATGGCATGAGCCTGGCCAGCCGGGCGGGCGTGTCGCCGGTCATGAAACGGCGTGTGTTGTCGGTGATGGGCGACGGCGGTTTTTGGCACAACGGCTTGCTGACGGGCGTACAAAGCGCGCTCTTCAATGGCGACGACGCGGTGCTGCTCATCTTCAAGAACGGCTACACCTCGGCCACCGGCACGCAAGACATCATCAACACGCCCACCGACATCGCCAAGGAACTGGCTGGCGACAAACGCCAAAGCATGGTGCACACCAACCAGACCATCGAGTCCACCCTCAAGGGCCTGGGCGTGCAGTGGCTGCGCACGGTGCACACCTACGAAGTGAGCCACATGCAGGCCACGCTGACCGAGGCCTTCACCACCGAGTTCCAGGGCTTGAAGGTGATCGTGGCCGAAGGCGAATGCCAACTGGAACGCCAGCGCCGCATCAAGCCCTGGCTGGCCTCGCTGCTCTCCAAAGGCGAGCGGGTCGAGCGCGTGAAATACGGTGTGGACGAAGACGTGTGCAACGGCGACCACGCCTGCATTCGCTTGTCGGGCTGCCCCACCCTCACCCTCAAGGACAACCCCGATCCACTCAAAGTGGACCCGGTGGCCACCGTGATCGACGGCTGTGTGGGCTGCGGTCTGTGCGGCGAAAACGCCCACGCGGCCACGCTCTGCCCTTCTTTTTACCGCGCGGAAGTGGTGCAAAACCCCAAGCTGCACGAGCGCTTGTGGGCCCGCTGGCAAAGCCTGGCCACCCGCTGGCTGCAACCGGCTTGAGCCCCACAGATGCCTGAAAGAAACACCATGACCCAACCGATTTCGATTTTGTTGTGCGCCCTGGGCGGCGAAGGCGGCGGCGTGCTGGCCGACTGGCTGGTCGACGTGGCGCGCCACGCGGGCTACCCAGCGCAAGCCACCTCGATCCCCGGCGTGGCGCAGCGCACCGGGGCCACCACCTATTACCTGGAGGTCTATCCCCTGCCCCACAGCCAGCTGCAAGGCCGCTTGCCAGTGCTGGGCCTGAACCCGCTGCCTGGACGGCTCGATGCGCTGGTGTCTTCGGAGTTGCTGGAAACCGCGCGCCAGATCGGCAACGGCCTGGCCTCGGCAGACCGCACGCTGGTCATCAGCGCCTCCTCTCGGGCACTCACCACCGCCGAAAAAATGACCATGGGCGATGGCCGCCGCCCCGAAGGCCCGCTGCTCGATGTGATCGCTGCGCACAGCCTGCGCCACCACGTCATGGACATGGCCCGCCTGTGCCAGGAAAGCGGCACCCTGGTCAGCGCCGTGATGCTGGGGGCCATTGCAGGCAGCGGCTTGCTGCCCTTCAAGCGCGACGATTACGAAGCCGTGTTGACAGGCCCGAGCAAGGCCGCGCAAGCCAGCCTGCGCGGCTTTGCGTCGGCTTTTGACTTGGTGACACGCCAGCGCGAACAGGCGCAATATGTGGAACAAGTGATGAAGCCTGTGGCGCCGATGACCTCTGCTTCGCCTGCTTTGCCCGTCGCTGTCGCTGCCCAATTCCCCGCCCTGCTGCACCCCCTGATGGGCTTGGCGCACCAGCGTTTGGTGGAATACCAAGGCCCCGCATATGCCCGCTTGTATGTGCAGCGGCTCGAACGCTTGCTCGATGCCGAATCCGCGTCCGCCGACGCCAGCCACCCCGTGACCGCCGAGGCCAGCCGCTGGCTGGCCTTGTGGATGGCGTTTGACGACATCATCCGCGTGGCCGACCTGAAAAGCCGCGCCAGCCGCTGGGACCGCGTGACGCAAGAAGTCAAAGCCCAAGAGGGCGATGTGCTCAAGGTGTACGACCACTTCAAGCCCGGCGTGCCAGAGTTGGCCGCCCTGTTGCCGCAAGGCCTGGCCAACCGGTTGCTGCGCTGGGACCGCGCCCGTGTGGCGCGTGGCCAAGCGCCGTGGTCCATGCCGCTCAAGGTGGCGCGCCATGCGCTGTGGGGCATGGCCAGCTTGCGCTTCTTGGCCAGCTTGCGCGTGTTGCGCCCGCTGGGCAGCCGCTACGCCACCGAACAAGCATTGATCGAAGAGTGGCTGGGCGGCATCGAGGCCGCCACACGCCAATCGCCTGCATTGGGCCTGGAGCTGGCGCGTTGCGGACAGCTCATCAAAGGTTATGGCAGCACCAACGAGCGCGGCAAGGACAACCTGCTGCACATCCTGCGCCACGTTTGCGGCCCCGCCTCCAAACTGCCTCTGCACGAGCGGGCTGCGGCGGTGGCACAGATCCGCCAAGCGGCCCTGCAAGACGAAGCGGGTCAGGCGCTGGACCAGGCCTTGCGGCAACACGGCGCACCGGCCCGGCCGGTCAAGGAACAACCGGTGCTGTGGATGAAAAATCCCAGGCTGCAAAAGTCCTGAGGACAGGACAGACTCAAACCCCGGCCAACTCCCGCAGGGCCTGGGGGTTGGGCAGACCGAGCACGCGGCCACCCCCGCTGATGAGTTGGCGATCGCGCAAATGGCGCAGCACGCGTGAGAAAGTTTCCGGGGCGATGCCCAATTGGGCGGCAATCGTGCGCTTGCGCTCGGTGAGCTTGACGGCCAAGCCCCCCAAAAGCTCGTCGGGTTGGGCATGGCGCAAAAGCCATTCGGCGCACCGTGCATCGGCGTCTTTGGCCAAGCGGCTCACGCCCATTTCAGTTTGTTGGCGCTGGGAACGCGCCATGTCCATGAGCAGGTTTTGCGCGTCCTGGGGCAGCGCCTGCACCCGGGCCACAAAGTCCTGCACAGGCACGTTTTGCAGCAGCACATCGGTTTCGGCCAGCGCATCGACCGCATGCGGCAGGCCCAACAGACCCGAAGCCGCCTCCAGCCAAAACGGGCCCTCCACCACGCCCAACTGATGGGCCATGACCCCTTCGACCATCACCCCCAGGACCACCCGGCCCTGCAAGAGGTGCACCAGGTCTGCCACCGGTTCACCCCGGTGCAGCAACACGGCACCCGCCGTCAGCGCAAGGGGCAATGGGGCCAGGGCGGCGGCAGAGCCAACAGAAGGGGGCAAGGTGTCGTCCAACATGATGGCCCCGAATGTGCCAGAGCACCGGGCCCGTCGTTTTGACACACATCAACTCAGACCACCAGGATCGCCCGAAAATCGTTCACATTGGTGTGCGTCGGCCCGGTGATGACCAGATCGCCCAGTGGCTCAAAAAAACCATAGGCGTCATTGCGCTGCAAATGATCGGCCACTTTGTGCCCCAGCGCGGCAGCGCGCGCCAGCGTGTCGGGGGCCACTTGCGCCCCGGCGTTGTCTTCGATGCCGTCGATGCCGTCGGTGTCGGCCGCCAGCGCCCACACGCCGCTTTGGCCTTGCAGGGCCTCTGCCAAGCCCATGCAAAACTCCCCTGCCCGCCCGCCGCGCCCACGGGGCGTGCCCGCTGGCTGGGGCTTGATGGTCACCGTGGTTTCACCGCCGCTCAAAATCACGCAGGGCTTGGTGAAAGGCCCCAGGCCCTTGGCCGCCGCACGCGCCAGCGCCGCGTGCACCTTGGCCACTTCGCGCGACTCACCCTCGATCTCGTCGCTCAGGATGTAGGCGTTCAGCCCCTGCGCACGCGCCGCAGCGGCAGCGGCCTCGAGCGACTGCTGGGGCGTGGCGATCATGTGCACGCTGTGGCCTGCAAACACCGGCGAGCCGGGTTTGGGCGTTTCCCACACCCCCGACTGCAAGGCCTGCAGCACCGAATCGGGCACCGTGATGGCGTAGCGCTGGAGAATGGTCAGCGCATCGGCGCAGGTGCTGGCATCGGGCACTGTGGGGCCGCTGGCGATGATGGACGGGTCGTCGCCCGGCACATCGCTGATGGTGAGGGTGACCACGCGTGCAGGTGCGCACGCTGCCGCCAAGCGGCCGCCCTTGATGCGCGAGAGGTGCTTGCGCAAGCAGTTCATCTCGGCAATGTTCGCCCCGCAGGCCAGCAGTTGGCGGTTGATGTCTTGTTTGAGTTCCAGGCTGATGCCCTCGGCTGGCAAAGTCAGCAAAGACGAGCCGCCGCCCGAGATCAGGCACAGCACCAAATCGTCGGCCGTCAGGCCTTGCGTGAGTTGCAAAATCCGCTCGGCCGCTTGCAAGCCTGCCGCATCGGGCACCGGGTGTGAGGCCTCGACCACTTCGATGCGCTCAGGCAGGCCCGCTGGACGCGGCGGCGTGTGGCCATAACGCGTGACCACCAGGCCCGACAGTGGCGCGTCCTGGGGCCACAGGGCCTCGACCGCCTGCGCCATCGCCCCGCCCGCTTTGCCAGCGCCCAACACCAAGGTACGGCCCTTGGGGGGCAAAGGCAAATGGGCGGCGGTGTTGTGCAGCGGCAAGGCACGTTGCACCGCCACATCGTAGAGGTGGCGCAACATGGTTTGAGGGTCGGTCATGGGCATATCGGCTCAGGCAAAGAAAACCCGAGGATAAAGGGTTTCGATTTGGCCAAATTCATGCCCGTGGACCGCAAGCCATCAATCGGCCGTGATCTTGCCTTCCTGGATCACGCGGCCCCAGTAGGCCAACTCCTTGCGGGTGTAGTCGCCCAGCTGGGCCGGGGTCATGTGCTCGATCAGGGTGCCCGCGTCTTCGGCACGCTTTCTCAAATCCGGTGAAGACAGGACCTTGGCGATCTCGGTGTTGAGCAGTTGCACCACGTCGTTGGGTGTGCCCGCAGGCGCATACAGGGCAAACCAGGAATCGAGCGTCAAATCCTTGAGGTCCACCTCGCGGGTGGTGGGCACCTGCGGCAATGAGCCCAGGCGGGAGGTGCTGGTCACGGCCAGCCCCTTGAGTTTGTCAGCCTTGATGTGCTGGACCACCGAGGCGGGCGTGGTGATGAAAAGGTCCACCTGGCCACCCAGCAAGTCCTGCACCGCAGGTCCGGCACCCCGGTAAGGGATGTGCGTGATGAATGTGCCCGTCATTTGCTTGAACAGTTCACCGGCAATGTGCTGGATGGAGCCCGCTCCGGAAGAGGCGTAGTTCAACCTGCCTGGATTGGCCTTGGCGTAGGCAATCAATTCGCGCATGTTGTTGACCGGCAGGCCAGCTCGAACGGTCACCACCTGCGGCGCACGTGTCAGCATGGACACCGGTGCGAAATCCTTGATCGGGTCCCAGCCCGTATTTTTGAACAGGTGGGGGTTGCCCACCTGAAAGCCGCTGAAAGCCAGCAGCAGCGTGTAGCCATCAGGCTTGGCCCTGGCCACCAGTTGGTTGCCGATGTTGCCAGACCCACCGGGCTTGTTGTCGATCACCACAGGCTGGCCCAGGGCGCGTGACAAGGGCTCGGCGATCAAGCGCGCCGTGAAATCGGTGGTGCCGCCGGGCGCACTGGGCACCACAATGGTGATGGGCCTGGCCGGGTATTTGGCCTGGGCCATGGCAGCCTGACCGCAAGCCAGTGCCATCAGGGCACCCATTGCGCTCATGATCCATTGACGTCTTTGCATGATTGTCTCCTTGGGTAAAAAAATCGAAAAAGAAAAGGAAGGAATACAGCGTGAAGGTCGACCCTCAATCGGTCGCACGCAGCCAACGTGTCAGCGCGGCTGTCACGGCATCTGGCTGCTCGATCGTCGAGAGGTGGCCGCAGGACTCGATCACCTCCAACTGCGCACCAGGAACACAAGCCGCCATGGCTTCGTGATCGGCCAGCGGCGTGACCGGGTCCTGCCGTCCGCACATCACCAATGTGGGCACGCGCACCCGCGCCAGATCGGCGTGTGAGTCGGGCCTGCCCAGCATGGCCGTTTGCTGGTTGAACTGACCCACCGCACCCACACTGCGCGCCATGCTGGCCATCAGTTCGGCCAGCGCTGTATTGCCCACATGGGCGGGTAACAACCAACGCGCGGGCAGCTCCGGGATGAGGGCCTCGATGCCGCCCTGCTGCACCGTCGCGATGTCCTTGTGTCGGCCTTCACGGCGCTGCGCGTGATCGGCCACCGCGGTGGTGTCGATGAGCACCAAGCGCTCGAGCCGTGGCAGCGCACAGCGGATCGCCTCGAAAGCGGCATAGCCACCCAGCGACAGGCCAATCCAGGTGAAACGCTCCGGCATCGCCGACAGCACCTGCTGGGCCATGCCCGCCATCGAATCGTGGTCGCGAAAGACGAACACGCTGCAGTCGTAGGCCGACTCCAGCGCCGCAAGCTGATGCGCAAAGAGCCGCTCGTCCGTCATGTGGGCGCAGGCAAACGCCAGCGCGGGTCGTCGGGTCATGGCCGTCTCACTTTCCAGGGGTTGCTCATGCCAGCACGGAGAGCTCGATCAAATTGAAGTCCGGGTCACGCACATAGACCGAGCGGATTTTTTGTGTGGCCCCTGTGCGCATCACCGGGCCTTCCAGGATCGGCCAATTGCAGGCCTGCAGCCGCGCGACCACTTCTTCGAGCGGAACGTTCACGATGAAGCACAGATCGAGTGCGCCAGGCACAGGCAAATGGGCTTTCGGCTCGAACTCCTTGCCCTGCACATGCAGGTTGATCTTCTGGTTGCCGAACTTGAAGGCGCGGCGCTCGACCGGCGGCGTGCCACCCACGAAGCTCTCCAATTGCATGCCGAGCACCCGCGTGTAGAAATCCACGCAGGCCGCTTCGCGCGCGGTGGTCAGCACCAGATGGTCAAGATGGTCGATCATGAGAATTCCTTTTTCAATTCAGCCACCGAAGGTGGCGCAGGGTGCAGGTCGGTGATCAGGCCACTCTTGGCCACCTGCCCGGGCACTTCGTGCCCCACGATGGCGGGCAGCTGCCGGGCAATGGGCAACAGGCGCTGCAAATCGATGCCGGTGTCGCAGCCCATGGCGTCGAGCATGTGGATGGCGTCTTCGCTGCAGATGTTGCCGCTGGCGCCGGGGGCATAAGGGCAGCCGCCCAGCCCGCCCAGCGAGCCGTCGAAGCGGTCGATGCCCGACTGCACCGCCGCCAGCACATTGGCCAGGCCCATGCCACGGGTGTTGTGAAAGTGCAGCGTGAGTTGCAGGTCGGGGAAACGCTGCTGCAGAACCTCGCACATGACGGCCACCTGGCGCGGCTGCGCCATGCCGGTGGTGTCGCAAATGGTCAGGCCCCGCACGCCCAGATCGGCAAAGCGCTGCGACCACTGCAGCACCTCGGCCTGCGGCACATCGCCCTCCATCGGACAACCAAAGCAGGCCGACAAGGACACATTGATCGGCACTTGCGCGCCAAAACGTTCGATCACCTCACGCAGGGCCGCGAAGCTGTGTTCACGCGGCATGCGCAGGTTGGCCAAGTTGTGCGTCTCCGAGGTGGACATCACCAGGTTGAACTCGTCGGGCTTGACATCCATCGCCCGCTCGGCGCCGCGCAGGTTGGGCACCAGCACGGTGTATCCGACCCCTGGCACCCGCTGGATGCGGCCCATCACCTCTTCGGCGTCGCGCAGCATCGGGATCGCCTTGGCCGAGGTGAAGGAGGTCACTTCGATCTTGGCGTAGCCACACTGGCTCAGGCCATCGATCAGGGCGATCTTGGCCTCGGTGGGCACGAATTCGGGCTCCATCTGGAAGCCGTCACGTGTCACCACCTCGTTGAAATGAATCCGCTGTGTCATGCCTGACCTCCCACAATGCCGCGCTCGCGCAGTTCGGTGATTTGCTGCGAACTCAAACCCATCTCCGCCAGGATCCGGTCCGTGTCCTGCCCCAGATTTGGCGCATTGCGCCGGTGGCTGCCCGGTGTGCGCGAGAGCTTGGGCACAACGCCCGGCACCACCAAAGTGCTGCCATCGTCCATCTGCACCTGCTGCAGCATGCCGCGTGCGGCGTAATGCGGATCGGCCGCGATGTCGGCCACGCTGTAAATTTTTCCGGCGGGCACCGAAGCCTGCTCCAGCGTCTCGAGCACCACCTCGACCGGGTGCTGCGCGGTCCAGGCCCCGATCGCGTCATCGAGCTCTTGCACCCGCGCCACACGCCCGGCGTTGTCGGCCAATGCCGGATCGTCTGCCAGATCGGGGCGCCCAATCAGGACCATGAGCCGCTTGAAAATGCTGTCGCCATTGCCCGCGATCAGGGCATAAGCACCGCCCTGGCAAAGGTAGGCGTTGGTGGGCGCGATGCCGGGCAAAGCGCTGCCCGCCGCCCCCCGCACCGCGCCGAAGGCGCTGTATTCGGGCAGCAGGCTTTCCATGCAGTTGAAGACGGCCTCGTAGAGCGCCACATCGATCACCTGCCCCTGCCCGGTGGCATGGCGGTGCTGCAAGGCCAGCAAAATGCCAATGACCCCGTGCAGTGCCGCCAGCGTGTCGCCGATGCTCACCCCCACCCGCACCGGCACCCGGCCCGGCTCGGCCGTGAGGTGACGCAAGCCGCCCATGGCCTCACCAATCACCCCAAAGCCGGGGCGGTTGCGGTAGGGGCCAGTCTGCCCATAACCGCTGATGCGCAGCACGATCAGGCGCGGGTTGGCAGCCACCAGATCGTCCGGCCCCAGCCCCCAGCCTTCCATCGCACCTGGGCGAAAGTTTTCAATCAGCACATCGGCTTCCTGGGCCAGCTGGCGCACCAGGGCTTGCCCTTCGGGCGTGCGCAGGTCCAGCGCCAGCGAGCGCTTGTTGCGCGACTGCACCTGCCACCACACCGAGGTGTCGTCCTTGAGCATGCGCCATTTGCGCAGCGGGTCACCGCTGCCAGGCGGCTCGATCTTGATGACTTCAGCGCCGAAGTCGGCCAGGGTCTTGGCGGCAAAGGGGCCGGCAATCAGTTGCCCCAACTCCAGCACCTTCAAACCGGCCAAGGCGCTGGGCGGCACCGATGCTTGGGAAGATGGCTTTTGCGTGTTCATGCCGCGCAGTGTGACGCGCAGCAGGGCACGGGTCTATTTGTTCCTTGTTCAGTCAGCCTTCGCATTTTGCGAAGGCGTATGCAGGAAATCCCTGAAATCCGTGACGGCCGAATCGGCCTCCTTCGGGATCGCCACTTTCAGCCGCCGGTGTGCCCAGGCGTCGGTCAGAGGGCGCCAACCGAGCTTCATGGCGCGCACAATCGGCATCGCCGCCCGTTTGGGCAACAAAGCAATCCCCAAACCCGACACCACCATGTGACCCACCGCGTCAAAGCTGCGCACCTGCATGCGCAACTTCAGGGTCCTGCCCGCGGCCATGGCGGCACTTTGTTGTTGTTGCAAAAGGGCGGCACCGGGGTTCAGGCTGATCCAGGACTCGTCCAGAGCATCCACAAAAGAAACCGCTGAATGCGCCATCAGGGCATGCTCGCGCGGCAGGATCAACACCAGCTCATCCTTGCGGAAGTCGCGAACATCCAAACCATCGGTGTGCGGCCCCTCCACAAACACCCCCACATCGGCCCGCCCCTCCCTCAAGGCCAGCACCACTTGTTCTGACACTTGCTCTTCCAAATCAATTTGCACTTCTGGATGCAAGCCGCTGTACTCGGCGATCAAAGGGGGCAAAAACTGGTTGATGGCCGCTGTTCCGGCAAACAGCCGCAGATGCCGTACAACGCCCATTTGCAAATCGGCCAATTCACTCACCAGGCCGTCCATTTCCTGCAGCAGGGCCAGGCCCCGCCGCATGAAAATGCGCCCGGCTGCCGTCATGGTCAAGCCGCGCGAATGCCGGTCAAACAACTGGCACCCGATGGCGGCCTCCAGTTCCTTGAGGCGACGACTGGCTGCGGGCAAGACCAGATTGCATTGACGAGCGGCTGTGGTCAGACTGCCCGTCTGGGCACACAGCACGGTCAAGCGTATCGACACAAAGTCGAATCTGGCCAGGTTGTAAACGGGTGATGCCATGGTGGAGCCTCAGGAAAGAACACACTGGCGCATTCTGACCTGAGAATCACCCCGCAGGCACAGGCATTGACGGCCTTGCCAGACCGTCAACAAAACCGGTGCCCTTGGGCCCTCAATCCGCGTAAATGCCACCAGCCCGGATCACAGGCGCCCACTTGGCGACTTCCGACATCACAAAATTTTTGTGGCCTGCAGGGTCATTGCGTGCATCGGTGATCACGGTGGCGCCACCGCTTTCTTGCTTGCGGATGAAGTCCGGGTCTTTGACGGCCGCTTTGAGGGCGTCATTGAGTTTCTTCAGGATCGGAGCGGGCGTGCCTCTGGGGGCGTACAAGCCCTGCCAGATGGTGACCGAGAAGTCTTTCAGCCCGGCCTCTTGCATGGTGGGTGAATCTTTGAGGGCAGGTGCGGTCAAACGGGTGGGCGTGGTCACCGCATAGGACTTGACCTTTTTGCCTTCGATTTGCGGGATCGTGGTGGTGGTCTGGTCGCACATCAGGTCCACCTGTCCCCCAATCAAATCGGTCATGGCCGGCGCCGTGCCTTTGTAGGGCACCGAGGTCATGTCCACCTTGATGGTGGACTGGAACAACATGCCGCACAGGTGCGATGCCGAGCCCGGACCCGCGTTGGCGATGTTGATCTTGCCTTTGTTGGCCTGAATCCAGGCCATCAGCTCGGTCATGTTGTTGGCCGGCAGGCTCGGGCGTCCGATCAGGTTCATCGGGTTTTCGCTGACCAGGCCCAGGTACTCAAAATCACGTTCCACGTTGTAGGGCAAGTTGCGGAAAAAGGTCGGCAAAGTGGCCTGGGCAATGTGCGTGAACAAGAGGGTGTAGCCATCCGCTGGCGCCTTGGCCACTTTGTTGGCACCGATGGAGCCCGATGCACCCGCAGAGTTATCGATCACGATGCTGTGACCGCCCATGAACTTGCTCATGGATTGCGCCAAGTCACGCGCCGCCTTGTCCGTCGGGCCCCCCGCCGCATAAGGCAAAACAAAGGTGATGACTTTGTTCGCCACAGGGTAATCCTGTGCGGACACATTCACTGACCACAACGCTGCACAGGCGATGACCGCCGGAAGAAACTTGGATTTCATGTTCAAACCTTTCGTGAGTGAGGGACGGGGAAAAAATCGGTCAAAGCAGATTGACAATGGCCGCTGAAGCGCGGTCGCACCAATCAGGCCAAGGCCTTGCAAACGGCCGCTGTCACTTCGGCGGTGCGTGCCTTGCCACCCAGGTCGCCGGTGTGCAAGGCCGGATTGGCCGTGACGCTTTCGATGACGGCCATCAAGCGCTGCGCCGCAGCGGGCTCGCCAATGTGCTCCAGCAGCATGACCACCGACCAGAAGGTGCCCACCGGGTTGGCCAGGCCTTTGCCCATGATGTCAAAGGCCGAACCGTGGATGGGCTCGAACATGCTGGGGTAGCGGCGCTCGGGGTCGATGTTGCCGGTGGGCGCAATGCCCAGGCTGCCCGCCAGGGCAGCTGCCAGATCGCTCAGGATGTCGGCATGCAAGTTGGTGGCGACGATGGTGTCCAGGGTTGCCGGACGGTTGACCATGCGGGCCGTGGCCGCGTCCACCAATTCCTTGTCCCACTTCACGTCGGGAAACTCTTTGGACACCTGCACGGCGATTTCATCCCACATGACCATGGCGTGGCGCTGCGCGTTGCTCTTGGTCACCACCGTCAGCAGCTTGCGCGGGCGCGACTGGGCCAGCTTGAAGGCGTAACGCAAGATGCGCTCCACCCCGGTGCGGGTCATGATGGACACATCGGTGGCCGCCTCGATGGGGTGGCCCTGGTGCACGCGGCCACCCACGCCCGAGTATTCGCCTTCGGAGTTTTCGCGCACGATGACCCAGTCCAGGTCCTTGGGCGTGCAGCGCTTCAAGGGTGCGTCGATGCCGGGCAGGATGCGCGTGGGGCGCACGTTGGCGTACTGGTCAAAGCCCTGGCAAATTTTCAGGCGCAGGCCCCACAAGGTGATGTGATCGGGGATGTGCGGGTCACCGGCCGAACCAAACAAGATGGCGTCTTTGTCACGCAAGGCGTTGAGGCCATCGGCCGGCATCATCACGCCGTGCTGGCGGTAGTAGTCACCACCCCAGTCAAAGTTTTCAAACTCGAATGTGAATTGGCCACAGGCTTTGGCCAGGGCCTGCATGACTTCTTGCCCTGCGGGAACGACTTCTTTGCCAATGCCGTCTCCGGGGATGGTGGCGATGCGGTAGGTTTTCATGGGGTACTTCTTTGAAAATGAAAAAATCAATTCGACATTGTGTGGCGCTCAAAGATCAACAAAAGCCATAAAATTCAATTCACCATTAACTTTTACTCAACAATGGAACCCCGTCTGCAAGCCGCCGATTTGGGCTTTTTTTCCGCATTGGCCATGGCCGGAAGTCTGAGCGCTGCCGCGCGCGAGATGCGCATCACCACCGCTGCCGTCAGCAAACGCCTGTCGCAAATGGAAGCCCGCCTGGGCTTACCCCTGGTCAACCGCACCACCCGCCGCATGAGCCTGACGGTGGAAGGCGAAACCGTGCTGCGCCACGCGCGAAGCATCCTGGCCGAAATGGCCGACCTGGAGCAGCAGCTGGGCGCCAGCCGGTCCACACCCAGTGGCCTGTTGCGGGTCAATGCCACCTTGGGTTTTGGGCGCAGCCACATCGGTCCGCTGATCAGCCGTTTTGTTCAGCACTACCCGCAAGTCGATGCGCAACTGCAGTTGTCGGCAGACCCGCCCTCACTCACCGACGATGCTTTTGATGTCTGCATCCGCTTTGGGCCACCGCCTGACACACGCGTCATCGCCCGAAAAATTGCCGACAACCAGCGGCTGCTGTGCGCCTCCCCGGCCTATGTTGCCTTGCATGGCGAACCCAAAACACCTGCCGACTTGGCACAGCACAACTTCATCAGCATTCGCCAAGGCGGTGAGGCCTATGGGGTGATCAAACTCGCCAAAGGCCGGCAGGGCCAAGCCGAGACGGTCAAAACACGCGGCAACCTGACCACCAACGACGGCAGCATCGCCGTGCAGTGGGCCCTGGACGGCCACGGCATCTTGCTGCGGGCCGAATGGGACATCCGGCACCATTTGGCGCAGGGCCAACTGCTGCAATTGATGCCCCAGTTCCACACACCCGATGCCGACATTTATGCCATCTACCCTGCGCAACACAAGTCAGCGGCCAGGGTCAGGGCCTTTGTGGACTTTGTGGCCGAGGCGTTCAAGCCAGTCAAGCCTTGATTCGGCGATGGACCTTGTACCGCATCAAAAAAAAGCTGAACCGTGCGGTTGTGCCAGTTGGAAGCGAACCCAATCGTCTGTTAACCACTGGCAGTAAAAGACCCATTGCAGACTTCCTTGTATTGCCAATAGCGGCAACTGAGCATCAGGAACCGTCCACCAATACTTAGAAATCTCTCTTGATTGGTAGTCAACAATGTCAAGTGTCGGCTTAGTCATTGCACAAGTTTGCAAGCTAAGCGCCTTTTTTCACCCTATCGTGTTTATCCGCTTTGGAATACTCGCAAACGATGTGCTGCTCCAGCCCAGTCGGGCATATCGTCACCCTTCACAAACCTGACCCAGCGAGAATGCATGTCGTGCGCCAAAGCGGTTGGCGCCACCGCTCCAATGAATTCCTGGGCCCGTCTCGAATGGGTATTGCCTAGGACAAATGGGATTTCCATGGCGTGGGCTGCGCCCATACGCCCGCCGTACAAAGGCGATGACCATTCAAACCTGTACAAAAACGTGGGGCAATTGGCCTGGTGCAGCAATTTTTCCAAAGCCAACGTGGGATGACCGTAAAAAAAATCGGACTGGATACGACTCAGTGCATCACCCATGCTGGCTTGTGGATTCACAGCACGGCAGTCTTCCAGCGTTTGGGCCAAGATTTGGGGTGACCAGCCGATGTCCTCTGCAAAAGTCTGGACCCTGGCCTCATCAATCCGATCAATTTCGCCGTCGGGGACGAGGTAGAAACGCATTTCTTCGGCATTGGAGCCCAGCAAGACCTTGCGCTTGGCACCACCCGATCGCAGGCGCTTTTCAATCGCTGGCAAGGGCTCCAACTCAATCAGGTGGCCGTCTACCACCGGTCGTACTGGAAAGTAATTTCTGGGGCGCAGACCCCATTGCTTTTTGAGGACCTCATTGCCCATAAACGAGGCCAATGCCCGGGTCAGCGAGGCCAGCGGCACCGCAGCGAGTGCTTGGCGCGTGGGTGCAACACCCAGCACACCGGCCAATGCATGGCGGATGCGCTGTGCGTCTTCCAGGCTGTGGCTTTGCATGCTGGGGCTTTGCAAAATGACGCGCTCGAACAAGGCTTCACTTGCAGTCAAGCCCATCAGGTGAGTGATGGCGCCAGCCCCTGCCGATACACCCGCCACGGTCACGCGGCGTGGATCGCCGCCAAACAAGGCAATGTGCTCTTGTACCCAGCTCAGCGCCGCCAATTGGTCTTGCAGCCCCCGGTTGGGCGCAGCATCGTCAAAATGCATGAAACCATCCACGCCAAGTCGGTAATTGATCGACACAAAAACAATGCCCTGGCGGGCCATGGCGCTGCCGTCGTACAAGGCGTCGGATGCGCCACCCCGCATGAATCCACCACCGGGAATCCAGACCATCACAGGCCAAGGACCATCACCTGCGGACGGGCACCACACATTCAGACTGAGGCAGTCCAGGTCGCCTGCATGGCCAGTGCTGCCAGGCAAACCGGCTTGTGCTGCCACGGGGCCAAAACGATCACACGGGCGAACACCCACCCATGGCAAGACCGGTTGTGGTGCTTGCCAACGACGTTCACCAACAGGTGGTGCCGCAAATGGGATGCCTTTGAAAATCCGTAAAACGGTAGAGCCGGTATCACCCTCATCAGCGCTGCTGACGCCTTCAATCCAGCCAGCAGGCAGTTGCAGGCGCAGGCCGTGGGCTGGCTTACTCACTGGCAAGACCAAGTCTGTCGATCAAGGGTTTCCAGACCGCGATATCGCGCTCGGCCCAGAGCGCCACGTCGGTGGGTTTGCTGCTGGTCAAAGTCACATTCATGGCGTTCATGCGTGTTGCATAAACGCTGTCGTTGCGGCACTTGTTGGTGGCCTCATTGAGTTTGGCCACCACATCAGGTGGGGTGCCTTTTTTGGCAACGATGGCAATCCAGGCTGGACGGGCCAGGGTTTGTGGGCCACCGGCTTCGCTGATGGTCGGCACGTCAGGCATGAGGCTGGAGCGCTCTGCAGCAAAGACAGCCAAGGGGATGAGTTTGCCCGCTTTGACTTGCGCTGCTGCTGTGCCAATCACCAGCGTCATGGCCTGAATTTGCTGGCCCATCAAGGCGGTCAGGCCGGCGGCTTCTCCCACAAAAGGCACATGCGTGGCCGGCCATTTCATGGATTCGGCCAATGCCGTAGTGAGCAGGTGGGCGGGGCTGCCTTTGCCAGGGGAGCCAAAGTTCAAACCACCTGCTTGAGAGGCAGACACTTTCCCCAGATCGGCCAGTTTGTTCACGCCTGTACCCGCCGGGACCACCAGCACCAGTGGCGAGGTGCCAATAACAGCGACACCATCAAAGTCCTTGATCGGGTCGTAGGGCATTTGCTTGTGCACAAAAGGGGTGATGGTCATCTGTGACATGCCGATCGACATCACGTTTTGGCCATCTGCAGGTTGGCCTTTCAAGTAGTTGATGGCCAAGATGCCGTTGGCGCCGGGCTTGTTCTGCACCACCGAGGGCTGTCCCGTCTGACGCGACGTGCACTCTGCCCAGGCCCGGGTCATGGCATCAGAGCCGCTGCCAGGTGGCTGCTGGGCGACTACCTGTAAGGCCGTTTGGGCTTGACTGGCCAAACTCATGGTCAAAGTAACGGTCAGCAAGGCGGCTTGGGGTAGCGAAAAATTTCTCATGATGTCTCCTGGGGTTTTTTGGGGATGGACTGGATGAACTCGGACAAGATAGCCAGCTGCGAATCGATGGCTGAAGCGGGAGCGAAAGGCCGTACAAGACCCAGTCCCCGCAACGCGGTCAAAACAAACTGCATATGCGCGTCAGCCTGTGGATGGATGGCGATTTCGGGAAATGCCGCAATGAATTGCATGCGAAGGCGCTGGTGAATATGGGACCGTTGCTCGATGATGTGGGCGGTCATGACGGCATCATCTCGCGCGGCCAAGTAGGACGCCCAAGCGCTTGCGAAACGCGGCTGACTGTAAAGCTGCGCCCAGGCTTGCTGGACAAAATGCTCTGACCGGCGTCGCAAACCCCATCGGGGTGAGGGCCAAAAATCGGTGTCACTTTCGAGTGAGTCGATCAAACGGCTGAGCACTTGCATCATCAATGCCGCTTTGGATGGAAAGTGGTGCTGCACCGCGCCGGTTGTCATGCCAGCGGCTTGGGCAACCGCCTGAATGGAGAGCTGACCCGCGCCTTTATCTTGCATCAGGGTCAAGGCCGAATTGAGCAAACGCTCATGCGTGCGTTCTCTCCGGACCTGGTGCAAATTGGGTTTCATGGCGACTGTCACGTTCAATGTGGCTTTCAAATTAGATTATGTTCGTAATGTAATTTGACGTTCATCGTGTTTACCCTGATCGCGCCGCCCTGGGTCAAAGCGTCGTTATTTGATGAATGTGCGCGATGATCTCTAGACGTGCTAAGTCAGCTTGGTTGCATAGAGCTGAACCATCCAACGCTGCTCAGAGTTGAGCGCCATATTGAATGGAAGACTTCTCAAGATGTATCGTTCAATACCAATACCTAAGCCCCAGAAATTTTTGATTCAACTGGGCGTAGCGCAATAACTAACGGCTCAATCTTTTTTTCGTGCACCGCAATTAAAAAAGGCTCTAAGTTTTTAAACTTAGAGCCTGAAGTCAGCCGCCCACATCAGCTAGGGTTCATCGTTTTCCTGATTGACTTTTTGAGATCGATCACAGTTATCACCAGACATCGATCAATTGGTCAGGACTCAGATTGACGCTCCAGATTCAAGACGTAAAGTTTTGCGATGCTTGGCAGACTTAATGAGGCTACAAAACTGGGTCAGTCGGCGCGAATATTGTTTCTACGCGCCACCTCTCCCCAAAGTTTATACCCATCACGCGTCATGGCGTTGAGCCGCTCTGGACTACCACCTCCGACCATATCTCCATTTTTTTGGATCTGGCTGGCAATAGCAGGATCAGAAAGTGCGGCATTCATAGCGGCATTTGCCCTCGCTACCATGTCAGCTGGCATTTTCGCTGGTCCCCATAATGCAACAAATACGGTGACGTTGAAATCCTTGATGCCAAGTTCAGCGGCTGTTGGGACGTCAGGGAGTGCTGGAAGCCGGCTGCTTCCAGTCACCAGGATGGGTCGTAACTTACCGCTGGCGATGTGCGGGATCAACAAAGATGCGGCATCCATCATGGTGGGTATCTGATTGCCAACCAAATCTTGGATGGCTGGACCACTGCCTCTATAAGGCACGTGATTCATCTTCGGCATGCCTGTACGCTCACGGAAATACTCCATGGCCAGATGCGTATTACCCCCGTTGCCTGAAGATGCATAGGTCAGGCCCCCTTTGGCGCTTTCTGATTTAGCCCAAGCAACGAACTCTGCGAGGTTCTTTACTGGGGCAGCTGAGTTAACCACCAGGACCAGCTGGGACTCCAGGATCAATCCTATTGGTGTGAATTCTGTTGGGATCGGCGAGGGTGTCGAGTAAGTGTGTGGATTGATCACGAAACTCGTGTTTGCAACCAACAACTTGTTAGGATCATTTGATCGAAGCACCTCTGCTGCGGCAATGTTTCCACCGGCCCCAGGTTTATTTTCAATAACCACTGATTGACCGAACGCTGTTGACATGCCCTTGCTCACAAAACGTGCCCCTGCATCTGTCAAGCCGCCCGGTGGGTAACCCACGAGTAGAGAAACAGGCTTGGAGGGCCATGCTGCTCCTTGAGCGAATGAAAGAGCTGGGAATAGTGCAGAAAAAATTGCACCAGCAGCAATCAATTTAAAGGTTGTGCGTCGTGACGAAAATTTCATTTGAGATGTCTCCATATTTGAATGTTTGGCGCACCGCGCGCCTGTAAGGCGAAACTTAGAACGAAACGTTGTTTCCTCCCTTCAGTTTTAAAATTTCGCGAGCATCGTCAGGTGTGGCCACTGCCAATGACATTCCCTCGATGATGCTGCGCATGCGTCTAACCTGATCTGCATTGGTTCGCGCCAATTGGCCCGGACCGTCCCATAAAGAATCTTCAAGCCCAACACGTACATGCCCACCTAGAGCTGCGGACTGGGCACCTATAGGCATTTGGCTGCGACCTGCTGGAAGAACTGACCACTGATAATCGTTGCCGAATAAACGATCTGCGGTGCGGCGCATATGAAGAACGTCTTCCGGGTGTACGCCAATGCCTCCCAGGATGCCAAAGACTGACTGAATCAGAAAAGGAGGTTTGATCAAACCTAGCTCGATAAAGTGAGCGGCTGTGTAGAGGTGTCCGATGTCATAGCACTCGATCTCAAAGCGAGTGCCGTTTTCGCTGCATGATTGAAGAATGCGAGCGATATCGGTAAATGTGTTCTTGAAAATTCTGTCGTGACTGCCAGCAAGGTACGGCAGCTCCCAATCGTGCTTGAATTCCTTAAAGCGATTGAGCATGGGAAACAGACCCATGTTCATTGAGCCCATGTTCAACGAGGCAACTTCAGGCTTGAATTCATGTGCAGGGCGAAGCCGATCTTCGATGGACATGGTAGGTGCACCACCTGTCGTGAGATTGATGACTACATTGCTCGCAGCTTTGATTTGAGGCAAGAATTGCCGGAATAGCGCCGGGTCTTGCGATGGACTTCCATCTATGGGGTTACGTGCATGAAGATGCACGATGGCTGCGCCCGCTTCCGCAGCCCCGATTGAAGCCTCAGCAATCTGAGCTGGTGTAACCGGAAGATAGGGGGACATCGACGGCGTGTGAATGGCCCCGGTGACAGCGCATGTGATGATGACTTTTCTAGACATGATTTTTTTTGGTTAGGTAGAGGGTCAGGTATTTGGCGCGTTTCGCTTGTGTGCGGCCAAAGCCATGAGGCGACGGTCGCGCCACGCTGAGCGTGTTTTGATGTCTTCAATGCTCAGTTTCTTGCGACGTTCAACGTCCAAGAGGGCTACTGTTTCATCAGACCAGCTGAAGGCTTTCACGCCTTCCATGGTTTTTTGGTTTTGCTGGCCATAGCGTTTTGCATAGTCCCTCACTCCCTCTGGTGCATTGAGGTCAATGGTCTCGAACGGACCCATGAACGACCAGCGCAAGGCAAGCCCTTCTTTCAGTACTTTGTCGATGTCGTCGGCGCTGGCAAGGCCTTGTTCGAAAAGAGTGAAACACTCGTTGAGAACAGCTGCTTGCACACGGTTGAGCAAGAAACCTGGAATCTCGCGGGATAACGACACGGGGGTCTGACCAGCTCCCGAGTAAATTGCGTGGGCTCTTTCCATCACTTTCAGGTCGGTCCACGGAGCAGGACAAAGCTCAACCAGAGGGACTAGGTATGGAGGGTTCGTGGGATGTCCAACGAGACATCGATTGCGGCCAGGCAGCTTGGCTGTGAAAGTCGACGCAGGCAACCATGAAGTTGAACTTGCGATCACTGCATCGGGTGGCGAATGGGCATCCAGTTGTGTGAATATGGCGACCTTCGCCTCCAGTGTTTCGCGAACGTTCTCCTGCACCAATACGACATCAACAAGGGCGTCTGCAAGATTGGGTTCACAGTTGATACGCGAGAGGGTTTTTTCTACGGAGTCTTGGAGCAGACCGAATCCAGCCAGCTCATGCAGGCGTTCTTCGATATAAGCCAGGCTACCCGCCATCGCACCTGCGTCCGTGTCGTGTAGCCGAACCGGATGGCCCGCACGTGCAAAGACGATCGCCCAAGCGCGTCCAATTAAGCCTGCGCCAATGACAGCAACAGGTTGGGATGATCGTTCAGTGTTCACATGTGAAGTCAATTTGATTCCTTCAAGTTACTGTGTCGGTGTTCTGCTTAGTCATCGCTTACGCACAGTGCATCCGAGTCAGGGATTAGTGCCTTCAGGCGATTTGCCTGCTTTTTTCCTGCTACCGGAATAACGCAGACACCGGTTTTTGAAGTGCGTATTGATCATTCCGATCTCCAAGTGATTTATGGGCCTAGAAAAAAATTGGCCCTGAATTTTTTGTGATCATAGTATCTGTGATCACAGTTAAACATGGTGAAAACCCTGTAACCTGCCCTCGAAGGCGCAACGGAGGCGCTACACTAACCTATGGATGTTTCAACCCTCATCACGCCTGTTATTCGCAAGACTCTCAGCGGAGACGCCTACATACAACTGCGTGAGTTGCTCATGAGTGGCAGCGTGATGCCTGGTGAACAACTCTCATTGCGCACTTTGGCAACGAGCCTGGGTGTCAGTGTTATGCCAGTGAGGGAGGCGGTCAGTCGATTGTTGTCAGAAAGGGCCCTCGAGGTTCTTCCCAACCGGACCCTAAGGGTGCCGACCTTGACGGTCAGTCAATTTCGCGAAATAACCGACATCAGGATCAATCTCGAAGGCTACGCAACCGCCCAAGCTGCAAGGCTTGTTGACGAAGCAGGACTGAAAGAGATCCAAGCTGCGCATGATCATTTTGTCGATGAAAATTTGCAGAAATCACCAGACCCCTCAAAACTGGTTGCTCTCAACAAAGAACTGCATTTCGCCATCTACAGCCAAGCCCGCATGCCAATGCTGCTCGAGATGATTGAGTCTCTCTGGTTGCGCATAGGTCCTATAGTGAACTATGACTTTCGCTCTGGATCGGCGCGGGTCAGCGAACACGTCTCAGCAGAGCATCATGGTCGAATCATCGCTGCACTGAAAAAAAAAGATGCAAAGGCTGCCAGCAACGCGCTTACCCGCGATATTCAGGGCGCAGCTGATTTCATCATCTCAGCTGGCGTATTGCTGACAGAGGATTTATCGTAGAAAAAGTCTACTGTTCAAGGCCCGCCTTTTGGCTTGAACTTATCAATGTCTGCTACCAGCCTGAACCGGACTTCAAGGATCAACATACCGCCGACAGTTCTTAACCGGTAACAGACATGCATGCACAGTGATTACGGTGAGCAGGCTTCGTCAAGTCAATTGGCAGCCAGCCTGAGGAGTGTCCCAAAAGAGGTTGATCACCCCCCGGTTTCCATGTTCAGTCTAGATGCGAAGCCCGTAGGGGTGATGGGTGCTTGTGCCCATGGAAATCCCGCTTTGAAAAATTACTGCCAGTCAATGCCCAATCATGAGGCGCTGATGGATGGGTCATTAGGGATCGTGCCATGACCCAGTACCTGAGCGAGGACGGTTTTTGCATGATGGGCTTCGTGCCCCCGCCATGCCACGATCTGGTCGGGGCGTATCAGGACCAAGGGCAACTCGTAGAGCGCCAAGATGTCTGGACCAGGGTGCGTTACCACTTTCAAATCCAGATTCATATCATGGGCCACATCCACGAAATTCTGAGTATTCGGCGGCGCGTCGCCCAGTACCAGCAGCGTCCATTCGAAGTTGAAGCTGTCAAAAAGTGATCGGCCATCGGGCAGCCACGCATGTGGCGGTCTGCCACCTGGCGTGGCGCAAGGCATGTAACTGTTGGCTGCATCGGGCGGTGCCGTGGTGCCATCGTCCACAATGATCGGGCTGCCGTGATAGCGGCCACCAAAAGTCACGCCCGGGATGTTGAACTCGCGTCGCACATGCCCGTTCAGGTAGTCCGAGGCTGTGGCTCGGGCAGCTTCACCTTCAGGACTCGGGGCTTCCAGTTCAGGCGCCGCTTCAAACAAGCCGATGGAGTCCGCAAACTGCCGCGCATAGCCCGTGTTGCGCATGGCCAGTGGGTGGCGCTCTAAGGCATAGCTGTCGAGCAAGGCCACGGGTGCTTGGCCCTTGAGAACGCTGGCGAGCTTCCAGCTGAGGTTGACCGCGTCTTCGACTGCAGTGTTGTACCCGAGCCCCCCCGTGGGTGTGAACAGATGGGCCGCATCCCCTCCCAGGAACACCCGGCCTTGCTGAAAAGACTCAGCCACCAATGCGTGTCCGGCCATCCAGGTGGCCATCGACAAAATTTCGATGTCAATCGCTTGGCCATAGGCTTGAGCAAACAGGCGCCGAGCATCGGCTTCGGACAGGGCCTCAGTGGCGGCATCATCGGCCATCTGGATATGGAAGGCAAATTCGCTCACGCCATCGACCGACATGATGAAGGCGCGCAATTCGGGATTGACCACCACGTACATCCAGGACCGGTCGTTCGGGTTGCGGGCATAAAAGTCGGGGGCCTTAAGGTAAACCGCCAGCATCTTGCCGCCCATGAATTTCCGCTTGAAGCCGGTGGCCCCGCCCCAGGCGATGCCCAGCTCGTGGCGCACAAAGCTGCGGGCACCGTCTGCGCCCACCAGGTACGCGGCCTTGACGTTCAGCGACTCATCTCCGTTCACCGATTGAACCGTCGCGTCGATGCCATCACCAGTGTCCTGAAAGGTCGTCAATAGCCAACCGTAGCGCATGTCGACGCTCGCCTGTTGCTGCGCATGGCGGTACAGGCAGACTTCGACATATTTTTGCGACACCCGGTGCGGCAGTTCGGCTGCACTCCATGAGCCCGACATGTTTTTGATCACCTGGGGTGCAGCGGCGGCTGTGGGCAAACGCAGGCGGGCCAGCTCGATGCCCGCAAAGCGTGTGAGGTAGGCGATGTCGGTGGGGTGGTCAGGCGGCAAACCCATGCTGCGGACTTCATGGGCAAAGCCCAGGCGTCTGAAATGCTCCATGGTGCGCGCTTGTGTGGCGTTGGCCTGCGGGTTGAAGGCGGTGCCGGGTTTGGCATCCACCAGCAGGCAGCGTATGTTGCGCCGACCCAACTCGATGGCCAGCATCAGACCACAAGGGCCGCCGCCAGCGATGAGGACATCGACGATGAGAGTTGAGGCCATGCTGGTTAGGTCAAGATGATGGGACCCGTGAAACGGGAATGGAGAAACCAGATCATTCTTCGCGGGCCAATCTGATTGGCAGGTCAATCGCCAGGTACTGCGATGGCAACCCCAGCCGTTTGGTGGTGGCCGGATCGGATGCGGTCTTGAAGTCGCAGACCAGTGAGGCGCGCACGCCAAAGACGGCGTCCTTGTCCAGCCAGGGGTCTGCTGCATCAAACACTTCGGTGATCAAGCTGCGGTGGCCTGGCGCTTCCACGATGACGTGGTAATGGGCTGGACGCCAAGCATCTCGGTGCGACAGGCGAAGCAACTCACCCACCGGACCGTCCGTCGGCACCAGATAGGGGCGCGGGCGAATGGTGGCCAGCTCGAAACTGCCGTCGGCTTGTACCTTGATCTGGCAGCGCAGATTGTCCTGGGGCTGACTGTCGTCCAATTGCCAGTACATGCCGTTGTCGGCGTTTTGCCAGAAGTCGATGGTGGCGTTTGACAGGGGTTGACCTTCGGTGTCGGTCACGCGGCCTTGAATCAGCACCGCCTCGCCCGCGTTGTCTTTGATCAAGTTGCAGCCGTTGTCCAACCAGGGTGAGCCTCGTGTATGGAAGGGGCCGAGCACGCTCCCTTCTGTCGCATTCGGTTGCGCTGCCAAGAGGTCCACCAAAGAGGACAGCCCCAGCACATCTGACAGCAAGGTGAATTCGCTTCGCGAGGGGCTGCTGATCTCGGCCATCCGGTGTACGAAAGCGATACCGTTGCGCCACTCTTCATGGCTCAGGCCAGTTTCAGTTGCGAATGCGTGCAGGTGGTGCACCAGACGGTTGACCAAATGGCGTTGGCGATCACCATCGATGTGAGAAAAGCTGCTTTTGACCGTTTCGGTCAGGTTTTCACGTGTGACATTTTTCATCATGAGCAGCGTTCAGGCAGTCAGCAAACCAATGGTGTTGCGAAGAATACCGATGCCTTCGATGTCAATTTCAATGCGGTCTCCGGGCTGCATCCACACAGGTGGTTTGCGGGCATAGCCTACGCCCGCAGGCGTGCCCATGACGATCACATCCCCAGGCTCCAGGGTCATGCAGGCAGACATCATGGCAATCGTCGGGGCCACATGGAACACCATGTCGGTGGTGCTGGCGCTTTGCATGACCTGCCCATTCAGGCGCGACTCTATGTGCAAGCCTACGCAGCCTGGCGGCAATTCGTCAGCGGTCACCAGGTGGGGGCCAAAGCCGCCCGTTTGGTCAAAGTTTTTACCAACGGTCCATTGCGTCGTTTTGCGCTGGTAATCGCGAAATGTTGCATCGTTGAAACAGGCGTAAGCAAACACCGAGTCCAGCGCCTCAGACTCGCTCACGTTGCGCGTGGTCTTGCCAATCACCAAGGCCAACTCGGCCTCGTAATCCAGTGATGTGGATATAGGGGGGATGGGGATGACGCCGTCATGCGCGACCAATGACGAAGGGCCGCGGAAAAAGATGGTGGGATAGTCGGCCACTTTGTTGCCACCCTCGGCGGCGTGGTCGTGGTAATTGACACCTAAGCAAATGATTTTGCTGGGGCGTGGCACGCACGGCAGCAGGCTGACTTGGCTCAGTGGTGTGGTGTGTGCAGTCAATGCCCGATGGGCGATGCTGGCCATTAGCGTGGCGTTGCCGCAGGCTTGGTCAAAAAAGTCATTGATGTAGGTGGGCGCGTTGTCCATGCACTGGCGCATGTCGATCACGCCTTGGTCGGACAAGACGCCATAGCGTAAGGCCTTGTCATGCGTATAACTGATGAGTTTCATGGCGATTCTTTTGGGATGAAATTAGAAATTTATTGGGGCTGGATGCCAAGTTCACCCACCATTTTTCGCATGGCCCGCTGTTGCGATGCGAAGAATTCGCGTGCAGCGGCAGGCGAGTCAGCACGATGATAGACGCCCATGTCATTGAGGCGGGTCGTCATCTCGGGTGTCAGCAGGATGCGGTTGACATCGGCACTGATTTTGTCAACCACTGAAGCGGGTGTGCCCGCTGGTGCAATGATCTGAAACCAACCCACCATATCAAAGCCCGGATAAGTCTCAGCCACCGTTGGAACGTCCAGACCGGGCATACGCTGCGCGGAGGTGACCGCCAGTGCCTTCACACGACCGCTGCGAATATGACTGATCAGACTGGGTACACCGTCAGCGGTCATCAGGACATCGCCAGCGAGCAGGCCTGCCAGGGCTGCAGGCGGCGCAGTGTAGGGAATGGGCGTCATGCCCATGCCACCAATCTTGTTCATCATTTCTGTCGCCAAGTGCGGCAGGGAGTTGGGTTGCGGTGCCGCAAAGTTGGCCTTACCAGGGTTGGCCTTGGAGAACCGGGCCAGGTCCTGCAGATTGTTGATGCCTGTGGATGGATTGGCCACCATCACCAATGTGCTGGTACCAATCGTCGCCACGGAAGTCAGATCGGTATCCGGGTTGAACTGGGGATTTTTGTAAACCAGCGGGGTGATGGTGCCCATGGCTGCTGGAACGAAGCCTATGGTGTAGCCGTCGTTGGGCGAGCGCGCCAACGCCGACATGCCAGGGATCCCCCCCGCGCCAGGTCTGTTCTCTACCACCACACCTTGACCCCAGGCTTGACTCAGGCGCTCGCCCAAGAGACGGGCGATGACATCGGGCGCAGCACCAGCGCCTGCAGGAACGATCAACTTGACAGGCTTGTTGGGCCAATTTTGGGCCATGGCAGCAGTGCTCATCAGGGCCACGGTGGCCAGAGTGGCGGCGCCCAAGAACCGACGTGTCAGGGCGAGGCAAGGTCTCAATTGCATGTGGGTCTCCAAGTGGTGGATGCCGCTTCAATGGAACGGTCTGAGGCGCAGTCTAGAACTTCTTGGGGTTCTCAAAGAGAGGGCAAAATATGCTGTCCGTTCACAAAAAGAGAACACGCTCATGAAACTCAATCAACTTCGCGACCTGGTGGCCATCGTGGAGCATGGCAGTTTGCGTGGCGCTGCCAGGCACCTGAACGTCGTCCAGTCAGGGCTGACCCGGAGCATCCGTAATTTGGAGCATGAGCTGGGCCATCCCATGTTTGAGCGCGATGCCCGTGGCATGGTTTTGACGCCCATGGGTCGACTTTTTTACCAGCGTGCGAGCTCTGCCATCAACGAGCTCAGGAGAGCAGAAGAAGAAATAGCACAAGCTCAAGGTGGGGCCATGGGCACAGTGGTGGCGGGCCTGTCCATCATGCCGCATCTGGGCATGCTGCCTGGAGCGTTGGGGCCGTTTCGTCAACGCTATCCTGGCGTGACACTGAAGGTCATCGAGGGTCTTTACCCTGCCATTGAGCCTGGGCTGCGCAATGGAACCATCGATTTCTATTTGGGTGCGGCCTCGCAAGCAGCACCTGCACCAGGCTTGATCGCGGAGAAGCTTTTTGAAAACACGCGCATCGTTGTGGGCCGCAAAGGGCACCCGCTGGCGGCTGCCCGCTCTCTTAAGGATCTGTGCAATGCCGACTGGGCCACGCCTTCGTTAGATGTCGTTGCCGCAGAGGACCTCAATGAGGTTTTTTCACGATTCAAGCTCGGCTTGCCACAGATCCGGCTTCAGGCGAATTCGGCCATGTCGCTCTTGGTCGCGTTGGCGCACTCAGACTTGCTCACCATGCTGCCACGCCAGTGGGCCGAATTTGCATTAACGCAACATGCACTTCAGGTAATTTCTGTGCGTGAACATCTGACTGCACCCGACATTGTGTTTTTGAGAAGGGCCGACATGCCGCTGACACCGGCCGCAGAACACCTGAGTGACTTGCTCAAGCGCTATGCTTGAAGGGCTCGTTGAGAGGCGCAAAATCTCACGAATTCAGCCAGTGGACTGGCCAGCGTTTCGTCCTCGGTTCCAAGCGCTGCCACTGCTGAAAAGTGGTTGTGTTCGGGCACCACGAGCCAATCCGGCTGGAAGCCATGCTGGGTTACAAGACGAGAGAACAATGCACCCGCTTGCACCTGCATCTGTGGCAGGTCACGCGCGGTTGTTGCCACCACCAGTGGAAAAGGCTTAGCGTCAATGCGCTCGAGGATGCTGGCTGCGGGCCAATCCGCGCGTTCGGCACCAAAATACGCATCGTTGCGCGGGTCAGGTGTCGGAATGCCCAATGGGCCGCGCGCCATGTGTTCGAGTTGCGCGTCATAAGGACCCGACAATAAGAATGCACCGGCGATTTTCCAATCTTCAGGCTGAAAAGATCGGATCAACACCGCAGCTGCAACATGTGCGGCCCCAGCAGACTCACCCGCAAGAACGATAGACCCAGGGTCCCCTCCAAAACTTTCACACCGCTGCCGCAAGTGTTGGCAAGCAGCCACCACATCTTCGGCCCCCGACGGCCATTGCACTTCAGGCGCGAGACGGTAATTGGCCAACACAGTGACAAAGCCTTGCCGCGCACCCCACCAACCCAAGTTGGCCCGGTCTGATTTATCGCCACGGATGAAACCGCCACCATGCAAAAAAAGCAGCACAGGTCGGTTGTTGCCAGGGGTTTGTGGGAGATAAACATCCATTCGCTGGCGCGAGTGTGGGCCGTAAGCTTGGTTGGCGACGAGTTCAAGACCGGTTTTATCCTGTTCGGCCAACCGGAGGCTGTAAAAAGCTTTGACCTCTGGCATGTTTGCATCGAAGCCCCAGCTACGCAACTGAGCAAGAACCTCAGGGCCGGGCCAATGAACAGGTAGACGATTCATGACGTGATGTATTTGAACTGGAGAAAGTTTGCAAGGGCAAGCCCCGCTCGGAAGCATATGACATTTAACGATGATCAGAACAGGGTCTTGCGTGAATCGCCTAGCATTCAAATCCGCAGCGAGTACTTGTCGATGTGAAAAGGGCGTCGCACTGACGACCGCCCGTCGAACGGCGTCTGCTTAAAATCTGGGCCTCAGCACAGCCCGGTACGCTCGGCAACGCGGTGCTCGCCCTCCCCGCTTCTTGTGGGGGCACCAGGGGATTCGGCCGCGACTTGTTTCACCCCTAGCCCAGGACAAGTCCATGAGCACTTTGCTGATCCACCGCGCCCGCTGCATCGCCACGATGGACGATGCCAACACCGAACTCCAAGACGCCTCGCTCCTGATACGCGATGGCCACATCGAGCGCATCATCCCTGCCACCGAAAACACCGACGAACTGGTCAAGCAGGTGGATGAAGTGATCGACGCCCGCCGCCATGTGGTGGTGCCGGGGCTGATCAACACGCACCACCACATGTACCAGTCGCTCACGCGGGCGATACCGGGCGTGCAAAACGCCGAGCTGTTCAGTTGGCTGCAAGGCCTGTACCCCATCTGGGTCGGCCTCACGCCCGAAATGGTGCGGGTGTCGGGCCAAGTGGCCATGGCCGAACTGCTGCTGAGTGGCTGCACCACCAGCAGTGACCATCTGTACATCTACCCGAACGGCGTGCGGCTGGACGACAGCATCGAAGCGGCGCACACCATGGGCATGCGCTTCACGGCCACGCGTGGCAGCATGAGCGTGGGGCAGTCGCAAGGCGGCCTGCCCCCCGACAGCGTGGTCGAACAAGAACCCGCCATTCTGAAAGAAACCCAGCGCCTGATTGAAAGGTGGCACGACGCCAGTTACGGGTCCATGACACATGTGGCCGTGGCCCCTTGCTCGCCCTTCAGCGTCAGCCAGGACCTGATGAGGGAATCTGCCAAGCTGGCCCGCGCCCACGGCGTGCGCCTGCACACCCACCTGGCCGAAAACGACCACGATGTCGCGTACACGAAAGAAAAGTTCAACTGCACACCCGCGCAATACGCCGAGGATTTGGGTTGGGTCGGCCACGACGTGTGGCACGCCCATGGTGTGAAGCTGGACGACGAAGGCACCTATTTGTTTGCCCGCACGCGCACCGGCATTGCCCACTGCCCCTGCAGCAACATGCGCCTGGCCAGCGGCATCTTGCCCCTGCGCAAAATGCTGGACGCGGGCGTGCCCATTGGCCTGGGCGTGGACGGCAGCGCCAGCAACGACGCGGCACATTTGCTGAACGAAGCGCGCCAGGCCATGCTGCTGGCGCGAGTGGGCCGCGCCTTGGAGCCGTTTGGTTGTGACCATGGCCCCGCCGAGATGACACCCCGCGACGCCCTGCGCCTGGCCACACGCGGCGGCGCCGAAGTGCTGGGCCGCGCCCAAGAACTGGGGCAAATCAAAGAAGGCTTTTGCGCCGACATCGCGATGTTCCGCACCGACACCCTCAGCATGGCGGGCGGCGCGGTGCATGACCCGGTGGGGGCGCTGCTGCTGTGCGCCAGCGACAACGCCGACTACACCATCGTCAACGGGCGCGTGGTGGTGCGCCAAGGCGAAATTGCGACGGTGGACATGGGCCCACTGATTGAGCGGCACAACCAGTTGGCGATGCAGCTGGCGCTGGGGGCAGTTTGAAAAACCAAACTCTGGATGCCTTTAGCTAAAATAGCCAAGCACCTGGAGCACGCCATGCAAATCACCGCCACCGAAGCCAAAAACCGTTTTGGCAGCATTTGCGCCCTCGCCAAGCGCGAGCCTGTGTTTGTTGAGAAAGCAGGCCAAATTGACACCGTGATTCTCTCGGCAGACCAGTACCGGGCTTTGCAAGCCAACCAAAACTCGACCAGTCTGGCAGCGCGCAAAAAAAAGTTTGAAACTGAATTTGGCGATTGGATTGCCGCACAAAACACTTGGGTAGAAAAGCAAGGCATCCCTGGTGCCGACTTGCGGCCTTGGTAAACCGCGATGGCGCAGTTTGATGTTTACGCCAATCCCAGCGAGAGCGCTGCCCACGGCATTCCCTATGTGGTGGTGGTCCAAAGCAACTTGCTCGATGCATTGGCCACACGCATGACCATTCCTTTGGCCACTGTGGAGTTTGCCAAAAAGTCACCTGACAAACTTTGCCCCCTGGTCACAGTCAACGGCCAGCGCCTGCGCGCACTGGCCCACTACACAGCACCCCTACCCACGCGCAAGTTGCGGCAAGTGGTGGGCAATTTGGCACCGCACGCCAGCACACTCATGGCGGCCATGGACGCCGTCATTTCAGGGGTTTAACTTCTTTCATGCACCGCACCATTTTTGACACCCCCGTCGTCAACACCGCCTTGCGCGGTCTCTCGTTGGCATTTCTCAAAGTCACAGGCTGGAAGGTCGAGGGCAGCTTGCCTGCCGGTGTCACCAAATGCGTGGTCATTGCAGCGCCGCACACCAGCAATTGGGATCTGCCCTACACCCTGATGGTGGCGTATGTGTTGCGCTTGCAGATTTACTGGATGGGCAAAAGCAGCATCTTCTCGTTTCCATTTGGTCCGGTCATGCGCTGGCTGGGCGGCATTGCCGTCAACCGTTCGCAAGCGTCCAACTTGGTGGACTCCTGCGCCCAAGCATTGGTCCAAGCCGAAGGTTCGGTGCACCTGGTGGTGCCCCCCGAAGGCACGCGCAGCAAAACGCGCTATTGGAAAACCGGCTTTTATTACATCGCGCTGCAAGCGCAGGTGCCCATCGTGATGGCCTACATGGACTATTCGCGCAAACTCAGCGGCCTGGGCCCGCTGTTCTACCCCACGGGCGACATCGAGAAAGACATGGTCGCCATCAAGGCGTTTTATGCGCCCTTCAAGGGCAAGAACGCCGATCAGTTTGAAACACCGCCGGACAAACCCGCTTGAACTGCGGCAGGGCTGGGGGCTGCCGCAGCAGGATGGGTGACGGCAGCTCGGCGTGAACCGAACAAGCCTGTCCAGCCCATCAGTCCAGCTTCGCCCCCGCCACAAACCAGCGCCCGATCATCGCGCGTTCTTCTTCGGTCATGCCGGTGGCGTTGCCCATGGGCATTTGTTTGGTCACCGCCACCTGCTGGTAGACGTTTTGCGCGTGCTGCTTGAGCTGTTCAGGGCTGTCCAGACGCACGTTTTTCATCTGCACCTGCGCGTTGTGGCAACTCAGGCAATGCTTGTCCACCAGCACCTGCACCTGGGCAAAGCTCACAGGTGCCGCCGGGGCAGCCGAGGCCACGGGGGCAGCAGGCTTGAGGGCCACGATCACGCCCAAAATCATCACCACGCCCACGGCCGCAAAAGGCCAGGGGTTCGCAGCGCGGCCCAGGTGGAAGGCATGGCGCTGCACAAAGAACTGGCGAATCAAGGCACCGGCCAGCATCATCACAAACAGCAGCACCCAGCGGTGCTCGTGCGTGTACAAAAAGCTGTAGTGGTTGCTCAGCATCGCAAAGATGACGGGCAGCGTGAAATAGGTGTTGTGCACGCTGCGCTGCTTGCCGCGCTTGCCGTGGATGGCCAGGGCGTTGGCGTCATACGTTTCGCCTGAGGTCATGGCGGCCACCACTTTGCGCTGGCCGGGAATGATCCAGAAGAACACGTTGGCGCTCATGGCGGTGGCGATCATCGCGCCCACCAACAAGAAGGCGGCACGGCCCGCAAACAGCTCGTTGGCCAGCCACGACGAGAAGGCCACCACCACGATCATCAGGCCCGCCACGATCAGCTCGCCGTTTTCGCGGAAACCAAAGACGCGGCAAATGATGTCGTACACGTACCAAAAGGCGACCAGCATGCCCACAGCGGCCGTGCCTGCCATCACGGGCGTCCAGTCCATCAGGGACTTGTCGATCAAGAAAGTGCCCGCGTTGTAGAGGTACATCACGGTGAAGAGCGCAAAGCCGCTCAACCAGGTGGAGTAACTCTCCCAATAAAACCAATGCAGTTTGGTGTGGATTTTTTTGGGGGCCACCATGTATTTTTGGGGGTTGTAAAAACCGCCGCCGTGCACCGCCCACATCGCGCCACCCACGCCTTTTTCCAGCAGATCGGGTGAATTGGGTTTTTGCAGGTTGTTGTCCAGAAAGACAAAGTAAAACGAGGAGCCAATCCAGGCGATGGCGGTGATGACATGCACCCATCGCAGCAACAAATTGGCCCATTCCAACAAATACGGTTCCATGCAGGATTCTCCAACCCTCTCACCACCGCGGGCCCTGTGAGCGGGTATTCGGTCGCGAACATGAACTTGAGAGTTCTTGCGCCGCTGCGACCAGTGCACCGAAGTGTATACAGTTTAAGGTCGCTGATCCAGTTTTTCTCCGTGAAGGGGATCAGGGAAAACCAGCAAAACACCGCCAAGCCGGCGAACCAGACACCTGCTCAGGCCTTCACAGCGTTTGCAGGAGTTGTGCCGCCACCGCCACGGCGATGACTTCGGGCTCCTTGCCGGTGATCCCCGGCACGCCGATCGGGCAGGTGATGTGCGCGATTTCTTCGGCACTGAACCCACGGTCTTCCAGTCGGTGCCGGAAGGTGGCCCATTTGGTGTGGCTGCCGATCAGGCCTACAAAGGGCAAGTCGCCCTGTTCCCGCTGACGTTTCAAACACGCGATCACGATGTCCAGGTCTTCAGCGTGGCTGAAGCTCATGACCAACACCCGGCTGCCCGCGTCCAGATCGGCCACGGCCGCATGCACCGGGTTGGAATGCTCGCAGGCCACGTCCTCGGGCACATCGCTGGGAAAAATCTCGTCGCGGCTGTCCACCCAACGCACAGCAAAGGGCAAGGGAGCCAGCGTGTGCACCAGGGCCTTGCCCACATGCCCCCCACCAAACAGCGCCAGCGGGGTGCGCGGTGGCACCAGTTGCGTGCGCAAACGCGGCACATCGGCAGCACTGACCTGCTCAAACGACAACTCGACCACGCCACCGCAACATTGCCCCAAGCTGGGCCCGAGCACCTGACGCAAATGCCTGGGCACAGCATGCCCGGACAGCAACTGGCGGGCATGCGCCAGTGCCTGAAACTCCAGGTGTCCGCCGCCAATCGTGCCCGATTCACCTTGGGCGAACACCAGCATGGGCGTGCCGGGACCTCTGGGAACAGACCCCTGGCTTGCCACCACCGTCACCAGCACAGCCGACTCTTGCTGCAAGCGACGCCAGGCCGCAATCATCCAGTTCACTTTTGTATCCAATCATCCATCAGGTACTCGCCAAGCTCGACGGCCAATGACACAATCGCCCCGACAGGCGCTGAGTATGCCAAGGAGTTGCATCGTTCATGACACATCAGGCACGAACAAAACACAGTTTAAGTGTCCGCATCGGCATGTCGCTGGGGGCCGTGGGCCTGACATGGTTGAGTGGTTGCAGCACGCCACCTGCGCCAGTCCAGCAAGCCGTCACCGTGCCAGCACAGCCACAGGTCTTGCCAGAGCCGCCACGCCCCCACGTGCCCATGCCCGAACGCCTGATTCCTGAACGCCAGATTTCCGAACGTCCAGCATTCATCCCGCCATCGAACGTCAAACAATCCTTGGCACGCAATGCCAAAGAATACCGACGAGATGCCGCCACCCATTTGTATGCCCAACACCAACAGCGCATCTTCAAAGGCCGCTTACCCCCCATGCTGGAGGCGGTGGGGGTGATCAATGTCGACATCGACCAACGGGGCGGCGTGAGAGCCATTCGCTGGCAAAGAGCCCCCAAACACGCCCCGCAGGTCATGCGCGAAATTGAAAGAATGGTCAGAGCCGCTGCGCCCTACCCGGCGCCCCTGCACATGAGCCAGGTGACCTACACCGACGTGTGGCTGTGGCACAAAAGCGGCAAGTTCCAGCTCGACACCCTGACCGAAGGTCAGGACTGAGAACACGCACAGCAGCCAGCCCCTGCAAAGGGCTGGCGTCTCAGGCGGCCTTCATGGCGCCCACTTTGGCACGGTCACGGGAAAGGGCTTCTCGGTCAGAAATGCGCCGGAACCACAGGGTGGCCAGGGTCGAGGTGAGCATGATGAACAAGGAATAGAGCACCGGGATCAACAGCACCTGTTGCTGCTGCAGGCCCGTGAAGGTCAAGGTGACGATCAGGACACCGAGGGGGCCGTTCTGAATGCCTGTCTCCAGCGCAATGGTTCGGGCTCGGCGCTTGTCTTGTCGCACCAGCCGGGCAAAGGTGTAGCCCACGACAAAGCCGAACACGCCCAGGCCAATTGCACCGAAGTACACTTGCCATGGCGTCGTGAGCAGCAGCTGCCAGTTGCGCGGCACCCAGGACACCATCAGAAACAGAATGACAAGCACCCCGAGCGCTCCGCCCAACAGTTCCAGCGTGGCGCCGATGTTGGGGTTGAGCTTGCGCAGGCCCATACCAATGGCCGTAGGCACCAACAAGACAAACAGCACCTGGGCCACATTCTCAGGAGGGATCTTCCAGTTGCCATCGATGCCCATGCTGAAGAAACCCAAAGTCAGGGGCACCATCACCACAGCCAGCAAAGTCGAGACGATGGTCATCAACAAGGACAGCGACAGCACGCCCTTGCTGAAATAGTTGAAGATGTTGCTGGTGGTGCCGCCTGGAAGACAGGCCATGAGGATGAGGCCCACAGCATAGGCATACCACTGCGAGGCGTCCTGTGAGGCGTTGGGCAGCAGCACCAGATGGGCCAGCGTGAAGCCGACGATCGGGGTCAGCAGGTAGGTGGTGACCACGCCAATGCCAATGCCGACCGGCCTCTTGAGCGCGATCATGAAGTCCTTGAGGGTCAAGGACGCGCCCATTCCCAACATGATGATCATCATCATCACGCCCAGCAGTTTCGTTTCAAAATCGGTGACCATGTGTGACTCCGCTGTGGCGCTCAGGCGCGTTTGAATTCGTTTTTGACTTCGGCTTTGAGGTCTTTGCGCAGCACCTTGCCGATCGGGGATTTGGGCAGCTCATCGCGCAGCACCACCGAAGTGGGCCGCTTGTAGGCGACCAGGTGTTGCTTGCAGTGGGCCAACACCGCCTCTGCACTCAAGGCCTCAGGGTGGTCGGGGTTGGCCACCACGTAAGCGCGCACAGCTTCACCTGTGCGTTCATCGGGTGTGCCCACCACCGCCACCTCCAACACCGCATCCATCTGGGCAATGACGTCCTCCACTTCATTGGGGTACACGTTGAAGCCCGAGACCAGCACCATGTCTTTCTTGCGGTCCACGATGCGGAAAAAACCCTCGGCATCCATCACCCCGATGTCGCCCGTGGCAAACCAACCCTCGTGCATCACATGGGCTGTTTCGGCTTCGTTTTGCCAATAGCCCTGCATCACCTGTGGACCACGCACCCAAATCTCACCAGGTTCGCCAGAAGACACATCCTGACCTGTTTCAGACACCAGACGCACATCGGTGCCCGGTGCCGGAATGCCAATGCTGCCCAAACGCGGCTCGCCACTCAAGGGGTTGAAACTGACCACTGGCGAGGTTTCCGTCAAACCATAACCCTCGGCAATCGGCGTGCCGGTCACCTCGCGCCAGCGCTGCGCCACCGCGCTGTGCAGGGCGGTGCCACCCGCGATCGAGGCCTTGAGGTGCTTGGGTGGGTAGGCCAAAAACCACTCTTCATTGAGCAGTCCGTTGAACAGCGTGTTGACCCCCGTCATCCAGGTCAGCGGGTAGTTTTCAACGGCGCGCTGCAGGTTCTGCACTGGACGCGGGCTGGGCACCAGAATGTTGTGCGCACCGATGGACAAAAAGCCCAACAAGTTCGCGGTGAACGCGAAGATGTGGTATAGCGGCAGCGCGGTCAACACACACTCCTGGCCCGGATTCATGTGGGTAGAGCCCATGGCCAGCATCTGCTGCACGTTGCTGAGCAAGTTGCCGTGGCTGATCATGGCGCCCTTGCTCACGCCCGTGGTGCCACCGGTGTATTGCAGCAAGGCCAAATCGTGAGGCTGCAGGTCTTGCCAATAGGTTTTGGCAGGCTGCTGAATGAGGCTGGCGCGGCCCAAAGCCAATGCAGCTTGCAAGCGCACATGCGGCACCGTGACCGGAGGCAACACCTTGCTCCAAACCTTTTGCACCCCACGGATGATGCCGCGTGGAATGGCCGGGAAGAATTCGGGCACACCCGCCAGCACCACATGCTGAAGACCGGTCTGCGCCATCACCTCGGGCAGCTTGTCGGCAAACATGTCGATCACCACCAGCGCCTTGGCTTGGGAGTTCTTGAACTGGTGCACCATTTCGCTGACGGTGTACAGCGGGTTGGTGTTGACCAGGACGCAACCGGCTTTGAGCACCCCAAAGGCCACCACCGGATACGACAGGCTGTTGGGCAACTGCACCGCGACGCGGTCGCCGCGCGCCAGCCCCAGCGTGCCACGCAGGTAGCCGGCAAAGGCATCCGACAAGGCGTCCACTTGCGCAAAGCTCAAGCTGCCGTTCATGCCATTGGGCACCACACAGGTGAAGGCGGCTTTGGCCTGGCTGTCGCGAGCCCAGCGGGTGCAATGGTCATGGATCAGGTGCGCCAGGTTGCGGTGCTCGGAAGCTGGCAAATCCGGGGCAATGCCCACCTGCGGATAAACCACAGACCACGGACGCATGGCGTTCGCGCTGTCAGAAGTTGTTGTCATGAAAATCCTTGAACAAAAGTGCCGCCATTATTCACGGATTCAGAGTCAAAAGAGGCAAGAACCCCATGACCGACGGGGGTGTTTTCCCTGAGCAAAAACCTGGGCTTAAGAGGGTTGTATTTGCTCATGGGCCGCACTGGGCAGCCAACTCAAAATCAGGCAGGTGGTCAAAGAAAAACCGGCCAACAAAAGGAGCGATTGACCAAAGCCCATGGCTTTGACCACCGGCCCCAAAGCCCAGACAGACAAGGAGCTCACGCCAAACGAAACACCCAGGCGCATGCCCGACACGCGCGAGCGCAAGCGATCGTCCACATACCGGGCGATCATGTAATCGGTGAAAGGAATGGCGCCAAAGATGAACACCATCACGCCCGTCAATGCCACAAACAACCACCAGCCTTGGGCCTGAGAGGCCAGGACCAGCATGGGAATCTGCGCCAAGACCATGAACAGGAAAAAAGGTTTCAAGGCAAATCGGTTGATCAAATGCCCCACGACCAACTGCGCCAAGGAAGCCACGGCGTACACCACGGCCAACAACAGCCCCAAAGCGGCAGGGTCTTCCATCACCCCCACAAAGCGCTCGGCCAGCAGCACACCATTGCCGTTGGTGGTGAAGTTGAACAGCACACTGCTCGTCACCGCCGCTGCGGTCATCACCACCAAGGCACGCGCCAGCATGGGCGCGGGCAGGCTGACCTTGGCGCCGCCCTTGCGTTTGGCGGGCGAAGACACCTCGGGCGGGCAGCTGCGTGCAAACAAGAAGCCGCAAACGATTGCGCCCACACCCGGCACCACAAAAGCGGCACGCCAGCCCAGCCACTGGATCAGAAAACCGGTGAGCAAGGCCGCCACGGCCACGCCCAAATTGCCCGCCAAGCCGTTGAAGCCAATCGTCGCGCCGGGATTGGACGAGCGTTCCAGCAGCATGGGAATGCCCACCGGGTGGTAAATGGCAGCGAACACGCCGATCAGCGTCAGGCATGCCGCCAGCTGCCAGGGCGTTTGCGCGAAGGCCGTCAAGACAGCGGCTGCGCCAATGCCAAAAAAGAAGACCAGCATCATGCTGCGGCGGCCCCACAAATCGCCCAGGCGTCCGGCAGGCAAAGAGCCCAGACCGAACATGAAGAAGGCCCCTGCGCCATAGGGCATCAGGTCTTGCCATTGGGCCAGGCCCATGTCGGCCGCGATGGAACTCACCGCCGCCGCAAAAATCAGCAAAAACAAATGGTCCAGCGCGTGCGCGATGTTGAGCAAGCCCCTCACCACCCGGGGGTGGTCGGCCACCACTTCGGTCACGGATGTGCTCACGCTTTGGGCTGTGTGGGTGAAGCAGGGACAGCGGTTGCGTCCAAGGGTCTGGCTGATTGGGGCTGCACCGCGGGCTCGGGTGCAAAACACATCTTCTCGCCATCCCAGCGCTGGCCGCACCAGCACAGACCTTCGGCATTGATGATGCAAGTGCCGGTGCCGCAGCACCGTGGATCGTCTGACATGCGTCTGCTCCTCAAAATCAAGCCATCACAGGCCTGCTGTCGCTTTGGCTTTTTCGCAGGCCATCAGGATGCGCTCGGGCGTGGCCGGGGCGTCCATGTACACCACGGCTTTGTGGTCGGCACTGGCCGCCACGGCATCGCGCAAGGCGAAGAAGGCTGACAAGCCCAACATCAAGGGCGGCTCGCCGGTGGCCTTGCTGTTGAAAGGCGTGGGCTTGAGGTTGGCATTGTCGAACAAAGTCACGTTGAAGTGCTCCGGGATGTCGCCCGCCACCGGGATCTTGTAAGTGCTGGGGCCGTGCGTGAGCAGCTTGCCCTTCTTGTCCCAAATGCACTCTTCCATGGTGAGCCAGCCCATGCCTTGCACGTACGCGCCTTCGATCTGGCCTTTGTCCAATGCGGGGTTGATGCTGCGGCCCACGTCGTGCACGATGTCCACAGCCTTGAGCCACCACTCACCCGTGCGGGTGTCGATTTCGACTTCGCTCACGGCAGCGCCGTAGCAGTAGTAATAGAACGCACGGCCGTTCAGGGTCGCGAAGTCGTACTTGATTTCGGGGGTCATGTAGAAACCCGTGACCGACAGGCCCACACGTTCCATGTACGCTTGCTTGGTCACATTGGCCCACTTGACGGATTGGCCGCCGCCGTGCACTTCGTTGTTCGCGAAAGTCACGTCACCTTCGGCGCAACCCAACATGCGGGCTGCCACGGGCTTCAAGCGCTCGCGCATTTGCGCGGTGGCGTTCATGATGGCCGCGCCGTTGATGTCGGCACCGCTCGATGCCGAAGTGGCCGAGGCGTTGGGCACTTTTTGCGAGTCGGTGGCGGTGATGCGCACCTGGTCCACGCTGATGCCCAAACCATCGGCACAGACTTGTGCCATCTTGGTGTTCAGGCCCTGACCCATTTCGGTGCCGCCGTGGTTGCAGCTGACCGAGCCGTCCATGTACACCACCAGCAGCGCGCCGCCTTGGTTCAAATGCGTGGCCGTGAAGCTGATGCCGAACTTGAGAGGTACCAGCGCCATGCCGCGCTTGCGGGTTTTGCTCTTGGCGTTGAAGGCCTGCACAGCAGCGCGGCGCTCGGCGTATTTCGATTCGTGCTCAACCTGGTCGATCACCTTGTCGCACACCCAGTCTTCAATCAACTGGTTGTATTGGGTGGTCATGGTGTCGGGCGTGCCGCTGATGGCAGGGTCTTTGTAGAGGTTGAGCTTGCGCACTTGCAGTGGGTCTTTGCCCAAAGTCATGGCGATCTCGTCCATCACCGTCTCGATGCCGAACATGCCTTGCGGGCCACCAAAGCCGCGAAAAGCGGTGGCGCTTTGCGTGTTGGTTTTGCAGCGGTGGCTCACCAGCTTGAGCGCGGGCAGGTGGTAGGTGTTGTCGATGTGCAAGCAAGCGCGGTCGTTCACCGGGCCCGAATAGTCGGTGCTGTAACCGCAGCGCGACATGAGCGTGATGTTGGCGCCCAAAACGCGGCCGTTGTCGTCAAAGCCCACTTCGTAATCGATGCGGAAGTCGTGACGCTTGCCGGTGATGGTCATGTCGTCGTCGCGGTTCACGCGCAGCTTGACCGGCTTTTGCAGCTTGAACGCCGCCAAAGCGGCGCTCTGGCTGAAGATGCTGGCGTTGCCCTCTTTGCCACCAAAGCCGCCCCCCATGCGGCGGCAGATCACCTCCACATCGTTGGTGTGCAGGTTCAGGGCGTGCGCGGCTTCGCGTTGGTTGCCGTCGGGGTGCTGGGTCGACACGTACAGCGTGAGCTGGCCGTCTTCTTTGGGCACCGCATAAGTGATCTGGCCTTCCAGGTAAAACTGTTCTTGCTGGCCGGTGCGGGTCGTGCCTTGGATCTTGTGCGGGGCACTGGCAATGGCAGCGGCGGCGTCACCGCGCGTGATGCCCTTGGGCGGCATGATGAAGCTGCTCGCGGCCATGGCCTCTTCGATGGTCAAGATGGGTGTGAGTTCTTTCACCAGCACCTTGGCTTTTTTGGCGGCTTCGCGGGCATACAGCATCTCGCGCGCCACCACCACCGCCACGGCCTGACCCAGAAACTCGACCTTGCCAGCGGCCAGGAACGGGTCGTCATGGATGATGGGGCCGCAGTTGTTTTCGCCGGGAATGTCTTTGGCGGTGTAGACGGCCACCACGCCGTGCTCTTTGAGGATGGCTGCGCGGTCAATGCCGTCGCCGATCAACTCGCCATGCGCCACCGGCGACAAGACGAGCGCGGCATACAAGGTGCCAGCGTGCTCGGGGATGTCGTCGATGTAGGTGGCCGAGCCGGTCACGTGCAGGTGCGCGGACTCGTGAACAATGTCTTGGCCTTGCTGAACGTCGGAAGCGGGCAACAGGTTCTTGATGGGGGTCGGAGCGTTCATTCAAGCCACCTCTTTCTGTTCTTCGATGAATTCAAGGGCCAGGTTGCGGGCCACCAGGGCGCGATAAGCCCATGTGGCGCGCAAGCCGTCACGGGCGGTGAAGCTGTCGGCAATCGCCGCGTCCAGATCGGCCGCTTTCACGTCGGCAGGCGACTTGCCCTCCAACACGGCTTCGAGCTTGGGGGCACGGCACGGCGATGGGGCCAAGCCGTTGTAGGCCAGCTTCACGCCACTGAGCTTGCCGCCTTTGAGCGTGTAGCTGATGGCCGCGCAGGTGGCTGAAATGTCTTGCTCAAAACGCTTGCTGACCTTGTGGGCGCGGAACACCTGACCCGCCACGGGCTTGGGCAATTCGACGGCTTCAATGAACTCGCCGGGTTCCATCACGTTTTTCTTCATGCCGGTGTAGAAGTTGTCCAGCAGCACCTTGCGGGTCTTGTCGCCCCGGCGCAGCACCAGGCTGGCGCCCAGCGCCATCAGGCAAGGCATGGTGTCGCCAATGGGCGAGCCGTTGGCGATGTTACCCGCCAGCGTGGCAGTCGACCGGATGGGGGGTGAGCCAAAGCGGCGCAGCACTTCGGTGAAGTCGGGGTAAGCCTGGGCCAGCAGGGTTTCGACTTGCGTGAGCGACACGGCAGCGCCAATGCGCCAAGCGCTGGACGTTTCTGTCACCTGACGCAGCTCGGCCACATTGCCCAAATACATTATGTGGTCTGGGCGTGAGAACTGCTTGTTGACCTGCAGGCCGATTTCGGTACTGCCTGCCAACAAGGTGGTGGTGGGGTTCTTGACCAGATAGTCGGCCACCTCGGCGAGGGTGGCGGGCGAGACGAACTCGTTGCCTTTGCGGGTGCGCACCACGGGCTGCAAGATGATGTCGCCGTCCAGGCTCAGGGTGGGCACCTTGGCCCGTTGGATTTCTTTGAGCAAAGGCACATCGGCGCTGTCGTCGAGCTTGAGCGCCTCGGGCTTGGCGCAGGCCTTGGTGGCCGATTCAATGATGGGCTTGTAGCCGGTGCAGCGGCACAGGTTGCCACTGAGCGAATCGGTGATCTGCTGGCGGTTGGGCGTGGGCAAGACCTGCACCAGGTTCACCAGGCTCATCACGATGCCCGGCGTGCAAAAGCCGCACTGCGAGCCGTGGCACTTGACCATTTCGGCCTGCACCGGGTGCAGCGTGCCGTCGGCTTTTTTCAGGCTCTCGACGGTCTTGACCGACTTGCCGTCCAGCGAAGGCAACAGCTGAATGCAGGCGTTGGTCGCCACATAGTCCACCCCCGTGCCTGCGGCATTGAGCTCACCCACCATGACCACACAAGCGCCGCAATCGCCTTCAGCGCAGCCTTCCTTGGTGCCGGTGCGGTGGAGTTGCTCACGCAGGTAATCGAGAACGGTGGTGGTGCGGCGTTCGCCTTGGGCTTCGACGATGCGGCCGTCGAGCACAAAGCGCACGGTGTTGGTGACTTGGGTCATGGGAAGAGGGGGTGGGGGGGGTCAATGAACGGGTAAACACCGATTTTAAAGACCCCAGACATTTAAGGGCAGGCTTTTTAAAGGATTAATTGCTTAATTGGGGTCAGATCCCAATTAATTCGTCAGATCGAAGGTGCATCGCCCCGCGGACAACTGGCAGGCACTTTGGCCTCTACCCCGTTGCGGTGCACCCAAGGCGCCACTGGATTGCCCACCCATAAGCCCCTTTGGGTCGCTCTGGCCTCGGCTTGTGCGGCCGCATAGGCCGTGCGCTGGCGAATGTCGATCTCGCACTTGTAAGCCTCGTAGTACCAAGCGGCCCCCCATCGGACCTGACTCAGGTTGACCTGTGCGCAATCTGAGGTGAACACCGTGCCCACCACCCGGTCGTAGACATCTGTTTGCGCATAGGTGACGGTGACCGTCTGGCCAAAGACCATGCTTGCCAATTGCCTGCGTGAACTGGGTCCATAGGCTTGGTCCAGCTCGGGGGCGTCGATGCTGGCCAAACGGATCGGCTCACCCCCGACCGTGATCGTGTCGCCGTCATGTACCGAAGTGACCACGCCAATGACGCGTTGTGTGCCAACGCTCACGCCGCAGTGCAATGCGCCCGTATCGGGTGCAAAACTGGCGCCATCACCCCCACCGCAAGCGGACAAGCCCAACACACAAATGAATACCAAAAGCCTCTCCATGACGGAAGCTTAGCCGAGTGGCACGGGTACTCCAAGCCACTGGCCGGTGAATTTCAGCAAGCCTGAATGAATTGGGGTCAGACCCCAATTCATTTCAGGAGCCGCGATACGTCGAATAGCTCCATGGGCTGACCAGCAGGGGCACGTGGTAGTGCTGGTCTTCGTGGGCCACACCGAAGTCGAGGCTGACTTTGTTCAGGAAGTTGGGCTCAGGCAGCTTCACGCCCTTGGCCTTGAAGTAGTCGCTCACATTGAACACCAAGCGGTAAGTGCCTTGGCGCAAGCTGGCGTGGTCGTAAAGAAGGCCATCGGGGTTGCGCCCGTCGTGGTTCAGGGTGAAGCTTTTGACCAAGGTGGCTTGCTCGCCTTGCGTGGTGTAGAGGCTCACCTGCATGCCTGCTGCGGGGCAGCCGTGCATCGTGTCCAGAACGTGTGTGCTCAATCCCATGGTGTTGCTCGCTTGTTTGAAAAGGGGTTCAAAAGGGTGGTTTTGACAGGGCTTTGGCCGCTTGCGCCAACCGGTCGACCGAAGTGTATACAATTTTGCTTTTACTGGCTATCATTGGCGCACCAGGTACAAGAACACCCAAAAATACCCCCAGAGGGACAGCGAGACATGGAAACTTCTACCACCCACCACATCGTCGAATCGCTGACGCGGGCGATTGTGGAGCACCGGCTCTTGCCCGGCTCCAAGCTGGCCGAGCAAAAGCTGGCCGACCACTTTGGCGTGTCGCGCACCTTGGTGCGCCAGGCACTGTTCCAGTTGTCGCAAAACCGGCTCATCAAGCTCGAACCCGCGCGCGGCGCGTTTGTGGCCGCCCCCTCGGTCGAAGAAGCCCAGCAGGTGTTTGCGGTGCGCCGCATGCTCGAAGCCGAAATGACACGCGCCTTCGTCCAGCAAGTCACGGCCGAACAAATCACGGCCCTGAGAGAACACATTCAGCAAGAGCGCGAAGCCGTGTCCCAAGGCGACATCACGGGCCGCACCGAGTTGCTGGGCGATTTTCATGTGCGCATGGCCGAGCTGATGAACAACGATGTGCTGGCGCAAGTGCTGGGCGACTTGATCTCGCGCTGCGCACTGATCACGCTGATGTACCAATCGCGCAACGAAGCCGAACACTCCACCGACGAACACGTGGCCATCGTGGCCGCACTGGAAGCCCGGGACTCTGACCTGGCGGTGCGCCTGATGCACGAGCACCTGCTGCACGTCGAGGAAAGCCTGACCTTCGACCGCAAAGTGCCCACCCACGACATCTCCCTGGCCTTGGCCTAAAGCGAAAACGACCATGAGCATTTACGACAGCACCCTGACCTACCCCCGCGACCTGATTGGCTACGGTCGCCATGTGCCACACGCCCAATGGCCCGGCGGCGCCCGCGTGGCGGTGCAGTTTGTCTTGAACTACGAAGAAGGCGGTGAAAACTCGGTGCTGCACGGCGATGCAGGTTCCGAACAGTTTTTGTCCGAAATGTTCAACCCCGCGTCCTTCCCTGATCGGCACATCAGCATGGAAGGCATCTACGAATACGGCTCGCGTGCGGGCGTGTGGCGCATCCTGCGGGAGTTTGAAAAGCGCGGCCTGCCGCTCACCGTGTTTGGCGTGGCCACCGCGCTGCAAAAGCACCCCGAGCTGACCGCCGCCTTCCAGGAACTGGGCTACGACATCGCCTGCCATGGCCTCAAGTGGATCCATTACCAAAACATCGATGAAGCCACCGAGCGTGCCCACATGGCCGAGGCGATGGCCATCATTCAAAAGCTCACGGGCGAGCGCCCCTTGGGTTGGTACACCGGGCGCGACAGCCCCAACACGCGCCGCCTGGTCGCCGACTTCGGCGGCTTTGAATATGACAGCGACTACTACGGCGAAGACCTGCCCTTCTGGATGAAAGTGAAGAAGAGCGACGGCACCGATGCGCACCAACTCATCGTGCCCTACACCCTGGACTGCAACGACATGCGCTTTGCGCTGCCGCAAGGCTATTCGCACGCCGACCCGTTCTTTCAGTACATGAAGGATACCTTTGACGCGCTGTACGCCGAAGGTGACCCGAGCGGCGACAACGCCCCCAAGATGATGAGCATCGGCATGCACTGCCGCCTGCTGGGGCGCCCCGGACGCATCACCGCGCTGCAACGCTTTTTGGACCACATCCAGTCGCACGACAAGGTCTGGGTGGCCCGGCGCATCGACATTGCACGGCACTGGAAAGCCACACACCCCTACAAGGACTGAACATGGCCCTGACTCTGGAACAACTCAACAGCGCCAGCCGAGAAGCAGCGGCCAAGCTGCTCGACGGCCTGTACGAGCATTCGCCCTGGATTGCCGAGCAGGCGCTCAACGAACGCCCCTTCACCTCGCTGGCGCACCTCAAGCACACCATGTGCGAAGTGCTGGCGCACGCCGGGCGCGACGCGCAGCTGGGCTTGATCCGCGCCCACCCGGAGCTCGCGGGCAAGGCCATGGTCAGCAAAACGCTCACCGCCGAATCCACCAACGAACAATCCAAGGCGGGCTTGACCGACTGCACGCCCGAAGAATTCGCCAAGATCCAAAAACTCAACGCCGACTACAACGCCAAGTTCGGCTGGCCCTTCATCCTGGCCGTGCGCGGCCCGCGTGGCGTGGGCTTGAGCAAACAACAGATCATTGAGGCCTTTGAGCGCCGCCTGTTCGGCCACCCCGACATGGAGTTGGCGGAGTGCCTGCGCAACATCCACCGCATCGCCGAAATCCGCCTGAACGACAAGTTTGGCCTGGAACCCACGTTGGGCCACCAGGTCTGGGACTGGCAAGAAAAGCTGGCCCAGCACAGTGACCCCGGCTTTGCTGAAAAGGGCCAACTCACTGTCACCTACCTCACCGATGCCCACCGCGCCTGCGCCCAGCGCATCACGCAAAACATGCGCGACTGCGGTTTTGATGAGGTGTACACCGACGCCGTGGGCAACGTGGTGGGCCGCTACCACCCCGCCACTGCCGGTGCCAAATACCTGATGACGGGCAGCCACTACGACACCGTGCGCAACGGCGGCAAGTACGACGGCCGCTTGGGCATCTTTGTGCCCATGGCCTGTGTGCAGCAGCTGCACCAGCAGGGCAAGCGTTTGCCCTTTGGTATCGAGGTCGTCGCCTTTGCCGAAGAAGAAGGCCAGCGCTACAAGGCCACCTTCCTCGGCTCAGGTGCGCTCATTGGCCAGTTCAACCCCGCCTGGTTGGACCAGCAAGACGCCGACGGCATCACCATGCGCGCCGCCATGCAGCACGCGGGCCTGTGCATCGACGACATCCCCAAAATCCAGCGCGACCCGGCGCAGTACCTCGGCTTTATCGAGGTGCACATCGAGCAAGGCCCGGTGCTCAATGAAGTGAACATCCCGCTGGGCGTGGTCACGTCTATCAACGGCAGCGTGCGTTACCTGTGCGAGGTCTTCGGCACCGCCAGCCACGCAGGCACCACCCCCATGGACCACCGCCGCGACGCGGCCTGCGCTGTGGCCGAACTCGCGCTCTACATGGAGCAACGCGCCGCCCAAGACGGCGACAGCGTGGCGACGATGGGCCAACTGCAAGTGCCCAATGGCTCGATCAACGTCGTGCCAGGCCGCTGCCTGTTTAGCCTGGACATGCGCGCACCCACCGACGCGCAACGCGACGCGCTGGTGGCCGACGTGATGGCACAACTCGACCACATTGCCGAGCGCCGTGGCGTGCGCGTCAAAACTGAGCTGACCATGAGCGCGGCCGCTGCACCGAGTGCCCCCGAATGGCAAGCGCGCTGGGAGCGTGCCGTGAGCGCCTTGGGCGTGCCGCTGTTCAAACTGCCCAGCGGCGCAGGCCACGACGCCATGAAGCTGCACGAAGTCATGCCGCAAGCCATGCTGTTTGTGCGCGGCGAAAACGGGGGCATCAGCCACAACCCACGCGAATCGACCACCAGCGACGACATGCAACTGTGTGTCGACGCCTTCACCCATGTTTTGAACCAACTTGCAACGGAATTGTCATGAGCGTTACCGAAAACCAATACCAACAACTCGACGCCTGGATCGACGCTCACTTTGACGAGCAAGTCAAGTTCATGCAGGCGCTGGTGCAAGTGCCCACCGACACCCCACCCGGCAACAACGCACCCCACGCCGAGCGCACCGCCGAACTGCTGCAGCCCATGGGCTTTGTCGCCGAAAAGCACACCGTGCCCACAGCCGAGGTGAAAGCCTACGGCCTCGAATCCATCACCAACCTGATCGTTCGCCGCAAATATGGCGAAGGCAAAACCATTGCCCTGAACGCGCACGGCGACGTGGTGCCACCCGGCGAAGGCTGGACACACCCGCCCTATGGCGGCGAAATCCACAACGGCGCGATGTACGGCCGCGCCACTGCCGTGAGCAAGTGCGACTTCTCCACCTTCACCTTTGCCACGCGCGCGCTCGAATCGCTCAAGGCCCCATTGAAGGGCGGCGTGGAACTGCACTTCACCTACGACGAGGAGTTTGGCGGCGAAATGGGCCCCGGTTGGCTGCTGGCCAAGGGCCTGACCCAACCCGATTTGATGATCGCCGCAGGCTTTTCCTACCAAGTGGTCACCGCGCACAACGGCTGCCTGCAAATGGAAGTCACCGTGCAAGGCGAGATGTCGCACGCGGCCATCCCCGACAGCGGCACCGACGCGCTGCAAGGCGCGGTGCACATCCTGAACGCCCTGCTCTCTCTCAACACGCAATACCTGAAGGTCACGTCCAAGGTCGAGGGCATCAGCCACCCTTATTTGAACGTGGGCCTGATCGAAGGCGGCACCAACACCAACGTGGTGCCCGGCAAAGTCAGCTTCAAGCTCGACCGCCGCATGATCCCCGAAGAGAACCCCGCAGAAGTCGAAGCCAGCATCCGCCAGACCATTGCAGACGCGGCGGCCAGCTTCAAGCCCCCACGCGGCGGCCATGTGCTGAAAGTGGATGTGCGCCGCATGCTGCTGGCCAACGCCATGAAACCTCTGCCCGGTAACAAGCCACTGGTGGACGCGATCCAGAAACACGGCGGTCAGGTCTTTGGTGAAGCCATCCCCGCCATCGGCACACCGCTGTACACCGACGTGCGCCTGTATGTGGAGCGCGGCATTCCCGGCGTGATCTACGGCGCAGGCCCCCGCACCGTGCTCGAATCCAACGCCAAACGCGCCGACGAGCATGTGCAACTCCTTGACCTGCGACGCGCGACCAAGGTGGTGGCGCGCACCTTGCTGGATTTGCTCAGCTGACAGATTTCACATCCGTCACATCAACCCCAAGCAGGCCCGCTCGGGTCTGCTTGGTTCAAACAATCCGTCAGTACACCGGCTGGTGTTGCTTCAAGCTGGCGATCACGTCCTCCGTCAGCACAAACCCCGCACCATACTTCGCAGCCAGTTCAGCGCAGCGCTTGGCGAATGCATCCACCCCCTGCCCATAGATGAACTGCAGCGCGCCACCTGTCCAGGCCGGAAAGCCGATGCCGAAGATCGAGCCGATGTTGCCGTCGTGCACCGAGGTCAGCACGCCTTCTTGCAAACAGCGGGCGGTCTCCACGGCTTGGCGGTACAGCAGGCGGTCTTTGATGTCTTGCTGGCTATAGGCCACGTCGGCTTTTTCAAAGCGGGTTTTCAGTTCAGGCCACAGCACTTTTTTCTGCCCAGCGGGGTAGTCGTAAAAACCACCGCCTGCGGCGCGGCCGGGGCGCTTGAGTTCTTTGACCATGCGCTCGACCAACAGCTCACCAGGCGTGGCGGTGTGGGTTTTGCCTTCTTTGGCCAAGTCTTCGCGGGTTTGGTCCAGCACATGCACCGACAGCGACAGCGCCGTCTCGTCCAGCACCGCGAGCGGGCCCACCGGCATGCCCACTTGCATGGCCAGGTTTTCGATCACCGGGGCGGGGATGCCCTCGCCCAACATGGCCGCGCCTTCCATCACAAAGGTGCCAAAGGTGCGGCTGGTGTAAAAGCCGCGCGAATCGTTCACCACGATGGGCAGCTTGCCCAGCGCCTGCACGTAGTCGTACGCACGGGCGATGGTTTCGTCGTCGGTCTGCGCGCCGCGAATGATCTCCACCAGCTGCATCTTGTCGACGGGGCTGAAGAAATGGATGCCGACAAATTTGTTCGCATTGGCGCTGGCGTTAGCCAGGCCGCTGATGGGCAAGGTGGAGGTGTTGCTGGCAAAGAAGCCACCCTCGGCGAGCATGGGCTCGGCCTCTTGCGTGACGCGGGCCTTGAGTTCGCGGTTTTCAAACACGGCCTCGATGATCAGATCGCAACCTTTCAGGTCAGCGGCGCTGGCCGTGGGCTGGATCAGTGACAACAAAGCCGCCTGTTTGTCCGCCGTCATGCGGCCTTTGTCCACGCGCTTTTGTGTGAGCTTGTGGCTGTAGGCCTTGCCTTTTTCAGCGGCTTCAACGCTCACGTCTTTGAGCACGGTGGCGATGCCTTTGCTGGCTTGAGCGTACGCGATGCCCGAACCCATCATGCCCGCGCCCAAAATGCCCACTTTTTGCGGCTTGTAGCGCGGCGCAGCTTTGGGGCGGCTTTGGCCGCCCTTGATGCTGTTCATGTTGAAGAAGAAGGTGTTGATCATGTTGCGCGCCACCTGGCTGGTCATGAGGCCTGCGAGGTAACGGCTTTCGATGCGCATGGCGGTGTCAAAGTCCACCATCGCGCCTTCGACCATGGCGGCCAGCGCCGCTTCGGGGGCGGGGTAGAGGCCGCGTGTTTTTTGCTTGAGCACGGCCGGAGCCACGCTGAGCATGCCCGCGATCTTGGGGTTGCTGGGCGTACCACCGGGCATTTTGTAGTCCTTGCGGTCCCACAGGTGTCGGGCCGCTTCGGGCTGGCCTTGGGCTGCGGCGATGTGCGCCAAAGCGCGAGGGCGCAGCTGGTCATCGCTGGCCACCAGTTCGTGCACCAGGCCCAATTTTTGGGCTTCTTCGGGGCCAAAGAGTTTGCTCTCCAGCACATAAGGCTGCGCGGCCAGCAGGCCCAGCTGGCGCGTCATCTTGGTGATGCCGCCAGCGCCGGGAATCAGACCCAGCGTGACTTCGGGCAGACCAAACTGTGTTTTGGGGTTGGCCGTGGCGATGCGGTGGTGGCCGATCAAAGCCACTTCCCAGCCGCCGCCCAGCGCCGCGCCATTGAGGCAGCTGACCACCGGCACGCCCAGCGTCTCGATGGTGCGAAAGCTTTTCTTCATGCTTTCGATCTCGGCATAGACGCGCACACCGTCAGAGGCTTGCGAGCGCATCACGCCTTTCAGGTCGGCCCCTGCAAAAAACGTGGACTTGGCCGAGGCCAGGATCACGCCCTGGATGCTGGCCTTGTCTTTGAGTAACTGCTCGGCCGCCTGGGCCAAATCGGCCTGCCATTGCAGGCACATGGTGTTGACCGGCGAGCCCTGCTCGTCAAAGGTGATGGTGGCGATGCCGTCCGCCAGTTCGTAGCGCAGTGTTTTCAAAATCATTTTGATGTCTCCCCGATCAAACGCGTTCAACGATGGTGGCAATGCCCATGCCGCCGCCCACACACAAAGTGGCCAAGCCGTAGCGCAATTGGCGGCGGTGCAGCTCGTCAATCAGAATGCCCAAAATCATCGCGCCCGTGGCCCCCAGAGGGTGGCCCATGGCGATCGCGCCGCCGTTGACGTTGACCTTGTCGTGCGGCACGCCCATCTCTTGCATGAACTTCATGGGCACGGCGGCAAAGGCTTCGTTCACCTCGAACAAATCGATTTGGTCGATCGTCAGGCCCGCCTTGGCCAGCGCCTTGCGGGCGGCGGGCATGGGGCCAGTGAGCATGATGGTCGGGTCAGCGCCCGACAAGGCCACCGACACGATGCGCGCACGCGGCGTGAGGCCGTGGGTTTTGCCAGCGGCCTCTGACCCGATCAACACCGCCGCTGCACCGTCCACGATGCCCGACGAGTTGCCCGCGTGGTGCACATGGTGGATGCGCTCGACCTGCGGGTAGCGCTGCAAGGCCACCGCGTCAAAGCCCATCGCGCCCAGTTGTTCGAACGAAGCTTTGAGGCCGCCCAGTGTTTCCACCGTGGTGCTGGGCTTGATGAATTCGTCTTGCGCCAAGATGACCTGGCCCAGCTTGTCTTTGACCGGAACAACCGAGCCATCGAAGTAGCCCGCTGCTCGCGCGGCCGTGGCGCGCTTTTGCGATTCGACCGCATAGGCGTCCACATCGTGACGGCTGAAACCGCTCATGGTGGCGATCAAATCAGCGCCAATGCCTTGCGGCACAAACAGCGTGGCGCTGTTGGTCTCGGGGTCTTGCGCCCAGGCGCCGCCGTCCGAGCCAATCGGCACGCGGCTCATGCTCTCAAGGCCGCCCGCGACGACCAGGTCTTCCCAGCCGCTGCGCACCTTCATGGCGGCGGTGTTGACCGCTTCCAGGCCCGAGGCGCAAAAGCGATTGAGCTGCACGCCCGAGCAGCGCCAGTCCCAGCCCGCGGCCAGCGCGGCCACCTTGGGGATCACCGAGCCCTGCTCGCCAATGGGCGAGACCACACCCATGACCACGTCGTCCACCGCCGCAGTGTCGAACTGGTTGCGGCTTTGCAGCTCGCGCAACACGCCCGAGAGCAAGCTGATCGGCTTGACTTCGTGCAGGCTTCCGTCTTTTTTGCCCTTGCCACGCGGTGTGCGTATGGCGTCATAAACAAATGCTTCGCTCATGCTGTCTCCTGGGGGTCATCAGGGGGTTTGCCCTGTGTTGCGGGGGGGTTGCGATGTGTTGCAAACAGTATAGACTTTTACCAAGCAAACGCTTTGTATAAATATTCACTCTTCAGTCCAACAGGTGACAGCCATGATCGAACGCACCCTTTTTACCGCCGACCACGAAGCCTTTCGCGACAGTTTTCGCCGCTTCATGGACAAGGAAATCGCCCCCCACCACGAGGCCTGGGAAGAGCAGGGCTTCGTGGACCGCGCCGTCTGGAGCAAAGCCGGTGAAAACGGCTTTTTGTGCATGACCCTGCCCGAGGCCTATGGCGGGTCAGACGCCGACAAGCTGTATTCGGTGGTGCAGATGGAAGAACTCTCGCGCGCCGGTTTCAGTGGCATCGGCTACGGCCTGCACAGCGAGATCGTGGCTCCTTACATCCTGCATTACGGCACCGAGGCGCAAAAGCAAAAGTACCTGCCCAAGCTGGCCAGCGGCGAGATGGTGGGCGCGATCGCCATGAGCGAACCAGCTGCGGGCTCGGACCTGCAAGGCGTCAAAACCACGGCGCTCTTGCAGCCCGATGGCACTTACCTGATCAACGGCAGCAAGACCTTCATCACCAACGGCTGGCACGCCGATCTGGTGATTTTGGTGGCCAAGACCGACCCGGCCGCGGGCGCCAAAGGCACCAGCTTGTTTTTGATCGAGCGCGGCATGCCTGGCTTTGAAAAAGGCAAGCGTTTGAAGAAGCTGGGGCTCAAAGCGCAAGACACCTCCGAGCTGTTCTTTGACAACGTCAAGGTCAGCGCTGACCAGCTGCTGGGCGGCGCGGCCATGCAGGGCAAGGGCTTCATTTGCCTGATGGAGCAGCTGCCTTGGGAGCGCTTGCAGATTGCCATTGGCGGCATTGCCGCAGCGCAAGCGGCCATCGACTGGACGGTGCAGTACGTGAAAGACCGCAAGGTGTTTGGCCAAGCCGTGGGCAACTACCAAAACACCCGCTACACCCTAGCCGAGCTGCAAACCGAGGTGCAAGTCGCCCGCGTGTTTGTGGACAAGTGCTCTGAACTTTTGCTGCAAGACAAACTCGACACCACCACGGCCAGCATGGCCAAGTACTGGTGCTCGGACCTGCAATGCAAGGTGATGGACGAGTGTGTGCAGCTGCACGGCGGCTACGGCTACATGTGGGAATACCCCATCACCCGCGCCTATGCCGACGCCCGCGTGCAACGCATCTATGGCGGCACCAACGAGATCATGAAAGAAGTCATTTCGCGCAGCATGGGTTTGGCGGGGCGTTGAACGCATGGCTGAATTGGCTGAACCCAAGCGCGCACGCGGTAGGCCTCGCAAGACCGAGGACGAGCGCGACGACGGCAACCGGCGGCAAGCGCTGATCTCGGCGGCGGCGCAGCTGTTTCACCGCAAGGGTTACGACGCCACCAGCACCCGCGAAATCGCGGCGCTGGTGGGCATGCAGCCGGGCTCACCTTTTTATCACTTCGGCAACAAACAAGACCTGTTGTTGGCAGTGATGGTCGAAGGCATGAAGCAAGCCAGCCAGCGCCAAGAAGCCGCCCGCGCGGGTCTGCCTGAGGATCTGCCCCCACGCGAACAACTGCGCGCCCTGATCCGCAACCAGTTCGATGTGCTGCTGGGGCCTGACAGCGACTTCATCCCGGTGATGCTGTACGAATGGCGGTCCCTCAATTTAGAGCAGCGCCAGACCATCACGCAAATCAAGGACGACTACGAAGCCGCCTGGACGCCCGTGCTGCAAGCGCTGCACGCCCGTGGGCAGTTGCAAGCCCCGGTGCAGCTGGCGCGCTTGATGATTTTTGGCGCGCTCAACTGGTCGGTGCAGTGGTACCAGCCGCCCGCACCCACAACGCAGAAAAGATCCCCACGCGCCTCGCTGGACGATTTGACCGATGCCGCACTGGCCTTGTTTTTGAGAGACCCCACATGACCACCTCCACGCCTTACCGATCGGTCTTTGCCCCCGGCTTGCTCACGGGGCAAGTCATTCTGGTCACCGGCGGCGGCTCGGGCATTGGCCGCTGCACCGCACACGAATTGGCCAGCCTGGGCGCGCATGTGGTGCTGGTGGGCCGCAACCCCGACAAGCTGAGCGCCACCGCGCAAGAGATCACGGGTGACGGTGGGCAAGCCACTTGGCACAGCTGCGACATCCGGCGCGAGGACGATGTGAAAGCCATGATCGCGCAGGTGGTGCAGCAGCACGGGCGCATCCATGGCCTGGTCAACAACGCGGGCGGGCAATACATCTCGCCCTTGGCCAAGACCAGCGCCAAAGGCTGGCAAGCGGTGATCGACACCAACCTCACCGGTGGCTTCCTGGTGGCCCGTGAGTGCTTCAACCAAAGCATGCAAGCGCACGGCGGCGCGGTGGTCAACATCGTGGCCGACATGTGGGGCTCGATGCCCGGCATGGGCCACAGCGGCGCGGCGCGCGCGGGCATGGTCAGCTTCACCGAAACGGCGGCGCTCGAATGGGCCGCGCAAGGCGTGCGTGTGAACGCCGTGGCCCCGGGCTACATCGCCAGCAGCGGCATGGACCACTACCCGCCCGAGGCGGGCCCCATGCTGCGCGCCATGCGCGCCACGGTGCCGCAAGGCCGCTTTGGCACAGAGGCCGAAACCTCAGCCGCCATTGTGTTTTTGCTCTCGCCTGCGGCCAGCTTTGTGAGCGGCACGGTGCTGCGCGTGGACGGTGCCCGCCCGCAAATGCGCATGGGCTGGCAGCAAGCCGTGGCCACACCCGATGTGCAAGAACGCGATGCCGTCAAACCCTTTGACGGCTTTCACCGCGCCGTGACCCCCAAGGTATTCCAATGAATTTCGAATCGACCTGGAACCCGCACAGCTCCCTGGCCCAGCAACGGCGCGAGGCTGCACTGGCCCGCTTGGCGCAGTGGCATGCTTTGCAAGACCGCGCAGCGCAGGCCTCGGCCCAATCCAAACCAGTGTTCGACAAACGCGGGCAACTGCTGCCGCGTGAACGCGTGGCCTTGCTGCTCGACCCCGGAGCGCCCTTCTTGCCACTGTGCGCGCTGGCGGGCTTCATGCAAGACACGCCCGATCCGGCCAAGTCAGTCCCAGGCGGCGGCATGATCGCGGGCATAGGTTTTGTCAGCGGTGTGCGCTGCATGGTGGTGGCCAGTGATTCAGGCATCGAGGCCGGAGCCATTCAGGCGCGCGGGCTTGAAAAAATCTTGCGGGTGCAAGAACTCGCCCTCGAAAACAAATTGCCTTTTGTGCACCTGGTCGAAAGCGCCGGGGCCAACCTGATGCAGTACAAGGTCGAGGGCTTTGTACTCGGGGGCAGCTTGTTTCGCAACCTGGCGCGTTTATCGGCTGCGGGCCTGCCGGTGCTCACCGTCCAGCACGGCTCGGGCACGGCAGGTGGGGCCTACATGCCGGGGCTGAGTGACACCGTGATCATGGTGCGCGGCCGCTCGCGGGCCTTTCTGGCGGGGCCGCCTTTGCTCAAAGCCGCCACCGGTGAAGTGGCGACCGAAGAAGAACTGGGTGGGGCCGAGATGCACACCAGCGTGTCGGGCCTGGGCGAATACCTGTGCGAAGACGACCGCCACGCACTGGGCACGGCGCGCGATGTGGTGGCACGTTGGGACTGGGCTGCGCACAAAGCACCGCGGGAAGCCAAGCCCCCGCGCCTGGACGCCGAAGAACTGCTGGGCCTGATGCCCGCCCACCACCGCGAACCCATCGACATGCGCGAGATCATCTTGCGCTTGGTCGATGACTCGGATTTTCTGGAATTCAAACCGCTGTTTGGCGCGGCCACGGTGTGCGCGCAAGCGCGCATCGGCGGCCATGCGGTGGGCATCATCAGCAACAACGGCCCCATCGACGTGGCCGGGGCGAACAAGGCCACGCACTTCATCCAGTGGATGTGCCAGCTGGGCCACCCCATTGTGTATTTGCAAAACACCACCGGCTACATGGTGGGCAAAGACAGCGAGCAAGGCGGCATGATCAAGCATGGCTCCAAGATGATCCAGGCCGTGACCAACGCCACCGTGCCGCAGATCACCATCCAGTGCGGGGCCTCGTTTGGTGCGGGCAACTACGGCATGTGCGGGCGCGGCTACGCACCGCGCTTTTTGTTCAGCTGGCCGGGGGCCAAAACGGCTGTGATGGGCGGCGAGCAAGCCGCCCGCACCATGCAGATCGTGGCCGAAGCGGGCATGGCCCGCAAAGGCATCACGCCCGACCCCGACAAGATGCAGGCCCAATTCGACAAAATCGTGGCCCTGTTTGAAGCGCAAGCCGATGCCTTCTACACCAGCGGCCTGGTGCTGGACGACGGCGTGATCGACCCGCGCGACACCCGCAGCGTGCTGAGCTTTTGTCTGGACACCTGCTTGGAAGCTGCAGAGCGCCAAGCCCGCGCCACCACCTTTGGTGTGGCCCGCATGTAAAAAATCAAACCCCACGGAGACAGCCCATGCAATACACCCACGAACACCGCGAGATCCAAAACACACTCAAGCGCTTCATCGAAGCCGAGATCAACCCCCATGTGGACGAGTGGGAAGCGGCTGAGATTTTTCCGGCGCACGAGGTCTTCAAGAAGATGGGCAACTTGGGCCTCTTGGGCCTGACCAAGCCCGAAGCCTTTGGCGGTGCGGGGCTGGACTATTCGTACAGCATGGCCATGGCCGAGGCGCTCGGCCACATCGACTGCGGTGGCATCCCCATGGCCATTGGCGTGCAAACCGACATGGCCACGCCCGCCTTGGCGCGCTTTGGCAGCGACGAGTTGCGGGCGCAGTTTTTGGCCCCAGCCATTGCGGGCGACATGGTGGGCTGCATTGGCGTGAGCGAGCCGGGCGCGGGCAGCGATGTGGCAGGCATCAAAACCGTGGCCCGCAAAGACGGTGACGACTACGTGATCAGCGGCCAGAAGATGTGGATCACCAACAGCTTGCAGGCCGACTGGATGTGCATGCTGGTCAACACGGGCGAAGGCCCGATCCACAAAAACAAAAGCCTGGTCATGGTGCCCATGCGCGAAAACGGCAAGCTCTTGCCCGGCATCGAGGTGGGCAAGAAGATCAAAAAGATCGGCATGAACAGCAGCGACACCGGCCTGATTTATTTCGACGAAGTGCGCGTTCCGCAGCGCTACCGCATCGGGGCCGAGGGCCAGGGCTTCATCTACCAGATGCAGCAGTTCCAGGAAGAACGCCTGTGGTGCGCGGCCAGCACGCTGCAGTCGCTGACCCACTGCATCCAGTGGACGGTGGAGTGGGCGCAAGAGCGTAAGCTGTTTGGCAGCGCACTGGCCGACCAGCAGTGGGTGCAGTTCAAGCTGGCCGAACTCAAGGCCGAGGTGGAGTGCCTGCGCGCCCTGACCTACCAAGCATGCGAGCACTACATCGCGGGCGAAGACGTGACCGAGTGGGCCACCATGGCCAAGCTCAAAGCGGGCCGCTTGAACCGCACCGTGCCCGACACCTGTTTGCAGTTTTGGGGCGGCATGGGCTTCACTTGGGAGAACAAGGTCTCGCGCATGTACCGCGATGGGCGTCTGGCCTCGATTGGCGGCGGTGCCGACGAGGTCATGCTGGGCATCTTGTCCAAGATGATGGGCATTGCCAAGCGGCCGCAAGCATGAGCACTTTGTTGATCGAGCGCCAGGGCGCGGTCGAGACCTGGACCCTGAACGACCCGGCCACGCGCAACGCCCTGAGCGACGCGGTGGTGGACGGCTTGCTGCAAGCCTGTGCGCGGGCTTCAACTGACGACTCGCTGCGCATCGTGGTGCTGACCGGCGCGGGCGGTGCCTTTTGCGCGGGTGGGAGTCTGGGTGGTTTTGCCAGCCTGATTGGCCAGCCTTTGCAGGATGGCCAAAGCGACCCGCTGCTCACCATGAACCGCAGTTTTGGCGACCTGTTGCACGCCCTCTCTGCCCTGCCCCAGCTGCTGGTGTGCCGGGTGGACGGCGCGGCCATGGGCGGCGGCTTTGGCCTGGTGTGCTGCGCCGACCATGTGGTGGCCACAACGCGTTCGGTGCTGGGCACGCCCGAGGTCACGCTGGGCCTGCCGCCTGCGCAGATCGCACCATTTGTGTGGCAACGCCTGGGCGAAAGCGCCGCGCGCCAATGCCTGCTGCAAGGCCTGAGCTACACCGCTGCGCAAGCCCTGCAAGTGGGTTTGGTGAACGAAGTCATCGAAGAGGACAGCGATGCAGCCTGGCAACAAACACTGACGCGCCTCATGCGTGCTGCACCCGGCGCGGTGGCCAGCACCAAACAACTGCTGCGGCAACTGCGCGGCCCGGTGCCCGATTTGCGCGATGCCGCTGCACAAGCCTTTGCCCAGGGCCTGCGCAGCGCCGAAGCCGCGCAAGGCCTGGCCGCGTTTGCACGCAAACAGCCTGCGCCTTGGACTCTTTCTGGCAAGGACTCCGCATGACCACCCGCTTGCCCACCACTTTGCCCCATAAGGTCACGCGCTTGTTGATCGCCAACCGGGGCGAGATCGCCCGTCGCGTGATCCGCACGGCCCGCCACATGGGCATCCAGACGGTGGCCGTTTATTCCGACGCTGACCGCCACGCACTGCATGTGCGTGAAGCCGACACCGCCGTCGCATTGGGCGGCACCTTGTCTGCAGACTCGTATTTGCGCATCGACAAACTGCTGGCAGCCGCCAAGGCCACCGGTGCCGATGCGGTGCACCCGGGCTACGGCTTTTTGAGCGAGAACGCCGAATTTGCGCAAGCCGTCATCGACGCGGGCTTGACCTGGGTCGGGCCGCCACCTGGGGCCATTCGGGCGCTGGGCAGCAAATCGGCCGCCAAAGTATTGGCTGTACAACACGGCGTGCCCTGCCTGCCGGGCTACTTTGGCGTAGACCAAAGCGATGCCACCTTCACTGCGCAGGCTGAGCAACTGGGCTTGCCGCTGATGGTCAAAGCCGTGGCCGGGGGCGGTGGGCGCGGCATGCGCCTGGTGACCGACATGGCGCAACTGCTGCCCGCGCTGCACAGCGCACGCTCTGAAGCACTGGCCGGGTTTGGCAACGGCGACTTGTTGATGGAGCGCGCCTTGCTGCGCCCCCGCCACATCGAGGTGCAGATCATGGCCGACCAGCATGGCCACTGCATCCACTTGGGTGAGCGCGACTGCTCGGTGCAGCGGCGGCACCAAAAGATCATCGAAGAATCACCCAGCCCCGCCGTGGATGCTGCACTCCGCGCGCTACTCGGGCAAGCGGCCATCGCGCTTGCACAATCGGCGGGCTATGTGGGCGCGGGCACGGTGGAGTTTTTGCTGGATGAAGCGCAGGCTGACAAGCCGTTCTATTTGATGGAGATGAACACCCGCTTGCAGGTGGAGCACCCCGTCACCGAAATGCTCACCGGGCTGGACTTGGTCGAGTGGCAGCTGCGCATCGCGCGCGGCGAGACGCTACCCCTGGCGCAAGCCGATGTGTGCCTGCAAGGCCACGCGATTGAAGTGCGCCTGTGCGCCGAAGACGAACACTTCACGCCGCAAACCGGTACGGTAAAAGCCTTTGCAGCGCCCGAGGGCTTGCGCTTGGACCATGCACTGCATGTGGGCGCGGTGGTCACGCCGCACTACGATTCGATGCTGGGCAAGCTGATCGCGCACGCGCCCACGCGCAGTGAAGCGATCGACCGCCTGTGCGCAGGCCTGAACCAGACCACGCTGCTGGGCCTGCCCACCAACCGGGCGTTTTTGGCCGCTTGCTTGCAACACCCGGTGTTCCGCTCGGGCGAAGCTTTGATTCCGTTTTTGGCCGAACAGGCCGATGCGGTGCGCGAGCGCCTGCAAGTCCAAGCCGACGCTCGCAGCGTGGCCGTGCTGGCTGTGCTCTTTGCACACCAAGCACCCGCCTACGCGATGCCCAGCCCGTTCATGCGACCCGTGCGCATGGGCTTGGGCAATGAGGTCTTGGCGCTGAACCTTCAGGAGCTCGGACAAGGGCAAGTGCGCGTCCAAATGGGCGACACCACACACCATGCACGCATACACCGCAGCGCCGATCTGCTGCACATCACGCTGAACGGCCGCCACTGGCAAGCCCGCGCTGTGGCCTGCACGGGGGCCGTCCAGCGCTGGCATGTGCAACTGCAAGGCCCCGAATGCGTGGAGTTGTGGCTCACCGACCAAAGCCTCAGCCCGCCCAACACAGGGGCCAGCACCCAAGCAGCGCAGTCGTTGCGTGCACCCTTCAATGGCAAGCTGATCGCGCTGCATGTGCGAGAAGGTCAGCGGGTCCAACAAGGCGAAGCCGTGCTGGTCATCGAGTCGATGAAGCTGGAGCACATTTTGTGTGCCCCCCGCGATGCGTTGGTGCACAGCCTTTCGGCCAGCGTGGGCCAGCAAGTGGGCCCCGGCCAGGTGCTGGTGCAATGGAAGGACGCCGCATGAACACCGCTGACAGCACAACTGATTTCTCGACCGAAGACCTGCAAAGCCTGCAGTCCACCGTGGAGCGTTTTGCCCAACAAGCCATCGCCCCGCATGTGCCCGCCTGGGAAGAAGCCGGTCAATTTGACCGCAGCCTCTACACCCAAGCCGCCGAGCTGGGCCTGCTGGGCCTGGGCTACCCCGAACACCTGGGCGGCACGCCTGCACCTTGGCGCGCCCGCAACATGCTGTCGCAAACTCTGGCTCGGTATGGTGGCAGCGGCGGTGTGATGGCCAGCTTGTTTTCTCACAACATCGGCCTACCGCCGGTGATGGCGCATGGCAGCGCCGAGTTGCAAGCCGAAGTGGTGCCACCCGTGCTGCGCGGCGAGCGCATCGCGGCGCTGGCCATCACCGAGCCCGGTGGCGGATCGGACGTGGCCAGTTTGCGCACCACCGCCCGCGCCGATGGGGCCGACTATGTGATCGACGGCGAAAAAGTCTTCATCACCTCGGGCCTGCGTGCCGACTGGATCACGCTGGCGGTGCGCACCGACCCGGCCAGCAAGGGGGCCAGCGGCATCTCGATGGTCGTGGTGCCGGGTGATACGCCCGGCATCTCGCGCACACGCCTGCACAAAATGGGCTGGCACAGCTCCGACACGGCCCAACTGCACTTCGACGGTGTGCGCGTGCCCCAGCGCTACCGCCTGGGCGAAGAAGGTGCAGGCTTCAAGATGATCATGGGCAACTTCAACGGCGAACGCCTGGCCATGTCGGCCATGGCGCTGGGCTTTGCCCAGGCGTGCTTGGACGAAGCCTTGGCCTGGGCACGCCAGCGCCAGACCTTTGGTGCGGCTTTGATCGAGCGGCAGGCGATTCGCCACAAGCTGATGGACATGCAAATGCGCATCTCATCCACCCAAGCCTGGGTCGACGCCGTGACGCAGCAAGCCGATGCAGGCCAGACCGGTGCCGAGTGGGTGGCCCAGGTGTGCCTGCTCAAAAACCACGCCACCCAAACCATGCAGTTTTGCGCCGATGCCGCTGTGCAACTGCTGGGCGGCATGGGCTACATGCGCGGCACCGTGAGCGAACGGGTGTACCGCGAAGTCAAGGTGATGATGATCGGCGGCGGCGCCGAAGAGATCATGAAAGAATTGGCCGCCAAGCAGCTGGGCATTTGAAGCCTGACGCCGGACCCAGGTTCATGGCCGAGCGTTTCAGGCGGGTCTGGACTGGCCAGGGGGCAAATCGGAGCGAAATGTAAACGCCATTTGCAGCAGGCCGGCCAGCAAACCCAGCAGCACGCCCACTTGCACGGCCCGGTTGTACGAGCCCATGGCATCGAACAACACACCGCCCCCCAAAGCCCCCATGAAACTGCCCAGCTGGTGGCTCATGAAAGCGATACCGCCCAGCATGGCTTGCCAGCGCAGGCCAAAGGTTTCACCGATGTAGCCGGTCACCAAGGGTGCCACGCCCAGCCACAAAAAGCCCATGATGGCGGCGAACACCAGCGTGTTCTCAGGCGTTGGCACCGACAGGAAATACCAGGCCAGCCCGAATGACCTCAGCACATAAATGCCGCCCAACAGCAGCAGCTTGTGGTAACGCCCACCCGCCCAACCGAAAAACAAGCTGCCCAAGACGTTGAAACCACCAATCACGCCCAGCGCTTGTGCGCTGAGCATCGGGTCCATGCCACACAAATCGAGGTAAGACGGCAGATGTGTGGTCAAAAAGACCAGCTGCATGCCGCAGACAAAGTAGGCTAGTGTCATCACCGCAAAAGGCGGGTGTTTCAAGGCAAACCTGGCCATGTCGGGGGCATTGTCTTTTTCCCCATGCGGTGAAGGCGGCACCGGCAAGGCGTCCACCCGACCGGCATACCAAGCGGCGGGCAAGATGACCAGGGCCATGACGACAAAACCGCCCACGCCCACGCGCCAGCCATGTTCCTGCGACAGCAGCTGGCCAATGGGTGCCGCCATCAAGGCCCCCAAAGAACCTGCGGCGGACACGATGCCCAGTACCGTGCTGCGCAAGGCAGGCGACACAGGCCGCGAAGCCACCGCCATGGCTATGGCCGATCCGTTGCAGGCCATGGCCGCGCCAATGGCGACCCCAGCGCCCAGAATCACGCCCAGCAAGCCCTGAGCCAGGCACAGCAAAGTCATGCCCAGGATGTACAGCAAAGCACCGGTCATCATCAGGGGCCGGTACCCGATGCGCACAGCCAAGGCCCCGGCAAAGGGCTGCAAAAATCCCCAGGCCAGGTTTTGCACCGCAATGGCCAAGGTGAACTCGGACACTGAAATGCCGATGTCCTTGGTCAAGGCCGGCATGAACACACCCAGGCTTTGCCGCAAACCCATGCTGACCGACAGCATCAGCGCAGCGCCGATCAGGATGGGCAAGCCCGGGCGCAGTGCGGTCAAGAGGTTCATGGTGTGCTTCGGTTGTGCTTGAGCACAATCTAACCGCACAAGCTCAAAACCACTGGCCTATTCGAGACAGGCCACCTGCAACACGCCGCACACTAGGGTTTTTTCTAATGGCGGATCATCCTATGGCCGGTCTTTTGACTCATAAAAAATCAGATAATTTAAGATAAATACTCTCGCAAAAGCTAAGCATGAAATCGCCTTTCAACTACAAGCACTTGTATTACTTTTGGGTCGTCGCCAAAGAAGGTGGCATCACGCGTGCGGCCGACAAGCTCGACATGGCGGTGCAAACGGTGAGCGCGCAAGTGCGTGAATTGGAAAAATCGCTCGGTTATGCCTTGCTCAAGCCAGCAGGGCGAGGGCTGGTCCTGACCGATGCAGGCCTGGCCGCCATGCAACAGGCCGATCAAATTTTTCAGCTGGGTGAGGACCTGCCCGCTAAAGTGCGGGATGCCGTGAGTTCTCCCACCGTGCGCCTGGCTGTGGGCATCTCGGATGGATTGCCCAAATTGGTGGTGCGTCAGCTGATGCAACCGGTCATGAGCGAACCGCACCTGCGCTTGTTGTGCCATGAAGGGGAGTTCGACGACTTGTTGGGCGACTTGGCGCTGCACCGCTTGGATGTGGTGCTGTCGGACCGCCCTGCCCCCACCAATGCCAACCTCAAGCTGTACAACCACGCCTTGGCCTCATCGGCCGTGTCCTGGTATGGCAGTGCAGCGCTGGTGAAGGCAGCGCGCAAAACATTCCCGGCCAGTCTGGCCGAAGTGCCCGTGCTGCTGCCCACCGAACACACTGCCGTGCGAACACGCCTGGACCATTGGTTTGAGCACCACGGCATCCGCCCGCGCATCGTTGGCGAATTCGAAGACAGCGCCTTGCTCAAGACCTTTGGTGAAAGCGGCATGGGGGTGTTCCCGGCCGCCGAATGCATCCACGACGAGTTGCTGGCGCATTACGCGGTGCAAAAACTCGGGGCCTGCGAAGGCGTGAAGGAAAACTTCTATGCCATCGGCACCGAAAAGAAAGTGCAACACCCCCTGGTGCAACGCTTGCTTCTGGGCGCTGTCCTCCCCCCCATTGAAAACCCGCATGGGCGAGCGGACCACCACCGGATGGGCATCCGGTGATGGCCTTGGGCTTCAAGAATGGGCTGAAGACGAGGAAGAAGACCGCACGCTCAACACCATGGTGATGGACAAAATCGCCACCACCACACCCAGTGAGATGGCCACCGGGATTTTGAAAACATCGATCAGGCACATCTTCGTACCGATGAAGACCAGGATGACTGCCAAACCGTAGTTGAGCAAATGGAACTTGCTGGCCACGGCCGCGAGCAGAAAGTACATGGCGCGCAGACCCAAGATGGCGAACACGTTGCTGGTCAGCACAATGAAGGGGTCGGTCGTGATGGCAAAGATGGCGGGAATGGAGTCCACCGCAAAGATCACATCGGTCAAGGCAATCAGGCAGATCACCATGAACAAAGGCGTGGCGATTTTCTGGCCATTTTCGATGGTCCAGAACTTTTCACCGTCATAGTTCTTGCTGACGGGCAATAATTTGCGCAACAACTTGAGGGCAGGGTTGTCGTCCAGCGAAGGTTCCTGCCCTGCTGCCCACCACATCTTGACACCCGTGAGGATCAGGAAGGCACCAAAGACATACAAGATCCAGTGGAACTGCTGGAGCAACCAGCCGCCCACCAAAATCATGACGGTGCGCAGCACGATGGCCCCAATGATGCCGATCATCAGCACACGCTTTTGAAAGTGCGCAGGCACCGCGAAATAGGTGAAGATCATCAGGAAGACAAAAATATTGTCCACCGCCAGCGATTTCTCAATCAGGTAGCCGGTCAGGAATTCCAGCGACTTGGTGTTGGCCAATTCAAGCGAACCGGTGGTGTCCTTGATGGCCCACCAAAACAGGCCATTGAACAAAAAGCTCAGCGCGATCCAGATCAGCGACCAATTGAGCGCCTCTTTGACGCCGATGTCGTGTGCACCCTGCTTTTGCAGCAGCACAAAATCGACAAAGAGCGAGGCCAAGACGATGGCCACAAACGTCACCCACAGCCACAAGGGCGCCACGGTTTCCATAAACACCTTTCAGTTTGTTTTGCTGCCCCGTCTGTTTCACTCCCTCAGCAAACAAGTCATACGGGTCTTGCAAGGGGTGAAGTCTAGGTCAGAAACTGAAATAAATTTCTGAAAAAAATGGTTTTTTACTTCGTAAAAACGGGAATATTAAACTGGTTTTGAACCCATGAAGCAGCGCATGAAATGGCGTGCGCCTCTGTGGGGCGCGTCGGTGAGAAAGGCATAAAAAAAACCGTCAAAACCCGTTCGGATTTTGACGGTCTGCGATCCAATCGCGCGGTTCGATTTACTTCTTGTCGGAGAAGTAACCGGATGTCACCTTCCAACGGCCATCGACAATTTGGGACATGCGCGATGCATTGCTGCCCAAACGTTTGGTGGGGCTGAAGGTCATCTCAGTGGTGCCGAAAATATCGGGCGGGATCACCATCGTGTCCATGGCCTTGATGATGCTCTCGGTGCTCAGGTTCGCGCCAGATTTATCAACAGCACGCATGAACGCGTCCATGATGATGTAGCCATAGACGGAGAACACCGTCGGGTCTTCGTTGTACTTGGTCTTGTACTTGTTGGCCCAGAAACGGATGGGCTGTGCAGCCTCGTCCAGGTAGGGGTGCTGGGTCGTCATGGTGGCGTAAAAACCATTCATGGCAGGGCCACCCAACTTGTGGATCAGGTCGGTGTAGGCTGCACTTGAGCCCATAAACGTCGGGTTGAAGCCCAGACGACGCGCTGTGGCAATGCCGCCAATGGTTTCGCGGATGATGGTGCCCATGACCACGAAGTCGCACTTGGACGAGGCCAGCTTTTGCATCTGCGATGCAAAGTCGGTGGCACCGCGCTTGTAAGTGGTGACTTCGGCAAACTGCATGCCGATGCTCTTGAGGCCTTCTTCGGCACCACGGAACACTTCCAGACCGAATTCATCGTCCTGGTGCATCGCGCAAATTTGCTTAGCGTTCTTTTCTTTCACCAAAATCGGCACACCCAAACGCATCTGGTCATAGTAGGTGGCAAAACCAGCATACTTGAGCTTGTGGAAGGGCTCGTACATTTCACGCGCGGCCGTGACCGGTAAGAAGTTGATCACGTTTTTCTGGAACTGCACCGGCATGGCGGCCATGTTTTGTGCCGTACCAATGTGGCCAATCATGGCAAAAATCTTGTCCTGGTTGACCAGCTTTTGCGCAGCCAGCACGGCGCGGCGCGGATCATAGGCCGAGTCTTCCACCAGCAACTTGAACTTGCGGCCATTGATGCCGCCTTGCTCGTTGGCCTCATCCACGCGCAGCATCATCCCCAGGCGAACTTGTTTGCCAAAGCCCGCCAAGGGGCCGGACAAATCCTGGATGGAACCGAGCACGATTTCGTTTTTGGACACGCCTTGCGTTTGGGCCGTGGCCGCACCAGCGGTCACGGCCATCGCTGCAGCGATCAGGCAGAGTTTGAGTTTCATGTTGCAGGTCTCCTGTGGTGTGTAAAGGTGATGAAGAAAGTGAATGGACTCAGCGGTACATCGCCTCAATTTGGGGCGCGTATTTTTTCTCAACCAGTTTGCGCTTGAGCTTCATGGTCGGTGTCAGTTCTTCGTCCTCAGCGCTCAGCTGGGTGTCGAGCAGCCAGAATTTCTTGATCTGCTCAACACGGGCAAACTTCTTGTTGACCCGGTCCAACTCGGCCTGGATCAGGCCTTGCACCTCGGCGCTGTGTGTGAGGCTGGCGTAGTTGGAGAAAGGCACATCGTGGTCCTGGGCGTATTTCTCGACGTTTTCCTGGTCAATCATGACGATCACAGTCAGGTAGGGGCGTTTGTCGCCGATGACCACCGCGTCTGTGACATAGGGCGAGAATTTCAATTCGTTTTCCAACTCGCTGGGGGTGATGTTTTTGCCGCCAGCCGTGATGATGATGTCTTTCATCCGGTCCGTGATGCGGAAAAACCCTTCCTCGTCCACCACACCCACATCGCCCGTGTGCAGCCAGCCGTCGGCATCGATGGCCTCGGCGGTTTTTTCGGGCAGGTTCAGGTAGCCCATGAACACATTGGGTCCGCGCACCAGAATTTCGCCCGTCACAGGGTCGATGCGCATCTCGTTGTAATCGGCCGCCGGGCCAATCGAGCCAGGCTTGATGCGGTCGGCAGGCACACCCGTCGCAGCGCCACAGGTTTCGGTCATGCCCCAGACCTCCAGCATGGGCAGGCCCAAAGCCAGGTACCAACGCACCAACTCGGGTGAAATGGGCGCCGCACCGGTGACCAAAAAGCGCGCACGGTGGATGCCGATCATCTTGCGCACATTGTTCAGCGCCAGCATCCGTGCCACATGAAAGCGCAGCTTCAAGCTGCCTGGCACCGGTTTTTGCGCCAGCACCAAATCAGCCACCTGTTGGCCCACACCAATGGCCCAGCCGTACACGGCTTGCTGCAGCCCCCCCGCTTCCTTGAGGGCAATCATCACGCCCGAGTAAAACTTTTCCCACACGCGGGGCACGGCCGTGAACACGGTGGGTGCAATCTCGCGCACGTTTTCGGGCACGGTTTCGGGGTTCTCGACGAAATTGAGTTTGGCGCCGGTGTACATCGAGAAATACTCGCCGCCCATGCGCTCCGCAATGTGGCACAGCGGCAAAAAGCACATGCATTCGTCGCGCTCGTCGCGGGCAATCAAGGTGTTGTAGCCCCGCACGGTGTAGACCAGACCGTGGTGGCTGTGCATGCCACCCTTGGGTTTGCCGGTGGTGCCCGAGGTGTAGACCAAAATGGCCAGCTCTTCGGGTTTGCAGGCCGCGCTGCGCTGCATGAGCATGTCGGGGTGTTGCTGGGCGTGCGCGCGGCCCAGGGCACGAAGGTCTTGCAGACTGATAACCTGGGGGTCTTGGAAGTCGCGTAGTCCGTCCATGTCGAACACCACGATCTTTTGCAGCAGGGGCAAGGTCTCGCGCACGGCCAGGGCTTTGTCGAGTTGTTCATCGTCTTCGACAAACAGCACGCGGGTGCCTGAGTCTTCGCACAGGTAATGCACCTGCTCGGCCGCGTCGGTCGGGTAAATGCCGTTGGACACGCCTCCGGCGCTCAGCACGGCCAAGTCGCACAGTACCCATTCGATGTTGGTGTTGGACAGGATGGACGCCGTGTGCCGCGCCTCAAAACCCAATGCCATCAGACCGTGGCCGATCTCGCGCACAGCCTGAGCGGTCTCGTTCCAGGTCCAGCTGCGCCAAATACCCAGGTCTTTTTGACGCATCCACACATGGGGGCCGCGAGCGGCCACCGCGTTCCAAAAGATGGCAGGGATGGTCTCGCCCGCCATGACGACTTCTTTTTGCGGCGCAATGCCGGAGGTGTCCCAGAGTTGGCTCATGTTTTATCTCCAGGTTTTCTTCTTTTTCCAGCGGCGGTCGGCGCGCACGCCCTCTTCCTTCATGCCCAAGTAAAACTCCTTGATGTCCTCTTTTTCACGCAAACGGGCGCAGGTGTCTTCCATCACGATGCGGCCGTTTTCCAGCACATAGCCGTAGTCCGAGGCGTTGAGCGCCATGTTGGCGTTTTGCTCAACCAGCAAGATGGTGGTGCCGCGTTCGCGGTTGATGCGCACCACGATCTCGAAGATTTCCTTGGTCAGCTTCGGAGACAGGCCCAGGCTGGGCTCGTCCAGCAAGATCAAATCGGGGCTGGCCATCAGCGCGCGGCTGATCGCCAGCATCTGCTGCTGGCCCCCCGAGAGCAAGCCCGCGTCTTGCGCAGCGCGTTCGCGCAGGATGGGAAAGTAGTTGTAGACGGCCTCCATGTCGCGCGCCACGCCATCGCGGTCCTTGCGGGTGTAGGCGCCCATGAGCAAGTTGTCGCGAATCGACAGCAGCGGGAACACCTCGCGGCCTTCGGGCACATGCATCAGACCGCGCTGCACGATGATGGCAGGGTCCAGCGCGGTGATGCTCTGGCCCTTGAACTCGATCGAGCCCTTGCGCGGGTCGATGATGCCGCTGATGGTTTTGAGGATGGTGGTTTTGCCTGCGCCATTGGAGCCGAGCACGGTGGCAATTTCGCCACGCCGCACCTGCAGGCTCACGCCGCGAATCGCCTTGATCGGGCCATAGGCGCTCTCCACGTTGAGAAGCTTGAGCATCACGTTGTCACCGGCGGCCTCCGGCGTGGTGTTCAGGGTCTGGATGGCTGCGCTCATGCGGCACCTCCGGGCACATGGTTTTCACGGCGCAGGGCCGACACATCGTCCACCGAGCCCAAATAGGCCTCGATCACGCCAGGGTCGCTTTGCACCTGGCTGGGCGTGCCGGTAGCGAGTTCTTCGCCCTGGCTCATGGCCAGCACACGGTCCGAGACTTTGGAGACCAGGCTCATGTCGTGCTCGACCATGAGGACGGTGATGCCCAGCTCGTTTTTGATGTCCGAGATCCAGAACGCCATGTCGTCGGTTTCCTCGACGTTCAGGCCCGAGGAAGGCTCGTCCAACAGCAGCAGCTTGGGCTCGGTGCACAAAGCGCGGGCCAGTTCGACCACTTTGCGCACGCCATAAGGCAGGCCTGCCACCATCGAATCGCGGTGGTGCTGCAGGTCCAGAAAGTCGATGACTTCTTCGACTTTTTCACGCGCCTGGATTTCAGCGGCGCGGGTTTTGGCACTGAAGAACATTTCGCTCCACAAACCCGTTTGTCGGTGTGTGTGGCGACCGATCAAAAGGTTTTGCAGCACGGTGGCGTGCTCGAAGAGCTCAATGTTCTGGAAAGTACGTGCGATGCCCAAGCCCGCAATCTGGTGCGGCGGCAAGTCGGTCAGGCGCAGCGTGCCTTGCGGCCCGGCGTAATCGATCACCCCGGTGGTGGGGGTGTAGATGCGGCTGATCAGGTTGAACACGGTGGTCTTGCCAGCCCCGTTGGGACCAATCAGGGTGAAGACCTCGCCGCGTTTGACGTCGAAGCTGACCTTGTTGACGGCCAGCACGCCGCCAAAGCGCACACTCAGGTCCTGGGCGGATAAAAGGATGTCTGCGTTCATTTCAGGCGGTCCGACTTCTGGAACGATTTTTGGCGCTTGAACAGGCCACGGCGGTAAAACGGGAACAGCTGGAACCAGGTGCGCACCTTGAGCCAGCGGCCATACAAGCCCATGGGCTCAAACAGCACAAACGCGATCAGCACCAAGCCATAGACCGTGCCCTGCAAACCGGCCGCACCGCCAATGGCGGCGGGCAAAAAGTCTTTGCCCAATGCGATCAGCTGGGGCATGACGATCAGGAAAATCGCACCCAAGAAGGCGCCATGGATCGAGCCCAAACCGCCAATCACCACCATCAAGAGCAAGTCAATCGACTGGATGATGCTGAACTGCTCGGGCGAGAGGAACTGGATTTTGTGCGCATACAAGGCGCCGCCAATGCCCGCCAACGCCGCCGACAAGGCGAAAGACAAAGTCTTGTAGCGTGCCAGGTGGATGCCCATGCTTTGCGCCGAAATTTCAGAGTCGCGGATGGCCACAAAGGCACGCCCGGTCGATGAACGCAACAAATTCACAATGGCAAGGGTGGCCCCCACGGTGACCAGCAGGCACAGGAAGTAAAACTCTTCCGTGCTGTCGAGTTTCCAGCTGCCGATGGCGGGATAACCCACCATCAGGCCGGCGTTGCCGCCCGTCACGCTTTCCCAGCGGGCCATGCCCTCTTCCACGATGAAGCCAAAGGCCAGCGTGGCCATGCCCAGGTAAATGCCTTTGACGCGCAGCGCCGGCAAGCCCACGATGACGCCCACGATGGCCGAGAACAAACCCGCACACACCAGCGCCAGCGGAAATGGCACCCCGGCATTGACCATGACGGCCTGGGTGTAAGCCCCCACCCCTAAAAATGCGGCGTGACCCAGCGAGAACAAGCCGGTGAAACCCGCCAACAGCATCAGGCCCAGGCCCACCACCGCATAAATCAGCACAAAGGTCAGCTGGGCCAACCAGTACTCGGCCACCACCCAAGGCGCGGCCACCAAAAACAGGCCCAACAGGCTGTACCAGAACACATGGCCGCCGTGCTTGGCCAGCTTCACATCCTGGTTGTAGTCGGTTTTGAAAATGAAACGCATGCCGGGGCCTCAGACTTTCTTGCGCAGTTGTTCGCCGAACAAGCCATTGGGCTTGAGCACCAGCATGAGCAACACCACGATGTAAGGCGCGATGTCCTTGAAGCCTTCAGGCAAATAAAAGCCTGAGAGCGACTCGACGATGCCAATCACCAGACCGCCCACGATGGCACCGGGCAAGCTGCCAAAGCCGCCCACCACGGCCGCAGGAAAAGCCTTCAGGCCGATGAAGCCCATGTTGGCGTGCACAAAGGTGATCGGGGCCAACAGCAAACCCGCCACCGCCGCCACGGCGGCGGCCAAACCCCAGACCAGACCGTTGATCTGCCTGACCGGGATGCCCATGTAATAGGCGGCCAACTGGTTCTGCGAGGCCGCCTGCATGGCGATGCCCAGCTTGCTGTACTTGAACATGGCAAACAAACCCAGGCACAAAATGACCGTTGCACCGATCACCACCAACTGTTCCGACGCGATCACCAACCCCCCGAGGCGCAAGACCTCGCCCGCATAGGGCACAGGCAGGGTGTGGGTGTCAGTCCCGACATCCGGGATCATGGTGATCAAGCCGCGCAGCACATAGCCCACGCCGATGGTCAGCATGACGATGGAAAAAGCCGGTTGACCCAGGATGGGGCGGATGACCAGACGTTCGATCAACACCCCAAATATGCCCATGGCCACAATGGCCGAAGGGACTGCAATCCAGAAAGGGAAACCCAGCAGCGTCATGGCAGCCAGGCCCGAAAAGGCCCCCACCATCATCAGGTCGCCCTGGGCAAAGCTCACCGTTTCGGTGGCCTTGTAAATCAGCACGAAACCCAGGGCAATGAGTCCGTAAATACAGCCCTGGGCCACACCGCTGATCAGCAGTTGCAGCAATTGCACGCCTGTCTCCTTGGTTGGGGTGTCTTGCAGCGCACGTCAAAAGGAGGAGTGTTGAGCCCCCCCTGAGAGGCCTCCAGCTTTTGCGAACGACCGTGCGATTATGGATGTCTTACACGAGACTTTCCCTAGGGGTTGTCCCCCATTTGAATCCATTCACAAGGCTTCAACATCCTTGCATGTCACATGCCATTCGCATCGGTTCCGGCTTGGGTTTTTACGGCGACAACTGGGAGCCCGTGGTGGCCAGCATCGAGCGCGGCCAAGTGCAATACATCGCCAGCGACCATCTGGCTGAACTCACCCTGGCCATCTTGCAAAAAGACCGGCAACGCGACCCCTGCCTGGGTTATGCACGCGATGTGGTGCCCATGCTGATGCGCCTGTGGCCCTTGATGCAGCCGCGAGGTGTGAAGTTCATTTGTAACGCCGGTGGCCTGAACCCGATGGGAGCCGCGCAGGCGGTGCAAACGGCGCTTGCTGCCAAGGGCTGGCACCCGCGCATCGCGGTGGTCAGTGGCGACGATGTGTTGCCGCTGCTGCAAATGCCGGGCACCCGCTTTGACCACCTGATGAACGGCAAGGATGTGTCGAGCGTGCGCGAGCGCTTGGTGTTTGGCAACGCGTATCTGGGCGCGCAGCCCATCGTGGACGCGCTGGACCAAGGGGCCGACATCGTGATCACCGGGCGCGTGGCCGACGCGGCGCTGTTTCTGGGACCGCTGGTGCATGGCCTGGGCTGGAAGCTGGCCGATGCAGCCACACCCGAAGACTTCAACCGCTTGGCGCAGGGCCTCACGGTGGGGCATTTGCTGGAATGCTCGGGCCAGGGCAGCGGCGGCAATTTTGGCAGCCAAGGCCATTGGCAACAGATCCCGGACCTGGCACACATCGGCTACCCGATCGCCGAGGTCTTGGCGGATGGCACGGCCTTCATCACCAAAGCGCCTGGCACTGGAGGCTTGGTCAACTTTGACACCGTGCGCCAGCAACTGCTCTACGAGGTGCACAACCCGCATGCGTATTTTTCGCCCGATGTGGTGCTCGACATGGGCCAAATCGAGCTGCGCGATGAAGGCGAACACCGGGTGCGCGTGACCGGCGCACTGGGCCGCGCGCCGACCGATCAGCTGAAGGTGGTGGCGGGGTTCAAGGATGGCTTCAAAGCCGAGGTCAGTTGGGGCTTTTCCTGGCCCGACGCCTGGGACAAGGTGCAAGCCGCAGAGGCCATCATCCGCTCACAACTGCAAGAACGCCACATGCCGTTTGACGAGCTGTTTGTCGAATACCCCGGCCTCAATTCAGCGCACGGCCCCCTGGCCCCGCTGCCGCCAGCGGCCGAGCTGAATGAGCGGGCCGAAATTTGGGTGCGCATGGTGCTGCGCACCCCCAGCAAAGCGGCGGCCGATGGCTTTGGCCGACTGTTTCCCTGGATGGCCCTGAGTGGACCGGCGTTCACTTGCGGCTTTCAGGGCCTGAACAACACCAGCGAGTTGTTGGGCATCTGGCCCACCCTGATCGCACGCGAGCGGGTGACCGCCCACATGGAAATTCTGGAGCCGAGTGCATGAACAACACACCTCTGGTCAAGATTCCACTGGCCCAAATTGCCCACGCCCGCAGCGGCGACAAGGCCGACTGGGTGGACTTTGGGTTGTTTGCGTGGAACGAGGCGGGTTACCGGATCCTTGAACGCGAAGTCACGGCCGCCAAAGTGCAGGCGCATTTCGCGCCCTGGCTCCCAGGCCAGGTCGATGCTTGGCCGCTGCCCCATATTTGGGCCCTGAAGTTCGTGCTGCACGGCGCTTTGCAAGGCGGCGGTGCGCGCAACCTGCGCCTGGACAACCTGGGCAAAGCCATGGGTGCGGCGCTGCTCAGGTTGGAAATTGAAATCAGTGCGCAAGAGCTGGCCCAAGCCCAAAAAACCACCGCACCCACTGGCCCGTGAACCCGCACCCGCCAGCGGGGTGCATCAGGCAAAGCGGTACAAGCGCTGTGGGTTGTCCACCAAGAAGGCCTGTTGACCCGCTGCATCGGGGACGATCGTGGTGATCGCATTGACCAAGGCCGCGTCGTCCGGAATGTGGGTGTGGTTGGGGTGAGGCCAGTCGCTGCCCCAAACGCAGCGGTCACCGTGCGCACGCCACAACTGCTGCGCCAGCGCCACCCCGTGGGTGTAGCGTTCATCGGGTGCGGCATGCGCATCGATGCGGTCAATGCCGCTGAGCTTGACCCATAAATGGGGCGCATCCAGCAGGCGCATCAAGGCTTGAAAGTCGGCATGCTGAGCGCCCAGCCGCGCGTCGACACGGCCCATGTGGTCAATCACCACAGGCACCTGGCTTTGCACCAGCCAAGGCCCCAACTCATGCACCAAGGCCGACTCGAAATGCACCTGCAGATGCAGCCCATGGGCGGCCAAACGGGGGGTCAGGGCCAAGACCTCGCGCACATCGGTACCCGCACCCAAATGGCGCATGAAGTTGAAACGCACGCCCCGCATACCGGCTTGGGCCAATCGGGCCAATTCGGCATCGGGCACATCGACAGGCACCAGCGCGACGCCCAGGTACCGACCTTCACCGTGGGCGATCGCATCCTCGACCACGCTGTTGTCCATGCCGTGCACCATGGATTGCACGATCACGCAGTGCTCAATGCCCAAAGTGCGGTGCAGGGCATACAAGGTCTCGCGCGGTGCCGCCACCGGGGTGATTTGGCGTGAAGGGTTGTAAGCAAAACGCTCGGGGGGGCCAAACACATGGACATGCGCATCGCAAGCACCCGGCGGAAGCTGCCAGCCAGGTGATTGTGGCTGCGCGTCTGCTGGGCGCATGCTCAGAGTCCCTGAATCAAACCCGCTCGATGATCAGCGCAATGCCTTGGCCCACGCCAATGCACATGGTGCACAGCGCATAGCGACCTGCCGTTTGCTGCAGGCGGTTGATGGCGGTGGTGGCCAGGCGGGCACCCGATGCACCCAGCGGGTGACCCAGCGCAATCGCACCGCCCCAGGCGTTCACGCGGGCATCGTCGTCTTTCAGGCCCAACATGCGCAGCACGGCCAGGCCTTGTGCGGCAAAAGCTTCGTTCAACTCGATCACATCCATGTGGTCGATGGTCAAGCCGGTTTGCGCCAGCACCTTGAGCGTGGCGGGCGCGGGGCCAATGCCCATGACACGCGGGGCCACACCAGCCGTGGCCATGCCCACGATGCGGGCTTTGGGCGTCAACCCATTTTTGGCAGCGGTGGCTTCATCGGCCAGCAACAAAGCACAAGCGCCGTCGTTCACACCCGAGGCATTTCCCGCGGTCACGGTGCCATCAGGGCGCACCACGCCTTTGAGCTTGGCCAGCGCTTCGAGGCTGGTTTCGCGGGGGTGTTCGTCGGTGTCGACGAGGATGGCATCGCCTTTTTTCTGGGGGATGCTCACGCCCACAATTTCGCGCGCCAAGTGGCCCGCTTTGATGGCGGCCACTGCACGCAGCTGGCTGTTGTAGGCCATCAGGTCTTGCGCTTCGCGCTCGATCTTGTAGTCAGTGGCCACGTTTTCAGCGGTCTCGGGCATGGAGTCCACGCCGTACTGGGCTTTTATCAGCTTGTTGACAAAGCGCCAGCCAATGGTGGTGTCGTACACCGCGTTGGTCCGGCTGAAGGCGGTTTCGGCTTTGGGCATGACAAAGGGCGCTCGGCTCATGCTCTCGACACCGCCGGCAATCATCAAGCCCGCTTCACCCGCCTTGATGGCGCGCGCTGCGGTGCCAATCGCATCCAAACCCGAACCACACAGGCGGTTGATGGTGGCGCCGGGCACGTCAATGGGCAAACCGGCCAGCAAGCTGGCCATGTGGGCCACGTTGCGGTTGTCTTCACCGGCCTGGTTGGCGCAGCCGTACAACACGTCGGTCACGGCGGCCCAGTCCACCTTGGGGTTGCGCGCCATCAAAGCACGCAGGGGCACCGCGCCCAGATCGTCGGTGCGCACGCTGGAAAGTGCACCGCCGTAACGGCCAAAGGGGGTGCGGATCGCGTCGCAAATGTAGGCTTGGTTCATGTGAGTGATCTCTTGAGGGTTGAGTTCATGCATTATATTGCATGTACATGGGTTGTTTCACATGATTCTAGGGGCGCTTTGTGAGCTGGGGTGAGCGTTTGACGACAGCAAAGGGAGGAGAGGCCAGGTGTCTGTCCGCAAGGCGGGATGGCGGCGCTGGCCTGGCTCAGAGGCGCTTCGCTTTGCCACATCGCCCGACCAGCGCCGCCATCCCGCCATGCTCGGGCATTGGTGATGAGTGCCCTGTCGCGTTTTGAACCCTCCATGAACACGCCAACGTGAGAGGCCGGGGTGCGGGGCTGGGGCGATGTGGCAAAGCGAAGCGCCTCTGAGCCCCGGCCCCGCACCCCGGCCTCTCACTGCCCCAAGCACCAACATCCCAACTCACTTGAGACACAATCCACCCCATGCTGATTCAACCCTCCCAAGCCGATGTCCGGCGCTTTTTTTGCGGCGTGTACGCCAAAGCCCGAACGGCTGCCACCCTCGAACCCATGGAAATGCTGGTCAGCCAATGGATCGACGAACACCCTGAGTACCACGCCGAACTGGCCGATGTGGATGTCGCCCTGGCACAGATGCACCAAGCGGACCCCAACCGCGAAAACCCCTTCTTGCACCTGTCGATGCACCTGTCCATCAGCGAGCAGTGCAGCATCGACCAACCCCGGGGCATCCGCCAGGCGGTTGAACTGCTGACCCACCGGCTCAACTCGCTGCACGACGCCCACCACCAGGCCATGGAATGCCTGGGCCGCATGGTGCACGAAAGCCAGCGCTCGGGTCGCATGCCCGATGGCGAGGCCTATATTGCCTGTGTGCAACGCCACGCCACTAAGGACTGAGGCCCCGCCCAAGACGCAAAGACCAGAAAAAAACCCGCAGAAGCGGGTTTTTTTCTGGAAAGCCGTGAAAGGCTTAACGCAGACGCGGCTGAGGAATGACCTTCATTTCACCGTCGAGTGAGGCGATGTAAGCCGACATGGCTTTCAGTTCAGCATTGGTGAACTGTTTGGCAATGCCACCCATGACGCCGTTGTTGCGGCCCCAGGTGTTCTGGTTTTCCACTTTGTAGGATTTCAAGGCCACAAACAGATAGTCCTTGTGCTGGCCCGCGATCTTGGGGTAGCTGGGGTCAATCGGCTTGGAGAAATTATCGCCGTGGCAGGAAATGCAAGCGCCTTTTTGCAACAGGGCCGCCACTTTGGCGTCAGGCGCCTTGGGGGTTTTGGTCACGGCTTGGATCTTGCCATGTTGCTCGTAATAGGCACCCAAGTCGGCCATGTCTTGTTCGCTCAGGCTGTCGGCAATGCCGCGCATGGTGGGGTGCTTGCGCTCGCCTTTTTTGTAGGCATTGAGCGAGGCCACGATGTATTTGGCGCTCTGGCCGGAGATCATGGGGACGCGATAGACCTCGGGAAAGCTCGACTGGTAGCCGTGGATGCTGTGGCAGCCAATGCACATGGCGATTTTTTGTTCGGCCGCTTTGGCATCGCCCTTGATCTCTTGGGCATGGGCGGAAACAGCGGTCACAGAGGCGACAGCCAGGGCAAACATCGAGTTCAGGAGCTTGTTCATTTTGCTTACACAATCCAATTGATTGATAAAAATCAACTGCGGATTATATCGGCCTGCCCCTCATAATCCTGACAAACCCTTTAGCCTTTTTCGAGAAACCCTCGCCATGAAATTCCAAGGTACCGAAAACTACGTCGCCACCCAGGACCTGATGCTGGCTGTCAACGCGGCCATCACCCTCAAACGCCCCCTTTTGGTCAAGGGCGAGCCTGGCACCGGCAAGACCATGCTGGCTGAGGAAGTGTCGCAAGCCTTGGGCCTGCCTCTGCTGCAATGGCACATCAAGTCGACCACCAAGGCCCAGCAAGGCCTCTACGAATACGATGCGGTGAGCCGTCTGCGTGACAGCCAACTGGGCGACGAAAAGGTCAAAGACATCGAAAACTACATCGTCAAGGGCGTGCTTTGGCAGGCTTTCACTTCAGAAACCCCGGTGGCCATCCTGATCGACGAAATCGACAAGGCCGACATCGAGTTCCCGAACGACCTGTTGCGCGAAATCGACCGCATGGAGTTTTATTGCTACGAGACACGCCAGCTGATCAAGGCCAAGACCCGTCCGCTGGTGTTCATCACCTCGAACAACGAAAAAGAATTGCCCGACGCCTTCCTGCGCCGCTGCTTCTTCCATTACATCAAGTTCCCCGAAGCGGACACCATGCGCCAGATCGTGGACGTGCACTTCCCCACACTCAAAAAAGACCTGCTGGCCCTGGCACTCAAGACTTTTTACGACGTACGCGGGCTGCCGGGCTTGAAGAAAAAGCCCTCCACCAGCGAGCTGCTCGACTGGCTCAAGCTGCTCGTGGCCGAAGACATCCCGCTCGAGGCCCTGCAAAGCGCTGACCAAAAAGTGTCCGTGCCCCCGTTGGTGGGTGCCTTGCTCAAGAACGAGCAGGACGTGACCTTGTTCGAAAAGCTGGTCTTCATGAACCAGCGCAACCGCTGAAACCATGACCGCTTTCGCCCCGCCCGTGACCCTGACCGGCGTGCACGTCCGGCTGGAGCCCTTGCGGGCTGAGCACCATGACGCGCTGGTACAGGCCGTGCGCGATGGCGAGTTGTGGCAGCTGTGGTACACGGCCATTCCCACGCCAGAAGGCATGGCGGCCGAGATCACCCGCCGCTTGAACTTGCAGACCCAGGGCAGCATGTGCCCATTTGCGGTGATCGACCCAGCGACCCAGCAGGCCGTGGGCATGACCACCTACATGAACATCGACGCGGCCCACCGCCGGGTTGAAATCGGCTCCACCTGGTACCGCCGCAGCGTGCAACGCACGCCCCTCAACACCGAAGCCAAGCGCTTGCTGCTCACCCACGCTTTTGAGCAGCTGAACTGCATCGCGGTGGAATTCCGCACGCATTTTTTCAACCATCAGAGCCGCCGCGCCATTGAGCGCCTGGGCGCCAAGCTCGACGGTGTGCTGCGCAGCCACCAGATCAACACCCACCCACTGAGCGCTGGCGCACTGCGCGACACCTGCGTGTACAGCATCATCGCCAGCGAATGGCCCAATGTGCGTGCGCACCTGGACTTTCAATTGAGCCGCTCTGCCCAGAAGGACACCCGGTCATGCTGATCGACTTTTTCTACACCCTGCGTGCCGCCAAGTTGCCCGTCTCGGTGCGCGAGTACCTGACCCTGCTCGAAGCCCTGCAGGCCAATGTGGTGGGCCCGGCATCGGACGCCTGCAGCATCGACGACTTTTACCACCTGGCCCGCACCGTGATGGTCAAGGACGAAAAGCACTTCGACAAGTTCGACAAGGCTTTCGGCGCCTACTTCAAGGGCGTGGAGATGCTGACCGATTTCACCAAGGAAGTGCCGCTGGACTGGCTGGAAAAAATCCTGCAAAAGGAACTCACACCCGAGCAAAAGGCTGCCATCGAGAAGATGGGCTGGGACGAGTTGATGGACACGCTGAAAAAGCGCCTGGAAGAACAAAAAGAGCGCCACGAGGGCGGCAACAGGTGGATCGGCACGGGCGGCACCTCGCCTTTTGGCAACGGCGGCTACAACCCGCAGGGCATCCGCATCGGCGGCAAGGGCGGCAACAAAAGCGCGGTGAAGGTCTGGGAACAACGCGCTTACAAGGACTACGACGACCAGCAGGAGCTGGGCACGCGCAACATCAAAGTGGCCCTGCGCCGCCTGCGCCGCTTTGCCCGCGAAGGCTCACAAGACGAGCTGGACCTGGACGGCACCATCCGCAAAACCGCAGCCAATGCGGGCTACTTGGACATCCTGATGCGGCCCGAGCGCCACAACAACGTGAAAGTGCTGCTGCTCATGGATGTGGGCGGCACCATGGACGAGCACATCGCGCGGGTTGAAGAAATGTTCTCGGCCGTCAAGGCCGAGTTCAAGCACCTGGACTTTTATTACTTCCACAACTGCGTCTATGACTTCATGTGGAAGAACAACAAGCGCCGCTATGCTGAAAAATTTGCCACTTGGGACATCCTGCGCAAGTACAACAAGGACTACAAGCTGATCTTCATTGGCGACGCAACCATGAGCCCCTATGAAATTTTGCAAAAGGGCGGCAGCGTCGAATACAACAACGAAGAGGCCGGGGCCGAGTGGCTGCAACGCCTGACGCACACCTTCCCCAAATTCGCCTGGATCAACCCCGAGCCGCAGGGCGTGTGGCAATACCGCCAAAGCATCGCCATCATCCAGCAGCTCATGAGCAACCGCATGTTCCCCTTGACCCTCAGAGGGCTCGAGGATGCGATGCGTTTGCTGAGCAAATGACATGGTCTGAGGTTTCAAAAACCTGGACAGCTCTGCGGATGGCAGGCTGTTTCGCATTCTTCGCCTGCTGCGCCGTGCCTGCGCAGGCCGACCCCGCCCCGCCCCAGAATTCGCTCTCGCCCACCTCAGCTGTTGCATTTGCCTGGACGGTGCGCAGCCGGGACCCCAACATCCAAGACTTTCTGGAGCAACACATGTCGCTGAGGCGCTACCAAGCGCTGAGCGACCTGGACACCACCGAATTGACCCGTCTGCTGACCGATGCCGACGAACAAGCGCGCGAATTGTTGGCCACACTGGGCTTCTTTAACCCTGAGCTGCGCTGGCACCACGACCAAACCCCAGCGCAGAACGGATCGGGCCACTTGGGCCAAGTGACCCTGGAGGTTCAAAGCGGACCTGCCACCCGAGTCACACAAGTGCAGTGGCAATGGCTGGGCGAGATGACAGACCACCCGTCTGGCGTCGCCCTGCAGGCGATCATTGAAAAGCAATGGGGCTTGCCACCGGGTGAGACCTTCACCCAAGTGGCTTGGGACCGCGCCAAAACAAAAGCATTGCGACAGTTGCTTGCAGAGCATTTCCCTTGGGGCCGCCTGGCACAGAGCCAGGCCCGCATTGACACCCTGAACAACCAGGCGAGCCTGACCTTGGCGATGGACTCCGGACCGGCCGTACGCCTTGGCGAATTGAGGATTTCTGGCGCCACCAAGTACGGTGCCCAGCAAGTCGAACGACTGGCCCGCCTTGCTCCGGGGCAAGCTTACCGACAAAACGATTTGCTGGAGGCCCAACAACGGCTGGTGCTCAGTGGCTTTTATGACTCGGTCTTCATCAACCTGGAGCCGGAGGGCCAGCCAGCGCTGGCACCGGTCAACATCGAGCTGAAAGAAAGTCTGCGCCAAAGGTGGCAACTGGGCGTGGGGGTGCGCAGTGACAGCGGCCCTCGCCTGACGGCCGAACACACCCACCACAGTCTTCCAGGCTTGCACTGGCGTGCCGTGAGCCGCGTGGCTTTTGACAAAGACTTGCAAAGCCTGGGCGTGGAGTTGCTGGCCCCGCCCGACAACATTTTGTGGCGCTGGAACACCTCTGCCCAACTGCAAAGACGGCAACAGGTGGACGGCGAGATCAGCAGCCAGCGCTGGCGCGCTGGCCGCATCCAAATGGGCCCCCGAATCGACCGCTCGTACTTTGCCCAATACGATGTCGCCACCCAACAAAACAACCCCCTGGGGGCCGTGGAATCTTTCAGTGGCAACTTGGCCTGGACCTGGCGCGACTTTGACAGCCTGCCCTTCCCCACGCGCGGTCTGGGCCTGGGGATCGAATGGGGTGCAGGCGTCAGCCTGGGGCCGGTTCAGCAGCCCTTTGTGCGCTGGCTCGCCAAGGGTCTGAACATCCTGCCGCTTGGCGAGCGCAGTGGCCGCATCGCCTTGCGGGCCTCGCTGGGCAGTGTGGTGATACAGGACACTCAAAATTTGCCCACCACCCAATTGTTTCTCACGGGAGGCGATAACACGGTCCGGGGCTACGCCTTCAACAGCATTGGCGTTGACTTGGGCAATGGGCAAATCGGCGCTGGCCGCTACCTGGGCACGGGCAGCGTGGAATGGCAACGCCCCCTGCGCTGGAAAGGCGCGGCAAGCGATTGGGAAACTGCCGTGTTTGCCGATGTGGGTGCTGTAGCCAATGCACTGCCCTTGCTCAAGCCTCAGTGGAGTTATGGTGTGGGCGCACGTTGGCGCAGCCCGATTGGCCCGGTACGCATGGACCTCGCACATGCCCAGGCTTTGAACAAATGGCGCTTGCACCTGAGTGTGGGCTTCACTTTCTAAATGTGCCCATGAACACCGGTCAACCGCCTTCGCCCGAGCAGGCCTCGTCTGCCCGGCCTTCATCCTGGCCTGTGCAGGCTTGGCGGTGGATGGGCACCTGGTCACTGCGCAGCCTCTCAGCCATGCTGGGGCCTCTGGCCTTGCTGGCATTGGCTTGGGCCCTGTGGGCCTGGACGGGCACAGAAGGCTCGCTGGCCACCACCCTGAAATGGCTCAATCGGGCTTTGCCTGCGCAGCACACCTTGCAAGCCACAGAGGTACAAGGCAACTTGCGCCAAGGGGGGCGCATCGGTCAACTGCAATGGCGCGCCCCACTGCTGCAAGCACACGCCAAGGAAGCCCAGATCGCACTGAACTGGTCACTGCTGTGGCGACAAGCCTGGCCCGTTGAAAGCCTTCAGCTCGCGTCTGTGGTCATCCGCGACCAGCGCCCTGCACAGGTGCTCAAGCCCTGGGTGAGTCTGGACTGGCCCTTGCCCTTGAAAATGGCCCTGCAAGTCGACCATTTCGAGTGGCAAGGGTCTCAGTCGGTCACGTTGTCCAAGGTCCAGGCCCAATACGCCTACGATGGCCGCCATCACACCCTGCACGTGCCCAGCTTGGCCCTCGCGCAAGGTCACTACCAGCTGGAGGCCCGCTTGCAAGGGGCTGCCCCCATGGCCCTGCAAGTCGAGGTCACCGGACGGGTCAACGCGCCCACACATGGCCGCCAGGCGCCGCTGCCACTGGCCTTGAGCGCAACGGCGCAAGGCACGCTGTCGGGACCTCAAGCACAGCTGACCGTGAACGCCCAACTGTCGCCAACACCCGACCCCCAAGCAAGACCTGCGGACAAAAAAGCCCCCCACCTGAGCTTGCAGGCCGATGTGATGCCGTGGCAACAACCCGCCATCGTGCAAGCGCGTGGCCAATGGCAAGCTTTGGATCTGGCGCCCTTGTGGCCCCAGGCGCCTCAGACCCATTTGAATGGCCATGCTCAAATCCTACCCGTCGGTTCAGGATGGTCGCTCCAGGGCGAGCTCAGCAACCTGCAAGCCGGTGCCTGGGACCGGCATCGCCTGCCCCTGGAGCACTTGACGCTGCAAGCGCGGCACCAAGCGGGTCAATGGCAAATTCAAGCCGCACAAGCACGCGTGGCTGGAGGCCAATTGCAAGCCCAGGCCCAACAAAGTCCCGCAGGCTGGACGGGGCAGCTGACGCTGTCAGGCATCGTGCCCCATCAATTGCACACCGCCCTCACGGGCAGCGCCATCCAGGGCCAGGTGCAAGCGCAAGACATCGACGCTGGACGCATCCGGTTTGACGCGCAACTGCAAGCCCCAGTGCCCCCCTTCAATTCGGGCACAACCAGGGCCAAGCGCAGCACGCCAGAGGGCTTTCATTTCGAGCACCTTCGGCTGTCGGGGCACTGGCACCAACAGGTCTGGCAGATTGACGCCCTGAACCTGAAAGCCAGACAGGCCACTGTGACAGGCCAGTTTCAGTTTTCACCGCAACCCTTTTCGCTGCAAGGCCAAGCATCCTTGCAATTGCCGGGGCTCAACGCCCAGGCCCAGGGGCATCTGGCGCCCTTCAACGGTCAAGGCAAGATGAACCTGGATGTGCAAGATGCCACCCAGACACTGGCCTGGCTGCAACAATTTCCCGCTTGGGCCGCACGGCTCAAACCCCTTCAAGCCTCGGGCAAGGGGCAACTCCAGGCCGAATGGCAAGGCGGTTTTGCTCAGGCTGCGACGCCCTTCAAGTTGCGCATCCAGTGGCCGCGCTTGACTTGGCCTGCGGATCAACAAGGCCCCTGGGTCGTGGACCGTGGCCTGCTGGACATGGTCGGCACCCCCCTGTCCTGGCAAGCCCAGTGGCAAAGCCAGCTGGGTCAAGGCCAGGCTTCATCCCGATTGCAGGCCCAGTGGGGGGCGAGCCGCCCCGACCTGAACAGCCAGCAATGGCGCGGTTTGCTGGAGCGTTTTGATCTTCAAACCATCGGCAAAGCCTCACCGGGCTCGTGGCGCTTGCAACTGCACAAAGCAATGGCCTTGCAGGCCCATCTCGATCCAGCGAGTTTGGCACTGGCCTGGTCCGAGTCCAGCTGGCAGTTGCAAGGCCCCACGCCAGGCAGCAGCCGAGTGCAGTTGGATGCAGGACACTGGCACGCCGCAAGCCTCGGGCAAAAAGCCCAAGCACGCATGTCAGCCAGCTGGGAGGACTTGCCTTTGAACTGGCTTCAAAGTGTCTGGGGCACCCATGTCGACAGCGATGTTTTACTGCAAGGCAAACTGCAATTGGAGCAAAACAAGGACCGGACCCTGACTGCCCAAATCCGCCGCAGCCGCGGTGACCTGCGCGTCCAGACCACGCCGGGTGGGGGACCACTCACCACAGCAGGCCTGCGCGAGGCCATCCTCTCGGTGCAGCTTCAAAACGAACAACTGCGAGCCGATTTGCAATGGGACAGTGAACACCTGGGTCAAGCACAGGCCCAAGTGTTCAGCACCTTGGGCCCTGCAACACAAGGCTGGCAATGGCCAGAGCAGGCACCCTTGCGTGGCACCGTCAAAGTGCAGCTCCCCCAAATCAATGCTTGGTCTGTCTTGGCCCCACCGGGCTGGCGCGTCCAAGGCAACCTGGAAGCACAATTTGACTTGGCCGGAACCCGAAGCCAACCCCAATGGCAAGGCCGTCTGCAAGCTGACCAGTTGGCCGTTCGTTCTGCTGTACAGGGCATTGCATTCGATCAAGGCCAATTGCAAGCCCGACTTCAGGGCCAAGAAATGCTCCTCGATCGCTTGTCCTTGCGGGGTGCAGGCCCGCAGGGCGGCGAGTTCCTGGCCAGCGGCCGGGTTCAATTGCCCGACCCGGCCAGTGTGCTGGTCCAGAAAAACGCCAATCCCTTGCATGCAGCCCAGCTGAATCTGCACATGGAAGCGAAGTCCCTGCGCGTCAGCAACCGGGCTGACCGCCGACTGGTCATGTCGGGCCAAGTCACGGCCCGCATGCAAGCTGGACAAATGCAAGTCAGAGGGCAAGTCAAGGCCGATCAATCCTTGTTTCTCTTGCCCGACGAGAACACCCCCAATTTGGGCGAGGACGTGCTGATCGTCAGGCCCACCACCCGCCCGCGCCCCATGGCCTCTGCAAACGCGAACCAGGCCGCGATGGGGTCGTGGTTGGGCACACCCGATGTGCGCGTCTTGCTCGATTTGGGCTCCGACTTTCAATTGCAAGGCAAAGGCTTGACCACCCGACTCGGCGGCCAAGTCACACTGGTGAGCAACACCGCCACCCAGGGGTTGCCACGCTTGAACGGTGAGGTGCGCACCGTGGGTGGACGCTACACAGCTTATGGTCAAGCACTGAATATCCAGACCGGGGTCTTGCGCTTCAATGGTGTCTATGACAACCCAGGGCTGGAGATCATCGCTTTGCGGCCGCACCTGCCGCAAAGCGTGGGCGTGCAGGTGACAGGCACGGCCTTGCTGCCCCGCATTCGCCTGTATGCCGACCCTGACATGCCCGATGCCGACAAATTGGCTTGGTTGGTCTTGGGCCGATCAGCGGCCAGCGGTGGTGCCGAGTCGGCCGTCCTGCAACAAGCCGCCATGGTTTTGCTCAGCAGCAACGGCAAGACCCTGGGCAGCGAACTGGCCAGCAACCTGGGACTCGATGAAATCAGTGTGGCCAGCAGCACCCGGGGGGGTGCGACAGGTGCGGCAGTGACGCTGGGCAAGCGCCTGTCACAGGACTTTTACCTGGCCTACGAGACCAGCCTGACGGGCACCTTCGGCAGTCTGCTCATTTTTTACGACTTGACCCAACGACTGACACTGCGGGCGCAAGCGGGCGAACAAAGTGCACTGGACCTGATTTTTCGGGTGAGGCGGGATTGATGGGGCTGGTTAAGCCTTGGGGATTTTTGGATCCCAAATGAATGACAATTTCATCCATATCAGTTAGCATGCTTCAGGTTGCCCTTGAGTGGGTCCTATTGGCTGCTTGCTTGACACCCCATGAATCCAACGACATGGCGCCCCGAAGACGGGCAATTGCTACAGCGACTGCGCACCCAAGCTGGGATTGACGAGCTGGTTTTTGCTCGAAACAACACCCTGTCCCTCATCCAACTGCGTGAACTGGAAAGCGGAGAGGGCCAAAGTTTCTACAACGCGCAGATCAAACGCAATGCCGGTTTGAAATTGCTCAAGAAACTGGGATTCGAGTTTCCGCAACAAGCCTCTGTCCCGCCAGATACGATGCCCGACACTTCGGCCCCCCGTGCCGCACCCGACCCTTTTCCAATCGGCTCGTCGGCAAGCCCTGCCACCGCATTTACCAAGCCACCCCCAACGCGCATCGGCCTCTGGGTGGGCGCTTTTCTGATTCTGGGGGCAAGCGCCTGGCTGCTGTCGCAAGACCCAAGGTCTGCGCCGACTGAAAACCGACATTTGGATCAGGCCCAAAGTTCGTCTGCACAAACCACTCCGCCTGCTGTGGCTGAAGTCGCCTCTGACACGCCCCGCTCGCCCTCCTCTGCGTCTGCAGCCCCTGGACAAAATGCGGCCTTGGCACCCGGGATGGCCAGCCCAACTGTCGCTGAACCGCTGAAAGCCGTGGCTTGCGAAGACCAACATCGCAACATCAGCGCATCACACACCCCGAACAACCCCCTCAAGCCCGGCAACTACATCTACATTGAAGCCCAAACTGACAGCGAATTGTGCGTGCTGGACAGTCAAAACAAACTGTCCATGCTCTCGCTCAAAGCCGGCATGACCCACACCGTCAATGGCTTGGCCCCTTTTCTTGTGCATGCCAGAGACTGGCAGGGTCTCAAAGTCTTTTTTCAAGGGCGACCTGTCCGCGTCGAACAGGGCAACGACGCACACCTGGTGCTCAACAGCTTGCCCATTTGAACCCCATCGGTTGGCCTTTGCGGCCGTTACAATCTCGGCACTTCATGCCACCGTAGTTCAATGGATAGAACTCTCCCCTCCTAAGGGAGTGATACAGGTTCGATTCCTGTCGGGGGCACCAAGCCAGCTCTGAGCCGATCGCCACCGCACCTGACCCACAAGGTGCAGTTTTTTAAAAGGCGATTTTTTCTGCTTCGAGGTACGCGAGACTGATGTACTTGCCGATATTCCCACCAAAACCTTCCATGGTTTTGGCTCGTGCAGCGACACGCGGGTCTCGCAGGACCGCAGCTCTCGCTTCATCCTCGGACCTGCCGTCCTCAACAGCCTTCAGACAAGGCTCCCAAATGCCCGTCATGAACTCGCCATAGGTTTTGAGCAGGTCCTGCCGAGCGCGGCCATGCCCGGGCACCCAAAGTTGCTCACCTGTCGCGGCCATCAAGGCTTTGTAATATTTGAAAGTACCCGGATAGGAACCATCGTCCATGTTGGCAATGCGGTTGGTCATGGCAATGTCCCCCACCGCCGTCACCTTGTCCAGCACGACTTCCACACTCAGATCCGAGGGGGTGTGCGCTGTGCCGTAGTGGTGCATGCGCAAACTCACATCACCGAACTGGATCACTTGCCCATGTTGAACTGACGTGTTGGGAATGACCACCTGCGTCCCGATGGTTGACTGGTTGGTCCAGCGCTCCATCAGGTTGCGCCACAGGTTACCCTCGGTGCCCTTGAGCTTGGTGATGGTGCTGGCCAGCGAATAGATGGGCAACTTGTCACCGTAGGTTTTGACAAAGGCATGGTTGCCCAGCCAATGGTCACCGTGGTAGTGGGTGTTGAACACAGCAACCACTGGCTGGGGGGTCACCTGGCGGATCATGCGGATGGCCATTTGGCCGATTTGCAAGGATGCACCCGAGTCGATCACCACCACTCCCACAGAAGTGACGACAAATACGATGTTGGCCATCATGCCCCGGTTCTGCGGGGTCGGAAATCCATCGGGTGAATAAATCATCCAGACATGTTTGGACAACTGCTGCGCCGGGATATCGGCGACAGCGGGCCCTTCAATGAACTCTTGGGCTTGTTGTGCAAACAAACGGGCCTCCGGCAAGAGGGCCACACCCCCCACGCCAGCACTGGCCAACAACAAATGTCTTCTTTTCATGCAAATTACTTGAAGGGAAACAGCGCACCGATGCGCTGTGACCCTTAAACCACGTAACCCTTGTTGGGCAAAGCGCCGATGATTTTGGGCGTGTTGAGTTGGCGAGGCTTGATGCGACCGCCTTGGGCCTTGAGCCAAGTCTCGACCACTTCCCAAACCTGTTTGTTGCCCTGATGACGTGCTTCTTCGGCCACAGGCGCCCAACCGGCCACCTTGTACTTTTTGCCCGCTTCGATCAACTGCCCCTTCAATCTCATGTCGCTGATTCGGTTGCCCGCCGTGCCCACCGGGTTGCAGCTGTAAGTCAAGCCACCCACACGCACCATGTCGCCGCCTTGCTGGTAGTAAGGATCTGGGTTGAACAAGTTGTCGGCCACGTCTTCGAGCACGGTCTTGATGGTCTCGCCCGTCATCTCGGTCACCGTGGCAAAAGAGTAGGTGGTGGCCGTCATGTCGAGCAGCCACTCGCGTGTGATAGCTTGACCGGGCAAGAGTGTGGTGCCCCAACGGAAACCCGGCGAAAACGCGATGTCGGCACCTTGAACGGCAATCAAGGCGTCCACCAGCAACTGGTCACCCGTGCCATTGAAGTTACCGCGGCGGTAAAGCAAACCATCAGTCACGGCGAGCTTTTCGGCCAGCTTGGATTCATAGGGCGCACGGATCTTGGTGATGAGTGCGTCCATCTCTTTGTCTGCGGGCAGCATGTTCGAGAACACAGGCAGCAGCTTGTAGCGGAAGTCGCTGACTTTTTTGTCCTTGACTTCAAAGTCGAGCACACCCAAAAACTTGCCATTGGAGCCAGCGTTGGTGACCAAGGTCTTGCCACCTTTGTTGGAGACAATCGTGGCCACGGGCATGCCATCGTGCGTGTGGCCGCCCATGATGGCGTCAATGCCGCTGACACGGCTGGCCATCTTGAGATCCACGTCCATGCCGTTGTGGCTGATGACAACGACCACTTGCGCGCCTTTGCCACGGGCCTCAGTCACCATGGCCTGCATGTTTTCGTCTTGAATGCCAAACGCCCAATCGGCCACCATGTAACGCGGGTTGGCAATCGGTGTGTACGGGAAGGCTTGACCGATGATGGCGCAAGGTACACCATTGATTTCACGGATCACATAGGGCTTGAAGACCGGGTCGCCAAAGTCGTTGGTCTTGACGTTTTGAGCCACAAAGTCAATCTTGCCGGCAAAGTCTTTTTCGATGATCTCTTTGACGCGCTCCATGCCCAGCGTGAACTCCCAATGGCCCGTCATCACATCCACGCCCAGCAGTTTGCAAGCATCCACCATGTCCTGGCCATTGGTCCACAAGCTGGTGCCAGAGCCTTGCCAGGTATCGCCGCCATCCAGCAACAAGGCACCCGGGCGGCTGGCTTTCATGCGCTTGACGAGCGTGGCCAGGTGCGCGAAACCGCCCACCTTACCGAAGCGCTTGGCCGCCTTTTCGAAATTGAGAAAGGTCAAGGCATGGGCCTCGGCTGTGCCGGGGCGGATCTTGGCCACTTGCAGCAAATGCTCCCCCACCAAATGCGGCAAATTGTTCTGCATCGAGCCAATGCCCAAATTGATGCTGGGCTCGCGGAAATAAATCGGCTTGAGCTGCGCATGGCAATCGGTCATGTGCAGAAAAGACACATTGCCAAATTTGGGAATGTCGTACAGGCCATTGGCTGCGGTAGTGGCGCTGGCTTCGGCAAATGAGCCCATGCTCATGCCAGCCATCGTGCCAGCACCCATGACCTGGATAAATTCGCGTTTGGAGAGATTCATATTTGCAATCACTGATATATAGGAGTCCAAAAAACCCGGACGAGCCGGGTTTGAAGGGGGTTATTGGTTCACAGGTGATTTGGGGTCGAGCAGCAGACCCACAATGTGGCGAACCTGGGTCTCGGTCAAGATGCCCATGTGACCTGCACGCGGCATGTTGGAGCACGCGTTGTAGGCCTTGGAATTCCAGATCTTGCCCCAGGTGTACTCCACAATGGCCTTGCTGGCTGGATCTTCTGGATTGGAGACGCCGCGAATCTTGCCGTAGTTGTACAAACTCGGGCCCAGCGTGCCATAAGAAATTTCTTTCTTGTCCATCTGATGGCAGTTGTAGCAATTGCCACCGTTGACCGCTGTGGCTGCATCGGTCCAGGTCAGACCCCGACCACTTTGCGCAATCACTTCACCTTGCTTCCAGTCACCGATGAACTTGCCATCCGAGGGCCACTTGATGGCCTTGAGGTTGGCCTCTTCAATGCGCTTGGCGGTTTTGTCGTCCAGCGGTTTACCTGCCACATCGGCCTCACTGCACAAGCGGTTGGTTTCGTCGGTGGCGGTGATGCGCTCCACCTTGACATGGCTTTGGTCACGGAACGAGGCCTTGACGATCTGATCGGTCAAGGCATTGAGTTCGGCCACAGAAGGACCAGATGCGCAGCCAACAGCCACCAAGGCTGCTGCAAGACTGGCCAGTACGAGTTGGGTTTTTTTGTTCATGAGGGTCTCCTGGTCAGGTCAGCGTTTGATGGCCGGGGCAATCGAGGCGGCGCCTTTGGCATTCACACCCAGATACGTAGACAAGGCCACGGTGGCGTCACTGCCAAAACCGGGATAGGGAAAACGCTGTTGGCGGTAGCAGTCGTTCAAGCGCAACTGCATGCTCCACATCTGGCCGTTCGAGACACGGTATGCAGGCCAGGCCGCAAAGCCCACCCCATCCCCCGGGTTCTTGGTCAGGATCGGCAGGTCTTGCAAACGGATGCGCTTGCCCTCTTCGCCATGGCAAGAGGCGCAAGAGAAGTCATGGGTGCCCCCGCGCTGGAAAAACAAGCGCTTGCCCACTTCGTAAAAAATTCTTTCTTGAGGGTGCGCTTGTGACAGGTTAAAGCGCTGGCCTTTGGACTCGGCGGCGATCCAGGTGGCCATGGCGGTCACATTGGCCATTTCCCCGCGACCAAAAGCAGTTTTGGTAATTTCTGCAGCGTTGAAGCCTTGCAGAGTTTCCATGCAAGTCACCAAGCGGGACTCCAAGTCTTGCATGCGCTGGGTGTCAGCAAAGTATTTCGGCAACTCGACAAAAGCACCTTTGACCACGCCCGGGCCTTTGCCCAGATCACACTTTTCGAGCGAGGCGTTTTTCGGGCCACGTGCTTTCTTCCAAAGGTCTTCGCCTTTGGCTTCATAGAGTTCGGCAGGGTTACCGTCTTGCAACATCGCGCGGTATTCGTCGATGCCTTGGCTGGTTGTTTTCTGGGCCCATGCGGACATGGCACACACTGAAATTGCCGCCGCGAGGGAAAGGGTCTTTACATTTTTCATTGTCACCTCTGATTGTTTTATTCCAAGGCAAAAAGGGTGAAGTTGTGGCTTCACCCTTTGCAAATTCACCCGACGATCACGACACCGTGGCTTCGTCCGTGCGGGTCGCACCTCGGTTGTCCTTCCAGGTCACGGCAATTTTGTCGCCGGCTTTGGCGCCCTTGACGTTGAACTGCATGAACGGGTTTTTGGACACCGCAGGGCCCCACTCGGCGGTCAAAACCACCTTGCCGTTGTGTGTGGCGGTGACTTCCTGGATGAACCAGGCAGGGATGAGGTTGCCGGAAGCGTCACGACGCTGACCTGCTTCCATTTCGTGGGCCATGAGCACACGAACGGTTGCTTTGTCACCCGCTACTTGGGCACGAATGCGCATTGGATCTGCCATGTTTCTCTCCTTAATCTTTCAGTGAATCCATGTTTAAACGGTGTCTGCAAGCGTTTAACCGCCGCAACCACCCAAAGTGACTTTGACTTCTTTTTTGGCCCACAAGGCGCGGCCGTCGTTCATGATGGCCACAGCGTAGACATCGGAAGACTGGCCCATCTTGGCGCGGGTAGAGAAGTTGGCATCCACAGCATCGGTCACGTTGAACATGGCCACCAGTGCAGACGGGTTCTTCTCAACCAAGATCAACAATTGCTTGACGCCGGCCAGGGTGCTGCTGGCGCCCAAAGGCACCACGGCACCGTTTTCGGCGATGTCCGGACCGGTGATGGTCACGTCCTTGCTTTCAGCCATGCTTTTGGCACCGGCAGCGCGGGCAGCGTCTTGCACTGTTTTGGCATCGAATGCCGCTTTGTTGACAGCGGCTTGTGCGAACTGTGGAAAGCCCGCGGCGGCCAAGAGGCCAGCCACAACAGCGCTTTGCTTGAGTGTCTCGCGACGGTTTTGCATCTGATATCTCCTTTGATGGTTGAGTGATGCTATTGAAACAGGTTCAGCTGTACCGTGGGATCAATCCGCGTTACTTGCTGGCCCCCTTGGAAATCCATTCTGCAATCAGTTTGGCGTCCGTGTCAGGCAGAGATTGTGCAGGCATGGGAATCGGTCCGTAAACCCCCACGCCCCCCACCTTGATCTTTTCTGTCAGGTAAGCGACCTTGCCTGCCTGCTTTTTCGCGATTTCATGGAAGCCTGGACCCACGATTTTCTTGTCCACGCCATGGCAGGCGGTGCAGCTGTGTTTGTTCAATAACGCAATGACCGCTTTGGACTCGTTCTTTTCGGGCTTGGCAGCTGCCACTGGGGCCGCTGCGGCCACAGGCATGCCCGCTTTGGGCTCTGGGCGCGTCGTATCGACACCCCGCTGCGGTCCCACAATGCGGTTTTGCTCTTGCAAGTTGCCGTGCGCGTTGCGCGCAAAGTCTGGCAAGAAAGACGCCACTTTGGGCTCGGGCGTACAGTCTTTCATGCAGATCTTGTTCTGGGTATCGGTCTTTTTGACCCCCCCAAATTCATTGCCGGGCCACATGGCGTGCGCAGTGGTCATGCCATTGCGGTTGGGCATGCGGGCCTGCACTTCAGCGATGTTCTTGTCTGACAGCACATAGTTGTCAGGCACGATGTTGGCCAGGTTCAACATGAACGCTGTGACGGCATAGACCTCTTCAGTGGTCAGCGTCTTGGGGTTGGTCCAGGGCATGGCTCGGTTGATGTAATCCCACAAAGTGGAGACTGTGGGCACCTTCATGATGGTGGTGCGCCCAGGGTAGTCTGCACGTCGCAAATTGGCCACACGGCCCGTTTTGATGTCCTCGGCCGTGGTGCCGCCAATCAGCGGACTGAACACTTCGTTGGATTCACCGAACACGCCATGGCAGTGGGCGCACTTGGCCTCCCACACATCCTGACCCTTGGCCACAGAGCCGGAGCCCGCAGGCAAACCTTTGAAGTCAGGACGCACATCAATGTCCCACTTGGCGACCTCCTTGGGGGTTGCCTCGCGGCCCACGCCCGGGAACTTCTGACTTTGTGCGGCGGCCAAACCTGCCACAGCCAAGCAAGCCAGGGTGAAAACGGCATTACGAAAGCTGGACATTTTTCACCTCACCGTTTTCCTGCACCAACCACGACTGGATGGCATTGTTGTGATAGATCGATCGCGTGCCCCTGACGGCGCGCAATTGCTGGTAAGTCGGCTGCACATGCCCCGTTTCGTCTTGCGCACGGCTTTGAATGATGGCCGGTTTGCCGTCCCACACCCAGTTGAGGTTGAATCGGGTCAAGGCCTTGGACAGCACCGGGGTTTCCAGCCGCGCTTGTCGCCAGTTGCGCCCGCCATCGGTGGAGACATCCACCCGCTTGACCTTGCCCTTGCCCGACCAGGCCAAGCCCGTGATGTTGTAAAAACCTTTGTCCAACAAAACTTGACCACCGGAAGGTGTGGTCACCACGCTTTTGATTTCCTGAATGTTGGTGTATTGACGCTGCAAACCGTTGGGCATCAAGTCAATGTAGTGAATGGCCTCGTCTTTGGCGGCATAGGGCTTGTCCCCCACTTCAACCCGCCGCAGGTATTTGACCCAGCTCACCCCTTGCACACCGGGCACAACCAAACGCAAGGGGTAACCGTTTTCGGGGCGCAACATCTCACCGTTTTGACCGTAGGCCACAATGACTTCGCCCGATGTGATCAAGCTCATCGGAATGGTGCGCGTCATGGACGAACCATCACCGCCTTCGGCCAAGACAAACTTGCCATTTTTCAGATTAGCGCCTGCCATTTCCAACAAAGTGATCAAGGGCACACCCGTGAACTCGCTGCAAGAAATCATGCCATGCGTGTACTGCACAGTGGGCACGGCCACATTGCCCCATTCGGTCGCGGTATTGGCACCGCACTCGATGAAGTGAAAACGCGACACAGAAGGCAAACGCATGATCTCGTCCATGGTGAACACCATGTTCTTTTTGACCATGCCATTGATCATGAAACGGTGTTTGGACGGGTCGATGTCCCACCAGCCTTGGTGATGCCGCTCGAAATGCAAACCGCTGGGCGTCACGATGCCAAACAAGGACTGCAGCGGAGCAAAGGACACCGAAGCTTGGGTGGTCTGGGTCAGGCCCGGACTCTGGCGGCGCTGCAAATTGGCCTCGTATTGGGATGGCTTGCCGTAGCCCTCCACCGCCACACCTTGCCCCAAGCCCGTGGCGTGCTCTGGCAAGTTCAAAATATTGGGGTCCCCACCCTCTGATGGCACGGGATTGCCCTGAGACAGGGCCATGGGGGCAGCAGCCCCAGCCGCTGCCGCTGCAAATGCGTTGCGGATGAAATCACGGCGGCCCTTTTTGCCCTCCGCGAAGACTTCCTTGACACCGCTGGGTGTCAAGAAGTTCTCGGGTGCTTTTTGCACACGGCCTGAATGAATGCTGTCTTGCTTCACACGAACTCCTGTTTTTGAGCGGTCAATCCAAGCCCCTGCACAGATCGTCTCTCATTGACCCGACACCGCTTGGTGCACATGGCAATCTCAGGGGAGGCTCAGAGAGCCCTGTTAGGTCAGTATATTCGGATATGCGAATATATAGGATAAAAAATCAATCTGAATCAGGGATTACACGGAACAGCGATTCAGATCAGGACAAACCCTGATCACTTGAATTTGTAGTGGTCCCGGTTGAGGACGGCGGCCACGGATGTCACTTCTTCCGGAAACATGCCCATGTTCAACTCGGTGTTGCACTGCTCGACCATGCCGCGCAGAAAAGCGGCCGTGTTGATGCGCCCCAGGGGTTTGTAAATGGCGCTGCCATCTCCCCCCACTTTGGACACATGGCAAGCCAGACACTTGTTTTCGGCGATCAACTTCTCGCCGAGCTTGTAGTCGGCCTCTTTGAAGAGTGCGGGCTGCGCCCAAGCCGCGCCGGACCCCGCCAAAACCATCCACACCCATGCGGAACGTTGAAACAAGGTCATGGCACGACTCCCATAAAAAAAGCCGCTCGAGGCCTAAACCTCTAGCGGCAAAGAAAAGCCACGAGTACCAGTCGAGCTTTCTGATCTGAACATTCAGACAAACTTGTTTGTCTGGCCTTTACTTGGCGCCGGCCAGAATCCAGGTGGCCAGGGTCAAAGCATCTGCATCGCTGAGTGCCGCTTGCGCAGGCATGGGTACGGGGCCCCACTTGCCAGAACCACCAGCCTTGATGCTTTTGGCCAGTGTGGCCGCAGCGTCTTTTTGACCCGCATATTTTTTGGCCACATCGCTGTAAGAAGGACCGACCATTTTTTTGTCAGCGGCATGGCAAGCCATGCAGTTGTTTTTCTTGGCCATGTCCATGTTGGCAAAGGCGGGGGCAGAGGTCAAAGCAGCCACAGCGGCCACTGCAAAGATCAGTTTCATGAAAACTCCATGGATGGGGATTTGAATATAACCAGGCGCTAATTTAACCGAAATCAAGGCGGATCAAAGCAACCCAGACCCATTTCGATGTCAGGGATTTTACTGAGAAGCTGAGTCTGAAGACCTGATGTCATGGCGGAAAAAAGGCCATCCGCATGGTCATTGAAGCCCTCAGCGCTCATGGGCGCAGCAAAGCTTTGACCCCATCCGGTCTGGCCTGTCAGCTGCCTGCCTGCACGCCCAATTTGCGCAAGATGGACTCCATCAGGCACCACTGCGTCAAGGCGCTTTGCAGCAAATTCGCCCCCACAAATGCGGTGAAGGCCAGCCACCACTCGCTGACGAACATGGGGCTGCCCTGAACACCCAAGGCCAGGGACAGCAAGATGAAGGTGCCTGCGACCAAACGAACAATTTGCCAAGATTTCATGATGATTGACTCCTGTGAATGAAAGAAAAGAAACACATCAAGCGCCGTACTTTTTGCGGTACGCCACGTAATACAAAGTCGGGATGACGACCAGCGTCAGCACGGTGGACACGAAGATGCCGAAGATCAGCGAGATGGCCAGGCCATTGAAGATCGGGTCGTCCAGAATGAAGAAGGCACCGATCATGGCCGCCAGGCCCGTCAGCATGATGGGCTGGGCCCGGGTGATGGCCGACTGCACGATGGCGCGTCCAAATTCCATGCCGCTTTGCACCTGCAAGTTGATGAAGTCCACCAGCAAGATCGAGTTGCGCACGATGATGCCCGCCAGCGCGATCATTCCGATCATGCTGGTGGCGGTGTACTGCGCATTGAGCAGCGCATGACCCGGCATCACGCCGATGATGGTCAATGGAATCGGCGCCATGATGATGAGCGGCGTGAGGTACGAACCAAACTGCGCCACCACCAGCAAATAGATCAGGATCAAGCCCACGCCATAGGCTGCGCCCATGTCGCGGAAGGTCTCATAGGTGATCTGTGACTCGCCATCCCACTTGATGCTGTAGCCGCGCCAAGCATCGTCTGGCTGGCGGATGAAGTATTCCTCCACCTTTTGACCATCGGGCGCTTGGATCTGCGCCACATCACCGCGCATCTTGAACAGGCCATACAAGGGGCTGTCCACCTTGCCCGCCATGTCGGCCATGACAAAGTTCACCGGCAGCATGTCTTTGTGGATGATGGGTTGCTCGCGCAGCGTGTCGCTCACGGTGACCAACTCACGAATGGCGACCGCTTTGCCCGTGGCGCTTTTCACACCCAGCTGCAGCAAGGCATCCAGATCGCCATGCAGGTGAGCGGGCAACTGGATCATCGCAGGCACCGGGTATTTGCTGCCGTCGTGCAAATAGCTGGCGTCTTCGCCCGCCAGACCTGCACGCAAGGTAGTCACAATGGCTTGCTGCGACACGCCCAAGGCGGCGGCCTTGCGGCGGTCCACCAACAAAACTTTGCGCGGCGCGTCAGCGATGGCGCTCTCGTCCACATCGACCACGCCTTCGGTTTTCTCAAACACCGCGCGGACAGCTTTGGACACCTGACGACGTCCTTCGGCGTCAGGCCCATAAATCTCGGCCACGATGGGCGACATCACGGGCGGGCCAGGCGGCACTTCGACCACCTTGACGTTGGCCCCGTGACGGCGGCCGATCGCTTGCAAAGCCGGACGCACACGCGTGGCGATCACATGGCTCTTGTCGCTGCGCTCGGATTTGCCCACCAGGTTGACTTGGATATCGCCCAGCTCAGCGCTTGCGCGCAGGTAATACTGGCGCACCAAACCGTTGAAGTTGATGGGCGAAGCGGTGCCCACATAGGCTTGGTAATGCGTGACCTCGGGCACTGTGGCCAGGTGACCGCCCAGCTCGCGCATCACGGCGGCTGTTTTTTCCAGCGGCGTGCCTGCGGGCATGTCCACCACCACCTGGAACTCCGACTTGTCGTCAAAGGGCAGCATCTTGAGCATGACCACACCTGTCACTGGCAAGACCAAGGACAAGGCGATCAAACCTGCCACGCCCAAGCCCAGCAGCTTGCGGTTGCGCCCGCCGGATTGGGGGTCGAGCAAGGGCTTGAAGATTTTCTCGAACAGCGGCTCGAGCTTGGCGCTCAGGCCGGTGTGGCCGCCACCCATTGCATTTTCGTCATGCGTGTGGCCAGATGGCTTCATCCACATGCCCGCCAACCAAGGCGTGATGACAAAGGCAATGGCCAGTGACAGCAGCATGCCCAAGCTCGCATTGATCGGGATCGGGCTCATGTAGGGGCCCATCAGGCCGCTCACAAACGCCATGGGCAAGAGCGCCGCGATCACGGTGAAGGTGGCCAAGATGGTGGGGCCACCCACTTCATCCACCGCACCGGGAATGATGTCACGCAAGGTTTTTCCGGGGAACAGCTGCTGGTGGCGGTGGATGTTTTCTACCACCACGATGGCATCGTCCACCAAAATGCCGATGGAAAAAATCAGCGCAAACAGCGATACGCGGTTGAGCGTGAAGCCCCAGGCCCAGGAGGCGAACAATGTCGCGGTCAGGGTCAAGATCACGGCCACGCCCACAATCGCGGCCTCGCGGCGGCCCAGCGCCATGAACACCAGCGCCACCACCGAGGCGGTGGCAAACAGCAGTTTCTGGATCAGCTTTTGCGCTTTGTCGTTGGCGGTTTCGCCGTAGTTGCGGGTCTCCACCAACTCAACGTTGTCAGGGATCACGGTGCCTTGCAGTTTGACCACACGGCTTTTCACGCCATTGGCCACGTCAATGGCGTTTTCGCCCGACTTTTTGGTGATGGACAGCGTGACGGCGGCGAATTCTTCACCCCCGTTTTTTTCGTTGTTGCCGTGCCAGACATAACGTGCAGCCGGCATGGGGCCGTCCTGCACATCGGCCACGTCTTTCAAGAACACCGGCTTGCCCTGCACCACCTGGACCACCAGGTCGGCCACCTCAGAGGCCTGCGACAGGTGCGGCCCCGCTTCGATGGCCACGCTTTGGTTGCCCCCCAACAAGTCACCCACAGGCAAACCCAAATTGGCCGATTGCAAAGCCATACGCAGATCGTGCACCGTGACACCCGAGCCATTCATGCGCTGTGGGTCGATTTGCACCAACACCGCACGGCGAGGGCCGCCGATGGTGATCACATCGCGGGTGCCGGGCACGCGCTTGATGTCGGCTTCGATGCTGTGCGCCACGCGCTCCAGATCAAAAGCGCTCACATCCGCATTTTTCCCGTGCAATGTCAGGGACACGATCGGCACATCGTCAATGCCCTTGGGCTTGATGAGCGGTTCAGGCAAGCCCAGGTTGCGCGGCAACCAGTCGGCGTTTTCGCGGATCGTGTCGTGCAATTTGACCAAGGCTTCGGTACGCGGCACGCCCACCTTGAACTGCACGGTCATGATGGCCACGCCAGGGCGCGAGACCGAGTAGACGTGCTCCACGCCCGCGATCTTGGACAACACCTGCTCGGCGGGAATGGCCACCATTTGCTCGACATCGCGCACCGACGCACCCGGAAACGGTGCGATCACGTTGGCCATGGTCACGTTGATTTGTGGCTCTTCTTCGCGGGGCGTCACCATCACCGCAAACACGCCCAGCAAAAACGCCACCAGCGCCAGCAAAGGCGTGATTTGTGCGCTTTGGAAGGCCGCTGCAATGCGGCCCGAAATCCCCATTTTTGGCTCGCTCATGGGTTCTCTTTCAGCGTTGTGCATTGACCGTCGCGGGGTCGGTCACGACTTGCTCGCCTGCGCTCACACCCGACAACACCTCGACGGTCGATCCGTTCACACGACCGAGGCGCACCTGGCGCAAGCGGGGCTTGCCTTGTGCGTCCATCACATACACACCGGTCATTTCGGACCTGCGCACAATGGCCGATGAAGGCAGGAAGATCGGTGAAGCCTTGGCACTTGGCGAGGTGTTGGATTTGGGCATGGCAGCCACCCAAACGCGGGCAAACATGCCGGGCACCAATCCTTCAGTGCCAGCGGTCAAAGCCAGCCGCAACTGGGCGGTGTGGGTCATCGGGTCGACGGTGGGCAGCAACTGGGCACTGGCGGCAACCATGGCTTGTGTGCTGTGGCCTGCAATTTCATAGCGCACCGATGCGAGTTGGCTGCGCACACCCTGCAGCATCGACTGCGGCACCGCCGCACTCACGCGCAGTGCCGACGGGTCGTGCATCGTGAGCATGGGTTTACCGGGCATGGCCATGTCACCCAAGGTCACCGCCACATCGGACACAACGCCATCGAAGGGCGCGCGAACGCTGAAAAAACCAGTCTGTGTTTGCGCAGCGCGGGTCTGGGCTTGCTGGGCTTGCACTTGTGCGCGGGCCGCCTCCCACTGGGCTTGTGCTCTGTCGAGCGCACCTTGACTGATGTATTGTTTCTGGAAGAGTTGCTTTTGGCGCTCAAGCTCTTTGCTGGCCACGTTCAGGTTGGCTTGCGCGGCTTCGAGTTGGGCGTTGCTGCCCACCACTTGCTGCTGGGCGGCACTGGCATCGATGCGCACCAATTCTTGACCGGCACGCACCCGGTCTCCGGCTTTGACTTGAAGGCCCACGATGGAGCCCGCCACCTGCGTGGACAAGGTCGCTTGCCTTACCGCTTCAACCACGGCATCCAGACTGACCGAAACGGCGCCCGCTGAGTTATCCGCCACCGTCGTGGTTTTGCCCACGCCGGGGTTGGCCCAAGCAGGCACCATCAGCGGGGCAAGAAGGGCCCAAGCCGTAACCAGTATCCAGTGTCTTTTCATCCGATGTTCTCCGTCAAACCCCAGGAGCAAATGCATTGTCAAAACTTTACTTGCGTAAATGATTATTTGCTTATTAACGCAATGATACAATAATTCAAGACGCTTTGTCTTCCCCAATTCCCATGCTGTCCAATGGAGCACACCATGAAAGACCTGCCCGACCAAGCCCTGGACCAGATCGCCGCCTATTTCCAGGCACTGTCGGAACCTACGCGCCTGAAAATTCTGAACTTGTTGAGGGAGCAAGAGCGCAGCGTGGGCGAGTTGGCCCAGCTCACGAGTTATTCGGCGGCCAATGTCTCGCGTCACCTGTCTTACTTGGCTCAACGCGGCATCGTGCAACGCGAAGGCCGTGGCGTCAGTGTGTTCTACCGCATAGGGGACGCGTCCATTTATGCATTGTGTGATTTGGTCTGTGCCAACATCGCACGCCAATATGCGCAATCCTCGGATGCCCGAGCGATGTTTACGCCTGCCTGATGTCCCGTCGCACCACCCTGGCGCAGGCTTGGGCTGTCGCGACGCCGATCAGGTGGGCATTTCTCGCAGGTCAATGCCCTCATGCTGCGCGATTTTCTCCAGTGCGTTTTCAAACAAGGATCGTGCCGAGCCGGAGATGGAGCGCAGATAAGAGTGCAGGTGCGCATCTTCGGTGTTCTTGTTGAGACACTCTTGGCTGTACTCTTCAAAGCTCGCCAACTGGGCAATCAATTCGGCCACATGCCTGGGGCATTCACACAACACATTGGTCGAGATCCCAGCCACGCGACGCAAGGTTTGGTCTGAGTATTTGCGGCTGGCAATCACAGCCCCTTGGTTGCCAAATTCTTGGGCACGGTCACGGTCCACAAATAAAATCGATTGCAGCAGCTCGGCCAACTCGCTGTCAGAGATGGGGTCGCGTCGCACGATCATGCCCGCCCGCTTCATGGACTGCACCACCACATCCGGGGCAAAGTTGTACAGCACGATGGTCTGGGCAAAAGCGTGGCGCTGGGTCAAGGTCTGAATGGCCGACACCACCGAGTTCTGCAGCGAACTGACCCTGACCAGCAAGACCTGTGGCTTATCGGACAAGGTTGCATGGCTGACCGAGGCCAGGTCCTCCAACACATCGGTGACCTGAATGCGGTGCTGGTTCAACACCGCTGCAAATTTGCTGGACTCCAACCGGTTGGCCAAACCCAAACCCACCACGGCCAAGCAGACCGGCAAGGTCAACACAGGTGCAGGCGTTGTGGCGCGGGTGTCTTGACTTGCAAGGCGCCGTAACTGCTCTACATCCAGGTGGGCAATAGCCCCGATACCGTGCCCTGCTCCTGTGAGCTGCTTGAGCAACAGCGCTTTGGACACATCGGGTTCGCCAAACAGCCGTTGGTTGCCCTCGGTTTTGACAGGACTGAAAGCACCGTATCGGGTTTGCCAAATGCGCAAAGTCGACACTGGAATGGCCGTGGTTTTGGAGACAGCGCCGATGCGGAACATGGGACTTGAAGATGGACGAAAGGTCAAAGCAGATCCTGTGTGTAGGTATTGAGTAGATTTTATGATGATAAACAAATTTTCATGAGGATATTCAGTGTTTGCGTAGATAAAAACCTCAGAATCCTACTCAAAGGATCTTAAAGTCATGATTTCAAAACGAACCATCAATGCCTTGGATGTGTGCGTGGTCATCGCTGAGCTGCAGCACAGGGGCCGGGTGTCCACCACCACCCTCTCCAACCGGCTCAAGCTGTCGGTGTCCAACCTCGAGAGCATTCTCAAACCCCTGAAAGACCACCGCATCGTCACTGCCAACAAAGGGCCGGGTGGGGGGTTCAGCATCCTGGGTGACATCGCATTGGTGTCCATGTGGGACATCGCCCGTGCGTTCGAAAGCACCTTGAGCGAACTGCCCAGCGAGAGCGAGGAAGACGCCATGCCCGCCGCCTTTGAATTCGGATTGGAACAAGTGGTGATCGACACCCTGAGCCGTTATGTGCTGGCTGATTTTGTGGATCCGATTGCTGCAGAGGCACCCACTCAAGCGCCGATCCTGAACCGTTTCAAACTCAAACCCCTCACGCCTCCTTGGGTTCCCAAGGCACCGAACTCGGTGTTTCAGTTGCACATGACGGTCTAGGCCCTCAAACCTTCACCCCGATCAACGGCTTGGCCGCATGGCCAGCACAGGCCACAGCAGGGCAGCGGCGGCCACGCCAAAGCCCGCAGCCATGGCCAGCAAGAAGGCCCAGTCCACCCAGTCACCCATGTCGGCCAAAGAGGATTTCGTCAGCGATGGCAAAGCCAGCACGGCCACCACGCCGACCAAGGCGGCCACGGCCAACAAAGTGCTCGGGGCCACCTTTCCCAAGCGCTGGCGGTTGATCAGCAACAGCGCCAGCCACACCAGCAGCAAGGGCAACAAAGCGGGCCACAGGTCGAGGGCGATTTCATAGACGATGTTCATCGCCAGCCAAATTTCGTACATGCGTGTCTCCTTGATGGATCAAGCCCGGCCCTTGAGCACCGCCATGTACGCGGGTTTGAGCAAGCGGTATTTCATCAGCCAAGCCAAGTAACTCGCCTGCAATGGCTCGACCATCGGCAGCGATGGCGTCAGGCGCCCCTCGTAGTCAAACTCGATGAGCATGGCCGAGCCCTCCTTGACGATGAGCGGGCACGAGGTGTAGCCGTCGAACTTTTGACCCGGCTCGCGCCCAGCGATCACATCCACCAGGTGTTGCGCCACGATCGGCGCACTTTTCTTGACGGTGGCAGCGGTCTTGCCGCGGGGTGTGCCGTTGATGTCGCCAATGCCAAACACGTTTTTGTAGCGGCGGTGCTGCAGGGTGGCCTTGTCCACCTCCAGCCAGCCGCCTGCGGCAAAGGGGCCTTCTTTCCAGGCCAGGTCGGAATTCTTGATGGCATCGGGCGCACGCATGGGCGGCACCACGTGGATGAAGTCATAAGCCACATCGCTGGTCGCGCCCTCTGGCGTGACAAAGCGTGCGCTTTGCGCACCAATGTCGATGGCCTGCAGCTTTTGGGTGGTCTCAACCGCAATGCCCAAATCGCGCCAACGCGCAAGCACGTTATCGTTGACCACTTTGACGCCAAACACAGTGCCCAGCGCCGAATAAAACGTGACCTTGGATTTGTACAACATGCCCGTTTGCGCCAAGCGGTCGCGCAGCATGAAGGTCATCTTCAGCGGCGCCCCTGCGCACTTCAGCGGCGTGGCGGGCAAGGTCATCACCGCGTTGCCGCCTTTATGCCGAAAGGCGTCCATGCTGGCCCAGGTGGCTTGGGCCGCCTGGGGGCTGGGGTACACGCTGGTGAGGCCTTTTTGGCCAATGGCGCTCACGTCCATGCCTTCAATCAGCGACCAGTCCTGGTGCGTGCCCATGGCTACCACCAGATAGTCGTACGCAATGCGTTGGCCCGTGGCGGTGACCACGGTGTTGTTGGCCGCATCAAATTCGGCGGCCATCTCCTGCACCCAGTTCACGCCAGAGGGCACAAAGTCCGCATTGCGCTCGCGCACCTTGCCCACGGGCCACACCCCGGTGGCGACCAGGGTGTAACCCGGCTGGTAATTGTGTTCTTGCTTGCTGTCGATGAGGGTGATTTGGGCTCCATCGAGCATGGCGGTGAGGCGGTTGATCACCGCCAGGCCGCCCAAGCCGCTGCCCACCACAACGATGTGCGCCCGGGTTTTGAGTTTGGCCGCCTGCGCGCCTGGGGCGGTGCTGGCCAGCACGGCCGCACCGGCCGAGCCCAGCAACCACTGCCTGCGGTTCAGCTCGGAGCATGAAGGGAAAGAATGTTCCATGGTGTCTCCAAGTTCAGCCATCCATGATGGCAGCCCAGCGGCCAAAAGACTTGCGCCAGATCAGTTCATGCACCCTGAGGGTCAGCCCTTGCACCCTCGCAGGCGGCCCTGTCACGGTCGGCGACCGTGGGCTTGTTCCTTGCAGCACTCGGCGGCACGTTTGCTTTGGGCGTGGCGCGCGCCTGGGCCCAGCGTTGCAACAGGATGAGCCAAGCAGGCTCTCGCAAAGCACTGGCCAGCCTTGCCCGCGAAGCGGCCAGGCGATGCTCAGGGGACATGCTGGCGGTCATGCAGTCTGCGCAGACCGCAAGGCCTGCACATCCAACTTGAGCTGCGCCTGCAAGCTGTCCAGCAGCGGCGCAGGGCTGACGCTGCGCGCCCATGCAAAGCACACCCCACTGCCCCCCATCCAAGTCAGAGGCAGCGCCCACATCACCCAGACATGCCGCTCACTGAGCCCGGGCAGTGCCGCCCACAACAGACACGACACGCTGCCCAAACCCAGGCCCAGCACAGCACACACCCAGGCCAAGGCATAGAGCGCCCAGCGCAGCTGCAGCGCGCGCAGCTGTTGCTGCCAAGCCTGACTGGCCAAATCGGCGTAGCCTCGTGCATGCTCGCGCAGCAACTCGGGGGGCAACACCAGCAGTTTGATCAGCAGTTTGAGCATCAGTCGTGGCGGTGTTGCAACCACCATGACACGGCCAAGGCCACCGCAGCGCCGGTGCCCGCCGCGATCAGGACCGATTGGAAAGGCGCGTGCGCAATCGCCTGTTCCGTCACTTTTTTGGCATGCAGGGCCTCTTTTTCCAATTGACGCTCCGCTTGGAGGGCGGTGTCTTTGGCGTTTTGGGCCAGATCATGCAAGCGGTCATGCACCCGATCGGCCATGTCGGTCATGGCGGGACGAACTTTGTGAATGGCCTCATTGACAGAAGAAGAGACATCGGCGCTCAGTGCCGAAATGAGGTTGTGCGAAGAGGTGGAGTCGTTCATATTGGCCTTTGCAGTGAATAAAACCCAGGAAGGATCTCACTGTAAAAAAGGCCTGTTTTTTTGTCGGTGGGCTGGCGCACCCAAGCTGTTGAGGGTCAGCCCAGCAACTTCCCGATGGCCTGTACGTCTTCGGCAAACATTTGGCCTTTTTCGGCCAACAGCAAACGACCATCGCGCCCCACCAACAACGTGATGGGCAGGCCTTTGGGCTTGGGAAAAGCTTGCCGCCAGCTTGGGCTGGCCCAGGCCGCCGGAAAGGTGTAGCCACGCTTGGCCAAATAAGCACTGGCTTCTTCGGGCTTTCGGTCGATCGACAAGGCCACCATGCGCCAACTCTGGCTTTGGTTGTCGCGCCACAGGGCTTCCATGCTGGGGCTTTGCAATGCACAAAACGGGCACGTGCTGGACCACCAGTAAATCAGCAAGGGCCGACCCGCCGTCTGCGCCGGATCCAGACTCTGCCCGTTGAGCAACTCAATGCGCGGCATGCGCAGTCGGCTGCCCACCTCGGGCATGGCGGGCGCTTGGCGCTCCAACTGGGCTTCAGACGGTGTTTGCGCCGCGCTGTACCCCGACCATCCCGCCAGGGCAGCGGCCGAAGTGGCCAGCCAAAGGCGGCGCGAAAGTGCCTCCGGAAGGTTATCGCCGCACGCCTGCGCGACAGGAATGGACGCCCGCGAAGGCTTTGAAGTCGACATCTCAGGTACCTTTCTTCACGTCTGGCCAGCGTTCAACGCAGCAGCAGATTTTCGTTGGTGATTTCGTAGCGCCGCCCTTGCTTGTCACATGGCTTGAGAGCCCCATCCCGCACCAGTCCACTGATCTCGCGGCTGACGGTTTCGAGCTTGATGTCGAGCATGGCCCCCATGTCATCGCGGGCAAAAAATGTGGTGAATGCAGGTTGCTCAGAATCGCGCATCTTCAAGGCGAGTGCCGCCACGCGTTGACGCGCCGAACCGAAATTCAAATCGGCCAACCAATCGTCGGCATCCTTCAGGGCTTGTTGCCACTTTTGCATCAGGCGCTTGTGCAGGCGCGGTGAGTTGGCCGATAAATGGTGAAGCACAGACAAGGGGATGCGGCACATGCTGGACTCGACCAAGGCAATGGCTTCGCTGTCGAAGCGGGCGGTGGCCAGTGCCTCCAGCCCCAGCACGTCCCCAGGTCTGAGCACCCGGACAATGCGCTCGCGCCCATCGGCAGTTGCCCGCACCAACTTGACCATGCCCTTTCGCAGTGTGAACACGCCCAGAGCTTGCTGTCCCTCGCTGTAGATCTTGGCATTCGCGACGAACACCATGTCGTCGATAGGTGTGTGGATTTCGCCAAAATCCTGTTCGTTCAAGTCGGCGAACAACACCATGTCACGGATACCGCAATTGCGGCAATCCGAGGTGCCCTTCCAGGCGGAATCAATCTTGATGGGGATCATCTCTTTAATTGAGCATGGCCGCGTCTATGACTACAGCATATGAGGAGCAGATTGCCCTTCACAACGTCTTGCGGCCTGTGACCAGGCGTTCGTCGAGATAGGGACCATAAAAGTCAGGCAAGTAAGCCCCTTCCATGCGCTCGGCCACCTCTTTGCCGCCCACCCCCAAAAAAAGCAGCGTGGGCGCGACCGCAATCTTCCAGGCGCGAGTCAACTGGTCATGGGTGGTGAGCTTGCCATTGAAATCCATAACCGCTTGCGAACTGCGCATGTCCACCTGAACGATCACCGTCCCGGCCCTGTGCATAGGTGAAAGATGCGACTGACGGGCCTGACGACAAAACACACAGCCTTCCAGGCTGACCATGACCACCAAAGGCTGCTTGTTTTGAAGGGCACGGGCCAACTCGTCGGGCAAAGATTGGGCCGCGGGCAAGGTCGCCCCTGGGCGCTGGGCCCAGACTGACCCCGAGTTCAAAGCCAAACCGGCAATCGCCAAACAGTCACGGCGTCGCCACATCGGCTTGTCGAACAAAGAGAATACTGGGGACATGGATTTAAGAAAGTGGACAATAGCGGGTTTTGTCTCAGACAGCCGGACTGATCGATACAAAGCCGACAAATATAAGAAACCAATGAATTATTGGAGAAATCCGTGAATCTCGCAAGCTTGCTCGAATCCTGGGGTGACACGAATGTACTGGCCTTGGCAGGTGCCTTGGTCGGTTTCATTTTTGGTTTTGCCGCCCAACGCAGCCGCTTTTGCGCGCGGGCTGCCGTGATCGAATGCTGCGAAGGTCAGGCTCGCGAGCGTTTCAGCGTTTGGTGGCTGGCTTTTGGGGCTTGCCTGGTAGGTGTGCAGGCTTTGGTGTTCATGGGTGGACTCAAGCCTGCCGATGCCCGCTACATTGCCCTGCCCGGCAGCATTTCTGGCGCAGTCTTGGGCGGACTGTTTTTTGGCGCAGGCATGATCCTGACGCGTGGCTGTGCCAGCCGCTTGTTGATTTTGTCGGCCAATGGCAATTTGCGTGCTTTGTTGGCTGGTTTGGTCTTTGCCGTCACTGTCCAGGCCAGCATTGCAGGTTGGCTTGCCCCTGCACGCAAAGCCTTGGCCAGCTGGTGGCCTGTGGACGGTGGTCCATCCAGAGACCTGTTGCACCTCTCCGGTTTGGGAGCCACCGGCGGACTGGTGTTGGCCTTGCTGGCGTTGGCCACGGGTTTTTACTTCTTCTTCAAAACGCACCCCCACCGTTGGGCTTTGGCGGCTTTTGCGCTGATCACCGGTTTGAGCATCGCTTTGGGTTGGGGGCTGACCCAGGCCATTGCTGCCCAGTCTTTCGAAGCGGTACAAATCCAAAGCCTGAGCTTCAGCAGTGCATCGGCCGAAATGTTGATGCGGGTTCTGTCCAGCGCCACATCACCCAGCTTGGGCTTTGATGCCGGTTTGTTGCCCGCCACTTTTGTCGGTTCTCTGTTGGGCGCGCTGGTGGGCGGTGATTTCAAATTTGAAGGCTTCAAAACCGAAAACAAGTTGGGCCATTACCTGACGGGCGCCGTGCTCATGGGTTTTGGTGCTGTCTTGGCTGGCGGCTGCACCGTGGGCGCTGGCTTGACCGGTGGCTCGATCTTCTCGGTCACCGCTTGGCTCACGCTGATCGCCATTTGGCTGGGCGCCGGCCTGGCTTGGCGCATTCACCGCAGCATGGGCTGGGCCATGTAAAGGGCCCAAAAAAACGCCGCAAGTCCAAGACTGCGGCGTTGGGCTGTGAAGCTTAGAACATCAAGCCAGTGTGTCGGCCCAAATGTTTTGCGCCCAAGACCAGGCGTAAACACCTTCCAGTTCATTGGCGGCACTCGAAACGCCGCCTGAGCCTGGGACGGTGACCATGGTCTTGCGCTCGGCATCGTAGCGGTGCACGCTGGCCACATGGACCACGTCTTTGCTGCTGACGAAGCTGTAGCAAGTGTTGTTGTAAACCGGCATGTTGTTGACCTGCTTGCCCATCAACAAAGCGATGACCGCTGCCGCACAGGTTTTGCCATGCTGGTTGGCCATGTGACCCGACTTGGGCATGCCCGGCGCAATCTGGATCGAGTCGCCCAGCACGTGCACATTCTTGGCCGCTTTGGATTCAAAGGTCAAAAAGTCCACTTCGCACCAGCGCTTGTTGGCGGTGGCCAGTCCGGCATTCACGGCCACATCGCCGGCACGCATGCTCGGAATCACGTTCAGCACGCTGGCCTTGACGTCTTCGTTGAATTCAAACTTCAAGGTCTTGTTGGCCACATCCACATCGGTCACGTTGTGCTTGCTGCGGTACTCGATGATGCCTTTGTAGCGGTCGGTCCAGGCCTTCTTGAACAAAGCGGGCTTGGAGGTGACGTCGTCGTTGGCATCCAGAATCAAGACCTTGCTCTTGGGTTTGGCCCTGGTGAAATAGTCGGCCACCTGGCAGGCGCGCTCGTAAGGGCCGGGAGGGCAACGGTAAGGCGCCAAGGGGATGGACATGGCAAAAACGCCACCGTCAGGCATGGCTTCGAGTTGCTTGCGCAAGGTCAAGGTTTGCTCGCCGGCCTTCCAGGCGTGCATCACCTGCTCTTTGGCGCCAGCACGGTTCATGCCGGGCAAGGTCTCCCACATGAAGTCCACACCGGGCGAGACGATCAGGCGGTCATACGTCAGCTCTGTGCCACCCGCCAATTTGACGATGCGCTTGTCGGCGTCAATGGTGTTGACGCGGTCCTTGATGACCTTGACACCATGACGCTTGGTCAGGTTGTCATAGGGGGTGGTGATGTCGGCCATTGTTTTGCTGCCGCCGAGCACCAGGTTGGAGATGGGGCAAGAGATGAAGGCACTGTTGGGCTCCACCAGGGTGACCTGGATCTTGTGCTCAGACCACATGCGCAGGTATTTCGCGGCTGTCGCACCCGAATAGCCCCCACCAATGACCACCACCTTGGGGCCGCTGCCACCACCGATGGTGGCACAACCCGAAACCATGCCCATGGCACCCAAAGCGGAGCCAGTTTGTAAAAAATGACGACGTTGCATGGCTGTGTTCCTTAACGTTTTTGGGCGGCGAAATAGGTCGCAATGGCCGCAATTTGCTCGTCCGTGTAGCCCTTGGAGAGCTGGTGCATGATGGTGGCGGCCGGAACACGGTCTGCTTTGTAATCCAGCATTTTTCTGATCATGTCATCCTTGTTGGACCCCGCCAAAGAGACCATGCCCGGCTGGGCGCGGCCATCGGTGCCATGGCAGGCGGCGCAAGAAGCCGCCAGACTGCGGGCTTGCAGCGGATCAATCTGGGCTTGCGCCAGACCCGAGAGAGCGAGCCAGGAGGCCGCTGTCAAAAGGAGTTTCATCTTCATGGGGTTTCCTTGAAAAAACAATGGATGGCTGGTACCTAACCGCCAGCTCAGGGACGCAAATACACAAAACCTTGTTTGGCTTGCAATGTGGCGACCTCGGCCACACCTGCGGGCACCACTTTGGCTTCCATCAGCAACTTGTCTGCGGATATTTTGCGGGACACCAGGGTGTTGTTGCAAACCCGAAACTCGACACCCTTGCTCACCAAATCGCTCACGCCCCCGGCAAAGGGCTGGTCCATCTGGTTGGTTGCACCGTCGAGTAAAAAGTCGATGCCCAGGCCGTGGGCGACGACGACAATTTTGACTTTGGGGTCGGCCGCGATGTGGTTGCGGATGTTGCCCATGGCACGGGATGCCTGTGGAATGCCTTCGCTCAAGTGGTAAACCACCTTGATGTCAGCCCAAGTCAAAGTGGTGACCAGCAAACCCATCAGCAACAGCAGATTTTTCTTCATTCGTTTCTCCTTAAGTATGGATATTAGTTGCAACTGCGGCCGATCCATGCCCGTGAAAACCCGGCTTGAAACTGACGCCGATCTTTCAATCGGACTCGCTCGCGATCTGGACACACACAGCGCGGCACAAGGTCACGACCCGCTCATTGATGATGCGGTAATAAATTTGTACGCCATCCCGCCGCTTGCCGACCACACCCGCTTGGTAAAGGGTGTTGAGGTGCTGGGACATATTGGGTTGGGTCGTATCGATCTCGGCCAGCAGCTCGCCCACATTTTTTTCGGCATTGCACAAGGCGCTGATGATGCGCAGGCGCATGGGCGCTGACATGACCCGAAACACTTCGGCGGCTTTTTCAAAAACCTCCTCGGATTCGGTCAGAGCACTGTCGTCTTTGGGGGCTGTTTTGGCCATGGTGCTGTTCTTCAAAGGGCTCAAGTTCTGCGGATTGTGACGATTTTGACGCAAAGTCCAACCATTGATTTGTTCTTTGCTTATGCACCAAATCAAATAAGCCCCGGGATGCACCCACCCCGCAGGCGGGGTGCCCCAGTCTCGGATCACAAGGCGTTGATCGGGATTTTGAGGTAAGTGGTGCCGTTGCCCTCGGGCGGCGGCATGTGTCCGGCGCGCATGTTCACTTGCACCGATGGCAGCATCAACACGGGCATGGACAAGGTGGCGTCGCGTGCTTGCCGCATCTTGACAAAGGCCTCTTCCATCACCCCTTGGTGCACATGGACATTGGCTTTTTTCTGCTCGGCCACGGTGGTCACGCATTGGGGCTCACGGCCCTCGGGGGGGTAGTCGTGGCACAAATAAAGCTGGGTGCTGTCGGGCAGGCTCAGCACTTTCTGGATGGACTGGAACAGCGTGCTGGCACTGCCGCCCGGAAAGTCGCAACGGGCCGTGCCGTAGTCGGGCATGAACAAGGTGTCCCCCACAAAAGCGACTTGTCGCGCAGGCTCGCCGGCATCGGTGACCACATAGCTCATGCATGCAGGGGTGTGACCCGGCGTGTGCATGGCCTGCACGTGCAAATGACCAACCTGCAAGCGATCGCCATCGGCCAGCAGGCGGTCAAACTGGCTGCCGTCACGGGCAAATTCGGTGCCCGCGTTGAACAGTTTGCCAAACACGTTTTGCACCGTGGTGATGTGCGCGCCAATGGCCAATTGCCCACCCAATTGCTGTTGCAAATAGGGTGCAGCCGACAAGTGGTCGGCGTGGACGTGGGTCTCCAGCAGCCACTGCACGTTCAGGCCCAGTTCTTTCACGCGGGCCACCAGGCGGTCAGCGCTGGCCGTGCTGGTGCGGCCCGACTTGGGGTCGTAGTCCAGCACACTGTCAATCAGGGCGCATTGCCTGGCTGGCAAGTCGGCCAGGATGTGGCTGAAGGTGGAGGTGGCGGGGTCGAAAAACGATTCAATGTGCATCGTGCTCATGGTTTTCAAAATCCTGTGGGTTCGATCATGGCCCCCGAGCGGCGTCAACGGCTGGCACCCGACTTTACAACCACGGCTCAGTGCGCTTGCTGACGCAAAGTGCGGCTGAGCAAAATGACCGGGATCAGGCCCACCAGCACCAGCGCCAGCGAGGGCAAGGCCGCCTCGCCCAAACGCTCGTCGCGCGCCAATTGGTAGGCCACCACGGCCAGCGTGTCGCTGTTGAAGGGGCGCAGCACCATGGTGGCGGGCAACTCCTTCATCACGTCCACAAACACGAGCAAGGCCGCCGCCACCGTGGTGCGTTGCAGCAACGGCGCATGCACCTGGCTCATCAAACCCCAGCCGGTCACGCCCAGCATGCGGGCCGAATCATCCAGAGTGTTCGGAATGCGCGCATAGCCGCTTTGTACGGATTGCAAGGCGACCGCACAAAAGCGCACCAGATAAGCCCACACCAGGCCCAGCGAGGTGGCTGTGATCCAGGCCCCGGCCGAAGACGCGGGCCAGATTTGCTGAATCCAGCCCACGGGCAGCAGCAAACCCACCACCACCACCGCACCCGGAATGGCATAACCCAGGCCCACCAGCCCCATGGCCCAACGGCTGAGCACATCACCACGCGTGCGCACGCTGAATGACAAGGCCAAGGCCACGCCCACGGCCAACACGGCGGTGAACACGCCCAAGCGCAAACTGGTCCAGGCCCAATGCCCAAAGCGCTCCCAAGGTATGTCTGTGGTCTCGCCCACCAAGGCCCGCAGCATGATGAGCACAGGCAAAACAAAACCCAACAGCACCGGCAAGCTGCACAGCCCCCAAGCCAGCACGCGGCGCGCGCCCCGCAACTGAACCGGCTGCGCTTCCGTCGAGCCCTGGCGCGCGCCCCGCCCCTGGTTGAAGCGCATGCGCTTTTGGGCCCGCTGCTCCAGCTGCAAAAGCACCACCACCACCAAAAGCAAGACGGTGGCCAACTGTGCCGCTGCGATGCGGTTGTCCATGGACAACCAGGCTTTGTAGATGCCCGCCGTGAAGGTCTGGATGCCAAAGTAGCTGGAAACCCCAAAGTCGGCCAGGGTTTCCATGAGCGCCAGCGCCACGCCGGCCGCCACCGCAGGGCGTGCCAGTGGCAGGGCAATCTCGCGGATGCGGCGCGACAGGGGTGCGCCCAGCAGGCGCGAGGCTTCCATCAGGCCCGAAGCGCGCTCGACCAAAGCCGTGCGGGCCAGCAAATACACATAAGGGTAGAGCGACAGCGTGAACACCAGCGCCGCACCCCAAACGCTGCGCACATCGGGCCACAAGCGCCCTTGCAGACCCAGCGCCTCGCGCAACAGCACCTGCAGCGGACCGCTGAACTGCAAAAAGTCGGTGTAGGCATAGGCCACCACATAAGCGGGCATGGCCAGCGGCAGAAGCAGCAGCCATTCGAAAACACCGCGCCCCGGAAAGTCAAACAAGGTGACCAGGGCCGCTGTGGTCACACCCACCACGGTCACCCCCAGCGCCACCATCAGGCACAGACCCAGCGTGGTCAAGGTGTAATCGGGCAGCACCGTGCTGACCATCTCCCGCAAAATACCGGCACTGTCACCGCCCCATTGCAGCCACGAGCCCAGCACCGCCAAAACAGGCAAAGCCAAAGCCAGGGCCAACACGGCCAACAACAAAGAAGAAAGACCCGTGACATGGCGGGCCAGTGTGTTCAGCATATCGTGGCTATTGTAGAAGCCGCCCATCGGCACACTTGAAGGCGCCCAGCCGATGGCACAGCCCGTCCAGGGGGGCACACGCAACCTGCCTACAATCCTTCTCATGTTTCTAGAACTGCGCCAACTGGACATCCAATACCCCGGCAGCCCCTCGCCCGCCGTGCGGGGGGTGAACCTTGGGCTGCGTTCGGGTGATATTGGCGTGCTGATCGGGCCCTCGGGTTGCGGCAAAACCACCTTGCTGCGCGCAGTGGCGGGGCTGGAGCCGGTCACAGGGGGGCAAATTTTGCTGTCCAAGCGTGTGGTCAGCGAAAAAGGCCACACCGAACCCGCCGAGCGCCGCCGCATCGGCATGGTGTTTCAAGACTACGCGCTGTTCCCCCACATGGACGTGGGCCGCAACGTGGCCTTTGGCCTGGCGCATCTGCCCAAGTCAGAAAGACAAAAACGGGTGGCCGAGGTGCTGGACCTGGTGGGCCTGACCGGTTCGGACCAACGCTTTGCGCACGAGTTGTCAGGGGGCCAACAGCAGCGCGTGGCCTTGGCCCGAGCCCTGGCCCCCAAGCCCGACTTGCTGCTGCTGGACGAGCCGTTTTCCAATTTGGACATTGACCTGCGCGAACGTCTGGCGCAAGAGGTGCGCAACATCCTCAAAGCTGCCCAAGCCACAGCTTTGCTCGTCACGCACGACCAACTCGAAGCCTTTGCCATCGGTGACGTCATCGGCGTGATGAACGAAGGCCAGTTGCACCAGTGGGACGATGCCTACAGCCTGTACCACCGTCCCTCCACCCGCTTTGTGGCCGACTTCATTGGCCACGGCGTCTTCACCCCCGCCACCTTGCGCGAGGTCGATGGCCATGTGCTGGTCAGCACACCGGTGGGCGAACTCAAGGATGTGGGGGAATGCCCACTGCCTGGCGTTTTTGAGGGAGGCCAATGCGACGTGCTGTTGCGTGCCGATGACATCGTGCACGACGACGACGCCCCGGTGAAGGCCGAAATCATCCGCAAAGCCTTTCGGGGCTCGGAGTTTTTGTACACCTTGCGCTTGGCCAGCGGCGACTTGCTGATGGCGCATGTGCCCAGCCACCACGACCACAAGCTGGGCGAATGGATCGGCATCCGCGCCGAGGTGGACCATGTGGTGACTTTCAACCGTGCATGCCCCGTGACCGATCGCGAACTGTGCCAGATGCCTTGCGCCAAAGCCCAGGCGTGTGAGCACACCGACCCCAAGTACCAACCCGTCAAATTGGTTTGAGCGCCCTTGGGTTTGGGGCTTGCATGGGCGCATCGGCGTCCCGCAAGACGATGATGTCTTGCCTCAAGTCGTGCGCCCAAGCGCGGCGGTCGCGCCCCTGGGCAACTTGGGGTTCGCCAAAATGCAAAATGGCCTCAATGCGTTGGGCTTTCAGGGTCCGCCAGATGGAGCCGATCAAGGTGTCATCACCGATGTAGCAAGGCGCAAAGCTGGGCAAGCCACTGAGGGCATCGGTGAATTTCAGCGACAGGGGCTGAACCGGCGCTTGGGCATCAATGGCGGCCTGAATCAGGTTGGCGTGAAAAGGCAGCAGGTCTCGCCCATCGCTGGTGGTGCCCTCAGGAAACACGGCCACCACGTCACCGTTTTTCATGGCATCGGCCATGTCGCGCACCATGCGCAGCGCATCCTTTCGGCTGGTGCGCTCGATATAAAGAGTGCCCGCACCGGTGGCCAGCATGCCCACCAAGGGCCACGCACGGATGTCGGATTTCGAGACAAATCGGCAATGCCGTGCGGCATGGATGACCAAAATGTCCAGCCAGGAAATGTGGTTACACACCAGCAATGCCGGGCCGGTGGCCACCGGCTGACCCAAAACCCGGACATGGACACCCCACAGCGCCAGGAACTTCAGCGCCCAGGCTTGAACCCGCATTTCGCGTTGCTCGGGCGCCCATTGGGGAAAGCGCAGGTAAATCGTCCACATGCCCACCAGCACATGCCACAGACCCCTGAGCAATTTCCAAATGGCGATCAATGAACGCATGACGACCCGCTCGGCATCCAGACCGGCTCAGCGGGCTTCGAACGCCAATTGTCCGCCCACCACGGTCACCCGCACGCGGCCGGGTAACTCATAGCCCGAAAACGGGGTGCTCTTGCCCTGGCTGCGCAAGGTGGTTTCGCTCACCAGCCAGTGACCTTCGCTCGAAAGCACACACAGATCGGCCACGCCACCCACCGCCAAGTGACCCACCGAGTCTTGCAAATGGCCCAGCGCGGTGCCCAGCACGCGGGCCGGATCGGCCGTGATGCGCGAGAGCACTTGCGGTACAGGCAAGGCCGCCTCTTGGCCCCATTTCAGGGCCAGACTCCACAGCAGTTCCATGCCCGTGGCGCCGGGTTCGGCTTCGGCGAAAGGCAGGGCTTTGGCATCGGCATCGACCGGGGTGTGGTCCGAGACCAGCACATCGATCGTGCCATCGGCCAAACCCGCACGCAGGGCGTCGCGGTCACGCTGCTGGCGCAGCACTGGCGTCAAGCGCGCGCGGCTGTCAAAGTAGCCCATGTCGGCATCGGTCAGGTGCAGCGAGTTGATGCTCACATCGGCCGTCACGGGCAGGCCCTCGGCCTTGGCTTGGCGCACCAAGTCCACCCCTTGGGCACTGCTGATGCGGCACAGATGCACGCGTGCACGGGTGCTGCGCACCAACTCAAAAATCGTGTGCAGGGCAATGGTCTCGGCGGCCACCGAGACCCCCGACAAGCCCATGCGGGTGGCCAGTGAACCACTGGCGGCCACACCCTTGCCCAAGTGCAGCTCTTGCGGTCGCAACCAGACCGTGAAGCCAAAGGTGCTGGCGTACTGCAAAGCACGTTGCAACACTTGCGTGCTGGGGATCGGCACCTCGGCCTGGCTGAAGCCCACGCAACCGGCATCGGTCAACTGGACCATCTCGGTCAGCACATCGCCTTTGAGGCCCACGGTGAGTGCGCCCAAAGGCAGCACGCGGGCCTGGTGCAGTTTTTCGGCGCGGTAGCGCAGCATCTCGACCAAACCCGGCTCGTCCAGCACCGGCTCGGTGTCGGGCGGGCAGACCAAGCTGGTCACGCCGCCCGCGACGGCCGCGGCCATTTCGCTCTCCAGCATGCCTGCATGCTCCTGGCCTGGCTCGCGCAGGCGCGCGGCCAGGTCCACAAGACCGGGGGCCACGATGCAACCCTTGGCATCGATCACACGGTTGGCGCTGAAGTCAGCCGGCGCTTGACCGATGGCCACGATGCGTCCGGCGGCGATGGCCACATCGGCAGTCTGGTCAAAGCCGCTGGCAGGGTCGATGACGCGGCCGTTTTGAATGAGTAATTTCATGGTTTCAGTCCTCACGCCTCATTGCCCGCGACGATGCTCATGACCGCCATGCGCACCGCGATGCCAAAGGTCACCTGCGGCAGGATCACGCTTTGTTGGCCATCGACCACGGCCGAGTCGATCTCGACCCCCCGGTTGATCGGGCCGGGGTGCATGACGATGGCATCGGGCTTGGCCAGTTGCAGTTTTTCGGGCGTGAGGCCAAAGCTCTCGAAATATTCCTGGCTGGAGGGCAGCAGCGCGCCACTCATGCGTTCGTTTTGCAGGCGCAGCATGATGACCACGTCGCAGCCCTGGATGCCCTCTTCGAGGTTGTTGAACACGCGCACACCCATTTGCGCCATGTCCGCAGGCACCAAAGTCTTGGGGCCCACCACACGCACTTCGGCGCAGCCCAAGGTGGTGAGCGCGTGGATGTCCGAGCGCGCCACACGCGAGTGCAGCACGTCCCCCACGATGGCCACGGTGAGGTTGGCAAAGTCTTTTTTGTAGTGGCGGATGGTGTACATGTCCAGCAGCGCCTGCGTGGGGTGGGCGTGACGCCCGTCACCCGCGTTGACCACGTGCACATGGGGCGCGACATGTTGCGCGATCAGGTAGGGCGCGCCCGACTCGCTGTGGCGCACCACGAAGATGTCGGCGGCCATCGCACTCAGGTTGGCGATGGTGTCGAGCAGCGACTCGCCTTTGCTGGCCGACGAGCGGGCGATGTCGAGCGTGTAGACGTCGGCCGACAGGCGGGTGGCGGCGATGTCGAAGGTGGTGCGGGTGCGGGTGCTGTTTTCAAAAAACAGGTTGAACACGCTTTTGCCGCGCAAGAGCGGCACCTTTTTCACTTCGCGGTCGCTCACGCTGACGAAGCTGGCCGCCGTGTCGAGAATGTGCGTGAGGATGTCCTTGGACAGGCCTTCGGTGGAGAGCAGGTGGATCAGCTCGCCGTTTTTGTTGAGTTGGGGGTTGTTGCGTTTGTAGAGCATCTTGTGATCACCTCATTCAGGCTTTGTTCTCCACGTCAAAACTGAACCGTCCCGCCGCATCGCGGGCCAGCGCCAGCGACTGCGTCTCGGGCAGGGCCACGCGAGCGGCGGCGTAGTCGGCCTGCACCGGCAGCTGACGCCCGCCCCGGTCCACCAGCACCGCCAGCTGCACACGGGCGGGGCGACCGTAGTCAAAAATCTCGTTGAGCACCGCACGGATGGTGCGGCCGGTGTAGAGCACATCGTCCAGCACCAGAATGTCGGCACCATCGACCTCAAAAGGCAGATGGGTTTGCCCCCCGGCCGACAGGCCTCGCTGGGCAAAGTCATCGCGGTGCATGACCGAGGACACCTGCCCCGACTCGCCGCTCAGGCCCAGGTCTCGTTGCAGTCGCTCGGCCAACCAAGCCCCGCCGGAAGTGATGCCCACCAAACGGGTATTGGCCTGGCACAGGCTGCGCACACCGCGCAGCAATTCTTGATACAAGGCCTCGGCGTTCAAAGCAAGGGCACTCATGGCAGCTTCCTTAAAAATTGGTCCAGGATGATCGCCGCCGCGGCCGCATCGGCGTCTTTGGCGCCCTGCGAATGGGCTTCGGTGGTGGTGTAGCGCTCGTCCACCTCATACACCGACAGGCCAAAACGGCCGCGCAACTGGCGACCAAACTTGCGGGCGCGCAAGGTGTTTTCGTGTTCACCACCGTCGGGGTGGGTGGGCACGCCGATCACCAGCGCATCGGGCTGCCACTCCTGAATGCGTTTGGCGATGTGCTCAAAACGGGCATCGCCCTCGGCGGCAATCGTGCCTTGCGGGGTGGCGGTTTTCATCAGTCGGTTGCCCACGGCCACGCCCGTGCGTTTGAGGCCGTAGTCAAAGGCCAGAAAGCTTTGCTGGTTGGGGGGCACCACCCACTCGTCGTTCATGCGTGCCCCGCGTCTGGCGAGAGCATCCAGCTTTTGAGGCCCAGCAGGTCCAGGGCGCGGTCGTAGCGTTCGGCCATGGGCACTTCAAACACGACATCGGCGCTGGCAGGCACGGTCAGCCAGGCGTTTTCGCTCAATTCCGATTCGAGCTGCCCCTCCCCCCAGGAGGCATAGCCCAAGGTGATCAACACCCTGCGCGGGCCTGCGCCCGAAGACAGGGCTTCCAGCACATCACGGGAGGTGGTCATCTCCAGGCCCCCGGGTACCGTCAAGGTGGAGGCATAAACCGAGCCTGCCTCTGGCTCGGGCTTGTCCATGCGCATCGGGTCGTGCAGCACAAAGCCGCGCTCGGTCTGCACCGGGCCTCCGTGGCCAACCGGATTTGACAGGAGGTCTTGCCGGCGCAGGGTCAGGTCCACCTTGTCAAACAGATGGCCCATGCTGATGTCGGCGGGTTTGTTGATGATCAGGCCCATGGCCCCGTGAGGGGTGTGCTCACACATGTAAATGACGCTGCGGGCGAATGTCTCGTCTTCCAACCCGGGCATGGCGATCAGGAAATGATGCTTGAGGTCGATGGAGGCACAATCGGTCATGCACCGATTTTAGCGGCTTGGCCTGCCCGACGGGCCCGACGCGGTATCCACCCTCCCAACCCGGAAAACCCTGATGGCAACCCCTTTTTCTTGCGGTCTGGTCTGGCTGCGGCGCGATTTGCGCGTGAGCGACCACGCGGCTTTGCACCAGGCCCTCCAGCATTGCCAGCAGGTGCATGTGGTGTTTGTGTTCGACACCGAGATCCTGGACGCCCTGCCCCGCGCCGACCGCCGGGTCGAATTCATCCGCGAGTCGCTGGTCGAGGTGGACGCCCGTTTGCGCGAACTGTCTGGCCACCCGCAAGCGGGCCTGATCGTGCGCCATGGCGTGGCCAAGGACAAAATCGTCAAACTGGCCAAACACCTGCAAGCCCAAGCGGTGTTTGCCAACCACGACGACGAGCCCCTGGCGCTGGCGCGCGACATCCAGGTGCGCGGCCACCTGGCCGACCACGGCATCGTGCTGCACACCTTCAAGGACCATGTCATCTTTGAGCGCCATGAGGTGTTGACCCAGTCGGCCAAGCCCTTCAGCGTGTTCACGCCTTACAAAAACGCTTGGCTGAAAAAAATCACCCCCGAAGACCTGCAGGCTTTCGAGGTGGCCCCCATGGCAAGTCGCCTGGCCCCCCGCCCTGACGATCTGGCGCAGCCGGTGCCCAGCCTGCAAGACATCGGTTTTGAGCCCACCAACCTGCAAGCCCTGAAAATCCCCACGGGCGAATCGGGTGCCCAAGCTTTGTTGCAGGACTTTTTGACCCGCATCGACACCTACGAAGACACACGCAACTTCCCTGCGGTCAAAGGCCCCAGCTATTTGAGTGTGCACCTGCGATTTGGCACGGTGTCGATCCGCCAGCTGGCGCGCGAGGCACATCCGCGCATGCTGGCAGGCAGCGTGGGCGCCGGCGTGTGGCTGTCCGAGCTGATTTGGCGTGACTTTTATGTGCAGGTGTTGCACAACTTCGGGCATGTCGGGCACGGGCAAAGCTTCAAGCCCGAATACGATGCCATCCGCTGGGAACACGGCCCCCACGCCCACAAACTGTTTGAGGCCTGGTGCCAAGCCCGCACCGGCTACCCCTTGGTGGACGCGGCCATGCGCCAAATTAACCAGACGGGCTACATGCACAACCGCCTGCGCATGGTGGTGGCCAGCTTTCTGGTCAAGGATTTGGGCATCGACTGGCGTTGGGGCGAAAAGTACTTCGCCACCCACCTGAACGACTTTGATTTGTCGGCCAACAACGGCGGCTGGCAGTGGGCCAGCTCCAGTGGCTGTGACGCGCAGCCTTACTTTCGCATCTTCAACCCGACGAGCCAAAGCGAAAAGTTCGATCCCGAGGGCAAATTCATCCGCCGCTATGTGCCAGAGTTGGCGGCCTTGCCCACGGCGGCACTGCATGCGCCCTGGCTGGCCAAGCCACTGGAGTTGCAAGAGGCCGGCGTGGTCATCGGCAAAACCTACCCTGCGCCCATCGTGGACCATGCCCAAGCGCGAGACAAAACCTTGGCGCGGTACGCCGTGGTCAAGAAAAAAGCCGCCTGAAGGGACGGCTTGGGGTCAGCGCCTCAGATCGGTCAGATCTGTCAGATCGCCACCATCTCGAAATCTTCCTTGCGGGCAGCGCACTCAGGGCAAGTCCAGTTCATGGGGACATCTTCCCATTTGGTGCCCGGCGCAATGCCGTGCTCGGGGTCACCCTCGGCCTCATCGTAAATCCAGCCGCAAATCAAGCACATCCAAGTTTTGTGTTCCATCACCGTGTCACATTCAGAGAGTCGAATAGAATGAATTGATTGTATCGGCCCGCCCAACACCCCCTGTTCAGCGGATTCGAAGCCCCTGAGATTCGACTTTTGAATGACCGATTCCAGTCCTGAAATTTCCGACATTGAGCAGGTCTTGACCGATGAAGAGTCGGCCTCCTTGGCATGCGTCTTGTCCTTCAATGCCAATGACCCCAGTGGCGCAGGCGGCTTGAGCTGCGACGCGGTGGCCATGGCCTCGGTCGGGGCGCATTGCTTGCCTGTTTGCACCGGGGCCTATGTGCGTGACACCAGCAGCATCACCGACTTTTACCCTTTGGACGAAGAAGCCGTGAACGACCAGGCCCGTGCCATGGCCGAAGACGTGCCGGTGCAGGTGATCAAGGTCGGCTTTGTCGGCACCCCCGAGAGCCTGGCCATGATCGCGGAATTGGCCGACGACTACGACGGGGTGCCGGTGGTGGCCTACATGCCCAATCTGTCGTGGTGGGAAGAAGACAAGATCGATGCCTACCTGGACGCCTTTCGCGAACTGTTGTTGCCCCAAACCAGTGTGCTGGTGGGTCATCACAGCACACTGCGCCGCTGGTTGTTGCCCGATTGGACTGGCGAGCGCAACCCCGGCCCTCGTGACATTGCCAAAGCAGCCGCCGAGTTGGGCGTGCCCTACACCCTGGTCACTGGCCTGCCCTTACCCGAGCAACACATCGACAACGTACTGGCCACGCCGGAGACGGTGCTGGGACACGAAAAGTTTGAACGCATCGAGGCGGTGTTTGCAGGCGCAGGTGACACCCTGTCAGCGGCTTTGGCCGCCTTGTTGGCCACCGGCATGGACCTGCCCGAAGCCAGCAGCGAAGCCCTGCACTACCTCGACCGCTGCCTCGACGAAGGTTTTCGGCCCGGCATGGGCCAGGTCATTCCGGACCGCTTGTTCTGGGCGCTGCCCGAGGACGAGGAAAGCCCCGACGAAGAAGGGTCCGAAGTACACCCCGGTGCTGATTACTTTGAAGTGCCATTCAACGAAACCAAACATTGAAGCTTGAGACAAAGACACACACCATGACCGACCGCAACCAAACCCTATTTGACCGTGCAGCCCAAGTGATCCCTGGAGGCGTCAACTCGCCTGTGCGCGCTTTTCGCGCCGTGGGCGGCACGCCGCGCTTTGTGCAACGCGCCCAAGGCGCCTATTTCTGGGACGCCAATGGCCAGAAATACATCGACTACATCGGCTCCTGGGGCCCGATGATCCTGGGCCATGGCAATCCGGCCGTGCTTGAAGCGGTGCAAAAAGCGGCACTAGACGGCTTCTCGTTTGGTGCCCCCACCGAGCGCGAGATCGAGCTGGCCGAAGAAATCCTGAAACACGTGCCGTCCATGGAAATGGTGCGCCTGGTCAGCTCGGGCACCGAAGCAGGCATGAGCGCGCTGCGCCTGGCCCGTGGCGCCACCGGCCGCACCAAGTTCATCAAGTTTGAAGGCTGCTACCACGGCCATGCCGATGCGCTGCTGGTCAAGGCCGGCTCGGGCCTGGCCACCTTTGGCAACCCCACCAGCGCTGGCGTGCCGCCCGAGGTGGTGCGTGACACCCTGGTGCTCGAATACAACAACATCCAGCAACTGGAAGAAGCCTTTGCCCTGCACGGCCAGGAATTGGCCTGCGTGATGATCGAGCCGATTGCAGGCAATATGAACTTTGTGCGCGCCAGCGTGCCCTTCATGACGCGTTGCCGCGAACTGTGCACCCAGCACGGTGCGCTGCTGGTGTTTGACGAAGTGATGTCGGGTTTCCGCGTGGCCTTGGGCAGCGCGCAAAGCGTTTACGCCAAAGCCATTCCCGGCTTCAAGCCCGACATGACGGTGCTGGGCAAAGTGATTGGTGGCGGCATGCCGCTGGCCGCCTTTGGTGGTCCGCGCGAGATCATGCGCCAGTTGGCCCCCACCGGCCCGGTCTACCAGGCGGGCACCTTGAGCGGCAACCCGGTGGCCACCGCTTGCGGCTTGGCCACTTTGCGTGAAATCGCCAAACCCGGATTTTGGGACGCCTTGAGCGCGCGCACCCAAAGCTTGGTCGATGGCCTCAAAGGCGCCGCCGCCAGCGCGGGTGTGCCTTTCAGCGCCGATTGCCAAGGCGGCATGTTCGGCTTTTTCTTGCTGCCTGAGTTGGCGCAAAACTACACCCAGGTCATGACCAGCGACAGCCCCAAGTTCAACAAACTGTTCCACGGATTGCTGGGCGGGGGTGTCTACATCGCCCCCGCTTTGTACGAAGCTGGTTTTGTCAGCGCCGCCCACACCGAAGCCGACATCGCCGAGACCGTGCGCGTGGCAGGCGAAGTGTTCAAAACGCTTTGATCTGAAACATGAAACGCCAGGCCTGTCTGATCTGCATCGGCCTGAGCGGCCTGTGCAGCCCAGCACATGCCCAATTGGACGCCAGTCGCCTGTGGCTCAATGCCGGGTTTTATTCGGCGCACTTTGACACCGACCAAGGTCTGCGCAATGCCAACCCGGGCCTCGGCTTTGAATACGCCCTGAACGACACCTGGAGCGTCACCGCCGGGCGCTTTCGCAACAGCAACAACGCCAACTCCAGCTACGCTGGCGCCTACTACCAACCTTGGCGCATGGGGAATGTGAAACTCGGCGTGGTGGCCGGGTTCTTCAACGGTTACCCGAATGCGTTTGACGGCGGCTGGTTTCCGGCGCTCATTCCCACCGCCAGTCTCGAACGCGGGCATTGGGGCCTGAATGTGGCTTGGGTGCCGTCTCTAGACAACAGGCTGTATGGCGCGGTCAGCTTCCAACTCAAATACCGCTGGCGTGCGGATTGAGCTCATCGCTTCATGGGCACAAAACTGGCCCGCGCCTCGGTGTCGAGTTCGGAGTTGAGCAAGTGCAAAAGGCTCAAGAATTGAGCGCGCTGCGCATCGCTGAAGGGGCTGAGCAGGGTTTCGTACGCTTGTTGCACAGGCTTTTGGGCCTGGCGTAACAACTCGGCACCTGCCGGGCTCAAGCGCACCGCCATCTGTCTGCGGTTATCGGCAGACACCGCGCGTTGACAAAACCCGCGGTCCTCCAGCCCCTTGATGACCCGCAGCACCGTGACCTTGTCAAAAGCCAAGGCCCGCGCCAGGCTCGATTGGTCAATGCCCGGTTGTTCTTGCATCACCCTCAAGACGCCGTATTGGGCAGGGGTCAAAGCCAGTTCGGCGCAGGCCCGCTCAAAAATCGATGCAGAGATTTGGTGCGCTCTGCGCAACAAGAAACCCGGTCGCTGGTAAATGTCGTCTGTGGCCATGTGTCAGGGATTCTATGGATTAAGCGCGCAAGTCAACTCGTCAATAATCGTTGGCATACTAACGCATGGAGAGTCTGCCAATGAACCCGTCACGCCGACACGTCTCAGCCCTCTTGGGTGCCGGACTTTGCATGGGCGCCGCCTCCCCTTTGGCTTGGGCCCAAAGCGCCGCCAACCAGGGCCCACTCAAACTGATCGTGCCCTTCACCCCCGGGACCGGCATTGACCTGATCGCCCGCACACTCGGGCCCAAGTTGTCTCAACGCCTGAACCGGCCCGTCGTGGTCGAGAACCGTGTGGGCGCTTCGGGCAACATCGGCACCGAAGCGGTGGTGCGCTCAGCACCGGACGGCTCCACCCTGTTGGTGAGCGTCAACACGCTGGTGATGAACCGCGCGCTTTACCCGGGCTTGAGTTTTGATGCCGTGAAAGACCTCAGCGCGGTATCGCTGACCAGCTGGGGACAACTCTTGCTGGTGACCCCAGCGCAATCGGGCTACAAAACTGCGGCAGAGTTTGTCGCCGCGCTGCGCAAGCAACCGGGACGGCTCAATTACGCATCGCCCGGTGTGGGCACGCCGCACCACCTGTCGATGGAATTGTTCAAAAACACCGCCCAGGTTTTCTTGACCCACATCCCCTACCGCGGCACCGGTCCGGCCGTGACCGACCTGCTCGGCGGCCAAGTGGACGCAATGTTTTTGCCCATCCATGTGGCTTTGCCGCACATCCGTTCGGGTCGCCTGACGGCACTGGGCATTGGCAGCGACAAGCGCCACGCCTTGCTGCCCGATGTGCCCACCCTGGCCGAAGCCAAGGCGGGCAATGTGAACGTGGACATGTGGTACGGCATCTTTGCCCCCAAAGGCACACCGGCCGACATCGTCAACCTCTACAACCGCGAGATCAACCAAATGCTCAGCGGTGACGACGTCAAAAAAGCCTTTGTCTCGCAAGGCATGGACCCGAACGGCAGCACGCCCCAAGCCTTTGCCCAACTGGTCGAGCGCGATGCCGAGCGCTGGGCACGACTCATCAAAGACCAGGGCATCAAGGCCGATTGACTTCAGCCCAGCTCATCTCCACAGGCCCCGCTGGACGGGGCTTTTTTCATCCGGCGGGCGTCATCAAATCCGCATGCATCGGGTCGTAGGGGTACAACCAGTTGTTGCGCGATGCGGCAATGTTGCGGTCCTTGAAGGCTTGCTTCATTTGCTGGGCGTCGGCAATGTGGTACAGATCGCCCATTTCGGTGGACTCTCGCACCACCCGCGCTGCACGGGGCGCACGGTGGTTTTGAAAAACCTGCAAGGCTTGGGCCAAAGGCAAGTCAAGCGCCAAGGCCCGGCTCAGCACCGCCGCGTCTTCAATCGCCATCGCAGCGCCCTGCGCCATGTAGGGCAAGGTGGGGTGCACCGCGTCGCCCAACAAGGCCACATGGTCCGTGCACCAGTTCATCACCGGCTTGCGGTTGTTCAGGGCCCAGCGGAAGCATTGGTCACGGTCCACGTTGTCAATGGCGGCACGCACGATAGGGTGCCAGCCGGCGTAGTCCTGGTCCAGCTCTTCCCAAGGCTGGCGCGAGGTCCAGGACTCTTCTTCCCATGGCCGCTCGACGCAACCCACGAAATTGAGCACCTGGCCTGCACGCATGTAATACATCACGGCATGGTTTTTGGGGCCGCACCAAATCGAGGAGACCACAGGGGGCCGCAACTCGGGCGCAATGCGCTCAATGGGGATGGCCAGACGCCAGGCTACCTGGCCGGTGAACACCGGAGGGTCGGCATCGACCACATGCTTGCGCACCACCGACTTGATGCCGTCCGAGCCCACCACCAGATTGGCCCTGACCTGGCGTCCATCGTCGAACACGATCGAGGCGCTGTGCTCGTCTTCCAGCACATCGATCGCCCGATAGCCCAACTGCAAAGCCTGCGGGTCCAGTTGCTCGACCACTTCCAGCAAAGCCGCATGCAGGTCAACCCGGTGGATTTGGTAATAAGGGTGGCCATGTTTCTGGGCATGGTCTTCGCCCAGCTTGATCTCGTGCAGCAACTCGCCTGAGTCAAAGCGCCGGAACTCGAACGCGGTGGGTTTGACGGCTTGGGCTTCCAGGCGGTCTTTGAGGCCCAGGTGGTAGAGCACTTTGACCGCGTTGGCGCTCATCTGCACCGCCGCGCCGATTTCACCCACATGCCGCGCCTGTTCGTAGATGCGCACGCGGTGCCCATCGCGCAACAAACATGCCGCGGCCGTCAAGCCGCCAATTCCCCCGCCGACCAGTGCGATGTCCATGGTTTGATTTCCAAAATTATCGTTAGCATGCTACCAGAATCCAGGTCGCCATGGCCCATGCGCTCTGCCAGACCAGCGATAATCCGCGCTTGCATTCACGTCCGGTCCGGGCGATTGCCCTGCCAACGAGAACCCCATGAAAAAAAACTTTCCCCTGCAAGCCGATGGCAAGCACCCCGACCGTGTGCTGGAGGCCGTCAAGCACGAGATCCGCAAATACTTCAAGCGCGAGCGCAACCGTGATGTGCCCAAGGGCGCAGATTTTTGGGACTTTGACTGCAAAGTGGGCCTGAGCGCAGACCGTGCCGAAGTGGTGCGCGTCAGCGGTGTCATCGAGGCGGTGGACGCCGCGGCCAAGGCGGGCGCGACTTCGGTCTATGTGGAGATTTTGAGCAAGTACGGGGTGCGCGTTCACAAGGCGCGTGACGCATCCGGCAGCGAAACTCCGTTGGACGCTTTGCCAAACGATTGACTCCCCGATCAGCCCAAGCGCCAGCACAGCAGGCGGGGCATGGACCCCGTACTGGTCAGGCAGGGTCTTTTCTGGCAAAAACACGGCCCAGGGTCACACCCACACCCACACCGGCACCTTCACTTCGATGCGTTCATGGCCGCCGCCGCCCGCAACTTGTCTTTTTTGCTGGGGCGTGAACCCTTGATGCCGCCATTGCCGGGTGAAGGTGGCGGTGGCGTTTCGGTTTGCTCAAAGCCTGGGATTTGCTCCAAAGGCAGTTCCAGACTTTCGCGTTTCTGGATCAGCTGCCAGTGCGCCAGCGCTGCGGCGGTCACAAAGCTCACCGCGTCGCCGTGCGCGCCCGCCCTGCCGGTGCGGCCGATGCGGTGGGTGTAGTCGGTGGCCGAACGAGGCAGGTCGTAATTGACCACCACGGGCAGCATGGCGATGTCGATGCCACGCGAGGCCAGGTCGGTGGTCACCACCACATCCCAGCGGCCTGCTTTGAACTCGCTCAAAACTTCTTGGCGTGCGCCTTGGCTCATCTCGCCATGAAAAGGCGTGGCAAACACACCCGCCTTGTAGAGTTTGTTCGCTACATGCTCGCAGGCATAGCGCGTGGCCACAAACACCAGCACCTGTTTCCAGCCGTTTTCGGTGATCAGGTGGCGCAGCAAGGCGGTGCGCCTTTTCTCGTCCACCGCAATGGCACGCTGGGTGATGTCGGGCTTGTGGCCTTCAAAAGCTTCCACGGTGATGCGTACGGGTTCCCGCAACAACTTGGCCGCCAAGGCTTCCACCTCGGGCGCAAAGGTCGCGGAAAACAGCAGCGTTTGGCGTTTGGCAGGCAGCAGCGCCAGCACGCGCTGCAGCTCATCTGCAAATCCCAAATCCAGCAGGCGGTCCGCTTCGTCCAGCACCAAGTGCTGCACATCGGCCAGGCGCAAAGCGTTTTGGTCGATCAGGTCGAGCAAGCGTCCCGGCGTGGCCACCACGATGTCGGCACCACCGCGCAACGCCATCATTTGTGGGTTCACCGACACGCCACCAAACACGGTGCTCACCTTGAGCGACTGCGGCAGCTTGTAGGCCAAGTTGGCCAGCACATCGCCCACCTGCACCGCCAACTCGCGCGTGGGCACCAGCACCAGGGTGCGCACGGGACGACGGAAATTGGTCTGACGCGGCGAGGCCAGCAAATGCTGCAACAACGGCAGCGAAAAAGCCAGAGTCTTGCCCGAGCCGGTGGGCGCGGTGGCCCACACATCGGCCGACTTCAAAACCACCGGAATCGCCTCGGCCTGGATTGGGGTGGGGGAATACAAGCCCATGTCACCCACGGCGCGCAAAAGCGCGGGGGTCAAGCCAAGTGGTTCAAAGTTCAAAAGAGTCCGATCAATGGCGAAAGTGGCGCACGCCGGTGAAGACCATCGCCACACCGCGCTCGTTGGCCGCGTCGATGACTTCTGGGTCGCGCATGGAGCCACCGGGCTGGGCCACGCAGGTGGCGCCCGCGTCCACCACCACATCGAGGCCATCGCGGAAGGGGAAGAAGGCGTCGCTGGCGACCACGGTGTTTTGCAGGCTGAGCTTGGCGGCTTCGGCCTTAATGCTCGCGATGCGGGCGGAATCCAAGCGGCTCATTTGGCCAGCGCCCACGCCCATGGTCATGCCGTTTTTGCAGAACACGATGGCGTTGGATTTGACGAACTTGGCCACTTTCCAGGCGAACAGCAAATCATGCAGTTCTTCAGGGGTGGGTTGTTTGACGGTGACGATCTTCAAGTCCGCCAAAGCCAACTCGTGGTTGTCGGCGCTTTGCAGCAAGAGGCCTGAACCCACGCGCTTGGTCTCCAAGGCGTTGCGCACTTGGCCATAGTTGGCGGGCAAGGCGATTTTCATCAAGCGCACGTTCACTTTGCTCTTGAACACTTCGAGCGCTTCGGCGCTGAAGTCGGGGGCCATGAGCACTTCGACAAATTGCTTGCTCACGGCCTCGGCCGCGGCTTTGTCCACCGGGCGGTTGAAGGCGATGATGCCGCCGAAGGCGCTGGTGGGATCGGTTTGGAAGGCTTTGCTGTAGGCCTCGAGTGGGTTTGCGCCCACGGCCACGCCGCAGGGGTTGGCGTGTTTGACGATGACGCACGCTGTGGTGTCAAAGCTCTTCACACATTCCCACGCCGCATCGGCATCGGCGATGTTGTTGTAGCTGAGTTCTTTGCCTTGCAGCTGCACGCCGGTGGCGAGCGACCCCGCCGCAGGCGCCAAGTCGCGGTACCAGGCGGCTTGCTGGTGGCTGTTTTCGCCGTAACGCAGGTCTTGCACCTTGACGTATTGCTCATTGAACTGGCCAGAGAACTGGGCGCGTTCGGGCACGTAGGCATCGCTGAGCTTCTCGGCTTCGAAGTTCACGCTGGAAAGGTAGTTGCTGATCGCACCGTCGTATTGGCTGATGCGGTTGAACGCGGCCACCGACAAGGCAAAGCGCAGTCTGTCGCTCAACTTGCCGTTGGCTTTGAGCTCAGCGATCACGTCGGCATATTGGCTGGCGTCGGTCACCACGCCCACGTCTTTCCAGTTTTTGGCAGCGGAACGCACCATGGCGGGGCCGCCGATGTCGATGTTCTCGATCGCGTCGGCCAGCGTGCAACCGGGCTTGGCCACGGTGGCTTCAAAGGGGTAGAGGTTGACGATGAGCAAATCAATCGTGTCGATGTGGTGCGCCTGCAAAGCCGCCATGTGTTCGGGCGTGTCGCGGCGCGCCAGCAAGCCGCCGTGCACCTTGGGGTGCAGGGTCTTGACGCGGCCGTCCAGCATTTCGGGGAAGCCGGTGAGCTCGGCCACTTCGGTCACGGGCAAGCCTTGGTCGGCCAAGAGTTTGGCGGTGCCGCCGGTGGAGATCAGGCCCACGCCCAGGGCGTGGAGCTGCTGAGCGAGTTCGACGATGCCGGTTTTGTCAGAAACGGAGATGAGTGCGCGCATAAAAAGCTTTCTTCAACAATGGACGGTACAGGTCTGGGCCGCTTCCAAGCTGGCGGCCTGGGCAAAGCGATCACGCAAAAGCGCTGGGCACAGGGCAGGGGCACAGTGCGGGTTTCATTTCAGGAGTTGATGGTCCAGCAGCTTCTTGCGCAAGGTGTTGCGGTTCAGTCCCAACCATTCGGCAGCGCGCGACTGGTTCTGGCCCGATTGGGTCATCACCACATCCAGCAAAGGCTTTTCGACCAGCTTGACCAGCATGTCGTACAGGCCGCTCGGCTCGGTGCCATCGAGGTCGCGAAAATAGGTTTCCAGGTTGGCACGGATGCAGTTTTCTATGGATTGTTGTTCACTCATTCTGAGGTCTCCACAAGCGGCTGGGCACGGGTGATGGGCAGGCGGTCCATCTGGTTGGCCAAGCCATCCAGAAAGTTCGCCACCGCCGCCAGCTGTTGCTGCGCCGTTTCGAGGGTGTTCATGTGTTCACGGAAGGCTTCACCCTCGGGCAGTGCACGCACATACCAGCCGATGTGTTTGCGGGCTGAACGAACGCCGGTGTACTCGCCATACAAGCCATAGTGGTCTTGCAGGTGCTCCAGCAGGGCGCGGCGCACCTCGGCCACCAGAGGAGGTGCCAGGTGCTCGCCGGTGGCCAAGAAGTGGGTGATCTCGCGGAAGATCCAGGGGCTGCCTTGCGCAGCACGCCCCACCATGACCGCATCGGCACCCGTCAGGCGCAACACCTCGCGGGCTTTTTCAGGAGAGTCGATATCCCCATTGGCGACCACCGGAATCTGGAGTGCAGACTTGACGGCCGCCACGGTGTCGTATTCGGCCAAACCTTTGTAGCCCTGCTCACGGGTGCGGCCGTGCACAGTGACCATTTGAACGCCAGCGCTTTCGGCGGCGCGGGCCAAGCTGAGGGCGTTTTTTTCAGCATCGCACCAGCCGGTGCGCATCTTCAGGGTCACGGGCACGCCGTGCGGCAAAGCCGCCTCAACCACGGCACCGATGATCTCCAGCGCCAGCGGCTCGTCCTGCATCAAGGCCGAGCCCGCCCATTTGTTGCAAACTTTCTTTGCCGGGCAGCCCATGTTGATGTCGATGATCTGTGCACCCCGGTCGATGTTGTAGCGTGCAGCGTCGGCCATCATCTGCGCCTCGGTGCCCGCGATCTGCACCGCGATCGGACCGGGCTCGCCCTCGTGATTGGCACGGCGCGAAGTTTTGAGCGAGGCCCACAGGTCAGGGCGCGAGGTCACCATTTCGCTCACGGCATAGCCCGCACCAAACTGCCTGCACAACTGGCGAAACGGCCGATCCGTCACCCCCGCCATGGGGGCAACGAACACGTTGTTCGGCAACAGGTAAGGACCAATCTGCATGACTGGAAAATGCTGGGAAATGGGGGGTGAGCTTGGGAAAGGAGACGATTGTAGTTGCTTAATATTTCAGCAAATGAAAGCTGCGTGTGCTAGGCAAATGCCCCCGGCGCTACACTGCCCGCATGGAACTTTGGCTCAATGAATCCCTGCAATGGCTGGCTTTGCCGCAACACGGCCTGAGCACCGTGTTCGTGGTGGCCTTCGTGTCGGCCACTTTGCTGCCGATGGGTTCAGAGCCCGCCGTGTTTGGCTTGGTCAAGCTCAACCCCGAACTGTTTTGGGCCGCGATTTTGGTGGCCACAGCAGGCAACACCTTGGGCGGCATGCTCAGCTGGTGGATGGGCTGGGGCACCCAAACGGCTGTGAACCGCTGGCGTGGATCGCGCCAGCACCACCGGGCCTTGGTCTGGCTGGAAAAGTTGGGCCCCAAGGCCTGTTTGCTCAGCTGGTTGCCCGGCGTGGGCGACCCCTTGTGCGCCGTGGCAGGCTGGCTGAAGATGCCTTTTTGGCCTTGCACCCTGTACATGGCGATTGGCAAATTCGGCCGCTACCTGTTCATGACTGCCGCTTTGCTGTGGGTGTTTCCGGGGCAGTTTTGAGGCCACCCCAGCACCCGACAGCCGTCGGGGTCAGTCCTGAACGATTTTGCGCTCCTTGATGATCTGGGCAAAACGGCGCGCATCGGCCTTGGTGACCGCCCCAAATTCGGCCGCTGACATGGGCGTCGGCTCGGCACCAATGCCTTTGATGGACTCGACTGCACTGGGCAACATCAAGGCCCGGTTGATCTCGCGGTTCATGCGCTCCACGATGGCCGCTGGCGTGCCCGCAGGCGCCCAGAAACCGTGCGATGTCCCGGCATCAAAATTCTTGAGTCCCAGTTCATTGAGCGTGGGCGCATCGGGGAACATGGACAAGCGCTGCGGCGATGTGACCGCCAACAAACGCAAACGGCCTGAGCGCACATGCGAGAAGGCAATGCCCGGGTCCATCAAATAGTCCACACTGCCGCCCAAGAGGTCTTGCAGCGCTGCGGCAGAACCGCGGTACGGGATGTGCAAAGTGAAAATGCCGGCTTGGGACTTGAGCATCTCACCGGCAATGTGGGGGCTGGTGCCGTTGCCAGGAGAGCCATAGCTCATCTTGCCAGGATTGCGCTTGGCGTAGGCGATGAACTCGGCAAAAGTCTTGTAAGGCGCATCGCTGCGCACCACCAAAAACAACTGCAGACGTGCGCCAGCAGCGACCGGGATCAGGTCCTTGTCATGGTCAAACGGCATCTTGGGGGTGACGTAAGGCACGATGGAGGCACCGCTGCCCGAACTGCACAAAAAGGTGTAGCCATCGGGTGCACTCTTGGCAGCCAAGTCAGAGCCAATGATGCCGCCGGCACCGCCCCGGTTGTCCACCACAATTTGTTGGCCCAGGGCTTGGGACACCGATGTGGAGACGGCACGCGCCACCAGGTCGGGCGATCCGCCCGCCGGGAAGTTCACAATCATGCGAATGGGTTTGGCTGTTGGCCAAGGGGCCGTTTGAGCCTGCGCTGAGCCAAAGGCGCCAAGCGCAAGACCCGACATGGCGGCCAAGCCAAATTGGCGGCGACGGGGGTCATGACGGTGGGTCATACAAAAATCTCCGAGTGAAACTGATGGAAAAAACTGCTGGAAAAATAACCAAAACAATTATGTGAAGAAATCAAGTGCCCGGCTACCCGGGAAAACCTTGCCCTGTCTTGCCCGCCCTGGCCAAGGGTCAAGTCACCGAATTTCGCAGGGGAGTCCCTTCAATCCAGCAGCGCAAGTTGTCCAGGAACATTTGCCCGACCCGGGTTTCATTGCCATCGGAGTGACCTGCTGCATGCGGCGTGACCATGACCTGAGGAAATGACCACAAAGGGGAATCTGCAGGCAAGGGCTCGTGCGCAAACACATCCAGAAATGCCCCGCCCAAGTGCCCGCTTTGCAGTGCTGACACCAAAGCAGCTTCGTCCACCACTTCGCCGCGCGCCACATTGACCAAATGAGCACCGGGGGGCAAAGAGGCCAGCACCGATGCCGTGACCAGTTGACGGGTTTTGGCTGTCAGTGGACAGGCCAGGATCAACCAATCGGTTTGGGGCAGCACCCGGGTCCACGACTCGAATGTGACCATCTCCACGCCATCGCTTGCCGTGCTGTGCGGCGCTGCCACTTGCTGGCGCACGGCCACCACCCGCATGCCCAAGGCTTGCAGCAGACTGCCCAGTTTTTGGCCAATGGGCCCCCAACCCACAATGGTCGCGGTTTGACCCGGCAAATCGCGGGGCATGCGCGCGCCCATCATCGGAATCCATTGCCGGGCTTGTTGTTCTGCCCAGAGCAAAGGGAAACGGCGTGCGAGCGCCAGGAGGCCCGCCAGGGCCACGGTGGCCACCACTTGCGCATTGGCACCCGATGAGGTGGTGATCCGAACGCCCTTGGCCAACAAATCCAGGTAGATCTGCCTGTCAGCGCCTGCGGAATGGATGTGCACCCACCGCAGGTCCTGGGATTGGCGCAAGAGCTCATAGACCCGCTGCAAGGCCGGATGAATTTCGTGTTTGGTGGAGGTGCCCGTGACCTCACGCGAGATGAAGGCCACATGCGCGTCCGTGCGCTGTGCCGCTGCAGCAGCCTCCAAAGAAATCAGCTCATGGGGGCGCTGCCCCATCACAGCTGCCAGCGATGCACCCCAGCGGTCCATCGACTGCTGGGACATGAGGATGCGCAGAGGGCCGTTCGTGTCACTCATTCGGCTTTGGCACCCGAATCGCGCACGATGACACGCCACTTGTCATGCTCACGCTGGACGAATTGACCAAACTGGGCTGGCGTGCCGCCCGCGGGGTCTGCGCCCTGAGCGATCATTTGCTGCTCAATGGCAGGCACTTGCAACACTTCATTGACCGCTTTGTTGACCATGCTGATCACCGCTTCTGGCGTGCCCTTGGGGGCAAAAAACCCAAACCACGATCCGGCTTCGAATTGGGGGAAGCCTTTTTCAACCACGGTGGGCACCTCGGGCATGGAGCGCGAACGCTTGAGCGAGCTCACCGCAATGGGTTTGAGCTTGCCCGCTGTGATGTGTGGCATCACAGACGGGATGGTGGCAAACATGAACTGGATGCGGCCAGCCAAGAGATCCTTGAGGGCATCTGCACCCTTGTAGGGAATGTGGGTCGCCTCAAAACCCACCCGCTTGGACAGCATGAAACTGGACAAGTGGGACGAGGTGCCAATGCCGGTCGAACCGTAATTGAGCTTGCCCGGATTCGCTTTGGCATAGGCGATGAGCTCTTCCATGGTGTTGGCCGGAACCGAAGGGTGGATGACCAGGACATTCGGGACATCCGCGATCTGAACAATCGGCACCAGGTCGGTCAAAGGGTTGTAGGGCAGCTTGCCATACAAGGTGGGGTTGACGGCAATCGGGCCCACAGAGTTGACGATCAGGGTGTACCCGTCTGGCGCAGAACGGACCACCAACTCGGTACCCAGGTTACCGCCCGCGCCAGGCTTGTTGTCGATGACAAAGGGCTGCTTGAGTTTGTCGCTCAGCTGTTGTGCCACCGTCCGCGCCAGGATGTCGGTGGTGCCCCCGGCCGTGAAGGCCACCACCACTTTGACCGGTTTTTGAGGGTAAGCCTGCGCCTGCGCCCAAGAAGGCCAGGCCATGAACAGGGCGGAAAGGGTGGCAGCAAGCCACAGAGAGGGTGAAGGCATGCGGATCTTTCGTTGGGTATGAAGAAGCCGTGGACTCAGGTTTTGTAGCTGGGGTCCATGCGGTCGAGTTTGCGCAGCAAGGCGGGCCACTCCATCAGGCCATAAGGTCTGCGCGTGCCGGGCTGGTAGTTGTTCCAGGTTTCCTCCAGCACATCGGGCGCCACTTTGACGAAAGGCGTGTTGCAGGCCATGGCCGCGAGTTGGGCATGACACGACAACTCCAGGCGGTGCATCCAGTTGAAGGCTTCGCCCACACTGCGCCCCACGGTGAGGGCACCGTGGTTGCGCAAAATGAGGGCTTCACCCTGCCCCAGGTCTTTCACCAGCGAGGCTTGCTCAGCCAGATCCAGCACCACGCCTTGGTAGTCGTGGTAGCCGATCTTGAGGAAACGCATCGCAGTTTGGGTGATGGGCAAGAGACCGCATTCGAGCGAGGACACCGCCATGGAGGCCCAGCTGTGGGTGTGGATGACGCAGTCCACCTCGGGACGCGCTTCGTGCACCGCGCTGTGGATCACGTAACCGGCTTTGTTGATGCCGTAGTTCAAATCACCAAAGTCGGGCTTGGACAGGATGTTGCCATCGTGGTCGATTTTGATGAGGCTGGACGCTGTGATCTCCTCGTACATCATGCCGTAGGCGTTGATGAGAAAAGCACCGTCTTCGCCGGGCACCCGCGCCGAGATGTGGTTGGCCATCATGTCGGACATGCCGTAAATGGCCACCAGGCGGTAGCAAGCCGCCAAATCCACCCGGGCTTGCCACTCTGCAGGGGTGCAGCGCGCTTGCATCGATTCGATCTTCAAAAATCCATTTTCAACCATGGCAACTCCTTGAGGCTCAGTCCAGTTTCACATCGGCCTTCTTGACCAAATTGACCCAGAACTTGGCATCTTCCGTCAAAAACGCTGCAAATTGCTCGGGCGTGGAGGAAACCGACACATCGGTGCCTTCGCGGGCCAAGGCGGCTTTCACCGAGGGTTGGGCCATGGCCGATTGCGCGGCATCAAAAATGCGCTTCATCACGGCTGGCGGTGTGCCCACGGGCACAAACAAACCATACCAAAACTCAATGGCGTACTCGGGCAGTTTGGCCTCTTGCATGCCCGGCAAACCGGGGACCAAGGCCGAGCTGTTGCGGGTGCTGACGGCCAAGCCTTTCAAGCGACCCGCCTGGATCATGGGCAAGACCGAAGGCGGCGTGCCAAAGGTCACTTGGGTGTCGCCCGCGATCACCGACTGGATGGCAGGCGCACCCCCGCGAAACGGGATGTGCACCATGTCCACACCCGTGAGCTGGGTGAACAAGGCAGCCCCCAGGTGCGGGGCAGAGCCATTGCCCGAGGTGGCGTAGTTGATCTTGCCCGGTGATTGTTTGGCGCGCGCGATCAGGTCTTGCACCGAGTTGACGCCGATGTTGGGGTTGACCGCAATCACCAAAGGCGAGGTGGTGACTTTGGTGATGGGCACCAGGTCTTTGGGGGTGTAGTTCAGCTTGGGATTGAGCGCCGGGTTGACCGAGATACTGCTGGGGCTGGCCAACAAAATGCTGTAGCCATCGGGCGCGGATTTCGCCACGTTTTCTGCGGCAATGCTGGAGCCGGCGCCAGCGCGGTTTTCCACAATGATGCTTTGGCCAATGGCTTTGCCCATCGCGTCGCTGATGGCGCGCGCCACATAGTCGGCCGCGCCGCCTGGGGCAAAGCCCACCACCAGACGAATGGGTTTGTTGGGATAGGCAGCGCCTTGGGCTTGCACGCCCAGGGCGAAGCAAGAAAGGACCAAAGCCGAAATCAGGTTTCTTTTGTTCATGGTGTCGTCTCCTGTGAATTGAAAGTGAAAGGGTCTTCAGTTCGTGACGGGCATGCGCAGCACGATCTTGCCCGTGTGTTGGTTGCTTTCCATGTGGGCCTTGGCCTCGGCCAACTGGTCAAACTCAAACACCCGATCGAGCAAGGGCTGGATCCGGCCATCGGCAAAAGCCGGCAGGATTTGCGCCGCAAACTGGGCGATGCCATCGGCCCGCTGCGCGGGTGTCCGGTTTTTGTTCGAGACGCCAAACAAACACAGCCGCTTGGCGTGCAAGGCCTCCAAATCAATGGTGGCGTCAAGCGTGTTGTCGACATAGCCCACAAAACCCAAACGGCCCTGAAAAGCCATGCAGCGCATGCTTTCGGCAAAGACGCTGCCGCCCACGGTGTTGACCACCAGGTTGGCCCCTTTTTGCTCGGTGGCTTGCAGCACGGCCTGGTGGAAATCGGCCGCGCGGGTGCACAAGCCCACATCCAGCCCCAGCGGCTTCAATTGGTCCAGCTTGGCCTGCGAGCCCGATGTGCCGATGACTTTGGCGCCCAAGACCTTGGCCATTTGCAAGCTGGCCACCCCCACCCCGGATGACACGCCATTGATCAGCAACCACTGCCCTGCTTGCAGGTGGCCTTGCAAGACCAAGAGATCATAGGTCACCAAGAACGTGAGCGGGATCGATGCGGCTTGCTCCAGCGTGAAGTTGTCTGGCACGCGCATGATTTCGCGCACGTCCATCAAGGCGTACTCAGAAAAAGAACCGGGGCAGCGGCCCATCACGCGATCGCCCAACTGCCAGGAACCGGTCTCGCTGCCCAGCTGAACGATCTGCCCTGCGCCCTCCATGCCCGCAGGCTTGCTGCCGCCTTTGCCATGCAGGCCGTGGCCGATGATCAATTCGCCTCGGTTCAGCGAAGCCGCGTGCAGCTTAACCAAGACCTGACCCGCACCCGGGACAGGCCTGTCCACCTCGCGCAGTTCCATGCTGCCCTGGCCGTTGCTGATGTTCATCCAATACGATTTCATGGGGTGCCTCATTCGCCTTTGAAGACGGGTTTGCGTTTTTCCATGAAGGCCTTGCGGCCTTCGGCGTAGTCGGCGCTGTCAAAACAGCCGCGAATGAGTCGGGTGCACAAGTCCAGATCCAGCTCGGGCGAAGGCTTGAGGATTTCGCGGGTGATGACCTTGGCCGCCTGAATGGTCAGCGGCGCGTTCGCGGCCAAGGCCGAGGTGTACTCGGCCAGCAAGTCGGGCAATGCCTCGGGCGCGCAGACCCGCGTGACCAAACCCAAGCTTTGCGCTTCTTGCGCGTTGATTTTGCGGGCCGTGAAGAACAGGTCCTTGGCTGCGCCGGGGCCGATCAGATCCACCAGATTTTTCATGGCCGAGTAACGGTAACCCAAACCCAGGCGGGCGGCGGGGACCGAGAACACGGCGTCGCTGGCGGCGATGCGCATGTCGCAGCTGATGGCCACGTTGATGCCGCCACCGATGCAAAACCCGCGAATGCACGCCAGTGTGGGCTTCGGGAAGTTGAAGATGCCCATGAGCGCGGCCTCGGCCATGTGCTCGTAGCGGGTGACCGCCTCACGCGCCGCACGCATGTCTTCGAATTGCGAGATGTCGGCGCCCGACACAAAGGCTTTGTCACCCGCACCGGTGAACACCACCAAACGCACGCGGGGGTCGTGCTCGGCCTGGTTCAACAGCATGGGCACGGCTTCCCACATGTCCACCGACAAGGCGTTGTGGCGCGCCACGTTGTTGAACTGGATGAACAGCGTGCTGCCCTCCAGCCAGGTGTTGACCCGCTCGGTGGGCGAGGTGTAGACGATGTCGGACATTCAAAACACTCCTTTGGATTTCAAGGCGGCCAAGGTCTGCTCATCCAAGCCCAGCTCGCCCAGAATTTCTACGCTGTGCTCGCCACGGCGCGGCGCTGCGCGGGCGATGGTGCTGGGCGTGCGCTCCAGTTGCACCGGCTGACCCACCAAGCGCTGCGGGCCTTGGTGGACCGACACCACGTCTTTCACCATCTTCAGGTGTCGGACTTGCGGTTCGTTGAACACCTCGTCCATGCTGTTGATCAGGCCACAGGCCACACCGCCATCGTTCAGGCGTTCGATCCAGTAAGCACGGTCCCGCTTGCCCAGGCGTTCGTTGATTTCAGCGTTCAGCGCATCGCGGTGGACCGAGCGGCTGGGTTTGTCCTTGTAGCGCGGGTCGGTGACCCACTGCGGCGCTTCCAAGATGTCGCAAAAGCGCTCCCAAATCTTGGAGCCAAACACCGCGATGTTCATGTAGCCATCGCGCGCCTTGTACACCCCGGTGGGGATGCTGGTGGGGTGGAAATTGCCCGCCTGCGTGGCCACTTCTTCGTCGATCAGCCAACGCGAGGTTTGGAAGTCCATCATGTACACCATGGACTCCAAGAGCGAGGTGTACAGCCACTGGCCTTGGCCCGACTTTTCACGCTCGAGCAAAGCCACCAAGATGCCCTGCGCGGCAAAAATGCCGGCACACAAATCGGCAATCGGGATGCCCACCCGCATCGGGCCCTGCTCGGCCAGGCCGGTGACCGACATCAAACCGCCCATGCCCTGCGCGATCTGGTCAAAACCTGGCCTGTTGGCCAGGGGACCGGTTTGGCCAAAGCCCGAGATGCTGGCGTACACCAAACCGGGGTTGTCTTTTTTCAGAGACTCGTAATCGATGCCGAGGCGGAACTTCACATCGGGGCGAAAGTTTTCCACCACCACATCGGCCTTGGCAATCAACTGCTTGAGCAGGGCAATGCCTTCGGGCTCTTTCAGGTTGAGGGTGATGGAGCGCTTGTTGCGGTGGGTGTACTGGTAGTCCGAGCCCTCCTGCCCGCCCAGCGTGTCGTCGCCACGCATGTGCTCGGGCATTTGCACCTGCACCACATCCGCCCCCCAATCGGCCAATTGGCGGCAGGCTGTGGGGCCTGCACGGACCTGGGTCAAATCGATCACCCGAAATCGTGACAAAGCGGCTGAAGCTGGTTGATGCGGCATGGAGCTTGTTCCTGAACTCAAATGAACAGGCGCCCTTTTTCTCGTCTCCAAAAAGCCGCCCGTCGGACCCGTGCAAGCACGGCGAAAGAGCTTGAAAGTGTGAACGCCCACACCCAAAGTGTCAACACTTTAGAAAAATTGTTGACACATTGGCGACGCCCACGCACTGTTTTTGCCCGCCATCGGTTACCATGAACCTGACTTGTTGGTGCGGCGTGAACGCCAGCGAAGTCCCCAGCAGGCCATGACAGCAACACCACCAGCCCATGAATGTCACCCCCGATAAGCCCGAGCAAGGTTTGCCCGTCTTTGTGGCAGATCAGCTCAAGCAACTGATCTACAGCGGCGAACTCAAGCCCGGCGAGCGCCTGAACGAAGCGGCCTTGGCCCTGCGCATGGGCACCAGCCGCGGTCCGGTGCGAGAAGCCATACGCATGCTCACGGGCTTGGGCTTGGTCAAGGCCGTTTTGAACCGGGGGGTGTTTGTACGGCAAATGTCGGTGCGCGAAATGCTGGAGCTGTATGACCTGCGCGCCTTGGTCTTTGGGTTTGCCGCCGAACGGGCTGCCGACCACCTGGCCGAAAGCCACAAAGCCCAATTTGAAGACCTGCTCGATGCGATGGACAGGGCTTGTGAAACCGAGAACGCCAACCAGTACTACGAGTTGAACTTGAAGTTCCACGCCTTGGTCCTGCAGCTGGCCAACAACCAAAGAGCCCAGGCGGCCTATGACGATTACGTCAAGGAAATGCACCTTTTTAGGCGCGAATACTTCAATGCGCCGGGCAATATGCGGCAATCCAATGCCGAACACCGCACCCTCTACGAAGCCATTGCCAAAGGCTCCAGGGCCAAGGCCAAGTCCACTGCCGAACGCCACGTCCTCAAGGGGCGTGAACGCCTTTTGAGCAACATCGACAACACGACCCTTTTGGCAGGGCCTTGAGGCGGTCAACATGGGCGCAGGCAAAGACCCATTCTCACACTCGGATTTGTATTGACCTGAGGTCGCTCAAGGCAAATAATCGATTGAACGTTTCAATCTGGAAACGTTGTTTTACCAAAGAAACATCATGAGCGTTCTCGGTATCGATGAAATCACCTTTGGGGCCCAAGACATCCCACGCTGCCGCCAATTTTTTCTCGACTGGGGGCTTGCACTGGTCGAAGAATCACCTGTGCGGCTGGTCTTCGAGACCCTCAATGGCTGCCGTGTCATCGTGGCGCACTCCGATACTGCAGATCTACCGCCAGGGATAGAGCCGGACCCCACACTGCGTGAGGTGGTGTGGGGCGTTGCCTCAGCAACTGACGTGGAGCGCTACAGCGCAGCCATGAAGATGTGGCCTGGTTTTGTGCAGCAAGACCAGCGGGTGGGTTGTACAGACCCCAGTGGTCTGGCCGTTCGGGTGCAAGTGAGCCGGAAAAAAACGCTGGACCTCGATTGCGCCCAAGTCAACACCTGGTCGGTTCGCTCCAGAGTCGATCAAGCCAGCCCGGCCTATGAGCGTGCTCACCCCATCGAAGTCGGACACGTGGTGCTTTTCGTGAAAGCACTGGACACAGTCACCGCGTTTTACCAGGACGTCTTGGGCTTTGTCATGTCAGACCGTTACCCTGGGCGTGGGCATTTTCTGCGCTGTGCGCCACGGGGTGGGCACCATGATTTGTTCTTGCTTCAGTTGCCAGAGGCCCGCAATGGTTTGAACCATGTGGCCTTCACCGTGCGGGATCACCATGAAGTATTTGGCGGGGGTCTGCACATGTCACGCTGTGGTTGGGACACCGAATTGGGCCCTGGCAAGCACCCCATTTCATCGGCCATCTTTTGGTACTTCGTCAGTCCAGCCGGCGCCTTGGTCGAATATTACGCAGACGAGGACGAGTTGACAGAATCCTGGCAAGCGCGTGAATTCACCCCAGGGCCCACTGTTTTTGCCGAGTGGGCCATCAAAGGCGGTATCGACGGACAAACCCGACGACAAAAAAATGCCGACCCGCCCAGCGGCCGTTTCATGACCGACAAACCCAAATCCTGAAGGGCCTTGCCCTGAACCCGGAGACCTGTGCATGACACACCATCCTGCCGCCCTGTACAACGCAACCCACCAAGCGCGCTCGGTTGCGCCCACCAGCTACGAAAGCCTGCTGGGCGACTCGATTGAAAGGGCTTTTGCTGCAGGCATCCACGACTTGCCTGGTCTGGTGCAATACCTGAACACGGCAGGACCTTCTGGCCCCAATGGTCAGGCCTGGACACCCGAGAGCTACCAGCAGGAGATGGCCCGCCTGGCCGCCAGCTGATTCAACCGCAAGGAAAACCATGAACGCCCACGCTGTCAACGTTCAACTCGACCCCATCGATGCGACCCTGGAAGTCGGTTTGAAAGACCTCTGGTATCCGGTGTGTCCCTCCGAATTTGTGAAGGACAACCCCGTTTCGCTGCGCCGTCTGGGCTACAAAATTGCCCTGTGGCGCGATGCCACGGGCCGCGTCCATGCGCTGGAAGACCACTGCCCACACCGCGGCGCTCCCCTGTCACTGGGGGTCATTCTGGGTGACCGCATTGCCTGCACCTACCATGGAGTCGAGGTGCGCAGCGATGGCACCGTGATGCGTGTGCCCGGTAGCCCGGGCTGCAAGCTCGAAGGCTCCAGACCCACTCGCCGCTTTCACACCGCTGAATCCAACGGCGCCATCTTTTTGTTCAACGCCAGCCATCCGGCATTGGACGAGGCTCCCCCGCTTCGACTCCCGGAACAACTGACCTCGCCCGAGTGGTCCTCGTTCCTTTGCTACACCGAATGGGGGGGTGATTACCGGTATGTGATCGACAACGTGATGGACCCGATGCACGGGGCCTATTTGCACAAACAATCGCACACCATGGCCGAAGGGGACATGACGGCAGAGTTCCAAATCCGTGAACTCGATCAAGGTTTCATCTTTGAAAAGAAAAACCAGCGCGATGTGAATTTCGACTGGACCGAATGGTGTGACACCGGCATCCATTGGATGCGGCTTGAAATCCCCTACCCCAAAACCGGTGGCCCCGGTGGCAACTTCACCATCATTGGCAGCTACACGCCGATCACCAACCGTGTGGCGGGTGTCTTCCACTGGCGCTGCCGCAAAGTGGAAGGCTGGCAGCGCGATACCTGGCGGTTTCTGTACAAAAACCGTCTGGAGCAACGCCATTGGAACGTGCTGGAACAAGACCGTGTCGCCGTAGAAAACATGGAACCCGACGCCAACAAGCGCGAACACCTGTATGCCCACGACATGGGCATCGTTCGCTTGCGTCGCCACCTGCGCAAACTGGCCACCGAACAACTGAACAAAGCCAAGAGCTGACATGAGCACCTTGAAAGCCTGGGTGCACACCCTTCGCTACGAAGCCCAAGACATCATCAGCGTCGAATTGCACCCCATGGCAGGCCAATCCCTGCCTGTGTTCGAGGCCGGCGCTCACATTGACCTGCACCTGCCCGGCGGCCTGGTGCGCAGTTATTCGCTGGCCAACGACAGCCAGGAGCGCCACCGTTACGTGCTCGGCATCCTGCGAGACAAGGCCAGCAGAGGCGGGTCACGGGCCGCGCACGAACACTTGCGCGTGGGCATGGCACTGGACATCAGCGCGCCGCGCAACCACTTTCCACTGCACGAAGACGCCCACCATTCGGTTCTGATCGCAGGGGGCATCGGCATCACCCCCATCTTGAGCATGGCCAGGCGGCTGAACGCACTGGGACGGTCTTTTGAGGTGATTTATTTAGCACGTTCGCGCTCATCGGCAGCCTTCGTTGAAGCGCTGCGCGCGCTGGCATGCCCGGTGCACTGGCATTTCGATGACGAAGCCGGTGGGCCGGCGGACTTGCGCGCACTGCTGGCGGCACGCTTACCCGACAGCAACACCCACCACTACGCCTGCGGACCCGCCCTGATGCTCAGTGCCTTTGAGCAAAGTTGCGAAGCACTGGGTCACACGAATGCGCACATCGAACGCTTTGCAGCCGTGGACATCCAAGTCGCAGACGACGCACGCCCCCATTTCACAGTGGAGTTGCGCCAAAGCGGCAAAAGCTTTGAAGTCACACCGGACACCACCTTGCACAAGAAACTGCGCGAGCTCCATGTCAGCGTGCCTTTCAGCTGTGAGGAAGGCATTTGCGGTGCGTGTGAAACGCGGGTCCTTGAAGGCACGCCCGATCACCGGGACATGGTGCTCAGTTCAGCCGAGCACGCGGCCAACACCCTCATGATGGTCTGCGTCTCCGGTTGCAAAAGCGAGCGCTTGGTGCTCGACCTCTGAACACCATTCAGGCCGAGGCCAGCGGGTAAGGGCTGGTGTTGGTCTGGTTGAGCATGGCGTAAGCCAGCTCGGCCAAAAGCTGAGAGCGCAAGGCCTGACTGTCGGGGTCGCTCCAGAGGTTGCGCAATTCATGAGGGTCTGCGCGCAAATCACACAGCTCACCCCAATCCTGTCCATCGTAAATGGTCAAGCGATGGTGTTTGGAGCGCAAGCTGCGCATCCGAATGCGTTGACTCATATTGAAATCCAGGCGTTGCCCTTCTTCCTCGATCAAGACGCTGTTGCGCAAGGCATCGGTTTGCCCCGCCATCACCGGCAGCAAGGATTGGCCTTGCATCCCATGGGCGGGCGGCACTCCTGCACGCGCCAAGACCGTTGCGGCGATATCGGTGGTTTGGGCCAGGGCTGAGGTCTGGCGCACCGGCTTGGCCACGTTCAGCAAAGGGTCGGCCCAGATGAAAGGCACACGGGTCAACCCACCGCAGTGCAACCCTCCTTTGAACATCAGACCCCGCTCACCCAGCAGATCGCCGTGGTCGCTGGTGAACATCACCACCGTGTTCTCGGCCAAGCCCAAACCTTGCAGCTCGGTCATGACCTGACCCACCGCATCGTCAATGCAGCTGATGCTGCCAAAGTTCAGGGCCAAGGCCTCCTGCGCCTCCTGGCGTGTCACAGCAAAACTGCCGTGACCCGGCTTGAAATGGGGGGGACGTACATTGCGCTGGGCATGCAACCACTGCACCGGAGGTGGGGCATCGGTCAACGGCGCATCAAAGCTGTGTGGCAGTGCCATATCGCTCGGCCTGTACATGTCCCAATAACGTCCCGGTGGCGTGAACGGGTGGTGCGGGTCAGGAAAGGAGCACTGCAAGAAAAAGGGCTGATCTTGTGCAGCCAACTCCCGCAGCATGCGACCACTTTGTTGCGCGATGTAGTTCGTCGGGTACAGCGCCTCGGGCACCCGGGTGCGCCAGGCCTGGCGCAAACGGGTCAAGGCCCAGTCGGGTGTAGGGTGCGCATTGTCCGGCCCGATCAGGCGATCGGCATCGGGCACTTGCTGACGCAACCAGCGTCGCCAATGACCACTTTGTTCATCGGCATGACCAATCGTCAGCACCACCTGTTCAAAGCCGTAATAGGGCAAACGCAGCTCGAAGGCCTCGTTTTCATCCCAGCGACGGGCCACTTCCTGACCATAGACCCCGGGGAAGAGGGCCCTGGACTCACTGGCCAAGCGTTCACCAGACCGCGGCCAAAAGGGTGGCACGGCCGTGATGTTTTGCAAGTGGCTTTTGCCTGCCAGAGCCGTTCGGTAACCCGCGTCTCGCAGCATCTGCACAAAAGTCCGTTCGCCATGCGAAAGCTCCCGGCCATTGAGTTGCAAACCGTGTGCACTGGGCAAACGGCCCGTCATGAGCGAGGCCCGATTGGGTTGGCAAATCGGCGTGGCAACGTGGAAGTCGGTGAAGCGACAGCCACGTGCGGCCAGCGCGTCAATGTGCGGCGTGCGAAGCACTGGATGCCCTGCACAGCCGAGGTGATCGGCCCGGTGCTGGTCGGTGATGAACAGCAGAAAATTGGGCCGCTCTGTCTGGCGCATCAATCGGCTTTGATGTTCAGCTCTCTGGCCAACTGGCTGTAGCGCTGACGGTCGGCGCGCATGAAGTCGGCCAGCGCCTGTTCTGAGCCGCCCAGCACATCCAGCCCTGCGGTGGCCAGTTTTTCCCTGACATCCGAAAGCTTCAGCGCTTCATTGATGTCGGCGTTGATCTGCGCACGTACCGCGCTGGGTGTGCCCGCGGGTGCAAAGACACCGTACCAGGCATTGACTTCCACACCACGCACACCCTGCTCACTGGCGGTGGGCACCTCCGGCAACAGAGGCGAGCGATTTCTTTCGGTCACCGCCAACGGCACCAGCCTGCCCGATCTGATGTGGGGCAAAGCGCCCCCCAAACCCACAAACAAGAATTTGACCTCGCCACCAATGGCTGCCGTCACCGAAGGTGCCACACCCCTGTAGGGCACATGCAGCAAATCCACACCCGCAGCACGCTTGAGCATTTCTCCCGCGAAGTGCATGGGCGAGCCATTGCCCGCGCTGCCATAGGGCATGCCCGGTTGTCTGCTGGCCATAGCGATGGCTTCTTTCAAGTCCTTCACCCCCACACCGGCGTTGGCCAACATCGCCATGGGCGTGGTGGCAGGTGCGACCACTGGCACCAGATCGGTATGCACATCGACACCTCCGCCGGCACCGGGCGGCAACACGTGGGGTGAGATCACCATGGTGTTGGTGGTCAGCAGCAAAGTGTGGCCATCGGCCGCTGATTTGGCCACCGCCTGTGCCCCCAACAAGGCACCCGCACCCGGACGGTTTTCCACCACCACCGGCTTGCCCCACTTGGCGGCAAGCTTTTCTGCAAATACACGCGCCATCAAATCAGGCCCCCCGCCTGGCGGGAAAGGCACCACCACCGTGACGTTTTTGGCCGGAAAACCCTGGGCAAGAACGGCTTGCATGCTGACCGCAGCCCACAGCCCCAGTGCGAACGCTGATTGTTTGAGAAAAAGTCTTTTGCGCATGTCTGTCTCCTTGTTAAAAATCAAAATGACGCCGCCGTGTCCAATTCAACGCCCCAGGCGTTGTAGCCATAAACGCCATCTGCATTGCCCTGGGTCTTCATCCACTGGTTCCCCCGTGACCCGATCTGGATCTCAGCGGTTCGGTTTTGTCGGGCGGCGGCATAGCGCTGCAATGCAGCGCCCACATCACCCTGCTCTTGCACCTGGGCCAGGCAACGTGCCACGACCACCCCATCTTCGATGGCCATGCCAGCGCCTTGCGCCATGAAGGGCAGCATCGGGTGACAAGCATCGCCCAACAAAGTCACTCGCCCCACGGACCACTGTGGCAGCGGCTCCCGCTCGTACAAGGCGCTTTTGAGCACACTGTCGCAAGCGTCCAGCAAGGCCCGGGCATCGGGGTGGTAGTCGCGGTAGAAACTGCGCAGTTCGTTCACATCGCCCGGACTGGTCCACGACTCCTCATGCCACGAGTCTTGACCGGTGGTCGCGAAGATGAAGGTATCCCGGCCCTGGTTGAGCGGAAAGGTCACGATCTGGCTTTGTGGATTGGGGCCCCACCACTTGGTGAAAGCTTCGATTTCGGGCACCCGGCGCACCTTGTCGGTGGGCACCACAGCGCGAAACGACACCACGCCCGTGAAGCGCGGTTTTTCCTCACCGAACAAGGCGGTTCGCACTTTCGAATGGATGCCATCGGCACCGATGACCACATCATGCAGGGCCTGCTGACCGTCCTCAAAAAGCAAATGCACACCCGCATCGCTTTGACTCAGGGTGCGAAGGCGTTTGGAAAACACCACACACTCAGCAGGCACCGTGTTGGCCATGACCGCCAACACATCGGCTCGGTGGATGGTCAATTGCGGCGCACCGTAGCGCTGCTCGGCGGTGTCACCCATGGGCAGACGCGATGTCTCCAGCCCCGTGTCCCAATCACGGCTGATGCGAAAAGTCGGTCGCGCCCCGCTGGCGCGGATGCCAAGGGCTACGGCCTCACCGAGCCCATCCAGCGCACGCACCGCATTGGGCGTCAGGTTGATGTCGGCCCCCACACGCATGAACTGCGCAGCCTGCTCATAAACGGTGACGGTGTGACCCTGTGCGCGCAAGGCGATGGCGGCGGTCAAACCACCGATGCCGGCCCCCACGATGGCGATGTTCAAAGAGCGTGTCATGTCCAGGGTCCTTCAAGCAAATGGAAAAATCTCGACCAGGGCAATCAGAAAACACCCGGGAACGAACCGCCGTCCATCAAAATGTTTTGGCCGTTGATGTACCCCGCGTGCACGCTGCACAAATAGGCACAGGTATTGCCCAACTCCTCAGGCCGACCGAACCGGTGCGCCGGGTGCTTGGCCAGACGCGCCGCAATGGCCTGCTCTGGGGTGATGCCCTGGCGTGTCGCTTGGGCCGCAAAGTTGCTGGCCAAACGCGCAGTGTCAAAAGTCCCGGGCAGCAAGTTGTTGAGCGTCACGCCCCGGGCCACGGTGCTTCGTGCCAGGCCCGCCACAAAACCCGTGAGGCCGCTGCGAGCCCCGGTGGACAAACCCAAACCGTCCACAGGCGACTTGACGGCACTCGAGGTGATGTTGACGATGCGCCCAAAACCCCGCGCCATCATCCCGTCCACCGTCGCCTTGATCAACTCGATCGGGGCCAGCATATTGGCTTCCAAGGCATGCACCCAGGTGTCGCGGTCCCAGTGCCGAAAATCCCCCGGCGGTGGCCCTCCCGCATTGGTGACCACAATGTCAAAGTCGCGCTGGGTCTCAAAGATGCGCGCTCTGCCCGACGCCGTGGTCACATCGGCAGCCACACACGCCACCGCACCGCCGCCTTGCGCTTGCAAACGCGCCGCAGCATCACGCAGGGGGGCTTCGGTGCGGGCCACGATGAGCACATCGACGCCTTCCCTCACCAGGGCTTGAGCACAGGCATAGCCCAAACCCGCGCTGGCGCCGCAAACCAAGGCTTTTTTACCGGTGATGCCCAAGTCCATTTTTCAGGGTCCTTATTCGGCAACAATGCCACGCGCTTTGATGATGCGCGCCCAGGTCTGGGTTTCTGCCTTGATGTGCACCGAAAATTCGGCCGGCTTTTGGGTGACGTGGCTTAGCCCCTGCGCCTGCAATTTCTCACGTGTGTCTGGCTGAGCCAGAATTTCGGCAGCCTCTTTGGCCAACTGTTCGGCCATTTCTGGCGCAACACCTGCAGGCGCCAGCAAGCCATACCAGGATGTGACCACGACACCGCTCACGCCTTGCTCAGCCAGGGTGGGGATGTCGGGCGCCACCATGCTGCGAGCGGTGTCCGTCAAACCCAGGGCAATCAACCTGCCGCTTTTGATGTGCGGCAGCGTTGCAGGGAGATTGCTGAACATGATGGGCACAGTACCCCCCAGCACGTCGTTGAGTGCGGGTCCGGTCCCTTTGTAGGGCACATGCAACAAGTCGGTGCCGGTCTGTTGTTTGAACAATTCCCCGGCCAAATGCAATCCACTGCCAATACCGGGCGACGCATATGCCAAGGCCCCGGGTCTTGCCTTGGCTTGAGCAACCAAGTCACGAACACTGCCCAGCTTGGTCTGGGCGCTGACCACCAAAACATTCGGTGCTTTGGCCAACATGGTGATGGGCACGAAATCCCGTTCAATGTTGAACGGGAAGTTGGTCATCAGTGTCGGGTTGATGGTCAGGTTACCGGCAGGGACAACCAGCAAGGTTTTGCCATCGGGCTTGGCCCGCTTGACCTTGTCTATGCCCAAATTACCCGCTGCACCCGGCAAATTCTCGACCACAGAAGTGATGCCGGTTTTCTTTTGCCAGCCCTCGGCAAGAATGCGTGACAGGACATCCACGGGCCCCCCCGGCGGAAACGGGGCAACAATGGTCAGCCGCTCCTGCGCATGGGCAGACATCGCCAGGACACAAACGGCCAAACCGGACAATTTGAGCCACCATTTCTTCATGACAAACTCCATGGCATGGGGGCATCGTTCATGCCCCAATAAAAACTCTTTTGCGCGGTGTATTCCAAAATGCCCTGCCGTCCTTTTTCACGACCGGTGCCGCTGAGCTTGACGCCGCCAAACGGTGTGCTGACCGAAAACACCTTGTAGGTGTTGACCCACACGGTGCCGGTCTGCAAAGCACGCCCAATGCGCCATGCCGATTTGTAGTCGCGGGTCCAGATGCCCGAGGCCAGCCCGTAATCGTTGTCGTTGCACTGCGCGATCAGGTCGGCCTCATCGGTCCAGGGCAGCAGCGCCAGCACAGGGCCAAAAATCTCTTCGCGGCACATGCGCGCCGTGTTGGGCAAGCCTTCGATCACCGTAGGCAGGAAATAACTGCCTTGATCGAAATAGCCGCCCTGAGGCCGCGTGCCACCACACAAAACGCGGCCACCTTCCTCGCGCCCCAGCTGCACATAGCGCTCCACCGAATCGCGGTGCCCACGGTTGACCAGGGGGCCCATGTGTGTGGTCTCGAGTGCAGGGTCGGCCACGCGCAAACCGCGCACGGCAGCGAGCAAGCGCGACTTGAATGCTTCGTAAACCGAGGCATGCACAAAGGCACGCGAACCTGCAATACAGGACTCACCGGATGAACTGAAAATGCCATAAATCACACCGGCCACCGCATGGTCCAGATCGGCGTCGGCACACACGATGGTGGGGGATTTGCCGCCCAGCTCCAGCGAGGTGGGCATCAACTTTTCAGCGGCCAGCCGCTGAATGCCCATGCCGACGCTCGTCCCCCCCGTGAAGGCAATGCGTTTGACCAAGGGGTGGCGCACCAAGGCGTCACCCACCACCGAACCCTTGCCAGGCAGCACACTGACGATGCCGTCGGGCACACCGGCCTGCTGCGCAATGCGGGCCAACTCGATGGCCATGCGCGGTGTGATCTCGGCCGGTTTGATGACGATGGCGCAACCCGCAGCCAGCGCCGGCGCCATTTTTTGGGCTTCGCTGGCGATCGGTGAATTCCAGGGCGTGATGGCACCGACCACGCCCAGTGGCTCGTGCACGCTCAGGGTCAAAAAGTCGCCACGCGCCGGGGTTACAGCGTCCTCCCAGGTTTCGGCTGCGGCCGCAAAAAACTGGAAGGTGCCCGCTGCGCTGGCCACCAGGGCCCGGCACTCCTTGATGGGTTTGCCGTTGTCCAGGCGTTGCAACTGTGCGAGGTTTTCGGCTTCCTCACGTATACCCTGCGCCATGCGGTGCAAAACACCCGCGCGTTCGTGCGGCAATCGCTTGGCCCAATCGGGCTGATGACAGGCGCGCTCTGCCGCTTGAACCGCCTCGTCCACATCGGCCACCGTGGCGGCATGCAGATGGGCCACGGTGGTTCCATCATGCGGGTATTCGGTGCTGTAGGACGGACCGGAGGCATCGCGCCAACGACCGGCCAAGAAAGTCTGGATTTTTTCTGTCATCTCGTTTCCAGGTCAGACCGTCACGCTGGCTGTTCGGTTGTGCAAAAAACGCAGCGCCGACAGCACTGTGAGAGCCGATGTTTTGGGGTTGTCTGCCAAAGGTTTGCCACGCATGCGCACCTGCATCTCACCAAAGGCGCCACGGGCTTCGATTTCGTGGATGTTTTCGGTCACCGTCGGATCCGCCATCAATCGCACCTGGGTGTGGTCCAAGCCCAAACCGGCCAGCGACAGCGTCGCCGCCACATTGGCATTCTTGGGGTAAAGGCGGGCCGCTTCTCGGGCCGTGGCCTGAAGGATCACTGTGGGCTCGGTCAAGGCATCCAGATTGACGCGCTGCTCGGCCGGCGAGCCGCGCCATCCCGCAGGCGGCTTGCGACCTATATAGGTCACGCTGTCGAGCCCTGCCAAGCGCGCTGCAGCCAATGCATCGATGCCACCCATGGCTCCGGCCAACAGATGCAGCTGCGTGCCTCCCGCCTCGGCAGCGGCTTGCAATTGCTCTGGCAAGCCCGGCGCAGACAAAGCGCCCATGGACAACACGGCGCATTCGGTGCCACGCCTCAAGGCGGGCAACACATGACTCGTCAAGGCGCTGTGTCCGGCGCATTCCAGCACCAAAGCCGCATCGTGAGGCACCTGGTGGGTCACGGTCACATGGCGCCCCAACTCGGTTTGCAAGGCCGCCACTTTGGCCTCGGACACCACAATGTGCGTGATGTGCACGCCCGAATGCCCTTGCATGCGCTGGTACACCGCGCGTCCTATGGCCCCAAAACCAATCAAGGTGAGTGTTTGCGTGCGCATGGTTCAGTCTGTCTTTTTGGGTGGCCCGGCAAACTTGACCGGAAAGGCGCCCCAAGCGTCCATGTCCACTTCCACGACCACCGGGCCGGGCGTTTGCAGGGCCTGACGCAAAACTTTTTCTGTCTGAGCCGGGTCGCTGAGCTTGTGGTGCGCGACCTGAAGGCTCGCACAAAATGAGGCGAAATCGGGATTGTGCAGGTCCACATAACAGTGGCGGCTGCCGTACACCGCGTCCTGGATGTTGCGGATCACGCCATAGCGGCTGTCGTTCATCAGCAGCACCAGCATGTCGGCGCGCTCTTGCGCTGCGCAAGCGAGCTCGCCCACATTGAGCATGAATCCGCCATCGCCAGCCAGCACAACCGTCTTGCGGCCCAGAGCATGTTCCTGGTTGGCCAGCGCCACCCCTATACCCATGGCCAGCCCCTGACCAATGCCGCCGCCCAGGGCATGCACACCCGCCCGGGGGTGGTCCAGAACCGGCGCGCGGTTGCCCCACATGGTGTTGGACAAGGTGATGTCACGCACCCACCACAAGGCCTTGCCAGCCGTTGCTTGCAAGCTATTCTTGAGCTGGACATACGGCCCCAGGGTGCTGTCCACCAGGGCCTCGGCTTCGCGCCGGGTGCTTTTCAAATCGGTCAGGAAAGCTGGATCGGTATGCATCCGCCCCTGCAGTGCGTCGGCCAGGGCGTTCAGGGTCAGGGCCGCATCGCCTTGGACAAAGTATTCGCTCTCATAGGCGCGGTTTTGGGCCAGCGCGTTGGCATCGATGCGGAAGCGGTGCGCAGGCAATTGCAGTTTGTAGGTCAGCGTCTCGTTGCTGCGCAAACGCGAACCCACCACCAACAAGGCGTCCACCGAGCGGTAAAAAGCTTCGCTGGGTTTTTGCAGGTTGTATGAACCCAGGCTGGCGGGGTGGTCTTCGGCGAGCACGCCACGCCCCTGCACCGAGGTGACCACGCCCCAGCCCATGGCCACCAGGCGCTCCACGGCAGCGCTTGCGCCCCGTGCACCACCGCCCAGCCACAGCAAGGGGCGTTTTTTGGCCGCCAAAAGATCGGCCAGTGCGTGCACCGCCTCGGGAGATGGGGCCAGCGGGGCCACGGGCAAGGGCGAAAGGTCAGACGGCCAAGGCAAGCGCATGGCCTGCACATCGATCGGGATCTCAATGCTCACCGGGCCACAGGGTGGCGTGAATGCCAGCCGCACGGCTTCGCGCAAAGTGGCCAGCGCGGTCTCGGGGTTGCGGATGCGAAAAGCGTCCTTGCCCACCGACTTGAGCATGGCCAACTGGGCCGGATGCTCGTGGATGAAGCCCAAATCGCGGTCCAGAAATTCCGATTCGATCTGGCCGGTCAGGTGCAGCAAAGGCGTGCCCGCCGTGATGGCCTCGACCATGGCCCCTGCGGCGTTGCCACAGCCGGTGCCGGTGCTGGTCACGCACACACCCAACACGCCACTCACGCGGGCTGCGGCATCGGCCATGTTGCAGGCCCCTGCTTCGCCGCGCGCTGAGACAAAGCGGATCTGTCCACGCGTATGGAAGGCGTCCAAAATCGGCATGTTGTGGATCGAGATGACGCCATAAGCGGTCTTGACCCCACAGGCCTCCAGAAATCGGGCGACCAGCTCGCCCACGGTGATGGTGGTGGGGGATGTGTTCATGCTGCTTTCTTGTCCTTGTTTTTGGCGGGCCAAGCTGCGCGTTGCGGCAGATGGCTCAGCCGCTCGGTCATTTGGGCGGCTGCCACCTTGACCATGTCCACCAAAGGCATCAGCGCCGTGTCCTCAATGCGCTGTGAAGGCACCGAGATGCTGATGGCTGCGGCCACACGGCCTTGCTCATTGAAAACCGGCGCGGCAATGGTGGAGATGCCGGTTTCGTAGCCGCCCATGCTCACGCCATACCCGCGCGCGCGGTCCTGATCGATCAGGGCCTTGAGGTCTTGCAAATGGGTCGGCGTTTTCGGGGTGTAGGCGGGCAATGCAGGGTCCGGGTAGAGCGCGGCCAACTCCTTCATGTCGGTGTCGCCCAGCAAAATCCGGCCTAAAACCGTGGCATGCGCGGGCAAACGGGCACCCACCTGAATGGAGTGGAACATGGCGTTGCTGCCGGCGACCTTGGCGATGAAGACCACCTCGCGGGCATCGCGCACCACCAGATGGGCTGAAAACCCGCTGCGGTCACGCAAATCCTCGAGCACCGGACGCCCCACCTCGGTCAGCTCCATGGAGGCGAGCAGTTCAAAACCCAAGCGCAACACGGCCAGGCCCAGCTTGTAGCTCACGCCATCGGGACAGCGCTCCAGAAAACCACTTTGCTCCAGCGTGAACAGCATGCGAAACACCGAAGCTCTCGGCAAGCCCATGCGGCGCGACAGTTCGGCCCCGCTGAGTTCTCGCTCGTCGCGGTTGAATTGCATCAACAATTGCAGGCCGCGCGCCAAACCTGGCACGGTGTAACGGTCGTCGTTGCTCATTTTTTCTGTCATCTCTAGAAAGCTCAAACCAGCCGTGGCAGGCCCAACAGAGGATTCACGGCAGCAGCGGCTTCGAGGGGGCAAGCGTGCCCCACCGGCCCCAGGCTGATGCGCACTTGCGCCACATCACTGGCCAGGGCCTCACACGCCGCAGGCGTGGTGACGGTATCGGCCTCCCCACTGGCGATCTGCAAGGGACCAGACCAGGTTTTGAGCTCATGTGCCAGACGGCCTTGCCCCAGCATGTGCACCGCCTGGGTGTAGCCCGCAGGGTCGATTTGGGCCATGGTCTCGCGCACGGCTTCTTGCAAAGCGGGGTCCGCACCAGGCGACAACATGGCCGCTGCCCGTGCCCGGGCCATGCCCTCGGGGCCCAGCTGCTGCAAATTGAACAAACGGCCTTGCACCACACGTTCACGTTCGGCCTGCGGGGCATCGCCATAGCCTCTGGCTGGGGCCAACAAGACCAAGCGGCTGATCCGGTCGGGACGCAAGCGAGCGGCACTGGCGGCCATCAAAGCCCCCAGGGAATGCCCCACCATGACCACAGGCCGCGACACATACAAAGCATCCAGCCAAGACCACAGGCGCTCGGCATAGTCTTGTGCGGCAGGCACCGCCATGTCCACGGGTGCGCTGCGCCCATAACCGGGCGCGTCCCAGGCCAACACCCGCAGATCTGATTGGCCAACGGCCGCACCCAGCTGATAGGCCCAACTGGCCGATGCCGAACCAATGCCGTGAAGCAACACATGGGTGACGTGTACAGCCGTGCCGGCACTGCGGAACTGGATCGGCCCGAGCGGCGTATCCACCAGGGATCGCACCCCTCCCGACAAAGCATCCTGGGGGGAGATCGGCATGTCAGCGCTTGATTTTGGACAAGGGCGAATCGGGCGGGTACACCGGAGTGATCGGCTTGGGGGTACCCAGCATCACGCACATCAAGGCGTCTTCATCGCCGATGTTTTGTTCTTCGCGGTACACCCCGGGCGGCACGGAAATCAGGTCACGCTCGCCCAAGGTGGCTTCCCATCGCTCACCGTCTTTTTCGCAAATGACTTTCATGGACCCGCGCAGGACAAAGAAAATTTCTTCGACGTCGTAATGGATGTGCGAAGGCCCGATGCCACCGGCCGGGATCAACATGGTGGAAAAGGTGAAGTGGGCCGAGGGCACCGTGTTGCCGTCTTTGGCCACGCCCGTCGCACCAGTGCCGACATAACGCATTTGGGCACGCCGGTATTTGGGGTCAAAGTCGGCCTGGAACTTGAGCGCATCCCAGTCGTAGCGGCGGGTGGATTTGAGCGCAACACGGCTTTGCATCCATTCGGCAAAGGATTGGCCACTTGGCTGCAGCATGCCCGCCTGGATTTGCATCTCCGGCGGAATTTGTGGATTGAGCAAACCGTTTTCATTGAAGTGCGGCTGATTGGCAGCCTCCAGAACTTTTCTCGCGTGTGCGTCCATGGTTTTTCCTTGTACTCAATTCATGACAAAGCCGCCGTTGACCGGTAGCAACTGACCCGTGATGAAGCCGCTGCCCTGGGTCAACAGGAACAAAGCCGCTGCATTCACATCCTCTGGTATTTGGGGGCGCTGAATGGCGCGTCCGTTCAGGTAATGGTCGTGCCGGGCTTGCGGCACGTAGGCGGTGGCTTCCACCAGGGTCAGGCCTGGGGCAATGGCGTTCACGGTGATGGCTTCGGCCCCAAGCTCTCGGGCCATGGAGCGGGTCATGGCAATGACCGCCCCTTTGCTGGCCGCATACGCCATGAGCCGGGGCGCACCCCACAAGGCCGTGTCAGAAGCGAGGTTGACCACGCGCCCCCGACCACTGGCCGCCAGATGCGGCCTGGCCGCTTGTGTGACGAGCCAGGTGCCACGCACATTCACATCCATCACGCTGTCCCACATGTCCAGCGACAGCTCGTCCATGGTCTTGCCGCCCGAGTGGGTGATGGCCGCGTTGTTGATCAGCCCTGTCAAACCGCCCATGGCTTGCACAGCCGCATCGACCCCGGCACGGATGCCGGCCGGATCGAGCAAGTCCAGGGGTACATAAGTGGCCTGCACCCCCAACTCGGCAGCCAGGGCCTGCCCGCGCTCGTGCAAAACATCGCTGACCACCACTTGGGCACCTGCAGCCACCAAAGCGCGAACAAAGCTCTCGCCCAGACCCCGCGCCGAACCCGTGACCAGCACTTTGCTGCCCTGTAAATTGATTTCCTGCATGTTCATCTTTTCCTGGGTTCGGCCATTCAGGCACCGGACCTTTGGGCGCTGTCCAGATAGTGCAAGACGCGACTTTCGACCAAAACCACCGCGTAATACGCCAAGATGCCAATCACCGTGAGGGCCCCGATCACCACGAATACACCCGCGGTGTTGCCTTGCCCCTCAAAGAACACCAGCAAAAAGCCCAGCCCCATGTTGCCACCGACCAATTCACCGACCACCACACCGATCACCGCCAGCGTGCTGGCAATGCGCAAGCCGGAAAACAAGGGCGGCAGGGTGGTAGGGAACTCGACCATGCGAAACACTTGAAAACGCGTGGCCGAAAATGAGCGCGCCAGGTTGATGAGGTCGCCGTCCATGGCGCGCATGGCCGACAACACGTTGATGAGCACGGGGAAAAAAACGATCAACACCGCCACCAAGATCTTGGGGTAAATCGTGTACCCCAACCACATCACGAACAATGGGGCAAAAGCCACTTTGGGTGCAATTTGCAGGGCCAGGAGATAAGGCGACAAAATGGCTTCAACCCGGGGTGAGACCCCCAGGGCATAACCCATGACGGCCCCCAGAAACGAGCCCAAAACAAAGCCGATCACCACCTCGGCGGCCGTGATGCCGGCATGCCACATCAGTCGTTCGGTTTCCCAAATGCGCACCCCTTCCGTGACCACCTGGCTGAACGGTGGCAACACAAATTTGGGCACGCCCAGCCAGCCTGGCACATATTCCCAAACCAGCAGGAATACCACCAGAACAGCCAGACTCCAGGCCGAGGTCGTGAGTTTTTCGCGTGACATCCAATGGCCTCAGTGGCAGTTTGTCATGTCGGCGTGCATCACTTGCCCGTGACAAACTGGTTGGTGTAGAGCTCCTTGGCGGGTGTGGCCTTGGGCACGACGCCGTTGCTCACGTAAAAATTCTGCAATTCGTTCAATCGCACTTCGTCCATCAGGCCCGGCACCCTCTGGGCTGAATAGACATACCGGTTGTACATCTCAAAAACAGATTGGATTTGGGCCTCTTTGCCCTTGTGCGCTGGAACGTGCTGCACATAGGTTGCTGCAGCCTCTTTGGGGTTGGCCATGATGTCGCGCATGCCTTTGAGGGTGGCGCGCACCAATTTCTGGATCAACTGAGGATTTTTCTGAATGGTCTCATCCGATGCCAAGATGGCTTGCGCCATGCTTTTGAAATAGATGTCAGCTGGCAAGATGTCCACTTGTGCACCCGCTTCCATGGCAGAAGCCGTCCAATCAGGGACACCGGCCATGGCGACCGCTTTTTTGGCTGCAAACTGCTGCCAAACCCCCGCTGGACCAGCGGCCTGGATGGTCACATCGTTTTTGGTCAGGCCCACTTTGCTCAGCATGCCCAGCAAGGCGTAGTAAGTGGTGTCGGTGTAGGAAATCACGGTGACTGTTTTGCCTTTGAGCTCCCTGGGGCTTTCAATCCGCTCGTCCTTGTGGCTGACCAGCTGGGTGAGTGAGCCTGCACCCAGAACGGCCACCGCCTTGATCGGGATGCCCTGCGCACGGGCAATGATGGGGGTGTCACCAATGGCCCCACCGATCACGGCATTGCCCGCCCCCACTTGCTTGGCCACGTCCACACCCCCACGGGCAGCGACGAATTTCACATCCAGCCCTTCGGCTTTGTAGTAGCCCTTGGCTTGCGCCAGCATCCAGGGGCCGAAAGCGGGCAAGGTTCCCGGCGCCGGCAACAAATAGGTGACTTCCTGCAGCGGGGCTTGCGCCATCGCGGTGCCCGGCAACACCGTGAAGATGGCCGATGCCACCAAGCTCATGCAAGTCAGCCGTTTACTCATCAAGGGAATCATTTTTTTCATGCTTGTCTCCTGGGTTAGTGGGTGGGAATGGAAAACATGGATCAATGCACATCGGCCTGCGCATCGAGTTTGAGCAAGGCCATCAATCGGCTCACGTAATCGGCCAGCAAGGGATGCTTGCGGCGCTGCATGGGATTGGCTCGGTCTGGGATGTCAACCCGGATTTCTTCGATCAAGGTACCCGGGCGCTCACTCATGACCAAAATCCGGTCCGACAAGGTCACCGCTTCGGCCAGATCGTGGGTGATGAACACGACCGTTTTGCCCTCGCTTTGCACGGTTTGGGCCAAATCCTGCTGCAAGATCATTTTGGTCTGTGCATCGAGTGCGGAGAACGGCTCGTCCATCAGCAGCACCAAGGGGTCCACGGCCAGCGTGCGGGCCAAGGCAGCGCGCTGACGCATGCCACCAGAAAGCTGGTTGGGGTAATGTTGGCCAAATCCCTTCAGGTGGCATTGGTTCAGCAAACGCGTCGACACCACTTGACGCTCCGCATGCGGCACCCCTCTCAATTCCAGGCCAAATTCGACGTTTTGTGCAATGGTGCGCCATGGCATCAACAGGTCTTTTTGCAGCATGAAAGCCACGTGCTTGTTCGGACCCGAGACCACCTCGCCGTTGACTTTGACCGTTCCTGCAGAAGGCTTGGACAATCCAGCCCCCATGTTGAGCAAGGTGCTTTTGCCACAACCCGAAGGTCCGATGATGGACACCACCTCGCCTTTGGCGATCGAAAAATGGATGTCACGCGCCGCCAGCACCTCAGCGGACTTGCCCCGAGCCGGGAACCGCTTGTCAACCCCGATGAATTCGATCGCTGCAGTGCCAGTCACGGGCGCTTTGTCCATGTCAATTGTTTCACTAAAGAAACGTTGATTTATTACGGAATCAATCCTACCCATGAATCGCCATTTGACAAAGCCCGATAAAAACGATCAACTAATTCGCAAGCGGCCAAAAAAAACCGCCCCAGAGGGCGGTTGTGCTCTGCTTGCGCAACCGTTCAGGGGCTGAACAAAAAGTTCATCACGTCGCCGTCCTTGACGATGTACTCCTTGCCCTCGGCGCGCATCTTGCCCGCGTCTTTGGCGCCCTGCTCGCCTTTGAGGGCGATGTAGTCGTCAAAGGCGATGGTCTGGGCACGGATGTAGCCTTTTTCGAAGTCGGTGTGGATCACACCCGCGGCTTGCGGACCGGTGGCCCCCACTTTGACGGTCCAGGCGCGCACTTCCTTGACGCCCGCGGTGAAGTAGGTTTGCAAGCCCAAGAGCTTGTAGGCCGCACGGATCAAACGGTTGAGGCCCGGCTCGTCCTGACCGAGTTCCTTCAGGAACTCCAGGCGGTCGGCGTCGTCCATTTCGGACAGCTCGGCTTCGATCTTGGCGCAAATGGCCACCACCGGTGCGTTTTGCGCTTGGGCAAAGGCCGTCAAGCGGTCCAAGAAAGGGTTGTTCTCAAAGCCGTCTTCGGACACGTTGGCCACGAACATGGCGGGCTTGGCGGTGATGAGGAAAAACTGTTTGAGTTGGGCTTGCTCTTCTTTGCTGAAGTCGATGGTGCGCACCGGCTTGGTGTCGTTGAGCGCGGCTTGGCACTTCTCCAGAATCGCCATTTGCTTGACGGCTTCCTTGCCGCCCGAGCGGGCGATTTTGCTCACGCGGTGAATGGCTTTTTCCACCGCGGCCAAGTCGGCCAAGCACAGCTCGGTCTGGATGACTTCGATGTCGGCAATCGGGTCGACCTTGTTGGCCACATGGATCACATTGGGGTCTTCAAAGCAGCGCACCACATTCACGATGGCGTCGGTTTCGCGGATGTGGGCCAAAAACTTGTTGCCCAGGCCTTCGCCTGTGCTCGCACCGGCCACCAGGCCTGCGATGTCCACAAATTCCACGATCGCCGGCACCACGCGCTCGGGCTGCACGATCTCGGCGAGCTGCGCCAAGCGCGTGTCGGGCACTTCAACCACGCCGGTGTTGGGCTCGATCGTGCAGAAGGGGTAGTTTTCAGCGGCAATGCCAGCTTTGGTCAGGGCGTTGAAAAGGGTGGACTTGCCCACGTTGGGCAAGCCCACGATGCCGCATTGGAGGCTCATGGAGGGCTTTCGGTGATTCGGGAAACAGCGCGCCATTTTACCGGTTCAGGTGCCGCCAAGCCCGCCTCACAGGTCATCACGACCCCGCACAAGTGCTGCGCGGCTCAAAGTCCCTGCACCCGGGGCGATTTGTGGCGCCACCTACAATGCGCGAATGGCTCAACACCCTGACATCTGCATTCGTGGCGCTGGCATTGTGGGCCGCACTTTGGCCCTGTTGCTGGCCCGTGAACAGTTGAACGTGGCCTTGGTCGCCGCCCCTGACAAGCCCCACTTCCCGGATGTGCGGGCCTACTCGCTCAACGGCGCGGCCAAAACATTGCTGCAAGATTTGCGCTGCTGGCCCGACGGCCCGGCTGTCACACCGGTCCACCAGATGCAGGTTTGGGGCGACCAAGGCGGTCAGTTGAACTTTGGGGCCCACGAGCAAGGCGTGACCGAACTCAATTGGATGGTGGATGTCCCGGTTCTCGAGGACAGACTGGCCGCGGCAGTGCAATTTCAACCCAAGATTGAAGTGGTCAACACGCCAGTGGCCGCGCCCCTGACGGTGGTGTGCGAAGGCCGCGCCAGCCAGACCCGAAGCGAGCTGGGTGTGGGTTTTGACGTCACGCATTACGAACAACACGCCGTGGCCACACGCCTGGTGTGCGCGCAAGCGCATCAGGGCATCGCCCGGCAATGGTTTGGCTGGCACCACACGCCTGGTCTGGCCCAGCCGCAAGCCGAAATTTTGGCCCTGCTGCCCATGGGCGGAGAAGGCGGACGCGAGGTGGCATTTGTGTGGTCGGTGCATCCACACAGGGCGCAAGCCTTGATGGCCTTGCCGCCCGAAGCGTTTGCCAGCGAACTCGCGCAAGCCTGCGCTCATGCCTTGGGCGCCATGACCCTGTCGGCCGAGCGCGGCGTGTGGCCGCTGCAACTGGCCCGTGCCCAGCGCTGGATCGGCGCCATGCCGGGTGTGGCCAAGCAGTCCTTTGCCTTGGCGGGTGATGCCGCACACGCTTTGCACCCCCTGGCAGGCCAGGGCCTGAATCTGGGGCTGGCCGATGTCACCGAGCTGGTGCAAGTCATTCGGAACAAAGAGTTCTGGCGTCCATTGCACGATATGAAGCTGCTGCGTCGTTACGAGCGCGCGCGCCAAGCCGACGTGCAAGCCATGGGCTGGGTCACCGACGGGCTGCAGCGTTTGTTTGCACAGCCGGGCCCCGTGTGGCAAAACCTGCGCAACTGGGGCATGCGGGGTTTTGACCGCAGCGGTCCCCTCAAGCACTGGATGACGCAACACGCCATGGGCCAGACACACAGCTCCCCAACGCGAGGCGGATAAGCGTGAATGGTCTCGAATCAGAAAGCAGTTCAATGAAGTTTCTCGTCTCCAAGCTGGCCCTGATGGTGGCCACGACCGCTCTCATGCTGGGCTCAGCCTCGGCCCAGGAAGCCAACATCCGCAAAAACCTGAGCGAGCGCCTGCCTAACTTGCCCAAGATCGACGAAGTCAGCAAAACACCGATGAATGGCCTGTTTGAAATTCGCATGGGCAACGAGGTCATGTACAGCGATGCCGAAGGCCATTTTTTGATCCAAGGCAGCTTGATCGACGTGCGACAAAGGCGCAACCTGACCGAAGAACGCGTGGACAAGCTCTCGGCCATCCCGTTTGACCAATTGCCTTTGAAAAACGCTTTCACACAAGTGCGCGGCAATGGCAAGCGCAAGTTGGTCGTGTTTGCCGACCCCAACTGCGGCTTTTGCAAACGGTTCGAAAAAGACCTGCAAAAATTGGACAACGTGACCATTTACCATTTTCTTTATCCCATCCTGGGCGAAGACTCACGCACCAAATCCAAAAACGTCTGGTGCGCCAAAGACAAGGCCAAGGTCTGGAACGACTGGATGATCGGTGGCACCACCCCGCCGAACGCCTCATGCGATGCCTCGGCCATTGATGCCATCGTGGCCTTCGGTCAGAAGAATCGCATTTCGGGAACGCCTTTGCTCTTGTTTGCAGATGGCACGCGGGTGCCCGGTGCTGTGCCCATGGCCCAAGTCGAAAAAATCCTGGCAGACATCAAATGAACCCCTCGAACCTGGAAGACCCCACCTGGCGTTTGGCCCGAAGAATGGGCTATGCCGGACTCATCCCCTTTGTGTTTCTGGCCGCGTGTTTGTGGTTGGTCGGCCCCGATCTGCACCCTTATGTGGCCCTGTCCATGCAAGGTTATGGTGCTGTGATCGTGTCGTTTTTAGGCGGCATCCATTGGGGGGTGGGCTTTCGCAATGCCCTGATCATGCCGAACGCGCCACGCGTCCATTTCACTTGGGGCGTTGCGCCCTCGCTGCTGGCATGGGTGGCCGTGATGATGCCTGCCTTTGCGGGTTTACCGCTGCTCGGTTTTGTGCTGATCGCTTGCTACCTGATCGACCGCCGCACCTGGCCTGCCGCAGGCCTTGCCCCTTGGCTGCCCATGCGTTTGCAGCTGACCCTCGTGGCTTCGCTCAGTTGCTTTTTGGCTGCGGGCGCGACTTGAAGCCCACCCCATGCCTGGGGCTCTGATGCCCTACAAGGTCTTTTTGCCTCAACCACTCCAACATGACCGCCATCCACTACACCGTTGAAGCCGCCAAGCTGCATGCGCATTTGTTTCAGGTCACGCTGACCATCCCCGCACCGGCAGCGGAGCAAACGGTGTCGCTGCCGGTGTGGATCCCGGGCAGTTACCTGGTGCGCGAGTTCTCAAAGAACCTGCAAAACCTGTCAGCCCAACAAGGCCGCAAAAAAGTGGTGCTGGCGCAGCAGGACAAATGCACTTGGCGCATCGCATGCCATGCAGGCCAGCCGCTGGTGTTGCGCTACCAGGTCTATGCTTTTGACAACTCGGTCCGCACGGCCTGGCTCGACAGCCAGCGGGGCTTCTTCAACGGCACCAGCCTGTGCCTGCGTGTGCACGGACAAGAACACCTGAAACACCAGCTGCATCTGCCTGCGGTCAAAGGCCAGCCCAACTGGCAAGCGGCCACCGGCCTGAGCCCGATCAAAACAGACAAGCGCGGCTTTGGTCTGTATGGGGCCGAGAGCTACGACGAGCTGGTGGACTGCCCTGTGGAATTGGGGGCTTTCTGGTCAGGCCGTTTCATGGCTTGCGGCATACCGCACCGCTTTGTGGTGGCCGGTGCACTGCCCTCGTTCGACGGTGAGCGCCTGTTGGCCGACACGCAAAAGATCTGCGAAACGGCCATCCGCTTTTGGCACGGCAAGGGCAAACCCGCCGGCGCGAAAGCGCCGCACAAAAACTACCTGTTCATGCTCAATGCCGTGCACGAGGGATATGGCGGGCTGGAGCATGCCAACAGCACCGCCCTGATTTGCAACCGGTCCGACCTGCCGCGCCAGACCAGCCCGCGCACCCAAGAGGGTTACACCACCTTGCTGGGTCTGATCAGCCACGAGTACTTTCACACCTGGAACGTCAAGCAACTGCGGCCCGACGCGTTTGCACGTTACGACTACGCGCAGGAAAACTACACGCAGTTGCTGTGGTTCTTTGAGGGCTTCACCAGCTACTACGACGACATCCTGTTGCGCCGCGCCGGGCTGATTGACGACAGCACCTACATCAAGCTGCTGGGCAAAACCATCGCCCAGGTGCAGCAAACACCGGGACGTCATCTGCAATCCGTGGCGCAGGCCAGCTTTGATGCCTGGGTCAAGTACTACCGCCAAGACGAAAACACCGGCAACGCCACCGTGAGTTACTACACCAAAGGCTCGCTGGTGGCGCTGTGCCTGGATTTGGCCTTGCGCCAAGAAAACCAATCGCTGGACGCGGTCATGCGTGGCCTGTGGAAGCGATGCAAGGCCGGTCCCATGCGCGAGCAAGACCTGCTGGACGAACTGCAAGCCCTCACGGGGCGCAGCTGGCAAAGCGAAATTCAGGCCTGGGTCCACAGCACGCAGGACCTGCCCCTGCGCGAACTTCTGACAGCGCAACATGTCCGGGTGGAGGCCGACACGGTCACGATGGCCCAACGCCTGGGTGTGCGTGTGAGCGAAGCGGGCGGCATGGTCCAGGTCAAGGCCGTGCTGCGTGACAGCGCAGCCGAAGCCGCCGGACTGGCTGCAGGGGATGAATGGCTCGGCCTGGAGGTGGGCGCCAAGGGCCAGGGCGGCAGCTGGCGATTGCACAAATTGGATGACTTGCCTGCCCTGCTGGGACGCGAACGCCAATTGATCGCGCTGGTCTCTCGCGACAAACGTCTGCTGCGCCTGCCCCTCAAGGTGCCCGAACAAGCGAGCCTGTGGCAACTGAGTGTGCCTTCGGATCGCCAAAACGCGGGCTGGCCTGCCGTTTGAGCGCTCAGGGGCGCTGCTCAAGCGCCTGACTTGAGCAACACCACCAAAGCACCGGCACCGCCTTCTGCGGGTTTGGCCTGCACAAAGGCCAAAACCTGGTTTTTTTGGACCAGCCAGCTGTGCACCTTGGACTTGAGCACCGGGGTTTTGCCCGGTGAACCCAGGCCTTTGCCATGCACCACACGCAAACAGCGCAAACCCTGGCGATGCGCCAAGCGAATGAACTCGGCCAACACCACGCGGGCTTCGTCGCTGCGCAGCCCATGCAGGTCAATCTCTCGCTGAATCGACCAGTCCCCCTTGCGCAGCTTGTGAATCACATCGCGGCCAATGCCGGGTCGGCGAAAACTCAAAGCATCGTCGGTATCGAGCAAGGTGCTGGCATCGAATTCATCGCTCAGACAATCGCGCAGCACCGCCTCATTGTCTTTTTGGCGCTGGTGAGCAATCGGCGCAGGCGCAGGCCGCACCAAGCTGATCTGATCGGGGTCCGGCAGGCGTTGAACCTGGCCCACCGCACGGACGAACAAATTGCTTTCCAGCTCGCGCTGCCGCTCAGCCAAAGCCTGGGCAGCCGCCACGGCCTCAGCCTGGGCCTGGGCTTCGGCCAATTTTTGGCGAACCTTTTTCAAATCTTGCAGCGCATTGATTTTCACAGTGAACTCCGGGGTGGGCGATCGAGTGTCAATCGCCCCGGTTGCGCATCCAGTCTGCGGTTTTGAAAAAACTGGCGTTGAGCCGCTTGCGCAACTCAGGGTCAATCTGCAGCTCGGTCATCGCTTGGTCCATGCAGGCCAACCATTGGTCACGCTCCAACACACCGATGGAAAAAGGCATGTGACGCATCCGCAAGCGTGGGTGGCCAAAGCGTTCGGTGTAGTGCTCAGGCCCTCCAAGCCAACCGCACAAAAACCAGAACAATTTGTCGCGCGCATCCTGCAGCGTGCTTCCATGCGCGTCCCTCAAGGCTTTGAAGCCGGGCTCCATGTCCATCAGGTCATAAAAACGGTCGGACAAAGCACGCACTGTCGCTTCACCACCGATCCAGGCAAAAGGCGTCTCGAAGGAGGACGGGTCTTCAATGTTCATGGCCAGAGATTGTGCAATGTTGCAAAGGGCCGGGTGTGAGCGGGCTCACTGCCCCGCCTGGCGCAAAGTCTGCACCACCGGCTCGCGCAAAACACCGGCCAGGCTCAAGCTGCCTGCCACCCAAGCCATCCAAGCGCCCGCGAAACCCCCGACCAAAGGGGCCCACAAAGGCGGCTGCCAGGCAAACTCAAAAGCGTACCGCGCCAAGGCCCAACCCACCGCCAAGGCCATGGCACTCGACATGAAGCCTGCCAACCAGCCGATGCCCAGGAGCTCGGTGCGCTGCACCTGTGCCAGCAAACGGCTGCTGGCCCCCAGCGCGCGCATGATCGCGTATTCGCGCTCGCGCGCCTGGCGGCTGGCACTCACCGCGGCCAACAAGACCAGCAACCCAGCCGCGAGGGTGAAGACAAACAAGAATTCAACCGCCCGAATGACCTGGTCCATGACGCGTTGCACCTGGGCCAGTGTGCTGCGCATGTCCACACTGGTGATGTTGGGGAACTCATTGACCATCGCATTTTCGAAACCCGGCACCCCTTGAGGTGACTTGAAGGCCGCCATGTAGGTCATGGGCAGCTCCGGCATCTTTGAGACGGGAAACAGCATGAAAAAGTTGGCCCGCATGGAAGCCCAGTCCACCTTGCGCAAAGAGGTCACACGCGCCTCATGGGTCTGTCCGGCAATCTCAAAGCCCAGGCGGTCACCCAGCTTCAAGCCCAAGGCCTGGGCAATGCCCTCTTCCACGCTGACCCCATCGGCTTCTTCGGCTTGCCAATGCCCAGCCACCAGGGGGTTGTGTGCGGGCAGAACCGCGCTGTGCGACAGGTTGATTTCTCGGTCCAGAAACCGTTTGCCGCGATCGGCTTGCAAATCATCCGGACCCAAAATGCGGCCGTTGATGGCCACCAGACGCCCCCGAATCATGGGAAACCAATCGGGCGATTGCACACCAGCTTTTTTCAGGTGCGCGAGAAATGGGTCGGCCTGCTCGGGTTGCACATTGATGACAAATCGGTCAGGCGCATTCGCGGGTGTGGCCTGTCGCCAGCTGGCAATCAGGTCCGTGCGCAACAAAATCAGCAAGGCCAGCGCCAGCAATCCCACCGACAGTGCACTGACCTGCACCACCGCGAACACCGGACGCGCTGCCACCTGCCGGGTTGCCAAGCGCAACCAGCGTGGGGCCGTCTCCTCAGGCAAGGCCCGGCGCAAGACCCACAGGGCTGCAGCGGCCAATGTCGCAAAAACCAGCAAGGCCAAGGCAAAGCCGCCCACGGTGATCAAGCCCAAGGTCAGGTTGCGGCTGACCATCAGCAAGGTGAGGGCAAAACCCAACAAACCCATCACCAAGACCAGCCCCGAACGCACCTGCAAGCTGCCCAAATCACGGCGAATCACGCGCAAAGGCGGCACCTGCGCCAATTGCAAAACCGGGGGCAAGCCAAAGGCCACCAGCAGGGTCAACCCCATGGCCAAGCCCATCAGCGCAGGCTTGAGCGTGGCGTTGGGCAAATGGGCATCCACCAAACCGGCCAACAACTGGACAAAACCCAGGTGAACACCATAGCCCGCTAGAACCCCCAGCACACTGGCCACCAGGCCCGCGCCCAGAAATTCCAGGCCATAACTCAAGGTGAGTGTGCGTTGGCTTTGACCCAAAACCCTCAGCAATGCACAGGCATCGAGTTGCCGCTCGGCAAAACTGCGGGCCGCCATGGCCACGGCCACCGCGCAGAGCAAAGCGGCCAACAAAGACACCAGGTTCAAGAACTGCGAAGCCCTGTCCAGGGTCTGCCGCATTTCGGGACGCCCGCTTTCGAGCGACTCGACTTTGACACCGCGCACATCGGGCTTGTCGGCCTCAGTCTGGGCCCAAGAGAGAAATCGCGCCACGGCGGCGGCATCACCGGCGACCGCCATGCGCCAGCTGACTCGACTGGCAGGCTGCACCAGCCCAGTGGCGACCAAGTCGGACATGTTCATCATGACGCGGGGCGCGAATGCCATGAATCCGGCCCCACGGTCGGGTTCACGGGTGATGGTGGCACCAATGCGCAAGCTGCGCTCACCCAGACCGAGCATCTGACCGACCTGAAGATCCAGCGCTTCCAGCAAAGCCGCATCGACCCAGACCTCGCCCTCGGGGGGCACCACAGCCGCTGGCTGGCCCTGGCCTGCCGAGGTCGTGGATGAGGGTGCGGCGGCCTCGTTGGGCGACGCAATTTCCAAACGCCCACGCAAGGGGTAACCTGGCTGCACCGCCTTGAGTGCCACCAAACGGGTGGCCGGCGCTGCCCCTGGCGCCAAGGGCTTCATGGCACGCGCCATGGTCGGGAAAGAGACGTTGGTATTGATGGCCAAACCGGCCTCTTGGGCCTGCCGCACAAACCCTTCAGGCGTGCGCTGGTCACTCACCACCACCGCATCGCCACCCAGCAGCTGCCGGGCATCGCGCCAAAGACCCGACTGCATCCGGTCAGCCAGAAAACCGACGGCCGTCAAGGCCGCCACCGCCAAGGCCACCGACAACATCAGCAGGCGCAACTCTCCCGCACGCAGGTCCCGCCACAATTGGCGGCCGCCCAACTTCAAACCGTGCATCCAAGATTGCTTGTTCATGACGGAACCATACCGCAGGGCCAGAGGTCTGGCAGCACCAAGGCCTTGAGGCCAGCTGAAACAACCGCCCAAAAACCAAAAAGCCCGCGGTGGTGAAACCGCGGGCCGATGTATTTGGTGGTGATAGGTGGATTTGAACCACCGACATCAGCATTATGAATGCTGCGCTCTAACCAACTGAGCTATATCACCGAAACTTGTTGGCGCTAGCCATCAAGCCAAAAATTATACACAAGAATCTCCGGTATCCAGAGCAGTTGGGGTAACAATGGACAGATGAATGCACACACACCATGGGACGCCGCAGCGGCCCACCAAGCTGCGCAGCTGATTTGGGACCACTGGCTATCGGGCCAGGTCGTGGCCAAGCTGCCCGCGCATTGTCGACCGCAAACGCCCGCCCAAGGCTACGCCGCCCAAGCCCAACTGCCCTTGGTGTCCGGCCGCCAAGTGGTCGGCTGGAAAATCGCCGCCACCAGCGCCAATGGCCAAGCACACATCAACGTGAGCGGCCCTTTGGCCGGTCGCTTGTTGTCGGGCCAGGTTTTTGAAAGCGGCGCCACCGTGCCCTCAGCCGGCAACCGCATGCGCGTGGCCGAGCCGGAATTTGCGTTTGCCATGGCGCAAGACCTGCCGCCGCAAGCTGCGCCCTATACCCAGCAACACGTCATGGCCGCCGTGGCCAGCTTGCACCCGGCCCTGGAAGTGCCCGACTCGCGGCTGGAACCCTTTACCGCCGCCGGTGAAGCACAACTGCTGGCCGACAACGCCTGTGCCCGCCACTTTGTCTTGGGCCCGGCCGCGCCCGATGTCTGGCGCGAGCTGGACTTGAGCAGCTACCCGGTGCACGCACGGGTCCAACACGGCCGCCCGCTGAAGTACACCCGTGAGGGCACGGGCGGCAATGTGCTGGGCGACCCGCGCATCGCCCTGACCTGGCTGGCCAACCAGCTGTCAAGCTTGGGCATCACCCTGAAAAAGGGCCAGGTGGTGACCACCGGCACTTGCATGGTGCCACTGGAACTGCAGCCCGGTGACAGCGCCAGCGCCGATTACGGTCCGCTGGGCCGTGTTGAGATGATTTTTTCGGAGACTTGAACCATGACCCAACCCACATTGGCCCTGATCGGCACCGGTGGCACCATCGCAGGCGCGGCCAGCGCGGCCTCGGTCAGCACCGATTACAAACCCGCCAGCCTGAGCCTGGCCGCCGTGGTCGACACCGTGCCGGAATTGCGCCAGCGCTACAACATCGGAGTCACCCAACCCATGCAGTTGGCCAGCTACGACGTGCGGCCCGAGCATTGGCTCGATCTGCATGCCGCCGTGATGCAAGCCGTGCACAACCCCGATGTGGTGGGCATCGTGGTCACACACGGCACCGACACGCTGGAAGAAACCGCCACCTTTTTGCACCTGAGCGTGGACAGCGACAAACCCATTGTGGTGGTGGGCGCCATGCGCCCGGCCACAGCCTATTCGGCCGATGGCCCGGCCAACTTGCTGGACGCCTGCAGTGTGGCCGCCTGCCCAGGCGCGCGGGGGCGCGGCACCTTGGTGGTGATGAACGGACGCATCCATTCAGGCCTGTGGGTGGGCAAACGCCATGTGAGCAGCGTCGAGGCCTTTGATAGCCCACTGGCTGGCGCCGTGGGCGAGGTGGCCGATCAGTCGGTGCAGTGGTTTCGCGCAGCCGCACGAGCCCCCACTGTGGCTTGGCAAACCCCCACAGCATGGCCCCGGGTGGACATTGCGGTGGCGTATGCCGGGGTGGACGACACCGCGATGCGCGCCTTTGTGGCCGCCGGAGCGCTGGGCATTGTGCATGCCGGTTTGGGCAATGCCAACACGCCCACGGCCTACCGCGCTTTCATCCAGTCATTGCCAGCGCAAGGGGTGCTAGTCGCGCGTTGCGCCCGCTTCATCACCGGCAGCGTGACGCGGGCCAGCGTGTACGCCGATGCCGAGCACGGGATCTTGACCGCAGGCCCGCTGCCGCCCCACAAGGTGCGCATCGTCATGCTGCTGGGCCTGGCGCACGGCATGGACGGCCCCGCGATTCAGGCCTGGATCGACCAGATTTTGTTGGCGGGCTAAATGCCTCTGCTTCAGGTGCCTCTGCTTCAGGTGCCTCGGCTCAACGTGACCGCTGGCTGAAATACAGCACCGTGCCGCTGATGCTGGCCATGACCACAAGGCCCACAAAGCCTGCACGGTAAGTGCCAAACAAACCCGACAAAGCCCCGAACAGGGGCGGCCCCAAAACCACGCCCAAAAATGTGAAGGCCAGCGTGCCGCCTGTGGCCATGCTGGCCATGCCGGGTGGTGCTCGGCGCGCCACCTCGGCCAGATAAACGCCGTTCCAACCAATGGCCGAAGCGCCAAAGCCCACCAAAATGGCGATCACCACGCCATGCGGCGTGTCGGTGGTCAAAAAAGCCGAGGCCAAGGCACCCAAGGCCATCATGCTGGCCAACAGCAGCAACATGCGCCGAGCCCCCAGCCAACGGTCGGCCACATAGCCCCACACCACGCGCCCACTAATGCCGCCCAGCTGCGTGACCGACAAGGCCAAACCCGCAGCCACCAAACCGTAAGACAAATCGTCGTGCAAGAAAGTCACCAAATAGGTGGTGAGCGACAGCTGCACCATCGAGAACATGAACGAGCAGGCGGCCATGGTGAGCAAGGCTCGGTGCGCCAGCACCATGCGGATGGGCTCGATCAAACTGCCCCACCGAATGTGCAGGTCAGCTTGCCGGTCGCTGTCCAACTCGGCCCGCAAGCTCTGCGAGACCCCGGCGCACACCAAACACAGTGCGGCCACCACCCCCATGCTCCACTGCCAATCGATGAGCAAGGCCAAAGGCGGCACGATCGCACCCGCCAGCATGCTGCCCAAAGGCACACCAGTCTGTTTGATCGAGAACACCAAGGACATTTGCGCGGGGGGTGTGGTGCGGGCCAAGAGGTGTGAACTGGCCGGGGTGATCGGGCCGTAGCCCAGGCCAATGAACACGGCGCCCAGAACCATGGCCGGCAACCAAGGCACGGCGCACAGCACCAAACCCACAGCGCACAACACCAGCCCCCATTGGCTGACCCGAATCGCCCCCATGCGGGCCACGGTGGCACCGCCCATCAAAGTGGCCACCATGGCGCCAGCGTAGGTGACCGACACATACAAGCCCACGAGTGCAGGCGACACCTGCAGCGTCTGCGCCACCACCGGCGCGATCACCGGCAATGTGAGCAAGGCCATGGCCACGATGGCCTGGATGACCAGGGTCAGCAGCAGGGGCCACCAGCTTTGCATCAATAAATCTCCCAAACAGGCGAGACGCAGAACCTCCGGCCCTTGCGCAGCGGGTGTATCAATTGGCTTTGACGCCCGCCTTGATCAACAGACCGCCCAGGGTATCGATCTCGTTTTTGAGGTGGTTGCGCAAAGCTTCAGGACGCGCTTGATCGACCGACACGGCCGAAATGCCCATGGCCTCCAGGCGCTGGCGCACTTCAGGATCGGTCACCGACTTTTGCAAAGCCGAAGTCAACTGGTCGAGCACCGGCTTGGGCGTGCCCTTGGGGGCATACAAACCAAATGAGATGTTGATGTCAAAACCCTCCACCCCGGCATCGGTGATGGCGGGCACCTCTGGCAACTGGGGCAGGCGTGCTTTGCCCGCAGAAGCATAAGCCTTGATCTTGCCACCCTTGACCGAGGGCACTGTGCCGGAAGTTTGGTCGCACAAAATGTCCACCTGGCCGCCCATCAGGTCGTTCAAGGCCGGGCCGGTGCCCTTGTAGGGGATTTCATTGAGCTTGACGTTCAAGGCGTTCATCATCATGAGACCGCACAGATGCGAAGCCGAGCCCACCCCCGCGTGCGCCAAACTGACTTTGGGGCCGTTGGCTTTCACGTAGGCCACAAATTCATTCAAGTTGCGTGCCGGAAAATCATTGCGGGCCACGATGACCATGGGGCCACTGGTGGCGCGGCCAATCGGCTCAAAGTCGTCCACCGGGTGGTAGGGCAAGCCTTTGTACATGACCACATTGGTGGCATGGCTCACGTGGATCATCAGCAAGGTGTAGCCATCGGGCCTGGCGCGGGCCACTTTGGCTGTGCCAATCGAGCCTGAGGCTCCAGCGGTGTTGTCCACCACGATTTGCTGGCCCAAGTGCTTTTGCATGGCTCCGGCAAAGACACGGGTGATCGTGTCGCCTGGTCCACCTGCGGCATAGGGCATGACCATGGTAATGGCGCGGTTGGGGAAGTCTTGTGCCGACACATGCAAGGCCGTGGCGGCCAACATGAGGGCCAAAGCGCTGCGAACAAAACGGATTGACATGGCGGTCTCCTGGAGGATGGTGAAAAAACGAATCAGGCCAACAAACGCTGGCGAATGACTTGCGGGTCCATCACCTGCAAAGGGGCCTCGCCCCCGTCAGGAATGCCCACTTGGGTGGCATTGAGCAGCATGGACACCATGACATACGTGCCGGACAAAACGGTGAGGTCGACCACGGCTTGCTCACCCATGGCTGCGACAGCCTCTTGCCACAATTCATCTGGCACGCGGTGGTTGAGCGACAACTGAACACAGTAGTCGTACACCAAGCGTTCGTCGGCTTGCATGGAGGTGGGGCGCTTGCATTCTTGCAAGTCGCGCATGACCGCATCGGACAAACCCGCCTTGCGTGCGATGCGCTCATGCGCCCACCATTCGTATTGCGCATTCGAGATGCGCGCCTGGATCAAGATGGCGAATTCGTTCAGGCGCTTGTTCACCGAGGTGCGAAAACGCAGATAGTCCAGAAAATCAAATGCGCGCCGGGCCATGTCGGGGCTGCGCAGCAAGGCGTTGTAGGGCCCACCCAGCGCGGCACTGGAGACCTTGAGGATGTCATCGGCCAAGGGCCGAACATCGGCCGCCAAGTCCTCGTAACGTATTTGCGAAAGTCTCTCGGTCATGGGATTGGGCTCAGACAAAAGCCTTACGTTACCAACAAGCCCCACCTGCCACAGTCGCCCAAATGACTGGCGCCCCTGTGTGCATTCCCATGGATTCGGCGACACTGGGCTGCAAGACTTTTTTCATTTTTGAACGGATTCAATATGTTGAAATTTTTCTTTAACGCGGCGCCCAACCCGATGAAGATTGCCTTGTTGCTGGAGGAGTTGGGGCTGGCTTTTGAAGCCGTTCCGGTCGACACACGCAAAGGCGAGCAATTTGCGCCCGACTTCCTCGCGGTCAACCCCAATGCCAAAGTGCCCGCCATCACCGATGGCGAGACCACCGTGTTCGACAGCAACGCCATCTTGTTGTACTTGGCCGATCGCGAACAAAAGTTCATACCCCATGTGACCCAGGCCAAAGAACGCGGCGCAGCCCTGTCTTGGTTGATGTTCATCGCCAGCGGCATTGGACCGTTTTCGGGTCAGTCGGTGCACTTTCGCCAGGTGGCGCCCGAGCCCAAAGCCTACGCGCTGAACCGCTACGACTTTGAGGCCCACCGCCATTGGACGGTGCTGGAAAAACACCTGAGCCAACACACCTACATGCTGGGCGAGCACTACAGCATTGTGGACATGGCCCTGTGGGGCTGGGCGCGCCTGTTGCCCTTTGTGTTGGGCACGGGGGATGCCACCTGGACCCAGTACCCCCACACCAAACGACTGCTCGATTTGGTCAACGCCCGTTCAGCAGCCCAACGCGCCGAAGCCTTCAAGGCGAAATACACCTTCAAGACCGAGATGGATGCCGAGGCCAAAAAGTTCATGTTTCCGCAAAATGAGCGATTGAACCCTTCATAAAATGCCTGCATGAATTTAACGGGCGGATGGCATTGGCATGTGCGGGCTTGGCGGTCTCAGGAGCGCTGGGCCCCGGCATCTTCGCAGATCGCCGATTGGCTGATGGCGCAAACCATGCCCCGCCAACAACTGGTGTTGATCGGCGCGAGTGCGGGCTGGATGTTGCCCACAGCTTGGTTGGCGCAATTTGAAGAGGTCCACGCCTGGGACATCGACCCTTGGGCCAAGCCGCTTTTTTATGCGCGCCACGGTCGGCACCTGAAACGCCTAGGCAAAGAACTGCACCTGCACACGGGCGATGGATTGGCCCTGTTGCCCGAACTGGTGCGCCGCATGCCTGGCGCTTTTTTCTGGTTTGACAATGTGCTCGGGCAATTGCGCTTCACGGGCTGGCCTCTGCAAGAGACCGCGCGCCGATTGGGTCACATCCAACACCAGATGAAGGGCGTGGCCTGGGGCAGTTTGCACGACCGCATGTCAGGCCACCGGTTGCCTGACCACCCCTGGCCAAAGCCCAAGGCAGCCCTTGCAGGATGGGCGATGGAATCCAGCCAAGGCCAAGATTGGCTGCGCAGCATGGGGGCAGTGAGCCCTTGGCTCGACCACCTGACGGAGCAGGTCCTGCCACAGGGCACACCCGTGCAGTACACCGCCTGGCCCTTCAAACCGGGCTATGCGCATTGGCTTGAAATGGGTTGGTGCCCCCAAACCCGTTGATGCCTGGCTGCGCGCCGGTCACTTCAAGCTGGGAGGGCCCTGTTCGAAACTTTGCCCCAGCGCCAGCAATTGCGGCGTTTCAATGACCGCGTTCAGGCCATCGAAGTCCAGCATTTTTTCTTGCCAGGGGCGAGTGGTCTGGTGCGTGTGCAAGCTGGCGTAATAGCCTTGCAGCGTGTGCAGCACGGCCCGCGCCGTGCCGCCCGGGAAGATCACGATCTTGAAACCGCGCTCACCCAACTCGGCCGCGCTTTGCACCGGCGTCTTGCCGCCTTCCACCATATTGGCCAGCAAGGGCACACGCTGGGCGAACTGCGCACAGGCACGGTTCATCTGCTCATCCGAGCGCAAGGCTTCGATGAACAAGGCATCCACACCGCATTCCAGATAGCGCTCGGCCCGCTCCAGTGCCGCGTCGAGGCCTTCCACGGCCACCGCATCGGTGCGGGCCAGGATCAAGGTGTTCTTGTCGTGTCGCGCGTCCAAGGCAGCCCGCAGCTTGCCCTGCATCTCGGCCACCGGCACCACGCCTTTGCCGTCCAAATGGCCGCAGCGTTTGGGGAAGGTCTGGTCCTCGATCTGGATCATGGCAGCGCCAGCGCGTTCAAAGTCACGCACGGTGCGTTGGGTGTTGAGCGCGTTGCCAAAGCCGGTGTCGGCGTCCACGATCACAGGAATGTTCACCCGGTCGGTGATGTGGGCCAGCGTCTGCGCCACTTCGGTGGCGGTGGTCAGGCCAATATCGGAGCGGCCGAGGCGGGTGTAGGCGATCGATGCCCCTGACAAATAAAGCGCCTCAAAACCCGCCTGCTGCGCCACCAGCGCGGTGAGCGCGTCGTACACGCCGGGGGCCAACAGGGCCTTCGGTTGTTGCAAGCGCTGTGCCAAATTGTGCGGCTGGTTCATGGTGCCGAATCTTTCAAAAGTTGTTGCGCGGTGTGCGCGGCGATGTGCCCGCCCGCGATGGCGCTGAGCAAACCGTTGCCCGACAGATAACCCCAGACGGCTTGGCCCGAGACGCCCCGCGCTGCGCCGCCTGCGGCCAACAGGTTGGGCAAAGGCGTGCCATCCTGGCGCAACACACGGGTGTGCGCGTCGATGTCCAGACCACCTTGGGTGTGAAACAAGGCACCCGTGACCTTGATGGCATGGAATGGCGCTTGCAAGGCACGCTGGAACGTGCGGCGAGTGGCCGGGTCGGTGCCGGGCTGCACGGCACTCAAAGTGGTTTGCAATGCCTCTGGGGCGCAAGCGATCAGCTGCGCCAGTTCATTCGCATCACCCGCATGCTGCACCGCACCTGCGTTTTGCGCTGCCACAAAATCGGGAAACCCTTGTGCAAACGCCAGCAGCGCATCGTCGAACACATTCCACGCCACCCCGCCCGGCTGCGCCAGCACATGCACCGCCGCCTCCGAGTAGCCTTGGGTCTCGTCATGAAAGCGCTGGCCTTGGGCGTTGATCTGCACACCGCCTTCCATCATCAGCGCCCACGAGATCAAAGCGCCTTGCGGAATGGCCCAGGAGCCATGGCCTTGGTAAGCACCCAGATCAGCCAGGCGTCCACCCAGTTGTTGGCCCCAAGTGATGGCGCTGCCGTCGTTGCCCACATGGCCGGCATAGGTGGCCTCGGCCATCTCGGGCAGCAGGTCTTTCACCATGGCCGTGGCACCGCCAAAGCCATTGCAAGCCAGCAGCACCGCATCGCAGCGGATGCGCTCGGTCTGGCCATCGGGCCGCACAAAACCCACGCCGTGGATGTGCTGCGTGTCATCGGCCCACAGCTCGGTCACTTGCGCTTGTGTGAGCACCACCACACCAGCAGCGTCGGCCGCAGCTTGCAGGCGGCTCATCAAACCCGCCCCGGTTTTTTCGGGCACGGCGTGCATGCGGTGGGCACTGTGGCCAGGGTACAAAAAGTTGTCCAACACTTGCCAGGGCAGGCCGTGGTGCAGGGCCAGCGCGTCCATGGCCGGACCGATGTTTTGGGCATACGCCTGCACCAGGTGCGGCGCGGCCTGACCGTGTGCCTTGGCCTGGATGTCGGCGGCAAAGGTTTCCACGCTGTCGGTGATGCCTTGGGCCTGTTGCGCTTGCGTACAAGGCGCAGGCACAAAGCCCGAAGACAAAGCGGTGGAACCCGCTGCAAACGCATCGCGCTCCAGCACCACACAGTCCACACCCAGGCGGTGCAAGGCCAGCGCTGCCGTGAGACCGCAAGCGCCTGCGCCCACAATCACCACCGGGGTGTGGTCTTCGGCCTGTAATGCGGAAGCCGGAAGAATCTGTGCCCGTGTGTGTGCCAGCGAGGCGGTCATGGCTTCAGCCCAGTTGCTTCAAAAAAGTGGCGCTGTCCATCACCTCGCCCACCGAAGCCATGTCGGAGAGGGCCGCCTGGTGCGCGGCTTCGCTGAACGCGGCGCAACCATCGGACAAGACAATGACGTGGTAGTCGCGCACATGCGCATCGCGCACCGTGCTGGCCACGCCGCCGTTGGTCACGATGCCGCAGACCACCAGCGTGTCGATGCCCGATTTTTTCAGCACCCAGTCGAGTTGCGTGTTGAAGAAGGCCGAATACGCCACCTTGAACACCGACACATCGACCAACGGGGCGAGCAGGTCCACATTGGCTTGCCCACGGCTGCCCGGCGCGAAGTCGCCCTTGCGCAAAAACGGGCGGCGCTCTTTCAGGTGCGCCGAAATCATGGGCTCGCCCTGCGCATCGGGCCACAGGGTGAACAGGCTGGACGTGACCAAACCTCCGTGCGCCTTGATGGCACGTGCCACCGGGGCCATGCGCTCGGGCAGTTTCACGGCTTCGGCGCTCAGGGTATTGCCCCGGGCATAGGCACCGTCGGGGGCCAAAAAATCGTTTTGCAGATCGACGATGACCATGCCCAGTTTGGCGTTCTTCAAGTTCATGATGTGCGCTCCACCAAGAGGTTGCCCAATGTGTCGACCCGTCCCTCAAAGCCTGGCTCCAACCACACCGTGGTGTCAGGCTGTTCCAAAATCGCCGGGCCTTGCACCACGGTGCCCACGGGCAGGCTCAAGCGCTCGTAGCGCTGCGCTGTCCACCATTGGCCCTGGTGGTAAACCTGCTGCTGGCCCACCGGGGTGGTGCTGCCCTCGCCTTGCGGGGCCAACACCGCCAAATCGAACTTGGGGCGCCGCCCAATGCGCGCATAGCGCAGGTTCATCACGCGGATCACAGGTCCTTGCAGCACACGGCCAAAGGCGTGCTGGTACGCCGCTTCAAACGCGGCCAGCAAACCAGCAGCATTCAACGCTTCGCGCTTGAGGGGCACTTGCAGCGTGTGGGTCTGGCCCATGTAGAGCATGTCAAAGCTGATGACCTCGTCCACCCGCACAAAGTTCACACCGGCGGAATCCAAACGCACTTGGCAAGCGTCGGCCAGCATGTCCACACGTTGCAGCAACTCGGGCCAGGCCACATCGGCCAGGGCCACGTTCAGGGTTTGCACCGCGTCGTGGCGCATGTCGGCCATCACACAGCCCAAGGCCGAAGTCACGCCCGGGTAGCGCGGCACGATGCCGGTGGTCACACCCACCTCGCGCATCATGGCGCACACATGCAGACCGCCACCGCCGCCAAAGGGCATGTAGGCAAACTGGCGCGGATCGTGCCCGCGCTCGATGGACACCACGCGGATCGCACCCGCCATGCGGGCATTCGCCACCGTCAAAATCGCTTCGGCTGCGGCCAAGGCTGTCAAGCCCAAAGGCTCGGCCACATGCTGGATGATGGCTTGCTCGGACAAACCTGCGTTGAGTGCCTGCAACAAGCCACCACCCAAAGGCCGGTCAGCGGCAATGCGGCCCAAGAGCACGTTGGCATCGGTCACGGTGGGGCGGGTGTTGCCGCGCCCATAACAGGCCGGACCGGGAATGCTGCCGGCCGACTCGGGGCCTACCTGGAGCATGCCGCCCGCATCGACCGAAGCAATCGAGCCGCCCCCGGCACCGATGGTCTCGATCTGGATCATGGGCGAGCGCACCACCAGGCCAAACTCAATCGAGGTTTGCGCGGCAAGCGCCGCCTCGCCACCGGCCACCAGCGACACGTCAAACGAAGTGCCACCGATGTCACCGGTGATGACGTTGTCAAAGCCCGAAGCGCGGGCGATTTCTGCGCAAGCCATCACGCCAGCCGCCGGGCCTGACAGCGCGGTGCGCACCGGCACGTCGCAAGCGGTCTGGCGCGACATCACGCCGCCGTTGCTTTGCACGATCAACAATTCGCCGCCAAAACCTTGGGCGCGCAAGTCGCCGTCCAGCCGCTGCAAATAACTGCCCACCACGGGCTGCAAAGCCGCGTTGAGGGTGGCCGTCGAGCAGCGCTCGAACTCGCGGATTTCAGGCAGCACTTCGCTGGCCGCCGTCACACAGCTGTTGGGCCAGATCTCGCGCACAGCGGCGACGGCGGCTTGTTCGTTGCCGGGGTTGGCATAGGCGTGCACAAAGAACACGCACACGGCTTCGCAGCCTTCGGCCAGCAGGGCACGGGCTTGTTCGCGCACCTGCTCCAGATTCACGGGGGTATGCAACTGACCGTCGGCCAGCACACGCTCGTCCACTTCCAGACGCCAGGCACGCGGCACCACGGGCGTGTAGCTGCCGCGCAGGCCCCAAGTTTGCGGGCGGTCGCGGCGGCGCATCTCCAGCACATCGCGAAAGCCGCGTGTGGTGATGATGCCGGTGCGGGCGATCTTGCGCTCCAGCAAAGCGTTGGTGCCCACGGTGGTGCCGTGCACGATGGTGGCGATGTCTTTGGCGCCTTCGGCACCGGTGGCCCCGGTGACCTTGGCGATGCCGTTCATGAAACCCCGGGCTTCTTCACCCCGGGTCGAAGGCACTTTCACGATGCGGGCCTGGCCGGTTTTTTCGTCCAGCACAAACAGGTCGGTGAAGGTCCCGCCCACGTCCACGCCCACCACCCAATGGGCTTGGTTCACAGCTTGCTCGCTCATGCTGGTTCCTTGGTGTAACCGAGTGCGCTGTCCTTGGCTCGGTCTTGCGCCGAGCGCTCAGCGGGCTCACCCCAGCCGCCACCGCCAGGCGTTTGCAGGCGCACACGGTCACCCTTTTTCAGATGGATGCCGAGCATCTTGGAGACCATTGGCGGTGTCTTCCACTCGCCGTTCTGGCAGTACTCGAACACATTGGGCAAAGCCGCTTGGCCGCCGTGAATCCCTTTGGGGGCCGACTTGCCGCGCTCGCCAAAAATGAACGCCTCGGCGCTGTCTTCGAGCAGTTCCATCTCGTAAATCGCACCCAAACCGCCCCGGTGCTGGCCATCGCCACCCGAGCCGGGGCGCAAGGCCCATTGGGTGAAGCGCACCGGGTAAGCCGCTTCCAGAATTTCCATGGGCGGGATGGTGGCGGTGGAGATGGGCGCGTTGCCGTGCGACAGGCCATCGCCATCCGAATGGCCGCCATGGCCGCCACCGAAAAAGCTGAACATCACCCAGCGCTGGCCTTTTCGTTTGTCGTCGGTGCGGTGCCCGGCGATGGACAAGGCGTTGATGGTGCCGTAGGCATGGGCCACCGCCCGCTGCGGATCGGCCAAGGCCGTGGCGCTGAAGATCACGTCGATCATGCGCAAAATCGTTTCGGTGTAGCCCCCCACCGGACGGGGCCGCGATGCGCTGATGAGCAGGCCATCGGGGATCACAAAGTCCACCGCGTCCAGCACGCCCGCATTGGCCGGCACATCCGGGAACACATGCTTCAAAGCCACATAACACGCGGCCACCGCCGTGGCACGCGAGATGTTCACCGGGCCTGCACACTGCGCCGAGGTGCGCGAAAAGTCGAGCGTCAAACGGTCCCCGGCCACGGTCATGTCGAGCGCAATGGTCAGCAGCGCGTCTTTCACGCCGTCGTTGTCCAGCACGTCTTCAAAGCTGTAACGGCCATCGGGCAAGCTGCCGATGTGCGAGCGCATCAGGCGCACGGCGCGCGTGCGCAGCTCCACCAAGGCTTGCGCCACTTTGGCGTCGCCGTATTCATCCAGCAAGCCGTCCAGGCGGCGGGCACCCAATTCGAGTGCGGCCAACTGGCCGTTCAGGTCGCCCCACAGGCTGTCGGGCAGGCGGGTGTTGGCGCGCAAAATAGCCAGCACATCGTCGTCCAGCACACCACCGCGCAAGATGCGCACCGGTGGGATCTGCACCGCTTCTTGCCAGCACTCGGTCGCGGCCGGGTTGTAATTGCCGGGCACCGCACCGCCCACATCGTGCCAGTGCGCGGCCGAGGCCAAAAAGCAATACAGCTGCCCGTTGCGAAAGCAGGGCTTGACCAGCTTGAAGTCGTTGGCGTGCGTGCCGCCTTCGTAGGGGTCGTTGAACAACCACACATCACCCGGCTGCATGCCGCCGCGCTCAGCCGCCACGCGCATGGCGGCCCGCACGGCAAAAGCCATGGCCCCCACAAACACCGGCAGGCCCGACTTGCCCTGGACCAGGGTGTCGCCGGTGCTGGCGTCGTACAGGCCGTGGCAGGCGTCATGCGCCTCGGCAATGATGGGGTTGAAGGCGCTGCGGTACAGCGTGGCGTCCATCTCGTCGGCGATTTGCTCCAGTCGGCCACGCAGCACCGCCAGAGTCACAGGGTCCATGGTGTTCATGAAGGCTTTCTTTGTTTGAGCAAGGGCAGCAAGCCGCCAGCATGGACCATGTCCATCAAAAATTCCGGAATTGGCGCGCAGGCCAGGCACTGGCCATGGCTGCGGATCACCCGTGGTGTGTCACCCTCAAACAGCACACCCACCTGCTCGCCCTCTTCGATTTGGTCGGCTTCAGGACAGGTCAACAGCAACAAGCCCAGGTTGAAGGCATTGCGAAAATACAGGCCACTGTAAGACGGCGCAATCACCGCCGCCAGGCCCAGGTGCCGCAGCACGCCAGCGGCCTGCTCACGAGAGGAGCCAATGCCAAAGTTGGCACCCGCCACCAGCACATCGCCCGCACGAACGCCCTTGGCAAAGTCGGCGCGGACCGCCTCCAGGCAATGCCAGCCGATCACCTCCAGGCCATGCTTCATGTAGGCCCCAGGTGCCAGGGCATCGGTGTCCACATCGGCTCCGACGCGCCAGGCTCGGGCGCCCTGGAATGAGCGCAGCGTCATGCCAGCACCTCGCGTGGATCGCTGATGCGCCCGCGCAAGGCCGAGGCGGCCACGGTATAAGGCGAAGCCAAAAACACGTTGACACTGGCCGGGCCCATGCGCCCCTTGAAATTGCGGGCAGTGGTGGAGATCACCGTGGACCCCTCCGGGAAAGTGGCCCCGTAACCGGCGCATGCGCCACAGCTGTTGGGCAGCAAGGTGGCTCCGGCGTCCAGCAAGGTTTGCATCACGCCTTCTTGTGTGGCCTGCGCTTGCTCGCGGGCGCTCGCAGGTGCCACCATGAGTTGCACCCCTTCGGCCACCCGCTGGCCCTTGAGCACGGCAGCGGCCGCACGCAAGTCTTCCAGCTTGGCGCCGGTGCAGGCACCGATGTAGGCAATGTTGGGCTGGATGTCGGCAAACTCACCCACATCCCGCGTGTTGGCCGGGCTGTGCGGTGCCGCCACCTGGGGACTCAAGCGCGAAGCGTCAAAGTCTTGCTGTTCAAATTCAGCCTCTTCATCGGTGCACCACTGCTCTGCACCCGCCAACAGCTCAGGTGCAACACCGATGCCGCGAAGATGCTGCAAAGTGGTCTCGTCAGCAGCAATCAGACCAGCCTGCGCGCCCATCTCGGCGCTCATGTTGGACAAGGTCATCCGCTCGGCCATGGACAAGGCCTGCACCGCAGACCCAGCAAATTCCACCGCCTGGTATTGGCCGCCATTCATGCCAAAACGACCCACCATGTGCAGCATCATGTCCTTGGCCGACACACCGGCTTGCAATCGGCCCGACCAATGCATGCGCAAAGTGCGCGGCACCTGGACCCAGATCTGTCCCGTCACGCACACGCCCAGCATTTCGGTCGCACCAATGCCGAACATGTAGCAACCAAAGGCACCGCCGGTGGGCGAATGCGAGTCACCCCCCACACAAAACATACCGGGCTTCAAATGGCCCCGCTCAGGCAGTACCACATGGCAGATGCCTTCGCTGTCGATCACATGAGGCAGCTTCCATTGTTTGGCGGTGTCACGCGCGATCCGCACGATCTGCTTTGCATCCGCATCGTGGGCGGGCACATAGTGGTCCAGCACCAGCACCACTTTGTCGGTGTCCCAGATTTCAGCCCCCAACTCGTCCAGCATGGGTTTGAGCCGCCTTGGACCTGACGAGTCATGGAACATGGCCAGGTCCACGTGGCAGGTGACCACCTCACCCACGGCCACATGGGGGCGTCCCGCAGCACGGGCAATGAGTTTTTGCGCCAGGGTTTGGGCCAGGTCCTTGCTCATTCTGGTTTGGCCCCTGCGTATTGCACCACCTTGCGCCAACGCACGATTTCAGTCTCCACGAACCGCGCAAACTCTTGGGGGCTGTTGCCCACAGGGGTGGCCCCTTCGTTTTCAATGCGGCGCTTCACCTCGGGTGACAACACGGCCGCGCGGGCCGCATCAGACAGGCGCTTGGCCAGCTCAGGGTTCATCCGACCCGGTCCGAAAAGACCAAACCAGGCACTCGATTCATACCCGGGCAGGCTCTCGCCAATGGCGGGCACATCCGGAAAAGCCGGCAAACGCGTCGCGCTGGTCACACCCAAAGCCTTGAGCTTGCCCGCCTTGATGTGCGTCTGCACATTGCCCACCGCCGCGAACATCAGATCCACCTGACCAGCCAGCACGTCTTGCACGGCTGGGGCCGTGCCACGGTAAGGAATGTTGACGATGAACAGCCCTGCTTGCATCTTGAAAGCATCGCCCGCCATGTGCAAGGACGAACCCAAAGCGCCAATGGCAAAGTTCAGCTGCCCGGGTTTGGATTTGGCCAGCTTGATCAACTCCGCCGTGTTGTTGGCGGGCACCTTGGGATGGGCCACCAGAATCGAGGGTGATGTGGACACCATGGTCAGCGGGGTGAAATCCTTGACGGGATCGAAAGGCAAGCTGGGGTAGAGCGAAGCATTGATGGCGTGACTGGTGAAGCTCATGAGCAGCGTGTTGCCATCGGGCGCCGCCTTGGCCACCGCATCAGCTGCCAAATTACCCCCTGCACCAGGGCGGTTTTCAACCACGACCGTGCGACCCATTTGGGTGCCCAAGACCTGAGCCAGCGTGCGCGCCATCGTGTCGGTGGTGCCGCCAGCCGGCGCGCCCACCAAAATTCGGATGGGCGGTTGCGACTGGGCTTGCGCCCAACCCGCAAAGGCCAAGACCGCACACAAGGTCAATGAGCGGCGAGAAATCATCGGGCTGGTTGGCATGAAAACTCCTTTGAAGAGGTGCAGATGAATGAGATGGACAGTGAGCAGCGCGAGCATTCACATGGTTTTGACCATGGGTCACATGCCCAAATAAGCCTGCCGGAGGGTGTCGCTGGCCAACAATTCGCCAGGGGTTCCACTGAAGCGAATTTGACCGTTCTCCATCACATAAGCACGATCCGCAATGTCCAGGGATTGACCCACGTTTTGTTCCACCAACAAGATTGAAAGCCCGGTGCTGCGCAGTTGAGAAATAAGACCAAACAACTCTTCGACCAACAAAGGCGACAAACCCAGAGATGGCTCATCCAAAATCAGCAAACGCGGCTCGGCCATCAATCCTCGGCCAATGGCCAGCATTTGCTGTTCGCCCCCACTCAAGGTACCGGCCAACTGGCTGACGCGTTCTTTGAGGCGCGGAAAGGTTTCGTACACCATGTCCAAGTTTTGGAGGCGACGCGCTCGCCCCCGCGTGAAGGCACCCAGCTCCAGGTTTTCGTGCACGCTCAAATTGGGAAACACCTTGCGACCTTCGGGCACTTGAATCAGGCCACGAACCACCACTTGGCGGGAATGCAAGCTGGTGATGTCTTGTCCGTCAAACTGCACTTGCCCCGCACGCGTGGCCACCAAACCACTGAGAGTCAGGTTGAGTGTGGTTTTGCCCGCACCGTTGCTGCCCAGCAGCGCCACCAACTCACCCGGCATCACATGCAGGTCGACACCGCGCAAGACTTCCACCACGCCGTAGCCGGATTTGAGGCCCTGCACATTCAACAAAGCGGTCATGCCTGAACCTCCTGAGCAACTGGGGCCGTCTTGGCTTGAGCCGCGCTCTTTTGCAAACGCTCCGCCGTGCCATGGCCCAAATAGGCCTCCACAACGGCTTGGTTATGGGTCACCTCTGCCGGCGTGCCTTGGGCAATGAGTTGGCCTTGCGCCAACACCCAAACCTCTTGCGCCAGACTCATCACCGCTTGCATGACGTGTTCAATCATCAGCACCGTCACGCCGCTTTGGGCAATGCCTTGCACCACCGGGATCATCTCGGCAATTTCTTGCGGGTTCAGGCCCGCCAACACCTCGTCGAGCAACAGCAAGCGTGGTCGCGTGGCCAGCGCGCGGGCCAGCTCCAGGCGCTTGCGCCCAGCCACGGTCAAATCACTGGCCAGCTTGTCGAGCTGGGGGCTCAGACCCACTTGGCTTGCAACCGACTCTGCAAATTCAAGCGCCTGGGCGCGATGCGGCAAATGCAGGTGCGCCCCCACCGCGATGTTTTCTCTGACGGTTTGCGCCGCAAAGGGTTGCACGATCTGGAAGGTGCGCGTCAGGCCCATGCGGGCATTCAGGTGCGGTGGCTGGCCTGTGATGTCTTGGCCCGCAAACACCACACGGCCCGCGTCGGGCGTCAGAAAGCCCGACATGAGCGCAAACAAAGTGGTCTTGCCCGCGCCGTTGGGGCCAATCAGGGCGCTCAGACGGCCTTCGGTCACCGACAGGCTGACGTTTTGCACGGCCTTCAGACCACCAAAAGATTTGCCAACGCCCTCGATCTGCAGCAGCGTGCTCATGGTTTGTCTCCGTCGGCCTTGCTGCCGCGCCACCACTGCAGCGGTGTGATGGTGCCCAGCCCCGCAATGCCACGCGGCAGGAACATCACGATCACGATCAACACCACGCCATAAATGACCATGTTGATGCCGGGCAGCTGACCAAACAGGTTGCGTGTGAGGTCGGCCAGGATGTGCAGGCCCACAGCCCCCAAGAGCGGGCCCCACAGTGTGCCCATGCCACCCACGATCGCGCCCACCAGGGCCTCCACCGAGGTGTGTGCCCCAAAAGCGATGGCCGGGTCGATGTACTGGAACACCTGCACATAAAACGCCCCGGCCGCCCCCATCAGACCGCCCGACAAGACGGTGGCGATCAGCTTGACGCTGAAGGGGTTCACGCCAATGGCGCGGGCGGCGTCTTCGTTGTCACGCACGGCCTGCAAATAAGCCCCAAAGCGCGAGTGGCGCAGCCAGGCGGTGACACACAGCGCCAGCGTGACCAGGCCCAGCATGAGCCAGATGAACCCGGCGCGGCTGCCAAACTGCATGTTGGCGGCCGACTCCTTGAGTGGCAGCATCAGGCCGACACCGGCCCCGGTGAAAGGCACCGAGGTGGCCAAAATGCGGAACACTTCGGCAAAGGCCAGTGTGACCAGCGCAAAGTAAGAGCCCTTGAGGCCATAACGGAACGAAGCCGCGCCCACAAAAGCGCCCACTCCCGCCGCAAAGAGCATGGCCAAGGGCAAAGCCACCCAGGGACTCAGACCCCACTGCATCTGGGCGATGGCCTGCACATACGCGCCCGTGCCAAAAAACAGCGCATGGCCAAAAGAAAACTGCCCACCAAAACCGCCCAGCACGTTCCACGCCTGCGACAGCAGACACGCGTACAAAGACGTCATGACGAAGTTGAGCATCACGCCCGAATCGGTGAACAAGGGCACCGCCCCCACCAGCAGCACAAACAGTGCGATGTTGCGAAAGTCTTTCATGCCTTCGCTCCAAAAAATCCTTGCGGCCTGAGCAACAGCACGGCAATGAAGATCACAAAAATACCCACCTGACCCAGCGACTCACCCAAGAGCAAGCCGCCCAGCGACTCGACCACACCAATGAGCAAACCACCGAGCAAAGCCCCGGCAAAACTGCCCATGCCCCCCAGCACCACGATGGTGAAGGCCACCAGCACAAAGCCGTTGCCCACCTGCGGGTTCACGTAATAAGCCGGCATCAAAAAGCAGGCCGCCGCCCCCAAACTGGCCAGGCCCAGGCCAAAGCACATGGCGTACACATGGTCCACATCGATGCCCATCAAGCGTGCGCCTTGCTTCTCTTTGGAGACGGCGCGGATGGCACGGCCCAAGTCGGTTTTTTGCACGATCAACAGCAACACCGCCGACACCACCAATGCCCCGGCAAAGGACACCAGCTTGGGCAAGGCGATGAAGGCCGGGCCGATTTCGACGGTGGTCAAGGTGTAGGCCGTCTCAATGGTGCGCGTGTCAGATTTGAAAAACAACAGCGCCAGGTTCTCCAGCACGATGGACACGCCCAGCGTCACCAGCAAGATGTTTTCGTCCTTGCCGTGGCTGGCGCGGTTGATCACACCGCGCTGCAAGGCATAGCCCAGCACGAACATGGCGGGCACCATGATGGGCAGGGCCATGTAGGGATCGACCCCGAACTTTTGCTTCAACATGTACACGCCATACAGTGCCACCATCAAGGACGCGCCGTGCGCGAAATTGATGATGTGCAATACGCCATAAATCAGCGTGAGTCCCAGCGCGATCAGCGCATAGACGGCACCGGTGGTGATGCCGTTGAGCACCGAAGGAAACAGGATGTTGAAGTCCAGCATCGAGGTCTTTCAGGTCTGCGCAGTTCAGGCCTTGAGCGGGAAAATGGGCTCAATCTCACGGTAGTCGCGCGGCACGATCACCTTGATGTCGCCTTTGTGGACCTGGGTCATCAAGGGCTGTGCGCCCATGTTCTGGCCATTCACAAACTGCGTGGGGCCATAAGGCATGATGTGGTTGGAGAACTTGCTCGAAGCCAGCGCGTCGATGATGGCGGCGCGGTCCGTGGACTTGGCACGCTCGATCGCATCGGCCAACAAACTCATGGCGGTGTAGGTCATGAACACTTCGTAGCTGAAGAACTGACCTTGCGCCTCCACGCGCTTGCGCAACTCGGCCGAGCGTTTGTCACGTGGATTGAACCAGTGGTTGCAGTCGATGATGCCATTGGCCGCATCCGGAAACTCCTTGACGAACTTGTAGCTCGAAGCGGCGCCGCCCAGCACCGAATAAATGGCTTTGGGTGTGATTTTTTGCTGCTGCAAAGTGCGCACCAACAAGGCGTATTCGTTGTAGTAGTTGGCGGGGATCAAGATGTCGGGGTTGACTTGCTTGATGCGCAGCGCGATGTTGTTGAAGTCACGCGTGGGGTTGGCGTGTTTGATGATTTCTTTGACTTCATAACCATAGCCGGGCAACTCTTTGGCCAGCAAGTTGGCTGTGCCCGTGCCAAACAGTGACTCTTCGTGCACGATCATCACGGTGCGGGCGGGCTTGCCAGCGGCCGTGTTCAGAACGTGCAGGCTGGAGACGGCCACTTCGGCGCATTTTCTGTAGCCGGGACCAAATCGGAAGGTGTTTTTCAGGCCACGCTCGACGATCTGGTCGGCCACACCCACGTCCACCACATGCGGCAGGTTGTATTTGGCCGCAGCTTGCGTGGTGGCCAGGCAAATGGCCGAGGCAAAGGCGCCGACCACGGCGCTCACACCGGCTTCGTTCATCTTCTCGATTTCGGCCGTGCCCGCCTGCGGGCTGGACTGCGCATCGCCCAGCATGGCTTCGATCTTGGCGCCCCCCAGCGACTTGATGCCGCCGGCTTTGTTGATGTCTTCAATCGCCATCATCGCGCCCAGACGGCACTGTTGACCCGAATAAGCCAATGCACCTGTCACCGGGTGCAGCACACCCACTTTGATGGCTTTGGGCTGTGCGCCTCCAACCAACGGAAAAGCAAGCGCCGAGGCCGCAGCAGCGGACTGGCCCATGAAAGTGCGACGTGAGGTCATGAGAACATCCTTTTTGAAGGTCAATGAAAGTTGGCGGACAACTCTTGGCTTACCCACACCTTGGCATCGATGCTGCCAACGCGGGATAACTGCATCTGGTATTCGTATCGGTCCGGTCGGTACAAGCCATGCAGCCATTGGACGGGACGGTCGTCCTCGTCATAAATCAATCGCCGCACCGCCAACAAGGCCGATCCGACGGACACATCCAAATGTTGGGCCATGCCCACATCGGCCAAACGGGCCGAGATGGTTTGTTCGGCCCGGCCCACCTTGACGCCCGATTCTTCGAGCAAAACCAAAATGGGTTTTTGCGCCAATTCGCGCTTGCCAAAACCGGCCGAAATCGCATCGGGCACCCAGGTGGTGATGTGCGACAGTGGTCCTTCGGGTGTGCTGCGCACGCGCTCGGCTTTTTGGACCAGCGCCGTGGCGGGCAATTTCAAGGCGGCCGCCACATCCACGGGGGCGCGCAGGCGCTCGACGCTGAGCACCTTGACCTTGGTGCGCATGCCCATGGTCACCAGGTTTTCCAACAAGCCTGTCAGTCGCGCTTGCTGACCCGTGGCCATGGTGGCCGCTTGCATCTGTACCTCTTGCGCGCGCGCCGAGGTGGGGCGTGTACCCCGCCCGGGCTCACGCTGAATCAGGCCCTCTTCGGCCAACTGCGACAAGGCCCGCCGCACCGTGACGCGGGCCACGCCAAACTGTCCCATCAAGGCCAGCTCGCCGGGCAAACCCTGGTCAAAACGGCCTTCGCGCAATTGCTCACGCAGCACCAGATAGATCTGGTGGTATTTGGGCAAAGGCAAATGGGCATCCATGACTGCGATGGTCAAACAGTCCTATTGTTCTGTCAATAGAACATTCAGGTCTCAGGCATGGGACATTTGATCGGGAGTTTCCCTAGGTCCACACGCACCTGCGCAACAGCCACGCTGCTCGATGCAAACGAAAGACGCCTCAGCCGCTGGATTTTTCAGGGCTGCCCTGCGCGGGCCTCACGCATACCGCACGCGCAAATCCCGCTTGAGCAGTTTGCCGCTCGGGTTCTTGGGCAGGGCGTCGGTGAAGAGCACGCGTTTAGGGGTCTTGAAACCGGCCATGTGCTGAGCGCAGTGTGCGATGACCGCCGCTTCATCCAAGGTCTGCCCGGCCTTGACCACGATCACGGCGGTCACGGCTTCGACCCATTTGGGGTCGGGCAAGCCGATCACCGCGACTTCACTCACCTGCGGCAGGCGGTAGATCATTTCTTCCACCTCGCGGCTGGCCACGTTTTCGCCGCCGGACTTGATCATGTCCTTCTTGCGGTCCACCACGGTGATGTAGCCCTCCTCGTCGATCACCCCCAAATCGCCGCTGTGGAACCAGTCGCCCTCAAAAGAGGCCTGGGTGCGCTCGTCGTCATGAAAGTAGCCCAGCATCAGGTGCGGTGAGCGGTGCACGATCTCGCCCACCTCGCCCACGGCCACGTCCTGCATGGCGTCGTTGACCACACGGGTCTCGACATTGCGCACCGCTTTGCCGCATGAACCCAGTTTGCGCAGCTGGTCCTCCGGGCCAAGCATCGTGGCCAGCGGCGCGATCTCGGTCTGGCCATACAGGTTCCACAAGCGCACCTGGGGCAGGCGCGAAGCCAGTTCTTTGAGCACCTCCACCGGCATGATGGATGCGCCGTAGTAGCCCTTGGCCAATTTTGAAAGTTTGTCGGCGTCCATGAGGGGCGAGCGCAGCAGCGCAATCCACACCGTGGGCGGCGCAAAGAAGCTGGTGATGCCAAACTTTTCGAGCATCGGCAGCAGGTTGTCTGGCGTGGGCTTGGACGTGATGACGTTGGTGCTGCCCATGTAAATGGCGGGGCCAAAAAACACATCGAGCTGGGCGCAGTGGTACAGCGGCAGCGCGTGCAGGGCCACGTCGGACTCGGCGATTTCGGCGTCGATCACGCAGCTGACGTACTGCCACATGACCGCGTCGTGCGTGAGCTGCGCGCCTTTGGGCGATGACTCGGTGCCACTGGTGTAGACGATCTGCGCCACGTCGCAGCTGCCCAGATGCACATCGGGCAGCGCATCGGTGCAAGCGGCCAGCGTGTCAAAGCTGTGCATGCCCGACACGGGCGCACTGGGGTCTTCAGACGGCAGCCAAATGAACTGCTGCACCCGCGTGTCGAGTTGGCTGGCGGCCTGCGCCAGCTCGGCCAGGCCGCTGTCGGTGGCCAGGGTTTGGGCACCGGCGTGGCGCAAGATGTAAGCGACTTCTTCGGCCTTGAGCATGAAGTTGATCGGCACCATGACCGCACCCCGGCGGGCCAGCGCAAAGCGCAGCGCGGCAAAGCCGTGCGAATTGCGGGCCAGCACAGCCACCTTGTCGCCCTCGGCCACGCCGATGCGGGCCAGTCCTGCGGCCAGGCGCGTGACCAGTGCATCGAATTGGGCATAAGTCCAAGTCGTGGCCCCGCACACGATGCCGGTTTTGGCAGGCAGGCGGATCGCGGTGCGGCGCAAGGCATCGGCAATGGTCTGGCGACGAACGGCGGGATGGATGGCGTGGGACATGTTCAAGGCTCCTGCATCGATATGATCGGTGCATTGAACACCAGACCCACGAGAATTCCATTGGCACTTCCCCCTCCCTCCCCCCGAAAACTGTCACATACGCGAACCGTGGTGTACCAAGGCTATGACCGCGAAGACGGCCTGTGGGACATCGAAGCCGAACTGACCGACGTGAAAACCTTTGGTTTCAAGGTGCCCAACGAGCGCCCCTTCCCGGCCAACGAGCCCATCCACGGCCTGAAGATCCGCGTGACGCTCAACGACCAGATGGTCATCCAGGACGTTGCGACCTCGATGGACGACATTCCCCACCCCGAATGCGCCGGCGCACCGCATGGCATGCACAAGCTGATTGGCTGCACCATGGGCCCAGGGTGGCGCAAGGTCATCGCCCAGCACGTGGGCGGCACCGAGGGCTGCACCCACCTGCGCGAAATGCTGTTCAACATGGCCACCGCCGCTTACCAGACCTTGCCCTCGGGCCAATGGCGCCGACGCGAACTGGCGGGCCAGCCCCACCCCGAAGTGACCCAAGCGCCCTATTACTTGGGTCAATGCCACAGCTGGGCGTATGACAGCCCGACGGTGCAAAGGGCGTATCCGATGTTTTTCAAGCCCAAGGCGTCTGACAGCAAGGACAACTGAGCAAACGCCTGCCTGCGATAATCCGGATGCTTCTGAGCGCCTCGGCGCTTTTCTTTTTCACAGCCTCTGGATCTACACCATGAACCGCTGCATTCTGGCCCTTCGCGGGCGTGCCTTGCTTTGCCTTGAACTCGTCACCTCTTTGGAGGCCGCATGAGCAAGAAGGTCTTCATCAAAACCTTTGGCTGCCAGATGAACGAGTACGACTCGGACAAGATGGCCGATGTGCTGGGCGCGGCCCAGGGCTATGAGCCCACGCAGGACGTGGACGAGGCCGACCTGATTTTGTTCAACACCTGCTCGGTGCGCGAGAAGGCGCAAGAAAAAGTCTTCAGCGATCTGGGCCGGGTGCAGCACCTCAAAGCCAAGGGCGTGCTGATCGGCGTGGGCGGCTGCGTGGCCAGCCAGGAAGGTGCCGAGATCATCAAACGTGCGCCTTATGTGGACGTGGTGTTTGGCCCACAGACCCTGCACCGCCTGCCCGATTTGTTGGCCGAGCGCGAGCGCAAACAGCGCCCGCAGGTGGACATCAGCTTTCCCGAGATTGAAAAGTTCGACCACCTGCCCCCCGCCAAGGTGGAAGGCGCGACGGCCTTTGTGTCGATCATGGAAGGGTGCAGCAAATACTGCAGCTACTGCGTGGTGCCCTACACCCGGGGCGAAGAGGTGTCGCGGCCCTTTGACGATGTGCTGGTCGAAGTCGCCGGTCTGGCCGCGCAAGGCGTCAAAGAGATCACCTTGCTGGGTCAGAACGTGAACGCTTACCGGGGCAAGATGGGCGCCACTGCAGAGATGGCCGACTTTGCCATGTTGCTGGAGTACGTGGCCGACATGCCGGGCATCGAGCGCATCCGCTACGTGACCAGCCACCCCAATGAATTCACGCAGCGCCTGATCGATGCTTATGAAAAGATCCCCAAGCTGGTGAGCCACTTGCACTTGCCGGTGCAGCACGGTTCGGACCGCATCCTGATGGCCATGAAGCGCGGCTACACCGCCATGGAATACAAGAGCACAATCCGCAAGCTGCGGGCGATCCGCCCGGACATGTCGCTCAGCAGCGATTTCATTGTGGGCTTCCCCGGTGAGACCGAGGACGACTTCAACAAGATGATGAAGCTGATCACCGATGTGGGTTTTGACACGAGTTTCAGCTTCATCTTCAGCCCCCGCCCCGGCACGCCTGCGGCCAACCTGCACGACGACACGCCACACGCCGAAAAATTGCGCCGTCTGCACCACCTGCAAGCGACCATCGAAGCCAACGTGCAACGCATCGGCGAGAGCCGTGTGGGCACGGTGCAGCGCATCCTGGTGGAGCGCCCTTCACGCAAGGACGCCACCGAGCTGGCAGGCCGCACCGAGTGCAACCGGGTGGTCAACTTCCCCGGCGGCCCCCACATGGACCGCCTGATAGGTCAGATGGCCGATGTGCGCATCACCCAAGGCCTGTCGCACTCGCTGCGCGGGGAGTTGGTGATCAAGGACTGAGCCCGGCTCAGGATTCGCGTCCGACTTCCCGGATGTAGCGGCGGTAGTCGCCGTGCGGGATAGGCGTGCAGCCATCGACCGGGCGGTTGTAGACATAGGTCTGCACCCGCTGGCCTTGCAATGCGCCGCTGAGTACGGTCACTTCTTCGCGCCAGTATTGCGAGGCGGCGCGATCTCCGCGCACCATGGCCTCGACCCCATCGAGTCGGGCCAGGTGCGCGTCATCGACTTCGTAGACTTCGCCGGTGACAAGACCCTCGCCGCTCTGGTACCCGGGGTAGCGCCCAAGGTCGACCAAGCGGCCGGGCACTTGGGCTGCGCCCACAAAACGGGCGCCTTGCATTTCGGCCTCAAGGCGCAGACCGGGCATCAGCGTGCCGTAGATGAAAAGTCGGTTCATCGATAGACCGTCAATGAAGATCAGCGTGGCATGCCAGGGAAACCGCCGCCGCCCATCATGCCTTTCATGGCCCCCATGCGCTTCATCATTTTCATCATGCCGCCGCCAGACATTTTTTTCATCATGTCCTGCATCTGCTCAAACTCCTTGAGCATGCGGTTGACGTCCTGCACCTGAACGCCAGCACCTGCGGCAATGCGGCGCTTGCGGGTGGCTTTGATGAGTTCGGGCTTTTTGCGCTCTTGCGGCGTCATGCTGTGGATGATGCCTTGCTTGCGGCCAATGTCTTTTTCGACTTTGTCCATGTCCATGGACCCGGCTTTGGCGGTCAACTGGCTGGGCAGCTTGTCCATCAGGCTGGACAGCCCCCCCATTTGCTTCATTTGCTGGATCTGTGCCAAAAAGTCGTTCAGATCGAAACTGCCGCCGCTCTTGACCTTGGTGGCCAGTTTTTGCGCGGCCTCCATGTCCACACCTGCGGTGACTTGCTCGACCAGGGCCACGATGTCGCCCATGCCCAGCACGCGGCCCGCGTGGCGCTCGGCGTCGAACACTTCCAGGCCATCGATCTTTTCGCTGGTGCCCGCAAACTTGATCGGCACACCGGTGATTTGGCGCACCGACAGGGCCGCACCACCGCGTGAATCACCGTCGAGCTTGGTCAATACGATACCGGTCAAAGGCAGGGCATCGCTGAAAGCCTTGGCCGTGTTGGCCGCGTCCTGGCCCTGCATGGCGTCCACCACAAACAAGGTTTCCACAGGTTTGAGTTCGGCGTGCAAGCCCTTGATCTCGGTCATCAGGGCTTCGTCAATCGCCAAACGACCGGCGGTGTCGACCAGCAGCACGTCAAAGAAGTGCTTGCGGGCATAGTCGATCGCGGCTCGGGCGATGTCGATCGGTTTTTGGTCGGGCGAGCTGGGGAACCACTCGGCCCCGGCCTGCGCGGTCACGGTTTTGAGCTGTTCAATCGCCGCAGGGCGGTACACGTCACCCGAGACCGTGAGCACTTTTTTCTTGCGCTTTTCAATCAGGTGCTTGGCCAGTTTGGCGGTGGTGGTGGTTTTACCGGCACCTTGCAGGCCTGCCATCAAAATCACGGCGGGCGGTTGCGCGGCCAGGTTGATGTCCGACACGCCCTCGCCCATGGTGGCCACCAGTTCGCGGTGCACCACGCCCACCAGCGCTTGTCCAGGCTTCAAAGAGCCCATGACTTCCTGACCCAAGGCATTTTCTTTGACCCGGGCAATGAAATCACGCACAACCGGAAGCGCGACATCGGCCTCCAGCAGGGCCATACGGACTTCACGCAGCATGTCCGCCACGTTGGATTCGGTGATGCGCGCCTGGCCGCTGATGGTCTTGACGAGGCGCGTGAGTTTGTCGGTCAGAGCGGAGGCCATGGGGGAGTGTCCAGAAAAAAACCGTTCGAGCGGCTTGGCGAAGCCCCATTGGCTGCGCCTGAAAGGCTAAACTCGGTGCCATGATTTTAGCGAGTGCGCCTTTGTGGACCCTGCCTGTCTCGGCTCTGGCAGCCTTGATGTATGCCTTGCCTGCTTTGCTGCCTCAGCGCATGGGCGATGTGCGCGCGCGCCGTTTGCTTTGGCTGGCCTGGGTTTTGCACGCGATGAGCCTGTTGGTTTTGCTCATGGGTCCCGTTCGTTTTGGCTTTGCTCCGGCCTTGTCGGTCACCGCCTGGCTGGTGGTCACGGCTTACATGATCGAGACCCAGTTTTTCCCCAAATTCAAAGCCCGCTGGGCTGTGGGCAGCCTTGGGGCCATCACGGTGTTGTTGGCTTGGGTCTTTCCGGGGACCTTGCTCACCACCCAGGCTTCGGCTTGGTTGCCCCTGCACTTTGCCCTGGGCCTGTCGGCTTACGGCATGTTTGCTGCTGCCGTGGTTCACGCCTGGATGATGAACCGGACGGAGCAAGACATCCGCCAAGCCCATGAAGGATCGAGTGGTTTACCTCTTTTGACCCTGGAGCGCCTGACTTTTCGCTTTGTGACCGCCGGCTTTTTGCTGTTGACGGCCACCTTGGTGGCGGGAGCCTTGTTTGGTGAAGCCCTTTACGGTCAGACCCACACCGAATGGCGCTGGGACCACAAGCGGGTGTTTGCCGTCTTGTCTTGGATCACCTTTGCCACCTTGTTGGTCGGCCGCAGCCAATGGGGCTGGCGCGGCCGCAGGGCTGTGCGGGTGCTCTACATCGGTGCGGCCCTGCTCCTGCTGTCTTACGCAGGTTCGCGGTTTGTCTTGGAAATCTTGATTGGGCGAACTGGATGAAATACCTGATCTGGCTGCTGGTCATTTTGGTGGCCATTTGGGTTTACAAGCGCAGCCGCAAGCCCAAAGATGTCACCCCCAATCCTGGACCAGCCGCCACGGGGCCCTCCAACATGGTCAGTTGCGTCCATTGTGGATTGCACTTGCCCCAGGATGAAGCCGTGCTGGGGGAAAAGGGCATCTACTGCAGTACGGAACACCGCGCTGCCGCGCAAGACCGCAACCCGGCTTGACCCCTGCCTTGCCATGATTGGCCTGATGCGTTTTGCCCCACCCATCGTCCAACCGTGCTCCATCCAATGACCCATGTCACACCCAGCCGCTGATTGCGCTGACCTCTGGCAGGCAGGGTGGTACTTGCCCGCCCAAAGATGGGACTCCCCCAATTTTGGGCCGCGACCGCAAGGCGCCTGCATCGATTTGCTGGTGCTTCACTCGATCAGCCTGCCGCCTGGCGAATATGGCGGGCCCGAGGTTCAGGCGTTCTTCACCAACCAACTGGATTGGGAGGCTCACCCCTATTTCCAGCAAATCAAGGGGATGGAGGTGTCGGCGCACTTTTTCATCCGACGCGATGGCGCACTTTTACAGTTTGTCAGTGCCGACGACAGGGCTTGGCACGCGGGGCAGTCGATGTACCGAGGTCGCTCTCAATGCAACGACGACTCTGTCGGCGTCGAGCTGGAAGGGCTGGAGGGGGATGTGTTCGAACATGCCCAATATGTTCAATTGGCCCGTCTGTGCCATGACCTGCACCAACGTTACCCGATTGCCCATGTGGCCGGGCACGAACACATTGCCCCGGGTCGCAAGCAAGACCCGGGACCGGGTTTTGCTTGGGATCACTTGAAACAACTGCTGAATTGGCCTGACTCGTACTTTCCCTAGGAATGCAAAACGACAATCAGGAAAAATATTTTCCATTTATTTTTATATTTTTTTGGTGATTTCATCAATTTAAATCACCAAGCCAAGAATCCCGACCACAGTCCCTCTGTGGTCTTGCAGGGCAAAACCTCTCAGACATCGCGTGGCTCTTGAATTCGGCTTTAAAAAGGCTGTTTTCAATACGCTTGCAAAGGCCCTTTTCAGCTTTTGAAAATGGGGATTCTGTGGCCTCATGGCGGGACATGGAGCGTCAAGGCAAAAAAGCACCGGTACACTACCTGTAGTGGCTTGCAAGGGTCACAGACACCAGATATAGTGTCCGTTACAAATTTGCACATTTGAAAAATCCAAGTTGCAGGCGCCCATTACCCCACCACAACACACCACAAATTAGAAGAAAACCATGCTCACAGACCTCAACGCCCCATCAGCCACCGCCGGCATGATTCCTCCCCTCCCTTCTGACCGTGCTGGACAAGCCTCCGCTCAAAGCCTCAACCAATACCAAATCATTCGCCGCAACGGCGCTGTGGTGCCTTTTGAGCCCAACAAAATTGCCGTGGCCTTGATGAAAGCATTTTTGGCTGTCCATGGCACACAAGGCGCTGCATCGGCCAGCGTTCGGGAAGTCGTGGAGGAGCTGACACAAAACGTGGTGCGGGCGCTGATGCGTTCACGCCCCGGCGGCGGCACGTTCCACATTGAAGACGTGCAGGACCAGGTCGAACTGGGCTTGATGCGCAGCAGCAACCACGAAGTCGCACGCGCTTATGTGCTGTACCGCGAGCGCCGTACCCAAGAGCGCGCGCAGCAAACCCAGCAATCCGCCAGTGTCGCCTCAGAGCCAGCCTTGCACGTGATGGACCAAGGCCAACGTGTTGCGCTGGACCTGAATCACCTCAAGTCCTTGATGGAAAAAGCTTGTGCGGGTCTCGGTCAAGACGTGAGCCCAGAACCCATCGTCAGCGAGACCATGCGCAACCTTTACGACGGTGTGCCAATGGAAGAGGTGTACAAAGCCTCCATCCTGGCTTCGCGCACCTTGATCGAAAAAGATCCGGACTACACCTATGTCACTGCGCGCTTGTTGATGCACACCATCGCCAAGGAAATCTTGGGCAAAGAGGTGTCACAAGAGCAAATGGGCGAGGCTTACATCAATTACTTCCCCCAGTTCATCAAAAAAGGCGTCGACAACGATCTGCTCGATGAAAAACTTCTTCAGTTTGACCTGAAAAAACTGGCCGCCGCCCTCAAGCCTGAGCGCGATTTGCAATTTGATTACCTCGGCCTGCAAACCTTGTACGACCGCTACTTTTTGCACGTCCGCAAAACCCGCATCGAGATGCCCCAGGCCTTCTTCATGCGCGTGGCCATGGGTCTGTCCCTCAATGAAATCGACCGCGAAGCCCGGGCCATCGAGTTTTACGAGATCCTGTCCTCGTTTGACTTCATGTCCTCCACGCCCACGCTGTTCAACAGCGGCACTTTGCGCTCGCAACTCTCCAGCTGCTACCTGACCACCGTGCCCGATGACCTGGATGGCATTTACGAGTCCATCAAGGAAAATGCCTTGTTGTCCAAATTTGCCGGCGGTCTGGGCAATGACTGGACCCGCGTGCGGGCCATGGGCTCACACATCAAAGGCACCAACGGCGAATCACAAGGCGTCGTGCCCTTCCTCAAAGTGGTCAACGACACGGCTGTTGCAGTCAACCAAGGCGGCAAGCGCAAAGGCGCGGTCTGCACCTACTTGGAGACCTGGCACCTGGACATCGAAGAATTTCTGGAACTGCGCAAGAACACCGGCGATGACCGCCGCCGCACCCACGACATGAACACGGCCAACTGGATTCCAGACCTGTTCATGCGACGCGTGATGGAAAAGGGCAACTGGACCTTGTTCTCCCCATCCGATGTGCCAGACCTGCACGACCTCTTTGGTCTGGCCTTCGAAAAAGCCTATGTGGCTTATGAACAAAAAGCAGCACGGGGCGAAATCAAGCCCAGCAAGACCGTGCCAGCCACCGACCTGTGGCGCAAGATGCTCTCCATGTTGTTTGAAACCGGCCACCCCTGGATCACGTTCAAGGATCCTTGCAACGTGCGTTCGCCCCAACAACACATCGGTGTGGTGCACTCCTCCAACCTGTGCACCGAGATCACGCTCAACACCAGCGACAGCGAAACCGCCGTCTGCAACCTGGGCTCGGTCAATCTGGCTCGCCACCTCAAAGACAGCCCCACCGGCAAAGTCATTGACCACGACAAGTTGAAGAAAACCATCACGATCGCCATGCGCATGCTGGACAACGTGATCGACATCAACTACTACGCCGTCAAGAAGGCGCGCGACTCCAACATGCGCCACCGCCCTGTTGGTCTGGGCCTGATGGGCTTCCAGGATTCGCTGTACGAAATGCGCACGCCTTACGCTTCACAAGCTGCTGTGGAGTTTGCTGACCAATCCATGGAAGCCATTTGCTACTACGCTTATTGGGCATCCACTGAACTGGCCAAAGAGCGCGGCCAATACGCCACTTACAAAGGCTCGCTGTGGGACCAGGGCATCCTGCCTCTGGACACCTTGAAGCTGCTGGAGCGCGAGCGGGGAGGCTATGTCGAAGTGGACCGTTCAACCACCCTCGACTGGGATGCCCTGCGCCAAAAAATCAAAGCAGACGGCATGCGCAACTCCAACTGCGTCGCCATTGCCCCCACCGCCACCATTTCCAACATCATTGGCGTGGATGCATCCATTGAGCCCTGCTTTGGCAACTTGTCGGTGAAGTCCAATTTGTCGGGCGAGTTCACCGTGATCAATGGCTATCTGGTGCGTGACCTGAAACGCCTGGGGCTTTGGGATGACGTGATGGTCATGGATCTGAAGCACTTTGATGGTTCACTGCGTCCCATCGACCGCGTGCCGCAAGACATCAAGGCGCTTTATGCCACCGCCTTTGAAGTCGAGACAACATGGCTGGTGGAGGCTGCAGCGCGACGCCAGAAATGGATTGACCAAGCCCAGTCGCTCAACATCTACATGGCAGGTGCATCGGGCAAGAAGCTGGACGACACCTACAAGCTCGCTTGGCTGCGTGGCCTCAAGACCACCTACTACCTGCGCACCTCCAGCGCTACGCAAGTTGAAAAATCGACTGTGAATGCTGGCTCACACAATGCTGTGTCTGCATCCGGTGCGCCCAGTGCTTCAAGTGTCAGCGCCCTGGAAGCTGCAGCCGCAGCAGCACAAGCGCAAATGAATGCGGTGCCGGCCACGGATATCAAGTTTTGCGCCATTGATGACCCTGGTTGCGAAGCATGTCAATGAAGCACCATGCATCGCACATCACGGTTTCGTGGCTTGTGCGATGCAATTGAACAACACTTCAGGCGAGATGCCCGTCATAAAGTGATTCACTGCTTTGCAATTTGTTCGCATGCTTTCATAATTTAAGAATTGGAATTTTTATGCTGTCCTGGGACGATCAAGTCAAACCCGCCTTGCAACCTGCAATGCCTCCATTCACTGGCGCACAAGCTTCTGCCGCCATGGCATCAGCGTCTTCAGCATCTGGCAGTGCTGCAGCTCCTGCGCCTCACCGCATGAATGCCGCAGACAAGCGCATCATCAACGGTCAAACCGACGTCAACCAGCTGGTGCCTTTCAAATACAAATGGGCTTGGGAAAAATACCTCGCCACTTGCGCCAACCATTGGATGCCGCAAGAAGTGAACATGAACCGTGACATTGCCTTGTGGAAAGACCCCAACGGGCTGACCGAAGACGAGCGTCGCATGGTCAAACGCAATCTCGGTTTCTTTGTCACGGCCGACTCACTGGCGGCCAACAACATCACCTTGGGCACCTACCGCCACATCACCGCACCGGAGTGCCGTCAGTTCTTGCTGCGCCAGGCTTTTGAAGAAGCCATTCACACCCATGCCTACCAGTACATTGTGGAATCATTGGGCTTGGACGAAAGTGAAATCTTCAACGCTTACAACGAAATCAAATCGATTCGCGACAAGGATGAGTTCCTGATCCCGTTCATCAACGTGATCATGGACCCCAACTTCAAGACGGGAACACAGCAAACAGACCAAACTCTGCTCAAGTCGTTGATTGTTTTTGCCTGCTTGATGGAAGGTCTGTTCTTTTACGTCGGCTTCACGCAAATCTTGGCCTTGGGTCGCCAAAACAAAATGACGGGTGCTGCCGAGCAATACCAGTACATCTTGCGTGATGAGTCCATGCATTGCAATTTCGGGATTGATCTGATCAACACCATCAAGCACGAAAACCCCCAGCTGTGGACCCCTGAGTTCAGGGCAGAAATCAAGGAATTGTTCTTGCACGCCGTTGAACTGGAGTACCGTTATGCCGAAGACACCATGCCACGCGGCGTGCTGGGCATGAATGCGTCCATGTTCAAGGGCTATTTGCGCTACATTGCGAACCGTCGAGCCACTCAGATCGGATTAGAAGCCCTCTTCCCCAACGAAGAGAACCCTTTCCCCTGGATGAGTGAGATGATTGACCTGAAAAAAGAACGAAACTTCTTTGAAACACGGGTCATTGAGTATCAAACTGGCGGGGCTCTGTCCTGGGATTGATCTTCTGAACACCTCGACAATGTCACCTCTCTTCAAGCCACACGCCACATTGCCTTCGGGTCATGGGGCATGTGGCTTTTCTGTGTTCATGGCGTTGGGTACTGACTCAGCGCCATGGATCGTTTTGTGCGTTCCAACAAGCACCAAGCGTTCCCTTTCCGTTGAGTTCTCAACTTGATCAAGGAGAAAATCATGGCAACTGCAAAAAAAGCAGCAGCAAAAAAAGCTGCTCCAGCAAAGAAGGCCGTTGCGGCCAAAAAACCTGCCGCTAAGAAAGTAGCTGCAGCCAAGAAACCTGCCGCTAAAAAAGCCGCTCCAGCAAAGAAAGCCGCTCCTGCCAAAAAAGCAGTCGCAGCCAAAAAGCCAGCAGCTAAAAAGCCAGCAGCTAAAAAGCCAGCAGCTAAAAAGCCAGCAGCTAAAAAAGTAGCAGCGGCCAAAAAGCCAGCAGCCAAAAAAGCAGCACCCGCTAAAAAAGCAGCACCCGCTAAAAAAGCAGCACCCGCTAAGAAAGCAGCAGCCAAGAAAACTGCCGCCAAAAAGCCTGCCGCCAAAAAAGCGGTCGTGAAAAAAGCCGCGAAAAAACCAGCAGCAAAGAAGGCATCCAAAGCACCCGCTGCCCCTGCTGCACAAACGACTCTGAATCCTCAAGCTGCATGGCCGTTTCCTTCGGCCGCCAAGCCCTGATTCATCTGTCTGGTGTTAGCACCGCAAAGCCCGTCACTGGCAACAGTGGCGGGTTTTTTTATGCCCGGGTTGCGGGACTTTCAGGGGTAAAAGCTCAAGAGGCGATACTGGCTGAAGATCAGCGTTGGCTCTACCTCCAGAGCCAAAGAACCGGACCAAACTTGTCCTGGCGCCAAGACTGCAGGGGCCTGCATGTCGGAGGACAAAAACACACGGCGTAGGATGGGGTTGTTGAACTGATCCAGTAAAGAAAGCTCCAATGAGGTCGTACTCACGGCCATGGACCCGGTATTGCGAAGCGACCAGCGCAATATGAATGCATCGCCACTTTGTTCAAAACTGGCACCCTCAATGACAACCGCTTTCGGATCCAACAGGGGCTTCAACTCGCAACCGAACGGCACACACAAATTTTGCAAAACAGCCAAGCTTTGGGGCCACAAGGCCGCCATGGCGTGTCGCTGGATAAACAGCAATTGGCCTATCAGCAAAAGACCCGCGAACAACATCGCGACATAAAGAAAGAAACGCGACCGTGTCTTGGACTCATCCACAGGGGGGGAAGCCGACGAATCAAGTGGGGGCGCATCCGGCTTGAAAGTCGCCAGTGCTTCCGAAAAAGCCATCAGTTCCGCACTGACCCCCTTCTCCGCGCCTGGAGGCTGGCTGGAGAGGTCCTCTCGCACCAGCAAGTCGTCCAAATCAACACGTGGCGTCGATTTTTCAGAGACTGGTCCGTCGGTTGGCCAAGCCACATCCGCTACGACGTGCAAAACCGGCAAGGCCGGAGAAGGAACATCCAGACCTGTCCCGTTGAATGCCTCCAGGCATTTCCCACAGCGCAGCCATCCGTGAGCAGCCTGAAGTTGATGGGTCTCAACCGCGAAGACAGCAGCACATGAGGGACAACGGATGATCCTGTTCATGGCCAGATTGTAGTCAGCGCCATGTCCACCTCATGGGGTGGACTTGACGCCAGTCATCAAGATCCAGCCCTCTTGGCCATCACTCACTTCAAGGCGGATCCAAGGCGCGTAAGCAGTCACCAATTCATCGGCTTGTCGCTCGAGGATGCCCGCCAACACCAGAGAACCCCTCGGCGCCACATGGGCGCACAACAATGGCGCCAATACCCGCAGAGGCGTCGCCAAAATGTTCGCAAAAACCGTCTGGTAATGCCCTTGTGCCTGATCGGGAAGACCCGCTTGCACAACCACATCGTTGGCCAAGGCATTCAATTGGGTGGCCTTCACAGCGGCCTCATCTATGTCGACTGCATCGATGCCCAGCGCCCCATACTTGGCAGCGCCAATGGCCAAGATGCCCGAACCACAACCATAGTCCAAGACGCGCTGACCATGAACACCGTGACGAGCAATCCAGCGCAAACACATGCGCGTGGTCGGATGGGTCCCCGTACCAAAGGCCAGCCCGGGATCCAGACGAATGATTTGCCGGGCTTGCGCCGGCGGCTCATGCCATGTCGGCACAATCCAGAAATCGGAGGAAACCTCGACTGGCGCAAACTGAGACTGGGTCAAACGGACCCAATCGTGGTCTTCCAGTGCTTGAATTCCTTGAATTTCGCACTGCTCAAAAAAATCCTGCGCGCCAAGCAAAACCGCGGCCTCTTGGGCCACAGACTCTTGGGCAAACAAAGCCACCACACGTGAGCATTGCCAACCTTCTTTCGGTGGTGGCATGTCAGGCTCGCCAAACAAGGCCTGCTCGGCGGGTGTTTGTGCATCGGCATCTTCCACAGAGACACTCAAAGCATCGAGGGCCTCCAAGGCTTCGCTGACGATATCCACCCTGTCTTCGGGGCACAGCAAGCTCAGTTCAAACATAGGCTCTCAGCGTTTGTGTTGGCTCAGCCAATGTTCGAGGTAATGGATGTTGGTGCCGCCTTGCATGAACTTGGCATCCACCATCAGTTCGCGATGCAGCGGAACATTGGTACTGATGCCTTCGATCACCGTCTCATTCAGCGCCGTCTGCATGCGTGCCAAAGCTTGCTCTCGGGTATCGCCGTGGACAATCAGCTTGCCAATCATCGAGTCGTAATTGGGCGGCACGAAATAGTTGTTGTACACATGCGAATCGACGCGAACGCCAGGACCTCCGGGCATGTGCCAAGACGTCACGCGTCCAGGAGAGGGGGTGAATTTGAAGGGGTCTTCCGCATTGATTCGGCATTCGATGGCATGGCCACGAATCTCAATTTGACGTTGCGTGAAGGGCAGTTTTTCACCCGCAGCCACCATGATCTGGGTCTTCACGATGTCCACGCCTGTCACCCACTCGGTCACCGGATGCTCGACCTGGACACGGGTGTTCATTTCAATGAAATAAAACTCGCCGTTTTCGTAAAGAAACTCAAACGTCCCGGCACCACGGTAGTTGATTTTTTTGCACGCGGCAACGCAGCGGTCACCGATCTTGTCAATCAATTTTCGGGCAATGCCGGGGGCCGGTGCTTCTTCAATCACCTTTTGGTGGCGACGCTGCATCGAGCAATCACGCTCGCCCAGGTAAACCGCATTGCGGTGCTTGTCGGCAATGATCTGGATCTCAACGTGACGCGGGTTTTGCAGGAATTTTTCCATGTACACCGCAGGATTGCCAAAGGCTGCGCCAGCTTCTGCTTTGGTCATCTGCACCGCATTGATCAGTGCCGCCTCGGTGTGCACGACCCGCATGCCACGTCCACCGCCACCCCCTGCGGCTTTGATGATGACGGGGTAACCCACCGATTTGGCGATGCGACGCACCTGCACGGGATCATCTGGCAATTCACCATCGGAGCCCGGCACGCAAGGCACGCCAGCGCGAATCATGGCTTGTTTCGCAGAAACCTTGTCCCCCATGATGCGGATGGATTCTGGGGTCGGCCCAATGAACTGGAAACCGCTTTTTTCAACGCGCTCCGCAAAATCGGCGTTTTCACTCAAGAAGCCATAGCCAGGGTGGATCGCCTCTGCATCCGTGACTTCGGCTGCCGAAATGATGGCTGGCATGTTGAGATAGCTCAGTGGCGAAGCAGCGGGCCCAATACAGACCGCCTCCTCAGCCAGCTTGACGTATTTGGCCTCTTTGTCGGCTTCGGAATAGACCATCACCGCCTTGACACCCAACTCGCGACAAGCACGCTGGATACGCAAGGCGATCTCGCCACGGTTGGCGACCAGGATTTTCTTGAACATGAAATCCTCGTGGGTTTATTCGACGATGAACAAGGGCTGACCGTATTCAACCGCTTGGCCGTTCTCGCACAAAATTTGCGTGACCGTGCCGGACTTGTCGGACTCGATCTCGTTGAGGATCTTCATGGCTTCAATGATGCACAAGGTGTCCCCTTCTTTGACCACCGAGCCAATTTGGATGAACGGGGCAGAACCTGGGCTGGAAGAACGGTAAAAAGTTCCCACCATGGGCGATTTGACGGCATGGCCCGTTGCGGCCTCTGTGACTGGAGCCGCTTCAACCACTGGCGCAGGAGGCGCCGCCACCGGTGCGGGTGCCACCACGGGGACCGCTGGCTGCATGACCACGGGCGAAGTCACGCCCATGCTTTTGACAATGCGCACCTTGCCTTCGGCTTCGGTGATCTCCAGCTCCGAAACGTTCGAGTCGGACACCAGGTCAATCAGTGTTTTGAGTTTGCGCAAATCCATAGATCCTCCATCGCTTTGAGCACATGTAAGAGGTCGAATTTACACTAATTTTCGCCAACATCCTCGATTTTGGCTTTTCTTGTTCCCATCGAGCATGAAGGCAAGACCGAGATTTCAAAACCGGCACCGCCGAAGGACCGGCCAACCTGAAAAAATCAATTCAGCCGGCGGATTGACGCCACTGGGTCAAATCATCAGCAGTGAGTTGCCCCATCTTTTGTCGCCAAATGCTCCCATCTGCTTTGAAAAATACGGTAAATGGCAATCCACCGACAGCATTGCCCAAAGATTTGGCCAAGCTGGTACCCTCCAAACCCGCCAAACCCACAGGAAAAGACAAGGGTTGTCTCTCAAGGAAGCGCCGCACGGCGCTGGGCTGATCTATGGCCAAAGCAAGCACTTGATGGCCGATAGGGTTATTTTCGCGCCAAAAGGCGTCAATCATGGGCAGTTCTTCAACGCAGGGGGGGCACCAGGTGGCCCAAAAATTGAGCAACAACGGCTTGCCTTTGAACTGCATCATGCTCAGATTCCCGCCCGCCGTCGTTTCAAACTGTTGCCCCCAGAAAGGGTGGCTGACGTCATTGGGAACTTCTTCAGGATCAAAACGCCACAGGGCCAGGCCCACGCCAGCCACGGCCGCAGCCGCACCAGCCCCCAGTAACAGATTGCGGCGTTCAGCGCCTTGGCTTGGAATAGTCATCACCGGATTGTCTTTCATGCGCCCAGCAACCGTTCAAGGGCGGCCAAATCCCCCCGAGGGGAGCGGCCTTGTGCATCGGGCAACAAGGCACCGCGCAAATCGTCCAGATCGTAAATGCGAAGGTGCACGCCCACATCTTCGTTCAACGGCTTGCAAAAGCTGTGCAAACTGAGCACATCCACATCATCGCCGTGCAGGCCTCGAACGGTTTGGACCTCGTAGCGTTGATTCTGGTTGATCAGGGCCAACTCGGCCGACTTGGGGTCGTCACAAAACAAAGCCAGATCGATGTCGCACAAACGGGTGGCCCAACCCTGCCAAACTGCGCCACCCAAGTGCGGACGAAACTCGACCAACCGTTGCATCCAGATCTTTGCCAATTCACGCAGCGCCAGCAACTCCCCAGGTTGGGTGTCAGCACAAAACAGGGCAATGTAATCACGCACCTCGGCCTCAACCACTTCATTGGGCGGCAAGGCCGTGCGACCGGGCAGGCCCAACTCTTTCAAGGCCCGTTGTTTGGCTGGGCCAAAAGCCAAACCTTCTTCCACCACCAAGCGGGCAGCGGTGGCGGCAATTTCGAGCGCAATATCGTTCATGGGGGCAGATTGTGCCTGCCTGCAGCGCCCTGAAAGAGTGGCGACTTGCTGACGCCTAAAATCAGGCCATGCATATTCATATTCTGGGCATTTGTGGCACCTTCATGGGGGGGCTGGCCGCGCTGGCGCGCGAAGCCGGGCATCGGGTCACCGGCTGTGACGCTGGCGTTTACCCGCCCATGAGCGACCAACTGCGGGCTTTGGGCATCGACCTGATCGAAGGCTTTGACGCCAGCCAAATGGCCTTGAAACCCGACATGTACGTGATTGGCAATGTGGTCAGCCGCGCCCGAGGGCCTGACGGCAACCCCAAATTTCCACTGATGGAAGCCATTTTGGAAGCCGGTGCACCCTACACCAGCGGCCCCCAGTGGCTGTCCGAGCATGTGCTGCAAGGCAAGCATGTGTTGGCCATTGCAGGCACCCACGGCAAAACCACCACCACCTCCATGCTGGCTTGGGTGTTGGAACAGGCCGGCTTGCAACCGGGATTTCTGGTCGGTGGGGTGCCGCTCAACTTTGGCGTCTCGGCGCGACTGGGGGGTGGAAAGTTCTTTGTCATCGAAGCCGACGAATACGACACCGCCTTTTTCGACAAGCGCAGCAAGTTTGTGCACTACCGCCCGCGCACAGCTGTCCTCAACAACCTGGAATTCGACCACGCCGACATCTTTGACGACCTGGCCGCCATCGAGCGGCAGTTTCACCACCTGGTGCGCACCGTGCCCGGCTCGGGCCGCGTGGTGGTCAATGGCCTGGAAGAAAGCCTGACCCGCGTGCTGGCGCAAGGCTGCTGGAGCGAAGTGCGCACATTTGGCTCGGCCGTGAGCGACTTTGTGGCGGAAGGTGAGCCCTCGCATTTTAAGGTCGTGCAGTCAGGAAAACCCGTGGCCGATGTGCAATGGGCCATCGGCGGGGTGCACAACCAGCTCAACGCGCTGGCGACCATCGCCGCCGCGGAACATGTGGGCGTGGCACCGGCGGTGGCAGCGCAGGCGCTGGCCAGCTTTGAAAACGTCAAACGCCGCATGGAAGTGCGCGGCACGGTCCAACGTGAAGGGGGGGGCATCACCGTCTACGACGATTTCGCCCACCACCCCACCGCCATCCGCACCACCATCAACGGCCTGCGCCGTCAGGTGGGTGATGCCCGCATCCTGGCGATCTTTGAGCCGCGCAGCAACACCATGAAGCTGGGCACCATGAAAGCCCAACTGCCCTGGAGCCTGGAAGAAGCCGACTTGGCGTTTTGCCATTCAGGCGGCTTGGGCTGGGACGCCGCGGCCGCGCTCACGCCCATGGGCCCCAAAGCGCAAGTGGGCGCCAACATTGAGGAAGTCATCTCTCAAGTACTGGCCCAAGTGCAGCCTGGTGACCACCTGCTGTGCATGAGCAACGGCGGATTTGGCGGCATTCACGCCAAGCTGCTGGAAGCCTTGTCCAACTGATTTCTATCTTGTCGTTGTAGGTCGGCGGTTTTAGCCCCGACTTGGGCCTTCGGCGAAGCCCGTATCGTCGGAGCTGAAGCTCCGACCCAGAAAAAAACAGACATCATCTCGCGCGGCGCGACTTCACCGCGTCCGACAGCACCTGCAGCACGCCTTCGCTGTCGTCCCAGCCGATGCAGGCGTCGGTGATGCTCTGACCGTAGGTCAGCTTCGCCACATCGTGCTGTCCAGGCGTGAACTTCTGGGCGCCGTCTTTGAGGTGGCTCTCGACCATCACGCCGAACACTTGGCGTGAGCCACCACTGATTTGAGCGGCGATGTCTTTGGCCACGTCGATCTGGCGTTCGTGCTTTTTGCTGCTGTTGGCATGGCTGCAGTCCACCATCAAGCTGGCGGGCAGCTTGGCGGCTTCGAGTTCTTTGCAGGCTGCGGCCACGCTTTCAGCGTCGTAGTTGGGGGCCTTGCCGCCACGCAGAATCACGTGGCAGTCCTGGTTGCCCTGGGTCTGCACGATGGCCACCTGACCGTTTTTGTGCACCGACAAAAAGTGGTGACCACGGGCAGCCGCCTGGATCGCGTCGGTCGCGATCTTGATGTTGCCATCGGTGCCGTTCTTGAAACCGATGGGCGCCGACAAGCCAGAGGCCAGTTCGCGATGGACTTGGCTCTCTGTCGTGCGGGCACCAATGGCGCCCCAGCTGATCAGGTCGCCAATGTACTGGGGCGAGATCACATCGAGAAACTCGCTGCCGGCAGGCAAGCCCTGCCGATTGATCTCGATCAGCAGCTGGCGTGCGATGCGCAGGCCCTCGTCGATGCGGTAGCTTTCGTCCAGATAGGGGTCATTGATCAGGCCCTTCCAGCCCACGGTGGTGCGGGGCTTTTCGAAGTACACGCGCATCACGATCTCCAGCGTGTCGGCGTACTTCTCGCGCAGGGGCTTCAAGCGGCGGGCGTAGTCGAGTGCTGCGGCCGGGTCGTGGATGGAGCAGGGGCCGATGATGACCAGCAAGCGGTCGTCATGACCGTGCACGATCTTCTGGATGGCTTTGCGGGTGTTGGCGATCAGGGTCTCCGTGGCCGTCCCTGCAATCGGGAAAAAGCGGATCAAATGTTCTGGAGGCGGTAGCACGGTGATGTCCTTGATGCGTTCGTCGTCGGTCTGGCCTGTTCGGTCGGCGGCATTCGGATACCAGCTCTCAGGGGCTGCGGTTTTGGCGTTCATCGTGGACTCCTCGGATAAAAAAACAGGTGAAAAAAAACCGCCGGGCTTTGGGGCTCCGGCGGTGTGTGTCGAGATGTTCGGGTGCTTATGCGCTCGCCTCTCGTCCGCCGGGGACTGAGAACCAAAAGTAAAAAAAGTAAAAAGCGATGCGCAAAGACATGGGGTTCAATGTATCACAGCTTTCTGACGCTTCTTGCCGGGCTCACCCAAGGACAAACCCGGACAGGCCTCAGGCCGTGCCTCCAACGGTCAGGCCGTCAATGCGCAAGGTCGGCTGACCCACGCCCACCGGCACGCTCTGGCCTTCTTTGCCGCAGGTGCCCACGCCCGAGTCGAGTTTCATGTCGTTGCCGATCATGCTGATCTTCTTGAGCGACTCGGGGCCGCTGCCGATCAGGGTGGCCCCCTTGACGGGGTACTGGATCTTGCCGTTTTCCACCCAATAGGCTTGGCTGGCCGAGAACACGAACTTGCCGCTGGTGATGTCCACCTGACCACCCGCAAAGTTGGTGGCGTACAAGCCCTTCTTGATGCTGGCCACGATTTCTTCGGCGCTCTTGTCGCCGCCCAGCATGTAGGTGTTGGTCATGCGTGGCATGGGCACATGGGCATAGCTTTCACGGCGGCCATTGCCCGTGGGCTTGACGCCCATCAAACGGGCATTCATCGAATCCTGGATGTAGCCGCGCAAAATGCCGTCTTCGATCAGCACATTCTTCTGGCTGGCATGGCCTTCGTCGTCCACGTTCAGCGAGCCACGGCGGTCGGCAATCGTCCCGTCGTCGAGCACCGTGACGCCCTTGGCCGCCACGCGTTGGCCAATGCGGCCACTGAAAGCACTGGAGCCCTTGCGGTTGAAGTCGCCTTCCAAACCGTGACCCACGGCTTCGTGCAAGAGCACGCCGGGCCAGCCATTACCCAGCACCACCGTCATCTCGCCAGCAGGTGCAGGGCGCGCTTCGAGGTTGATGAGGGCGGCCGAGACCGCTTCTTGCACATAACCCTCGACCATGCCGTCATCAAAATAAGCCAAGCCAAAGCGGCCACCGCCACCACTGCTGCCGACTTCGCGGCGGCCATTTTGCTCGGCGATCACCGTGACCGACAGGCGAATCAAGGGGCGCACATCCGCGGCCAGCGTGCCGTCGGCACGCGCGACCATCACCACATCGTATTCAGTGGCCAGACCCGCCATGACCTGAACGATGCGCGGGTCTTTGGCACGAGCGATTTTCTCCACGCGGCCCAACAAGTTCACCTTGGCGGTACTGTCTAGCGTGGACATCGGATCCAGTGAAGGGTAGAGCGAACGGCTGGCCGAAATCTTGCGCGCAGGCACCTTGATGCGCTTGTTTTGCGCAGCAGCCCCAATCGAGCGCACCGTCATGGCCGCATCCATCAAAGACGCTTCTGAAATATCGTCCGAATAGGCAAAGGCGGTTTTTTCCCCCGACACCGCCCGCACGCCCACACCCTGGTCAATGCTGAAGCTGCCGGTCTTGACAATGCCTTCTTCCAGGCTCCAGCCCTCAGAACGGGTGTACTGGAAATACAGATCGGCGTCATCGACCGCATGGGCCTGAATGGCAGAAAGCGCCTGGCTCAGGTGGGACTCGTTCAATCCGAACGGATCAAGCAGCAGAGACTTGGCTGTGGCCAAGCGTTCAATGGTGGGTTCGCGTGAAATCATGGGTGGATTGTAGGGACTGATCAAGACCCTTGCCTGAACCTGTGAGCACCCGACCAATCGGACACATCAGGTCTGAAGGCATCGTGAGCAGTGGTTCCATTCAACGCTGACGCATCAGCTGGAGCAGGGCTGCGTCATCGAGTTGATCCCACCCCCGGGACATCGCCTGCGCAAACATTTCTCGCGCCAAAAGTCCCAAAGGAGCGTCATACCCCACATCATCTGCCGCAGCCACTGCCAGCCCGGTGTCCTTGGCCAGCAAACTGACATGCGCACGGGGCTCGAAATCTTCGGCCAATGCACGACGCATGCGGTCAGAACCGATCCAGCTTTGGCCACTGGAGGCCTCTATCACCGACAAGGTCGCCCCGGGGTCCAAGCCCAAACGCTCTGCAAAAGCCAAGGCCTCGGCTGCCGCCACCAGATTCACCGCGGCCAGCAAATTGTTCACCAACTTGGTGCGGGAACCATCGCCCACACGGACGCCAACACGGAAGACCTGTTGGCTCAGTGCGCGCAGCAAGGTCTGAGTGCGTTGCCACACCGGTTCAGAACAGGCCACCATCAAACTCATTTGCCCCAAGCTCGCACGCAAAGGCCCGCCTGACATGGGCGCATCCATGCAGTCAACGCCACGCTGCAGCAGACGTTCGGCTTGCGCTTCAACGGTTTTTGGCCCCAAGGTCGGGCACAACATCACGGTTTGTCCAGCCTGGAGTTCCGGCCCTGCACCTTCGCGGCCCCACAGCACGGTTTCGGTTTGGGCAGCATCCACCACCGCAATCAACAACACGCCATCGCTGGACAACATGCTGGCTGCATGGCGAGGAGACACGCATGGCACCGCTCCGCGGTCAACCGCCTTCGACTGCGCCAGGGCATCGATGTCGCAGACACCGACCGACCAGCCCAATGCCAGCAAGCGGGCGGCCATGGCGCCACCCATGTTGCCAGCCCCCACGATCACCACTGGCAATGAAGCCTTCATGTTTGCACCAGTTGTTTGGACTTGGCAATCGACATCAAAATACCCAAAGCCAAGCCCAAAGTGACCATGGCCGTCCCCCCATAACTGATGAAGGGCAAAGGCACGCCGACCACCGGCAAAATACCGCTGACCATGCCCATGTTGACAAAGGCATAAGTGAAAAAGATGGTGGCCATGCTGCCTGCCAACAAACGGCTGAACAAGGTGGGGGCCTGCATGGCAATGACCAAAGCCCGGTAAATCAGAAAGAAGAAACCGGCCAACAACACCAAGCCCCCCAACAGTCCGAACTCTTCTCCCAAAGCCGCAAAAATGAAATCTGTGGTGCGCTCGGGAATGAACTCAAGGTGCGTTTGTGTGCCCTGCATGAAGCCCTTGCCCCACAGGCCACCAGAACCAATGGCAATCATGCCTTGAATGATGTGGAAACCCTTGCCAAGCGGGTCACGGCCGGGATCGAGCAAAGTGCAAACCCTTTGCCTTTGGTATTCGTGCAAAACATGCCAATCCACACCCGGCTGGCACAAGCTCGGCTCCATGATCACCAAAACCACGATGCCCACCAAACCCAACACCAAAGGAGGCAAAATCCAGCGCCATTTCAAGCCTGCAAAAAAGATCACGGCCAAACCAGAAGCCAGCACCAGCAAAGAGGTGCCCAGATCGGGCTGTTTCATAATCAAGCCAACAGGGATGAGCAAAATCAAGATCGACACGGCAAAATCTGATGCGCGCAACTGCCCCTCGCGCTTTTGAAACCAGGCCGCCAGCATCAAGGGCAGGGCAATCTTCAAGATCTCACTGGGCTGAATCACCACGCCCACATTGACCCAGCGGGTAGCGCCCTTTTTGGTGATGCCAAAAAGGGCCACGGCCACCAGCAACAACACACCCACGGCATAAATCGGCAATGCCCACGCCATCATTTTGGAGGGTGGAACTTGGGCCACCACCACCATGATCACAGCAGCGATCAGCATGTTGCGGCCATGGTCCACAAACCGTGTGCCATGGTCAAACCCTGCGGAATACATGACCAGCAGACCCATTCCAACCAACAGGGCCACCGCCAGAGCCAATGGGCCATCGAAGCCCTCGAACCAACGCCACAGCTGCTGGGCCAAGGTGGGCTTCTGGAAAACGGAGCCCTTGGACAGGGGGGGTTGACGAACAGTCATAGGGGGCTGAAGTTCAGGCGAATTCACCTTTGGGGCCACGCCCCATCAAGGCCTGCACCGCTTGCAAAGCGGTGCACTCCCCATCGAGCAAGGCCACCACAGCGGCCGTGATCGGCATGTCCACACCCAACTGATTGGCCCTTTGCATGACGGTACGGGCACTGTAGACACCTTCGGCCACATGCCCCAAAGAAGCAAGCGCTTGCGCCAGGGTCTGCCCCTGGGCCAACAGCAAGCCGACTTTGCGGTTACGACTCAGGTCGCCTGTGGCGGTCAGAACCAGATCACCCAGCCCCGACAGACCCATGAAGGTATCGCTTTGTGCGCCCAAAGCAGCGCCCAGACGGGTCATCTCGGCCAGGCCTCGCGTGATCAAGGCAGCCCGGGCATTGAGGCCGAGATTCAAGCCATCACACAAACCAGTGGCAATGGCCAAGACGTTTTTGACCGCTCCCCCCACCTCGACGCCGACCATGTCATGGTTGGCGTACACGCGCAACGAAGGACCATGGAATGCCCGCACCATGGCATCGCGCACCGAGGCATGAGGGCTGGCGGCCACCAATGCGGTGGGTTGCTCGCGGGCAACCTCCAAGGCGAAACTGGGGCCGCTGAGGGCACCCGCATGGAGACCGGGCGCCACCTGATTCTGAACTTCATGCGGCATCCAACCCGTGCCCGACTCAAAGCCCTTGCACAGCCAGACCACCGGCGCATCCACCCCTGCCAGAGAGCTCAATACAGAGCGCAGGCCCGCCATGGGCGTAGCCACCACAAACAAAGCGTCCTGCCCTTGGGAGGTCTTCCATTCGGACAAGGGCCCGGATGAAATGCGCAGGGCTGGGGGCAGCTCGATACCGGGCAAATACCGGGCGTTCATGCCCGTCGCTTGCATGAGGGCGGCCTGTGAAGGGTCCCGCACATGCAACGCCACCTGGTGCCCCGCCGGATGACGACAGGCGGCCATCGCCATGGCCGTTCCCCAAGCTCCGGCGCCGATCAAGGTGATCTGCATCAGGGGTTCCTGTCCATGGCGCTGGACTTACTGAGGCAAGGAGGAGGCTTGCTGTGCTTGTTGCAATTGCTGCTGCTCGAACATGGCCTGGAAATTGATTTCGGTCAGGTGCACGGGTGGGAAGCCTGCACGGGTGATCAAATCCGCCACGTTGCCACGCAAATAGGGGTAAACGATTTGCGGGCAGGCAATGCCCATCACGGGCCCCATCTGGTCATCGGGCAGATGGCGGATTTCGAAAATGCCGCCTTGCTTGCACTCCACCAAGAAAACTGTTTTGTCTTCAATTTTGGTGTGCACAGTGGCCGTGACACACACTTCAAAAACACCGTCAGCCACTGGCGTGGCTTCAACACCCAATTGAATATCCACACTGGGCTGCTGCTGATCCAGCAGGATGGCGGGTGAATTGGGCTGCTCCAAAGAGGCCTCTTTGAGGTAAACACGCTGGATCTGGAAAACGGGTGTTGGGGCTTCGGTGCTTGGCGCTGCTGCGGTATCGGTCATGGTGAGTCTTTACTAAGGGCGCTTCGGCCAAATGCCAAAGCAAATGAAACAAGGATTATGAGGGCAATTTGAACCCAATAGGCGTACAAGGCAAGGCGCTCAGGCGGGCAGACCGGGCTGTTTTCAGACGGCCTGCAGCAGGTTCAGCAAACCGCCTTGTGCATCCAGCGCCATCAGATCATCACAGCCGCCCACATGGGTGGATCCAATGAAAATCTGGGGCACCGTGCGGCGGCCCGTGATTTGCATCATGTGATCGCGCTGTACAGGATCGGTGTCAATGCGGATTTCTTCGATGCGCTCAACCCCTTTGGCCTTGAGAATTTGTTTGGCGCGGGTGCAATAAGGGCAAACGGCTGTGGTGTACATCTTGACGGCTTGCATGTCGGAACCTTTGGTGATGGAAAGAATCAGGCTTTTTCTGTGGGCATGCTGGCAGCCACCCAGGCACGAAGGCCTCCGGACAAGGAGTGGGCGTTTTCATAACCCAGTTTGCGCGCAGCAGCCGCCGCCCGCGAAGAACGAGCCCCCACTTGACACACCATGATCACTGGCGTGGACTTGTTTTTCACCCATTGCGGCAACTTCTCATCGATTTGGGCCAAAGGCAAATTTTTAGCGCCGATGACGTGTCCACGGGCGAATTCATCGGGCTCACACACATCGATCACCACCGCCTTTTCACGGTTCATCAGCTGCACCATGGCCTGAGGATCCAGGCCACCGCCCTTCTTCAACACAGGCAAAAGCAATCCAAAACCCGAGGCCAAAGCCATGGTCAGCAACATCCAGTTTTCAAGGAGAAAGTTCACGAATCAGACCTTTTGAGGCAAAAAAACAAAGGCCCGATCAAAGGCCTGCCAGCATGGATTCTAAAATGACGGATCAAACCCTTGTTTCAATCCCCCTACAGTGCCCCCTTTCCCCATGTACAAAATCGTTCTCATCCGCCACGGTGAATCCACCTGGAACCTGGAAAACCGCTTCACCGGCTGGACCGATGTGGACCTGACGCCCACTGGCGTGAGCCAAGCCATGTCGGCGGGCAAGCTGCTCAAGGCGGAAGGTTGGGACTTTGACCTGTGCTACACCTCGGTGCTCAAACGCGCCATCCACACCCTCTGGTACACCCTGGACGAAATGGACCGCACCTGGCTGCCCGTGGTCAAGGATTACCGCCTCAACGAACGCCACTACGGCGCGCTGCAAGGCCTGAACAAAGCCGACATGGCCAAGCAATTTGGCGATGAGCAGGTGCTGATCTGGCGCAGAAGCTACGACACCCCTCCCCCGGCTCTGGAAGCCACTGACCCACGCTGCGAGCGCGGTGATCGCCGCTACCCCGCCCCTTCGGTGGTGCCTTTGACGGAATGCCTCAAAGACACCGTGGCACGGGTGCTGCCTGCCTGGAACGACAGCATTGCCCCCAGCATCCGGTCCGGCAAGCGGGTGCTGATTGCCGCCCACGGGAACTCGATCCGGGCCCTGATCAAATACCTGGACAACATTTCGGACCAGGACATCGTCAACCTGAACATTCCCAACGGCATCCCCTTGGTGTACGAGCTGGACCAGAACCTCCAACCGATCCGTCACTACTATCTGGGTGATGCCCAAGCTGCTGCGCAGGCCGCCGCCGCAGTGGCAGGACAAGGCAAGGCCTGATCCCACCGGGGCTTTACAGGAAATTTCACGCCAAGCCCCTCGCCACGGCGCTTGCGGGTGTATATTGAATCGATATTCACCGAGACGCACACGCAAAATGGGAAACAAACTCAAGATCATTGGTTGGCTCAGCATTGGCGCCCTGGCCGGCGCCATGACCACGGTCTCCCTGCAAACCGTGGCTCGGGGCAATATGGCACCCCTCCCCCTGGAGGAGCTGCAGCAGCTGGCAGCGGTTTTCGGCATGGTCAAAACCGATTACGTCGAGCCAGTGGACGAGAGAAAGCTCATCACAGAAGCCATTTCGGGCATGGTGGCCAGCCTCGATCCGCACTCTCAGTATTTCGACAAAAAGAGCTTCAAAGAGTTTTCTGAAGGCACATCCGGCAAATTCGTGGGGGTGGGCATCGAAATCAGCCAGGAAGACGGCGTTGTCAAAATCGTCTCCCCCATCGAGGGCTCTCCGGCAGACCGCGCAGGCCTCAAAACCAACGACCTGATCACCAAAGTGGATGACACCCCCTTGAAGGGCCTGCCTCTCAGCGAGGCTGTCAAACGCATGCGCGGCGAACCCAAAACCAAGGTGGTCCTGACGGTCTTCAGAAAATCCGAAAACCGCACCTTCCCGGTCACCATCATCCGAGAAGAAATTCGAACCCAATCGGTCAAATCCCGATTGATCGAGCCCGGTTACGGCTGGATTCGGGTGTCCCAGTTCCAGGAGCGCACCGTCGAAGACTTCGCCCGCAAGGTCGAAGAAATGTACAAACAAGATCCATCGATCAAAGGCATGGTGCTCGACTTGCGCAACGACCCGGGTGGCCTGCTCGATGCCGCCGTGGCGCTTTCGGCCGCCTTCTTGCCCGAGAACGTCACCGTGGTCACCACCAACGGTCAATTGCAGGAAAGCAAGTTCACCTACAAGGCATCACCCCAATTTTGGCGGCGCAACAGCAGCAACGATCCGATCACCCGGATGACGCAAGCGACCAATGGCGCACTGAAGAAAGTGCCCTTGGTGGTGCTGGTCAACGAAGGATCGGCCTCGGCCAGCGAAATCGTGGCCGGTGCCTTGCAAGACTACAAGAGAGCCACCCTGATGGGCAGCCAGACCTTTGGCAAAGGCTCGGTGCAAACCGTGCGCCAACTCGGTCCCGATACCGCCCTCAAAATCACGACTGCGCGCTACTACACCCCGAGTGGGCGTGCCATCCAGGCCAAGGGCATCGTGCCTGATGTGATGCTGGATGAAACCGAAAATGGCAATGTCTTTGCTGCCTTGCGCACCCGCGAAGCCGACCTGCAAAAGCATCTGTCCAACGGCCGGGATGCGGAAGAAAAGAAAGACCCTGCTCGCGAGCAAGCCCGAGAAGAGGCCATCAAAAAGCTTGAAGAAGAGTCGCGCAAACCCGTGGCCGAAAGGCGCTTGCCCGAATTTGGCTCTGACAAAGACTTCCAATTGGCGCAAGCCATCCTGCAACTCAAAGGCTTGCCAGTCAAAGCCAGCACCACTTTGGCCGAGCGCAAAGTCGATAAAAAAGACTGACCTGAACTGCGCAGATGGATTTCCTGAATGGATGACACCCAACTGCTGCGCTACTCGCGGCACATTTTGCTGAACGAGTTGGGCATCGATGGCCAGGAAAAACTCCTGGCTTCCCACGCCTTGGTCATTGGTGCGGGTGGCTTGGGGTCTCCCGTTGCGCTTTATCTGGGCAGTGCAGGCGTAGGCCGCATCACGGTGGTGGACCACGACACGGTCGACGCCACCAACTTGCAGCGCCAAATTGCCCACACGCTGGACCGAGTGGGCCAGTTCAAGGCCGAATCCGTGCGCACGGCCATTGCGCAAATCAACCCCGATGTGACGGTGAACCCGATCACGCAAAAAGCCGACCAGGCCCTGTTGAACGCCCTGGTGCCACAAGCCGATGTCATCATCGACTGCTGCGACAACTTTGAAACGCGTCAGGCTGTGAACCTGGCCTGCGTGCTGCACCGCAAGCCCTTGGTCTCTGGGGCTGCCATCCGGATGGACGGGCAAGTTTCGGTGTTTGACAGTACGCAGAGCGATGCGCCCTGTTATGCCTGCATTTTTCCGCCAGACACATCGCCCGAAGAAACCCGCTGCGCCACCATGGGCGTGTTTGCGCCTTTGGTGGGCATCATTGGCACCGTTCAAGCGGCTGAGGCCCTCAAGATCTTGAGCGGCATGGGCAGCCACATGGCCGGGCGTTTGCTGATGCTCGATGGGAGAGCGCTGTCATGGACCGACATCCGCATGCAGCGCAACTTGGCCTGTCCGGTTTGCGCCGAAGTCCGAAACTGACCACCCCCGCAACCACCCACAGGCCCGATCAGGCCTGACAAGCGCCGTGAAACCGCCTGAACACCGATGGAGACATCGCCGTCTCAGGGGCTGAAAACAAGCCTTTTTTCTCTTTTTGTGCTTCGCGTTGCAAAGCCGCATAAGGTCCCCGACCCGTGCGAAAACGGTAAGCCCAGGCCATGCCGGAGCGCACCAACTCAGCCCCCACATCCACACCCTCCACCGACAAGCGTCCAATCTTTCGGCCGTAGCTGTCCGGCCCCGAATCGGTCACCTGAACCTGTTTTCTGAGGACCAGCCGTATCAATTCATCGCGTGACGCCATACCGCCAGGCTGACAACTCTCCGGTGCGTCCACGCCATCAAGCCGTAACTTGATCGGCTCAGAGTGCCCGGGGCGCACCAGCATCACCGTGTCGCCATCCATCACCCAGCTCACCCAACCCGACCAGGTTTCGCCAGCCTGGGCCGGGCTACTGCCCCACAGCCCACAGATCAGCCAGCATGTGCACAGCCTGTTCATCACAGCGCCTGTGCATGCCGACCCTGGCGCCGATTGGCTTTGGGCAGCTCCGGACTCAACTCGGCCAACAAGGATTGGGCCTTGTCCTGCAAAGCCGCCAACGCGTGGTCAAAGTTGGCAGCCTCTGCGGGTTGCAAGGCACTCAAAATCTGACCGTTGATCGCCTGGATCTGAGGCATGAGCGCCTCGTACAACCGCTGACCGGCAGGCGTCAAAGTCACCAAGGCACTGCGCCGATCGTGCGCAGGAACCGTCCGCGAAACCAATTGCTTGCCAATCAGCGCTGTCAACAGCCTGGAGGTGCGGGCCCGATCCCGGTGCATGCGTTCGGCCAAGACCGATGGTGGCAAACTGCCGTTTTCATAGAGTTGCGCCACCACAGCCCATTCACGCCGCGTGATGCCATAACCGCCTTCGCACAAGCGCACCACCATGGCACCCGCCGTGCTGGACAAACGCCCCATGCGGTAAAGCAACAGATCATCGATCGAGGCCAGTCGTTGAGAAGGCGTCAGCGGCATCAGGGTTTTCCGGGGTCTTGGTTGATTAGAACAACTGTCCATGGCAAGACTACATTTTGTCTTGCTTCACCCATTGAACAAGGGGGTTTCGCCCCTGCCTATTGGAGACTTCGATGAAACCTGTGTCCAGCCGCCTTTCCCGTCGGGCCTTGGCCTTGTCTGTCCTGGCTTTGTCGGTGCTCACACCGTCGGCCTTTGCACAAGACAAACCGCCCCTGAAAATTTTGGTCGGTTTTCCTCCGGGCGGGTCAGCCGATGTGTTGGCGCGCATGGTCGCCGATGCGCTGAAAGACGACTTTGGCCCCATCATCGTGGACAACAAACCCGGTGCAGGCGGGCGCATCGCCCTGAACCTGGTCAAAGCCGCCAAGCCCGATGGCCAGACCGTGATCATCTTGCCCAGCGGCCCCATGGTGCTGTTCCCACACGTTTACAAAAAGCTCGACTACGACGCGGTGAAAGACTTCACACCGATTTCCCAAATCGCCCGGTTCCAGTTTGGTGTGGTCTCTGGCCCCGCCAGCAATGTGAAAACCGTGGCCGAAATGGTGGCCAAAGCCAAGACCGACCCCAACTCCGCCAGCTACGGCACCCCCGGCGCTGGCACCTTGCCCCACTTCATGGGCGTGCTGATGGAGCAGTCAGCGGGCATCACCCTCAACCACATCCCCTTCCAGGGCGGCGCCCCTGCCAACACCGCGCTGCTGGGCGGCCACATCGGTTACAAATTTGACGTGGTGTCTGAAACCGCCGAACTCCACCGCACGGGCAAAGTCCGCATCATTGCCGTCACGGGCAACCAGCGCGACCCGCAAGTGCCCGAGGTGCCCACCCTCAGGGAGTCGGGCGTCAACATGGATGCCACCGCCTGGTTTGCGATGTACGGCCCCGCGGGCCTCAGGGGAGAAACCCTGGCCCGATTGGAAAAAGCCATGATGAAAATCGCGCGCGATCCCGCCACCAAAGACAAGATGGTCAAACTCGGCTACGAGGTGATTGGCTCCAACGCCAACGATTTGGCGGCCGCCCAGCGCGCGGACTTGACCCGCTGGGAAAAGCCCATCAAGGCCACGGGCGTTCAATTGGACTGACACCACAACTTGGAGACAAGCATGCTCAACCATTTTCGTCGCAACTGCCTGCTGGGCAGTCTGGCCTTGCTGATGGGCGCGGGCACCATGGCCCAAACGCCCCCTTGGCCCAGCAAGCCCGTCAAATTCATCAACAGTTTCCCGCCAGGGGGCCCTTCTGACATCCTGGCACGCGCCGTGGGCGAGGTGCTCCAAAAACAGTTCAACCACCCGTTTGTGGTCGAGAACAGAGCCGGCGCTGCTGGCAACGTCGGTGCCGATGTGGTGGCCAAATCTTCAGGCGATGGCCACACCCTGCTGTGGGGCATCGACACCACCCACACCATCAACCCGCACATTTACAAGACCATGCCTTTCAAAGAGGCTGATCTCAAGCCCCTGGTGGTCATCTCCAGCTCGGGCCTCTTGCTCGGCGTTCACCCCAGCACAGGCCTCAAGACAGCCAAGGACTTTTTGCAAGCGGCCCGCGATCGCAGCCTCAACTTCAGCTCAGGTGGCAATGGCTCACCCGGCCACCTGTGGGTCAACATGAGCAACATTTCTGCCGCCACGCGACTGGTGCATGTGCCCTACCGGGGCAATTCACCTGCCGTCATGGCGGTGGTCTCGGGTGAAGTCGACGGCGGCACACTGGCCACCCCCGGCATGCTGCCCCAGGTCAAGGCTGGCAGAATCACACCCCTGGCCGTGACCAGCCGCAAACGCTCCCGCCTGGCCCCTGACGTGCCCACGGTGGCCGAAGCAGGCTTCAAGGATCTGGAAAGCGAAGTGCTGTACGTGGTCATGGCGCCGGGCAGCACCCCTGAGGCGTTGATGCAGGCCATGAGCAAAACCATCACCGAAGCCCTGGCCCGACCCGAGCTGCAAACCCGCCTGAACGATCTGGACATGGCCTACGAAGGCTTGACCGGCAGCGCCGCCGTCCAACGCCTGAACAAACTCTCTGACCATTACGGCCGCGTGATCCGCGCGACCGGCATGAAGGTCGATTGACCCCTGCCCATGACAAGCCCACGCCCCAACATCATCTTCATCGTGGCCGACGACCTCGGCTTTGCCGATCTCGGTTGCTACGGCGGCCGCGACGCGCAATTCGGCAAGGTCTCGCCCGTGCTCGACCAACTGGCCGCTGCGGGTCTCAAGTTCACCCAGGGTTATGCCAACTCGCCCGTGTGCTCGCCCACCCGCTTTGCACTCATGACGGCGCGCTACCAGTACCGCCTGCGCGGCGGTGCCGACGAGCCGATCAACAGCAAAAGCAAGGGCAGCAAAGTGCTGGGCCTGCCGCCCGAGCACCCCACGCTGCCGTCCTTGCTCAAGGCCAGCGGCTACCGCACGGCTTTGATCGGCAAATGGCATTTGGGTTACCCGCCGCACTTCAGCCCCATCCAATCAGGCTACGAAGAATTCTTTGGCCCCATGTCGGGCGGGGTGGACTACTTCACCCACGCCAGCAACAACGGCACCCACGACCTCTACGCCAACGAAGAAGAAAAACACGAAGACGGCTACTTGACCGACCTGATCTCGCACAAGGCGGTCGACTTTGTCGAACGCATGGCGCCGGGCGCGGCGCAAGGCACGCCCTTCTTTTTGAGCCTGCACTACACCGCGCCGCACTGGCCCTGGGAAACCCGCGAAGACCATGCGCTGGCGCAAGAGGTCAAAGACAACCTGTTCCACCTGCACGGCGGCAACATCCACACCTACCACCGCATGATCCACCACATGGACGAAGGCATTGGGTGGTTGGTCGATGCGCTCCAAAAAACCGGGCAACTTGACAACACCCTCATCGTTTTCACCAGCGACAACGGCGGCGAGCGGTTCAGCGACAACTGGCCCCTGGTGGGCGGCAAGATGGACCTGACCGAAGGCGGCATCCGCGTGCCTTGGATCGCGCACTGGCCCGCTGTGATCGCGCCGGGTGGCACATCCACCCAGCACTGCATGACCATGGACTGGTCGGCCACCATGGTCGAGCTGGCCGGGGCCCAAGCCGATGCCGCGCACCCGTTTGACGGCGTGTCCATGGCCCCCGTGCTGCGCGATGCCCAACACCAGTTTGAGCGCCCACTGTACTGGCGCATGAACCACCGGGGCCAGCGCGCCCTGCGCCATGGCGACTACAAATACCTGCGGGTGGACGGCCACGACTACCTGTTCAACATTCCCGCCGACGAACGCGAACGCGCCAACCTGGCCCAGCGGGAGCCCGAGCGCCTGCAAGCCATGCGTGCTGCATGGGAAGCCTGGAATGCCACCGTGCCCGCCATCCCCGAAGACGCCACGGTCAGCCTGGGCTACTCGGTCAAAGACATGCCGCAACGCTGAAGGCCCTGGCGGATAAGATCGGGCATGGCTTTCATGCAACGATTTCTGACCTTTCGGCAATGGCCACAACTGACGGCTCCACTGGCACGCACCGAGGTGCTGGCGGGCCTGACGGTGGCACTGGTCATGATCCCCCAGGCCGTGGCCTATGCGGGGCTGGCGGGCATGCCCTTGGTCACCGGGCTTTACACCTGCCTGATCCCTGCGCTGTTGGCCGTGATGTTTGGCAGCGCCAACCGCCTGTCGGTGGGGCCTGCGGCCCTGACTTGTGTGCTGATTGGCGCGTCGCTCACCGGCATGGCGGAGCCCGGTTCCGCCGAATGGGTGGCGCTGGCAGTGTGGCTGTCGCTGCTGTCGGGGGCCATACAACTGCTGCTGGGTCTGGGCAGCTACGGCTGGCTGATCAACCTGGTCAGCGCCCCGGTGATGATGGGCTTCACGCAGGCCGCGTCTTTGCTCATCATGGCCTCGCAAGTGCCGGGACTGCTGGGCGTCAAAGTCTGGAGCTGGGATGTGCAAAGCTGGCCCGTGTGGCTCAGCGGCTGGCCTGCGTGGTTTGGGCTTGGCAGTCTGGTCATCTTGCTGCTGTTGCGTCACTACAAGCCGCGTTGGCCCGGCATCATGATCGTGATGGGCCTGGCGTCGGCATTGGCCTATGCCACCGATTACCAAGACCACGGCGCGGTGGTGGGTTTGTTGCCCTCGGGCTTGCCCGATTTTTATTGGCCCGCGTGGCCGGGGCTGGACACTCTCCAGCAACTGTGGGTGCCCGCCATGGTGATTGCGCTGGTGAGCTTTCTGGAAACGGCGTCCAGTGCCCGCATCGAATGCCGCCGGGATGGCAAGCGCTGGGACGACAACACCGAACTTTTCAGCCAAGGGCTGGCCAAACTGGCCTCGGCGTTTTCGGGCAGCTTTGCCACCAGCACCTCGTTCTCGCGCTCGGCCCTCATGCTGTATGCCGGTGCGCGATCGGGCTGGGCCGTGGTGGCTTCGGTGGGTTTTGTGCTGCTGGCTTTGCTCATCCTCATGCCCGCGCTGCAATATGTGCCGCGCTCGGTCATGTCAGCCGCTGTCATCGTGGCGGTGCTCAACCTGTTTCAGCCCCGGCAATTTTTAAGCCTCTGGCGCATTGACCGCATCGAGACCATGACGGCGGGCATCACCTTTGCCTTGACCCTGCTCACCGCGCCGCGCATTTATTGGGGCGTGATGACCGGCGTGCTGGTGGGCTTGAGCCACTTTTTGCACACCCGCTTGCACCCGCGCATCATCGAAGTGGGCCTGCACCCCGATGGCAGCCTGCGCGACCGTCACCTGTGGAAACTGCCACCCTTGGCTCCCCAGCTGTATGCGTTGCGCATGGACGCCGAACTGGACTTTGCCGCCGCCAGCGGCTTTGACCGCGCCATCACCGACCACCTGGCCAGTCACCCCGATGTGCGGCATGTCTGCCTGTTTGCCCAGCCCATCAACCGGATCGACGTGACGGGTGTGGAGACTTTTGCCCAACTGCAGCGCCAGTTGGCCAGCCGGGGCATCACCTTGCACATCAGCGGCATCAAGCTGCCGGTAGAAACCGCTTTGCGTCGCGCGGGCGAGCTGCAAGACAGCCCACACCTCAAGCTCTACCGCACCGACGCCGAAGCCCTGCAAGCACTGGCCGAGCTCACTCCACAGCCCGACCACATCGCGGCATCAGCCCTCTGAGCCACCCGATCAACACCCTCGCCGATCAGGCCAGGGCTTTTTCAAACTCTGACAAGCGCTTGTAGATCGAGCGCAGCTCGGTGATGTCGGTCCAGCGCTCGATCAGGTAAGAAAACGCCTCGTTGACTTTGCCAAACGCGTTGCTCACCTGCTGGATCACACCCAAGGTGATCAAGCCCGTGAACAGCGAGGGCCCCATCAAGAGGAAAGGAAAGATCACCATCATCTGGCTGTACAAATTGCTCCAGAGGTGAAAGTAAGCGTAGTGGTTGAACAGCCGGAAATTGTTCAACCGCACCCCCATGAACAACTCCAGCACCGTGGGCAAATGCATTCGGCTGCGCTCGTCCTCGGCATACACCAGGTCCTTGCGCAGCGCCGCCTCGGTCCTTTGGTTGTTGTACTCCAGCCCCGGCAAACGGATGCCCACAAACCACGAAATGATGGTGCCGCCCAGCGCCGTGACCAGCGCCACCCAAAACAGCGAACCCTCAAACTGCAGCCAGGCAATCGCCATGCCCGCAGACAAAGCCCACAAAATCGGAATGAAGGACACCAGGGTGAGCAGCGCACGCACCAAGCCCAGACCCAGGTTTTCGGTCTGTCGGGCAAAGCGCATGCAGTCCTCCTGAATGCGCTGCGATGCACCCTCCACCGTGGCATCGGTGCCCTGCCAGCGCGGCAGGTAATCCTCGGTCATGGCTTGACGCCATCGAAAGGCGAAATGCGAAGCCAGATACGTCTCCAGGCTGCGCAGCAACATGAAAGGGAACGCAATCCACGCAAACTGCAGCATGAAGCCCCAGAACTTCTCTAAACCTCTGGCCTGTTCGGGCTTTTGCAACAGGTCATAAAACTCGCCGTACCAGGCGTTGAGCTTGACGGTCTGCTGCACCGTGATGAACACCAGCGCCACCAAGACCAACAAACCACCCCAGGCCCACAAGGCCCATCGGCGGGAGAGAAAGAAACTGCGGAACATGAGGGCTTCTGATTCAGGAGTTGACGCTGTCGACCGTTTCGGTCTTGAAGTCGGCGGGCAGCACCACTTCGAGCAACTCCAGGTCCTCACTGTGCCCTAACTCACGGTGGCGAATGCCCGGCGGTTGGTGCACACAGGAGCCCGCTTCCAGCCGAACCGGACCCTGCCCTTCGTATTCAAACTCGATCCAGCCCTTGAGCACATAGACCAGCTGAAACTCGGTGTGGTGCAAATGCGGCTGACTGGAAAACTCATGCCCGCCTGCTGCGCGGATCACGCTGGCCGTCACTCGCCCTTGGGTGGCCTGCTTCATCCCCAAATCACGGTACTCAAAAAACGAACGCAGACCGCGCTCGAACTGCGCATCTTTGGCGTGGGTCACCACAAAACCTTGTGTCGTCATGGGCATCTCCTGGGTCAATGAATGGGGTTGACTGAGTTGAACACAAGCTCACATCCTAAGGCCCATCACACAGTATGGCTGTCACCCAAACACATGGCTACTTGCATTCGGTTGACTGGCCGCTGGGGTGAAAGAAGATGGGCCCGTCCTGGTGACTTTCATGGGTTCAATGCCAAGTGGTAGGCATGGTACTTTTGATCACGCGTCCAGCCCATGGACTCGTACAAGGCTTGGGCTGGCAAGTTATCCACATCCGTGTTCAAGGACAAGCGCACTGCGCCCATTTGAAGTGCATGGCCAGAAGCTGCTGTCAACAATCGCTCGCCTACACCCATACGCCGTGCGGATGGCGCCACATACAAGTCGTTGAGCACATAAACCCGCGCCATCGACACGGAAGAAAAACTCGGATACAGCTGGGTAAAGCCCACGGCTTGCCCTTGTGACTCGGCCAACAGCACCACCGATTGCCCATGCTCAAAGCGCGCCTTCAGAAAGTTCCGTGCGGCCACTACATCACTGGCTTGACCATAGAACTGACGATAAGCATCGAACAGGCCAACCACGGCATCGAGGTCGGCCAACACCGCTTGACGAATGGTGATCGAATTCATGGGTTCTCCTGTTTTGCGGGTTGGACCTTGTAGGCTCGCATGCCCGAGACCACTTGCGAAGCCTCGGTGGTGTCATCTGGGTAAAAGCGGTAACTCGGCGCCACAATGGCAGAGACGGATTTCACATGAATCACCAACACGCTGTGGATGGTGAAGCGCTGCCCCACCATGGCCAGCAATGGCTTGGCCCAGGTCGCAAATTCGGGGTCGGTTGCACGCAACTCGCGGGCCCTGCCCAAAAGCTTGAACCCCTTTTGCACAAACACATCCACAAAACTCAAACACACCTGCGGCTGCTGCGCGATGTTGCGCGCACTGATGGGCGAAGCAATGTGCGCCACCACCACATGCTGGTCGTCGGCAATGGCCCAGACTTCTTTGGGCGAAACATTAGGCTGACCCTCGGCATCCACGGTGGCCAGCCAGCACAGCACGCTGCGGTGGGCGGCTTCGCGGACGGCGTCAGTCAACATGACGGAAATTGGCCTCATCTCTGACCTTCAACAGTTGTTGTCAACCACCTTCTCTCTGGCTCAGTGACATGAAGAAATTTGGTGAGAAGGTCGCGCGGGGGTGCAACAGAAATGGCTGCAATTAGAAACATGCCTGCAACGGCAAAGGTACTCAAGACGAATGAAAGTTTCATGAGTCACAGTCCGTCGGGACTAACGTTGAAGCTGAGCCGCGAGCTGCGGCCTGCCGACGGGAGTCGGCTCGAGCGACAGGTTAGAACTCTGGCAACACACTAGACGAAATCTTGATCTTTGAGTTGCAGCCATTGCACAAGTACTCGGTTGAGCCATAGAAGTCGCCTTGGTTTTGGAGCAAAAACTTCTCTCCTTTGATGAAGCATCTGGCACAGACCCAGTGCGCCGGTTCGCCTTCGGAGAGATCCGCCTTAAGCGTATATGCAAAGATGCCTGGCTCTAGAGCCGTAAGCTGGTACCTCTGCCTCTCCTGCGACCACGCCTGCAACTGTGCGAGTTGATCGCGCAGCTTCCGGATTTCGTCTGCCATTGCAGCCTGATCTGCGTTTGCAGCGAGCGCGCTGCTCTGCGCCGACAAGATTGAACTTTGCAGTTCGATTACCTTTCCCTGAACCTCGGCCATGGACTTGGTCTCAAGGAAGCCCTTGGCGATGTCCGAGGCAACTTTCAGGCCCGTGATGGTTCCTTGGATTAGCGACAAATCCATATGCATCCTCAGGAGTTCTAACGTGATGTAGACCGCAAAACCCGGTGGATACATCCGGGCAAAGTCAATACATAGCTTGGATGAAATGGCCGCAAGCCGCTTGCGTCTTGGCCTACGGGCTCATCCTTTGCGATTCCATACAGGTATAAATTTGTCATGAAACTCGGTGCCCCTTACTTGCAGTCCACCCGCTGACTCAATCATGTAATAAAGCGGTCAATTAATACGCACTATAAATTCAAAAAAGATAAATATTAGTTTTAATGAACTCTTTTTATACAGGCAATTAATCGATGCAGTTGGTCTGCTACATCACCTCAATGACATTAGGTATGGCTGAAATCGAAGCCTAGGCCGTCACGATCCAGCCTTCCAGCGGATCACACGGCGGCAAGCCGTATTGCGGGTGACCCGCTTCGTGCCGTTGCTGCGCCCAGGCCGCTTGCATCAGGCACAAGGTGGCGTCGAGGCTGTCGCCGCTCGCGTCATCGGCCAGACGCCCCAGCAGGGCGTTGCTGGCCACCAGGCGCAGGCCCAGCCGGGTATCGCCGCGTTCCAAAGCGCTCAGCAGTTCACGACGTGCCAGCAGTCGCTCAGGGGTTTGTTTGGCTTTGTCGTCGCTCTTATAGCTTTGGTTGCCCAGCACCTCACGCGCCAGCAGGCCGGGGTAGGCCTCCAGCGCCACACGACGGGCATCGCCCGCATGCAAGCCGGGCAGGTGCACACCCGCTTGGCGCAACAGGGGCACGCCCGCGTGCAGCATGTAGGCCACGGGCGGGTTGACCCATTTCATGGACGGGCTGGAGCCTGCGGGTTGGTCGGCGGCGCGGTGGGCAAACTTGCCGCCTGCGGGGCGGGCGTTGCAAAAGGCTGCAAACTGCTCGCGAATTTGGGCGCGCTCCAAGGCGCAGTAATGGTCCATGCAGGCGGCCCAGTCGGTGGGCCAGCCCAAGGTTTCGACCAGCTCGCGGGGCAGGCCAAAGGGCAAGTCAAAACCGCCCACCCAGTCGGCAGGCTGCGCCAACCAGTCGCCGAACGCGGCCAGGGTGTCAAAAGTTTGCAGCGCCTGCAGCTGCACCCTGCCTTGGCAGGCCTGGCCCAGCGCCAGCACAATGGGCTTGCGTTTGCTGGGGCTGCTGGAGAAGTCGCAGCCGATCAAGTTGGCGGGGGTTCCGGTGTTTGTCATGGCCACTCATCCCAAGCCCAATGCCATGACGCCCGCGGCGATCAGCACAGCCCCTGCGATGCGCGGGCCCCGGTCTTTCTCGCCCAGCAGGTGGCCGCCGAGCAAAGCGGCAAAGAGCATGGAGACCTCTCGAGCCGGAGCCACATGCGACAGGGGGGCCACTTGCAAGGCGTACAACACCATCACATAAGACACTGGGCTGAAGATGCCAACGATCAAGGCATAGCGCCTTTGCTGCAACCACAGCGCCCACACAGTCTGGCGATCACGCAACAAAGTGGGCGTCAGGAAAACGAGGCGCATGAGGTTGCCAAAATAATCGACCAATATGGGTGACATCAAGGCCACCTTGACGGCATAGCCATCGACCACGGTGTAACTGGCAATGAACACACCCGTGATGCCTCCGTAAAAAATGCCGGTGCGCACACGCGCTTGTTGCTGCGGGTCATGCGCGGCCTTCCACAAGCCGGGGCCTCCCGCGATGAGGAACACACCGCCCACCACGCCCAGAATGCCAGCCAGACCCAACGCTGAGATCTGCTCACCCAGCAAGAAAATCGCCACCATGGACGACAGCAGCGGCCCCGAGCCTCGCGCCAGCGGGTACACCACCGTCAAGTCTGCCTTGCGGTAGCCACGCAGCAGCACAATGAAATACACGATGTGCAGCAAGGCACTGGCCAGCACCAAGGCCCACTCCAGCAGGCCCCAGGCGGGCACCTGCTTCCAGCCCACCCACAGGCCCACAGGCGCCCAAAACACCATCAACACCACCGAGGTGAAGGCCACAAAACGAACATCACCCCCCGCTTTTTTCGCGGCGATGTTCCAGCAGGCATGGATAAAACCTGCCAGAACGACCAGAGCAAGCGCACTCAGTGGCATGGACGTGAAAAAGCCCCTTGCGGGGCTTGGCGTGAAGCGGGATTAAGCCCGACCGATGATGGACGCGGTGGCCATCAGCTCTTCCAGCAAGGCCAGCGAGACTTTGCCCGACACGTTGTAAGGGTCCAACTCGGCACGCTCGGAATACTTGAGCAGGATATTGGTATTGACGCGCGAGGCGTCGACCTGGCCCATGGTCCAGCCACCAAAGCGGCGCTCCGAAATTTCTTCGTAGTGCAGCAAGACCACGTCTTTGTGGCGCGCATCTTTCTGGATGTGGCCGTAAAGCTCACTCACGGCATTGCGTCCACCTTCAATGGCTTGCAAAAAGATGCCGCCGCCATAACAAAGGATGCCGGTGATGCCGGTGCTGGGGTTGAATTGACGTGAGCGCGTCAAAATGGCCTCGATGGTCTCAGGGCTGTCATCCACCACACGGCTGGCGTAAAGCAGGCGTACCAACATGGTCAGTTCTTTCCAGGAATCAATGAGAGGAATTCACGGCGCAAGTTCGGGTCCTTGAGGAAGGCCCCACGCATGACCGAATTGATCATCTTGCTGTCCATGTCTTTGACGCCGCGCCAGCCCATGCAGTAGTGGCTCGCTTCCATCACGATGGCCAGGCCATCGGGCTGGGTTTTGCGCTGGATCAGGTCGGCCAGTTGCACCACGGCTTCTTCCTGGATTTGGGGGCGCCCCATGATCCATTCGGCCAGACGGGCATATTTGGACAGGCCAATCACGTTGGTGTGCTCATTGGGCAGCACGCCGATCCAGATCTTGCCAATCACCGGGCAAAAGTGGTGACTGCAGGCGCTGCGCACGGTGATGGGGCCGACGATCATCAACTCGTTCAGGTGCTCGGCATTGGGGAATTCGGTGATCTCGGGGCCCTCGACATAACGGCCCTTGAACACTTCTTTCAGGTACATCTTGGCCACACGTCGCGCCGTGTCGCCGGTGTTGTGGTCGTTCACGGTGTCGATGACCAGACTGTCCAACACGCCAGACATCTTGTGGGTCACTTCATCCAGGAGTTTTTCGAGCTCTCCTGGTTCGATGAATTCAGCGATGTTGTCATTGGCGTGAAAACGCTTGCGGGCAGCCTGGATGCGCTCGCGAATCTTGACGGAAACGGGTACGCCTTCGTCTTCGGGTGTGGCGGCAGAAGCGGTCATGGCGTCTGATGATTTCATTAACATGGGAAAGATCGTAACAGCGATTGATCGTCTCACAACGATCAGGGGTTTGGCCCCAGTGGCTGCTCAATAACGGTGGCCCGTGATGAACAGCGCCAAACGCATCAAGCCAAAGGCCACAAGGTCGCGCAAGCGCTGGCGCCAATGCCGCTGCATGAAAGACGCGTTGACAGGGTAACTCTGGGTCTCGATGACCTCGCTCAAGCGCTGATGCAAGCGTTGCGCAAACAAGCTTTCAGCCACCACCACATTGGCCTCGCGTGCCAACAGCAGACTCAAGGGGTCGAGGTTGGATGAGCCCACGGTGGCCCAGGGTCGATCGTGATGGGCATCCACCACCGCCACTTTGGCATGCAAAAAGCTGGCGTCGTATTCGTAAATCTCCACGCCCGCCGCCAACAATGCGCCATAAACCGGGCGGGCAGCGTGGTATTGCATGAAGTACTCATAGCGCCCCTGCAGCAGCAAGCGCACACGCACACCCCGCCGGGCGGCATGCACCAAGGCCTGGCGCAGCCTGCGACCCGGCAAAAAATAGGCATTGGCGATCAAGACGTCATGCCGGGCCAGGCCAATGGCTTTGAGGTAGGAGCGCTCAATTTGGCTGCGATGCAACACGTTATCGCGCAACAACAATGCCGCTCGGCTGGGCGATGGCGAACCATCGGGCAAAGGCAGCGCCTGCTTTCTGGGCAAGGACAAGCCCGCCGTCTTGAAAGAGCGCCAGGCCATGGGAATTTGACGCTCGCGTGCATGCTGCGCGCCCTGCAAACGCCACCACAACTGGGACATGCTGTCCTGGATGTGCCCCACCAGTTCGCCTTGTGCACGGACGGCAAAGTCCAAGCGAGGCCGAGCCAGAGTGCCGTGGCGGGGGTCGTACCAGTCATCGAGTATGTTGATGCCCCCACAAAAAGCCATGCCACCGTCCACAACGCAGAGTTTTCGGTGCAAACGTCGCCAGCGGCTCGGAATCAGCAAACCCAAAGTGCCCAAAGGGGCATAAACATGACACTCGACCCCTGCTTTTGCAAAACGCAAACGCCAGACTTCGGGGAAATTTGGCGTGCCCACACCATCCACCAGCAACCACACCCGCACACCGCGCAACGCCGCACGCTCCAGGGCCTCGGCCACCATGACGGCTGCCCCATGGACATCAAAGATATAGGTTTCCAGCAACACATGGGATTGCGCTTGGTCCATCGCCTGCACGAGGCTTTCAAAATAGGCCAGGCCGCCTTCAATCAGCTCAATCTGATGCCCATCTCGCAATGCGGGGTGATGACGCATGCTCAATCGTTCCAGGCGAATTCAGCCACCAAAGGCAGGTGGTCCGACATGCGCTGCCAAATGCGCCCCGAAGGCACCATGGCATGCAAGGGCGTCAAGCCGCGGGCATACACATGGTCCAACTGGTTCAGGGGCAAGCGCGAAGGGTAAGTGGGCGTGGGCTTTTCCCGCCACTCACGAAAACCCGCCTGCGCCATGCGCCGCCCCAGCCCCGTGCCCCAGTCATTGAAGTCACCCGCCACCAGCACCGGCTCATGCGCTGGCACGTCTTGCGCAATGTGCTCCAGCAAGAGGGCCACCTGACGCACTCGGCTGGCAGGCACCAAACCCAAATGCACCACCAGCACATGCACCCGTCGGTCCACAACCTCGACCTGGGTATGCAAAAAACCGCGCTGCTCAAAGCGGTGGTCCGAAATATCGCGGTGTTGGTGTGTCAGCACGGGCCAACGTGACAACAAGGCATTGCCATGCTCACCGTGCCGCGTGATGGCGTTGGTGCGGTAAATGGCCTCGTAGCCCTCGGGCGCCAAAAATTCAGCCTGCGGCTGTGCGGGCCAGTGTGCAAAAAACCTCGCCTCGCGGTGGTTGATCTGACGCACCTCCTGCAAACAAACGATGTCGGCATCGAGCTGTTCGACCGCGTGACCCAGGTTATGGATCTCCAGGCGTCGCGCAGGCCCCAGCCCCTGCACCCCCTTGTGGATGTTGTAAGTGGCCACCCGCAACACCGGGTGTTCGTGTCGTTCGGGCTTCATGGCACACACGAGCGCAAGAACCTGGGCAGCATCAGGATGGCCTCGGCATTCGATGGAGAGAAACACTGGTCTGCCGCTTCATGCCAATCGAGCCACTGCCATTCGGTGTGCTCTGTCGGACTCAAGGTGATGGGCATTTTTGCAGGCACCATCAAGCCAAAGAGCCGTTCGGTGTTGCGACTCACATCGGGGTGGTAACGCCAGCGCCAAGCCGGGTAGATGTCGTACACATTCTCCAACTGCCAATCTTGCAAGTGACATTGCGGATGCGAGGCGTCGATGCCGGTTTCTTCCCGAACTTCGCGCATCGCGGTTTCAGACCAACTCTCGGCACTGTGGTCTTTGCTGCCCGTGACCGACTGCCAAGTGCCCGCGTCGGCTCGGCGAATGAGCAGCACCTCGCGCTTGGGGGTATGGATGACCACCAACACGGATTCCGGGATCTTGTAATTCATTTCAGTCACCATGCCATTCTAGGCAGCCCAGGTCTTGATAGGATGACGGCATGTTGCCCTCCCCCACGTCCACCGGTTCAGCAGCCTGCGCCCCACTGCTGGTCGCCCACCAGTTGAGTGGTGGACCGCCTGACCATGTGGTCATTCGTCAGCTGAATGCCGCATGGTCTGCTGGGCTGCACTGGATCTGTGGCGACGAGGGCTGTGGCAAAACCAGTTTGTTGCGCTTGCTGGCGGGCGATCTGCCAGCCCAGAGCGGTCGCGTGCAAGCGCCCCCAGGTGGTGTGTTTTGGGTCAACCTCAAAGGCAAAGAACACGACCCCACGACCGTGCAAGGGTGTTGGCAACAACTGCAAGCCTCTTACCCCCATTGGCAAGTTGAGCTGCAGCAAGAGCTGGAAGCAGCGCTCGACATGGGGCAGCACCGCCACAAACCGCTGTACATGCTGTCCACTGGCAGCCGCCAAAAAGTCATGCTGGTCGCCGCCTTGGCGTCGGGTGCCACGGTGACCTTGCTGGACCAGCCCTTTGTCTCCCTTGACCAACTGTCGATCCGGGTGGTCAAAGACTTTTTGTCTGAAGCGAGCCAGCACCCCAGCCGCGCCTGGATTGTGGCGGACTATGAAGTCCCGCACGAATTGACTGTGACCAGTGTGCTCCATCTCACCAACTGACTGCTGAAGACCTTCACCTTTGAGAAGTCAGGGCAAAACAGTCGCGCCCCGCCAGAATTAGGGCCTTTCAGCGCTATGCCCCATAATGCGTGCGTGCACGTCATGAAAAACGGCACTAGTCAGGTGATCGGTCAGTTTCGCGCGCTACGGCGGCAGTTCTCAGTTTGTTGTGCTTTCGGGACCCCATCGCTTTGTTTTTTTGTATTTCTGAGGAGTCCCCATGGGCAATAAACTTTACGTCGGCAATTTGCCGTACAGCGTTCGCGACGAAGACCTGCAACAGGCTTTTGGCGAATTTGGCGCCATCACCAGCGCCAAAGTCATGATGGAGCGTGACACTGGCCGCTCCAAAGGCTTTGGTTTTGTGGAAATGGGCAGCGATGCCGAGGCACAAGCCGCCATCAACGGCATGAATGGCCAATCTCTGGGTGGCCGCAGCATCACCGTGAACGAAGCCCGTCCGATGGAGGCACGTCCTCCACGCACAGGTGGCTTCGGTGGTGGTGGCGGTTACGGCGGTGGCGGCCGCTCCGGTGGCGGTGGCTACGGTGGCGGTGACCGCTCCGGCGGCTACGGCGGTGGCGGCGATCGCTCCGGCGGTGGCGGCTACGGCGGTGGTGGTCGCGGCGGCTACTGAGCCCTGCACCCCTTCAACGGCTTGAATGCCGTTGTCAAATTTTGGGTTCAGCCTCACGGCTGACCACCAACATCAAAGGCTTCAAGACTTCGGTTTTGAAGCCTTTTTTGTGGGCCAGTCACAACTTGTCAAAACAGCCATGCGTTTGAGCCGTCTTCCGCCTTGGGCTGACGAAGGCCCACACATTTGACCCACCAACGACAACGCCACCCGAAGGTGGCGTTGTCGTTTGGCAGGTTGGAGCGCAGCTTATGCGGCTTTGGCCGTGTCCACGTTGCGCAACTTGATGTGCAATTCGCGCAGCTGCTTTTCGTCCACCGGGCTGGGCGCTTGCGTGAGCAAACACTGCGCACGTTGGGTCTTGGGGAAGGCGATCACGTCGCGGATCGATTCGGCACCGGTCATCAAGGTCACGATGCGGTCCAGGCCGAAGGCCAAGCCACCGTGTGGCGGTGCACCGTATTGCAGGGCGTCGAGCAAGAAGCCGAACTTGAGCTGGGCTTCTTCGGGCGTGATCTTCAAAGCGTCAAACACTTTTTGCTGCACGTCTGCGCGGTGGATACGCACCGAGCCGCCGCCCATTTCCCAGCCGTTCAAGACCATGTCGTAGCCCTTGGAGATGCACTTCTCGGGGGCGGTGACCATCCAGTCTTCGTGGCCGTCTTTGGGCGCGGTGAAGGGGTGGTGCACGGCGGTGTAGCGTTGGCTTTCGTCGTCGTATTCGAACATCGGGAAGTCCACCACCCACATGGGGGCCCAACGGTCTTCGAACAAGCCGTTCTTCTTGCCGAACTCGCTGTGGCCGATCTTGATGCGCAAGGCGCCGATGGCGTCATTAACAATCTTGGCCTTGTCGGCCCCGAAGAAAATCAGGTCGCCGTTTTGCGCACCGGAGCGCTCCAACACCGCATTCAATGCAGCGTCGTGGATGTTCTTGACGATGGGCGACTGCAAACCATCACGGCCTTTGGACAGGTCGTTGACACGGATGTAAGCGAGGCCCTTGGCCCCGTAGATCTTGACGAACTCGGTGTACGCGTCGATCTCGCCACGGCTGATGCCACCGCCCTCGACCGAGCCGCCCGGCACACGCAGGGCCACCACGCGGCCACCCTTCATGTTGGCCGCGCCCGAGAACACCTTGAAGTCCACATCGCCCATGACGTCGGTGACTTCGGCAAACTGCAGCTTCACGCGCAGGTCGGGCTTGTCAGAGCCGTACAGGTGCATCGCATCCTGGTAGGTCATGACGGGGAATTCGCCGAGGTCCACACCGATGGTGTTTTGGAACACGCGTTTGATCATGCCCTGGAACATGTCGCGGATCTCTTCTTCGGTCAGGAAGGAGGTTTCGATATCGATCTGGGTGAATTCGGGCTGGCGGTCTGCACGCAAGTCTTCGTCACGGAAGCACTTGGTGATCTGGTAATAACGGTCATAGCCCGCGACCATCAAGAGCTGCTTGAACAGCTGGGGCGACTGCGGCAAGGCAAAGAACTGGCCATCGTGGACGCGGCTGGGCACCAAATAGTCGCGCGCGCCTTCGGGCGTGCTCTTGGTCAGCATGGGGGTTTCGATGTCCACAAAGCCGTTTTCGTCCAAGTACTTGCGCACCTCCATCGCCACCTTGTAGCGCAGCATGAGGTTGTTTTGCATGTAGGGGCGGCGCAGGTCCAGCACGCGGTGCGTCAGGCGTGTGGTTTCGGACAAGTTGTCTTCGTCAATCTGGAACGGGGGTGTCACAGAAGCGTTCAAGACGATCAACTCGTGGCAAAGCACTTCGATCTTGCCGCTTTTGAGGTTGTCGTTGGTGGTGCCCTCAGGACGCGCACGCACCACACCTTTGATTTGCACACAGTACTCGTTGCGCACGTCTTCGGCCACTTTGAACATGTCGGGGCGGTCGGGGTCGCACACCACCTGCACATAGCCTTCGCGGTCGCGCAGGTCGATGAAGATCACGCCACCGTGGTCACGGCGACGGTTGACCCAGCCGCACAGGCTCACGGTTTGGCCAGTCAGGGCTTCGGTCACCAGACCGCAATAGTGGGAGCGCATGGACATGTTGTACTTTCTGAAAACGCAGTAACAGTTCGAAAAAAGAGAGCTTCAGGGGGCTTTCGGGGCCTTCAGGGCATCAGCCCCGGGTTTGGCTGTGCGAATCGGGGGCACCATCACGCCCATGGAGATGATGTACTTGAGGGCGTCGTCCACGGTCATGTCGAGCTCGACCACATCGGCCCTGGGCATCATCAAAAAGAAACCCGAAGTGGGGTTGGGGGTCGTGGGCACATACACGCTGACCATGGGCTGGCTCATGTGGGTGGCCACTTCACCCCCAGGTTGCCCCGTCAGGAAAGCCACGGTCCATGAACCTTGCCTGGGGTACTGCACCAACAAGGCCTTGGAAAACGCATGGCCGCTGCCTGAAAACAAGGTGTCGGCCACCTGCTTGACGCTGGTGTAAATGCTGCGCACCACAGGGATGCGGTTCATCATGCCGTGCCATTTGCGCAACCACCATTGGCCAAACATATTGGCCACAAACACACCCGTGGCGAAAATGAACACGGCCACAATGGCCACACCCAAACCAGGCACACCCCGCAGGTATTCGGCATTGGCATGAATTCCTGGAATCAGGGTGTCGGCCGCATGGAGCACCGCCCGAAAGATGGCGTCGAGCACGCCCACCAGCCACATGATGACCCACACCGTGATGCCCATGGGCAGCCACACCAGCAAGCCGGTGATGAAGTACTGTTTGAAGCTGCGTTGTGACATGAGGGTCAATCGTGGGCTAAGGTTTCAGTGCGCATCAGTGGCAAGCACAAGACGCCGCACAGGCGCTGGCGCTGGTTGATGCTGAAGGCGTCGTCTCACTGCCCGCTGAAGGCGCAGGGCTGGCCACGGCGTCGGTGGCCGCTGCTGCTGGGGCGGCAGTTGCCGCCCCCCCAGAGCCTTTGAAATCGGTGGCGTACCAGCCGGTGCCTTTGAGCTGGAAACCAGGCGCTGTGAGTTGCTTGTTGAATTTGGGCGCACCACAAACCGGGCAGTCGGTCAGGGGCGCATCGCTGATTTTTTGCAGAACATCCTTGGCATGGCCGCAGGCGTCGCATTTGTAAGCGTAGATGGGCATGTGAAAAGCCTTTGAGGGTGATGCAAGAAAACCTTCAATTATAGGCTTGGCAACGCCCTTCAAGGTCTTGACACCTCTGGCTGCCCCCACTCTCAGGGGCAGCGGCAGTGTCACATCAATGGCCAGAGGGGGCTTTGTCGGCGTGACCCAAGGCGCTGGCGATGGACTGGCCCCGGTTCGGAATCACGGTGGGGGTCAAGGAGCCCAGCAGCATGCCAAAGATGGAAGCGGCCAAGCCCAGCAAGTTGGCGGGCACCAGGGTTTCTGGGGCCAGGAAATTGAACACCAACCAAGTGCCGACCCCCAAGACCACGGAGAACAAGGCGCCTTGGGTGTTGGCACGGCGCCAGAAGGCCCCGGCCACCAAGGGCACAAAGGCCCCGGTGAGGGTCACGTTGTAGGCGTTTTGCACCATTTCGTACATGGTGCTGGTGCTGTTCATGGCGAACAGCAAGGCACAAGCCGTGAAGGTGACCAAAATGACACGCAAGAGCAGCAAGAACTGGCGGTCACTCATGTGGGGCACAAAGGGCTTGAGCACGTTCTCGGTGAAAGTGGCAGTGGGGGCCAGCAAAGCACCACTGGCGGTTGACAAAATGGCCGAGAGCAAAGCGCCAAAAAACAGAATCTGTGCCCACATGGGCATCTGGCCCAGCACCAAATCTGGCAGGATGCGCTGGATGGCGCGGGCATCTTCAGAGTCAAACAAGGCCTTGAGCTCGGGGTGAGCGATCAGCGCTGCGTAGGCGATGTACAAGGGAATGAAGGCCATCACGAAATACATCAGACCACCGATGAGGGTGCCGCGGACAGCGGTTTTCTCGTCTTTGGCGCTGGTCATGCGCTGGAACACGTCTTGCTGGGGAATGGAGCCGAAAGCGAACGCAAAGAACGCGCCCGCCATGGCCCACCAGGCAGCGGCGTCCATGTCTGCGGGGAACATGTCGAACTTGCCATCGGCGGCCGCTTGGGCAATGACTTTGTCAAAGCCGCCGGCGTTGTCGCCCACCAACAAGGCGACTGCCATCAAGCCCACCACGATCACCACCGTCTGCAGCAAATCGGTGAAGGCCACCGACCACATGCCACCAAAGACGGTGTACAACAACACCACACCTGCGCCCATCATGATCGCGTAGTTCAGGTCAATGGCCCCGGACGACAGCACATGAATGACCAAACCCAGCGCCGTCAGTTGCGCCGAGGTCCAACCCAAATAAGACAGGACAATCGCCACGCTGGTGAGCACCTCAACCGACTTGCCATAGCGCACTTTGTAAAAGTCACCGATGGTCAGCAGGTTCAGACGGTAAAACAGCTTGGCAAACAACAGCGCCGCCAACACCAGGCACACCGTGGCGCCAAAAGGGTCACCAGGAATGCCATTCAAACCATCCTTGGCAAAGGTGGCCGACACGGAGAGCACGGTTTCTGCGCCGAACCAGGTGGCGAACACGGTGGCCACGTTCATGTACAGGGGCAAACTGCGCCCTGCCACCAGATAATCCTTGGCCCCGTGCACGCGACGCGACGCCAACAAACCAATGCAAATGGTGACGGCCAGATAGGCCATGACGAAAGTCAGCAGCACCTGCTTCTCCTTGATTGAGGTTCAATAAAAGACGCGCAGATGGATGCCCACCTGCAAAACGAGCAAGGAAACCACAAAACCCAGCCCCGCGTAAATCAGGGTTTGCAGCAATTTGTTGGTCCGCCTTTGCTCGGCGAGCAATTGCTCGATCTGTCGCGCATCGCCTTGACGCGGTGTCTTGAGGTACTCGTGCAACAAGCGGGGCAATTGCGGAAACAGTTTGGCGTAATGCGGAGCCTGGTCTTTGAGCTGCTCCCAGAGCTTTTTGGGGCCGATTTGGTCGAGCATCCACTTTTCAAGAAAGGGCTTGGCGGTGCTCCACAGGTCCAAGTCCGGGTCCAGGTCGCGGCCCAGGCCTTCGATGTTGAGCAAGGTTTTTTGCAAAAGCACCAGCTGCGGCTGGATCTCGACATGGAAGCGCCGCGAAGTCTGGAACAAGCGCATCAGCACCATGCCCAATGAAATTTCCTTCAAGGGTCGGTCAAAGTAAGGCTCGCAAACGGCACGGATGGCGGATTCCAGTTCATCGACCCGGGTGTCTTCCGGCACCCAGCCCGACTCGATGTGCAGTTCGGCCACGCGCTTGTAGTCACGCCGGAAAAACGCCGTGAAGTTTTGCGCCAAGTACTCTTTGTCGTACTCGGTCAAAGTCCCCACAATGCCGAAGTCGAGCGAAATGTAGCGGCCAAAAGTCTCGGGCGCCAGGCTGACTTGGATGTTGCCAGGGTGCATGTCGGCATGAAAAAAGCCGTCTCTGAACACCTGGGTAAAAAACAGCGTCACGCCATCGCGCGCAAGCTTGGCGATGTCCACCCCCGCCTCACGCAAGCGGTCCACCTGGCTGATGGGCACGCCATGCATGCGCTCCATGACAATAACCTCGGGGTGGCAAAAGTCCCAGATCATCTCGGGGATCAGCACCAGATCGAGACCCTGCATATTGCGCCGCAGCTGCGCGGCATTGGCCGCTTCACGCACCAAGTCCAGCTCGTCATGCAGGTATTTGTCAAATTCGGCCACCACCTCGCGGGGCTTGAGTCGTTTGCCATCGGCACTGAGGCTCTCCACCCAACCGGCCATCATGCGCATCAGGCTCAGGTCTTTGTCGATGACAGGCAACATGCCTGGCCGCAAGACCTTGACCGCCACCTCGCGCACATCTCCGGCCTTGTTGCGCAAAGTGGCAAAGTGCACCTGCGCAATGGAGGCACTGGCGACCGGTTCGCGCTCGAAGGTCTCAAAGATATCGTCCACAGGGCGGCCAAACGCCCGCTCGATCGAGGCCACCGCCACGGTCGAGCTGAAAGGCGGCACCCGGTCTTGCAGTTTGGCCAGTTCTTCGGCGATGTCTGGGGCCAGCAAATCGCGGCGAGTAGACAGCACCTGACCAAATTTCACAAAAATCGGACCCAGCCGCTCCAGCGCCTCGCGCAAACGCACAGCGCGTGGCGAGCGCAAGTCACGTCCAACCGAAAGCACGCGGGCCAGCAGGCGAATCCAGGGTTTTTGAAAGCTCGACAACACCAACTCGTCCAGGCCATAGCGCAAGACGATGAAAACAATGAAAGCACCGCGTCCGAAGCGGCCCCAGCGCATCATGCTGCGCTGCCTGTGCGCAGCCCGTTGCCGGGCCTTTGGGCAACAAAACTGCGCAAAGCGGCCATGGCCTGGCGTGCGGATTGGACCAAGGTGTGGGCTGGTGCATCACCCAACAGCCGGGCCAAGTCCTCTTCAGCATCCCAGCGGACATGGTCAATCAGCCAGTTGATTTCGGCGGCCAATTGCACATCTCCCTCGATGCGAACTTTGGGTTTGTCGCCCCGGGCCAAGGCGGAAGCGATCGCGATGGGCGACTCTTCGGTCACGGTCAGTCGCAGGTCAAAACCCTCGAAGCGACCGCGCTCAAGCAGACCCGCAGGTGTGGGGGTGAGCTGAAGTTGCAAGCGGTCCCAAACCAGCTCGATGCGCTGGCCTTTTTGCCTGGCCAGCCGCGCCATGGCCTCGGGTTCGCTCATCAAGACATGGTTGAGAAACAGCACCAAACGATTGAGCGATTCATCCACCACCCAAGTGGGGGGCTGAAACTCTTGTGTGAAACGTTGGAGCATGTCGGGGAGCGCCTGAGCGGCCCAAGAAAAAGGGGACTGTGTTGCCATAGTCCCCGATTATTCCCGAAAGCACAGGCCCCTTCGGAGCCGAGCTTTATTGAAGGGCTTGTACGCCAGCGACCAGCCAGCCACCGCCTTGCTTGGACTTGGTCATGTTCCAGACCTCGCGGAATGGGCTGGGGCCGGAAGACGCGTCTTCGCGGATCATGCCGTTGAACTCCACGCTGGCCATGTACACATCGGCTTGTTCTTCAATACCCAAGAGTTGGGCATCGAGCATGACCACTTCGGTCTTATTGGGTTGTCCAGGGAACTGGGCTTCGCGCTCGGCCAACTGGTTGCGGATTTCAACCACCATGGCGTCGGTCATCATGGCACGCAAGGCCGAGATGTCAGAGCGGTCCCAGGCGTCCTGCAAGGTCACGAAGTTGCGCTTGGCTGCGCTGACAAAATTGTCCACATCAAAACCAGCCGGAATGCCCCAGGTTTGCGAACCGTCCAAGGCGTCGCTGCTTGGGGTGTTCAGGCCAGAGCCAATGCCCGAGCCGATCATGGAACCCGTGGACTGAGAGGCCGCTGAACCATCAAAGCGGGTGTTCTGACCTTCCCAAGGACGGGCCGATGAGTCGTTTCCGACGTTTTGAGGACTGTACTCTTTGTAAGTGGCAGGATTCTGAGCAGACCCACCTGCGCCCTGGTAGGCCAAGCCGCCCGATTGAGCGGCGCCGCCGCGACGGGCCCGCAATACCATGCCGATCACGGCCACCACAGCCACGCCAATCAACAAGGCCATCAAGATGTTGCCAAATGCCTCACCCAGACCCAATGAACTGGCCAACCAAGCCAATCCCAGACCGGCAGCCAGTCCGCCCAACATGGCACCCCAAGGCTTTTTAGGTGCTGCTGCGGCAGGCGCTGCGGCAGGCTTGGCCGCGTTGGTGGGCGCGGCGTTCTGAGCGGGCGCAGCGGGCGTTTGTGGCGCAGCGTCGCGCTTGGTCACCTGGTTGGATTGCTGCCCAACAGACTTGCCACCGCCCATGCGGCGAGCTGCTTCTGCATTCAGGCTACCCAAGGCCATCACGCCAGCGAGCATCAGGGTTACGAGTTTGTTGTTCATGGTGTCTCCAACTCAGATCATTCAGTTTTGGGCGTCAACATTTAATGCCCATGTGCAAGGCTACCACCCCCGCGGACAAGTTGTGAAAATCAACGTGTCCAAATCCGGCATTTTTCATAAGGGTTTTCAGCTCTTCTTGCCCAGGGTGCATCCGGATGGACTCGGCCAGGTAGCGGTAGCTGTCGGCATCGCCCGCCACCAGTTTGCCCAAGTTGGGCAAAATTTTGAAGCTGTACCAGTCGTAGGCTTTTTCCAACGGCTTGGCCACCTTGGAAAACTCCAGCACCAACAATTTGCCACCCGGCTTGAGCACACGGCACATTTCCTTGAGGGCCACATCCTTGTGTGTCATGTTGCGCAGTCCGAATGCCACACTGACCACATGGAAGTGGCCATCGGGAAAAGGCAGCTTCTCGGCATCGCACACCAGGGTGGGCAGCGCCAGGCCGTGGTCCAAGAGGCGGTCACGCCCGGTAGAAAGCATGGCTTCGTTGATGTCGGTGTGCACCACACGGCCTGTAGCCCCCACTTTTTTGGCAAAGGCCATCGACAAATCGCCGGTGCCGCCTGCGATGTCCAACACCTGGTCACCTTCTTTGAGGTTGGCCACCTGAACGGTGTAGGCCTTCCATGCACGGTGCAGGCCCATGGACATCAGGTCGTTCATGACGTCGTACTTGGACGCGACCGAGTCGAACACCCCGCGCACGTGTTGGGCTTTTTCTTTTTCGTCGACGGTTTTGAAGCCGAAATGGGTGGTGCTCATGCGCCGCTCCTCAATGCTTGTGACCGCAACTGCCGCCCGCCGAGGCCTCGACCATGGGCGCATCGCGGCTCATGCCCGCCGCTTGCAGTCGGTCTTCGTATTGTTTCCACAGCGCGGCTTGCTGGTCGCCCAAAAAGTACAGGTATTCCCAGGTGAACAGGCCCGACTCGTGGCCATCCGAAAAAGTGGGCTTGACCGCGTAGTTGCCCACCGGCTCGATCTCGACGATGCCGACCTCGCGCTTGCCGGTTTGCAGCACTTCCTGGCCAGGGCCATGGCCTTGCACTTCGGCCGATGGCGAATACACCCGCATCAGCTCAAACGGAATGCGGAACTGCGCCCCGTCCGAAAAACCGATTTCCAGCACTTTGCTCTGCCCGTGCACCGTCAATGACTCGGGCGTGGGCATGTCTTTTTTCAATCCGGCCATGTGTTTCTTTCAGTGCAAGTCAGACCAACACGCGCTCGATGCCGCCGGCATTGGCGGCGTTGACGTACTCGGGCATCCACCCTTCACCCAGAATGTGCTTGGCCATTTCGACCACGATGTAATCGGCTTCGAGCAGGCCGTTTTTCATGTCATCACCGTAGCGGGACAGGCCTTGCAGGCAGCTGGGGCAACTGGTCAGGACTTTCACATTAGCCTCTGGGGCCAGCGCGCCACTGCTGCGCAGAGCCGCTTCGCCCTTGAGCAGCTCTTCTTCCTTGCGAAAGCGCACCTGGGTCGAAATGTCGGGGCGTGTCACGCCCAGGGTGCCCGACTCGCCACAGCAACGCTTGCTCTCGAGCACCTTGTCACCCATCAAGGCCTTGACGGTCTTCATGGGCTCTTGCTGCTTCATGGGGCTGTGGCAAGGGTCGTGGTACAGGTAAGCGCCGCCGGCCTCCAGCCTCATGCCCTTTTCCAGCAAGAACTCGTGGATGTCGATGATGCGGCAGCCGGGAAAGATCTTGTCAAACTGGTAGCCCTGCAACTGGTCGTAGCATGTGCCGCAACTGACCACCACGGTCTTGATGTCCAGGTAGTTGAGCGTGTTGGCCACGCGGTGGAACAGCACGCGGTTGTCGGTGATGATTTTTTCGGCCTTGTCGAACTGGCCCGAGCCCTTTTGCGGGTAACCGCAACACAGGTAACCCGGCGGCAACACGGTCTGCACGCCCACATGCCAGAGCATGGCCTGGGTGGCGAGGCCCACCTGGCTGAACAGGCGCTCAGAGCCGCAACCAGGGAAATAAAACACCGCTTCGGATTCAGATGTGGTGGCTTTCGGGTTGCGGATGATGGGCACGTAATCGTTGTCTTCGATGTCCAGCAAGGCCCGCGCGGTTTTCTTGGGCAAGTTGCCCGGCATCTTCTTGTTGATGAAGTGGATCACCTGCTCTTTGATCGGTGCAGTGCCCACCGAGGCGGGCGGTGCGCTGGTTTGCTTGCGCGCCACACCTTTGAGCAAACCGGCCACAAAGCGCTGCGCCTTCATGCCCACGCCCACCATGGCCATGCGGGCCAGCTTGATGGTTTCGGGGTTGGTGGCATTGAGCATGAACATGGCCGCCGCATTGCCAGGCCGGAAACTCTTTTGCCCCATCTTGCGCAGCAGGTTGCGCATGTTCATGGACACATCGCCAAAGTCGATGTTGACTGGGCAAGGCGTCAGGCACTTGTGGCACACCGTGCAATGGTCTGCCACGTCTTCGAACTCTTGCCAGTGTTTGATCGAGATGCCCCGGCGGGTTTGCTCTTCGTACAAAAAGGCCTCGACCAGCAAAGAGGTGGCGAGGATTTTGTTGCGCGGGCTGTACAGCAAATTGGCACGCGGCACATGCGTGGCGCACACCGGCTTGCACTTGCCACAACGCAGGCAGTCTTTCACGCTGGCAGCGATCTCGCCAATGTCCGACTGCTGCATGATCAGTGACTCATGGCCCATCAGGCCAAAGCTGGGGGTGTAGGCATGCGTCAGGTCGGCCGCATGCACGTCTTCGCCCAGACCACTCAGGGCCGAGCCGCGCAGCAACTTGCCCTTGTTGAAGCGGCCTTGCGGGTCCACCTTGGCTTTGTAAGCGGTGAAATTGGCCAGCTCAGCGTCGGTCAAGAACTCCAGCTTGGTGATGCCGATGCCGTGCTCGCCTGAAATGACGCCATCCAGGCTGCGCGCCAGCACCATGATGCGGGCCACCGCTTCGTGTGCGGTTTGCAACATCTCGTAGTTGTCGCTGTTCACAGGGATGTTGGTGTGCACATTGCCGTCACCCGCGTGCATGTGCAGCGCCACCCACACCCGGCCTTTGAGCACGCGCTGGTGAATGGCTGTGACCTCGTTCAGGATCGGCAAAAAGGCCGAGCCCGAGAAGATGTTCTGGAAAGCCGGACGGATTTGCGTTTTCCAGCTGGCACGCAAGGAATGGTCTTGCAACTGGGGGAACAGTTCATCGACTTGGTTCAACCAGCCTTGCCACTGCGCTTGCACCTCACGCACCACGGTCAGGGCTTGCGCCACACGGTCTTCGAGCAGCTCGGCCGACGCGATCTCGTTGGCATCGTCTTGCTTGCCCAAGGGCAGATTGCCCCTTTCCAGAAAGGCTTCGATTTCGCGGCACAGCTTGAGCTTGTTGCGCAAGCTCAACTCGATGTTGATGCGCTCGATGCCATCGGTGTACTCGGCCATGCGCGGCAAGGGGATCACCACGTCTTCGTTCACCTTGAAGGCGTTGGTGTGGCGCGAAATGGCGGCGGTCTTTTTACGGTCCAGCCAGAATTTCTTGCGCGCCTCGGGACTGATGGCGATGAAGCCCTCCCCGCTGCGCGAATTGGCAATGCGCACGATCTCGGACGTGGCCTTGGCGACGTCGTCGGCATTGTCACCGGCGATGTCACCGATCAGCACCATCTTGGGGAATCCACCGCGCTTGGACTTGGTGGAGTAACCCACGGCGCGCAAATAGCGGTCGTCCAGATGCTCCAGCCCCGCCATCACGGTGCCGGTGCGCTTTTGCTCGGCGAACATGAAGTCCTTGATCTCGACGATGCTGGGCACCGCCTCGCGGGCGTGGCCAAAAAACTCCATGCACACCGTGCGGGTGTGGGTGGGCATGCGGTGCACCACCCAACGGGCGCTGGTGATCAAACCGTCGCAGCCTTCTTTTTGCACGCCGGGCAGACCGCTCAGGAATTTGTCGGTCACGTCCTTGCCCAGGCCTTCCTTGCGGAAAGTCTTGCCCGGTATGGTCAGGGTTTCGGTGCGGATCGGGGTTTTGCCGTCGGCCTTGAAGTAGCGCAGCTCGAAGGTGGCGACATCGGCATCGTGGATCTTGCCCATGTTGTGGTCCATGCGCACCACATCCAGCCATTCGGCGTCGGGGGTGACCATGCGCCAGCTGGCCAGGTTGTCCAGGGCCGTGCCCCACAAAACCGCCTTTTTGCCGCCCGCGTTCATGGCGATGTTGCCGCCAATGCAACTGGCTTCGGCCGAAGTGGGGTCCACGGCAAAGACGAAACCGCCGCGCTCGGCCGCATCGGCCACTCGCTGGGTGACCACACCGGCTTCGGTCCAAATGGTTGGGATTTTGTGAGCGATGCCCGGCAGATCGACCATCTCGACTTCGGTCATGGCTTCGAGCTTTTCGGTGTTGATGACCGCGCTCTTCCAGGTCAGTGGGATCGCGCCGCCGGTGTAGCCCGTGCCGCCGCCACGGGGCACGATGGTCAGGCCGATATCGATACATCCCTTGACCAGGCCCGCCATTTCCTCTTCGGTGTCGGGCGTGAGCACCACAAAGGGGTATTCCACGCGCCAGTCGGTGGCATCGGTCACATGGCTGACCCGCGAGAGGCCGTCGAACTTGATGTTGTCCTTGGCCGTCAGGCGCCCCAGGGTCTTTTGCACCTGGCTGCGCAGCTTGGCCATGCGGGTGAAACGTTCGCTGAATTGGCTGACAGCCTGAGTGGCCAAAGCCAGCAATTGGCCAACCAAGGCATCCCGAGCGGCGTCCACACCTGGGGTGCGGCGTTTTTGCACTTCACCCAGGCGGTGATGCAGGGCATCCACCAACATCTTGCGGCGGCCCGGGTTGTCCAACAAATCATCCTGGAGGTAAGGATTGCGCTCGACCACCCAAATGTCGCCCAAGACTTCGTACAACATCCTGGCCGAACGGCCCGTTCCACGCTCCTGACGCAGTTGATTCAGAAGATCCCAAGCCGAATCCCCCAGCAAACGCAGCACGATTTCCCGGTCAGAAAAGCTGGTGTAGTTGTAAGGAATCTCACGCAAGCGCGGCGCATCGGCATCGGCTTGCATCAATTGTTGAAGGGTGGTGGGTGCATTCATGGTTTGGCGCAGTCATGGTCGTCTTGGAAGACGCTGTCAGCCAGACCCGAAACAAGTGTCATAACGGCTGAGGTTGAATGTTACCGCAGTGCAACAATCACGCGCCGGGGGTGGGGGCACCTGTCAGAATCTCATGGAAACCCCGGGTTGTCACCCAATCTTCACACCGTTTTAATGCAAATGTCATTGGTCCGACCCACCATGGACAGGGTCCAACTTCAGTCATCCCACAGGTCTGGCCGTTTGAGACGGTCTGACCTTCATCATTCACCCAGGAGTCCTTATGTCACTGAAACTCACGCTCAGCGCCCTCACATTGGGCTTGGCCAGTCTGTCCGCCCAAGCCCAAACCGAAATCCAATGGTGGCATTCCATGGGCGGCGCCCTGGGCGAATGGGTCAATGACCATGCCAAAGACTTCAATGCGAGCCAGACTCAGTACAAAATTGTGCCTACATTCAAGGGCAGCTATGACGAATCCATGACCGCAGCCATCGCCGCTTTCCGCGCGGGCAATGCGCCTCATATCCTGCAGGTGTTTGAAGTGGGCACCGCCACCATGATGGCCAGCAAAGGGGCCATCGTGCCTGTGGGCAAAATCATGGCGGATGCCGGCATCAAGTTTGAACCCAAAAATTACGTGCCTGCCGTGGCTGGTTACTACACGGCCCCGAGCGGCCAAATGCTGAGCTTTCCTTTCAACAGTTCGACCACCGTCTTCCACTACAACAAAGACGCCTTCAAGGCTGCTGGCCTGGACCCTGAAAAGCCCCCGACAACCTGGCCAGAAGTGGCGCTGGCCGCCGGCAAACTCAAAGCCAGTGGCCACAGGTGCCCTTTCACCACCAGCTGGGTGAGCTGGACCCAACTGGAGAGCTTCTCGGCTTGGCACAACACCGAGTTCGCCACCAAGGGCAACGGCATGCGTGGCATTGACGCCCGGCTGACCTACAACACCCCACTGCATGTGCGACACATCGATAACTTGGCCAACATGGCCAAAACCGGTTTGTTCGTCTACAAAGGTCGCGGCAATGCGGCCGATGCGGTGTTTGTCTCGGGTGAATGCGCCATGATGACCGGGTCTTCAGCGCTTTACGGCAACATCAAGCGCAACGCCAAGTTCGCCAGTGGCATCAGCACGCTGCCTTACTACCCCGATGTGGCAGGAGCTCCGCAAAACACCGTGATTGGCGGCGCCAGCTTGTGGGTGATGTCGGGTAAAAAGGCCGAGGAATACAAGGGCGTTGCCCAGTTCTTTGCCCACCTGTCCAAACCAGAAGTGGACGCACGCAGCCACCAGCGCACCGGTTACTTGCCTTTGACCCCCGCCTCTTTCGAAATGACCGACAAGAGTGGCTTTTACAAACAAAATCCAGGCACCGATGTCTCGGTCAATCAAATGATCCGCAAAACGACAGACAAGTCGCGCGGCATCCGTTTGGGCAATTTCGTCCAGATTCGCACCATCAACGACGAGGAACTCGAACAAGTGTGGGCGGGTAAAAAGTCCCCGAAAGAGGCCTTGGATGCCGCGGTCAAGCGGGGCAACGAGCAATTGGAACGGTTCGAAAAAGCCAACAAGTAAACCTTTCTTGGGCCGTTTGCGGCCCAGGGTGTGTCTTGAAAGCAGGGCCCTTGGGCCCCTGCTTTTTGAGCTTTTTAGCTTGTCTGAACTGAACTTCCATGGAAAAACGCGTTCGCTTTCAGTCCCGGTGGCTGCCCTGGTTGTTGGTGGCCCCCCAAATGGCCATTGTGCTGGTCTTCTTTTTCTGGCCCGCCGGTCAGGCCTTGTACCAAAGCGTGTTGTCCCAGGATGCTTTTGGCATCAGCACCGAATTTGTCGGCATGGAGAACTTCGAGCGCCTGTTTGCCGACAGCACTTACATCGAATCCTTCAAAACCACAGCGTTGTTTTCCGTGCTGGTGGCTTTTTTTGGCCTGAGCATTTCGCTGTTGTTGGCCGTCATGGCCGACCGCGTGCTCAAGGGCGCGGCCATTTACAAAACCTTGCTGATCTGGCCTTATGCGGTCGCTCCGGTGGTGGCGGGCGTTTTGTGGCTGTTCATGTTCGCCTCACCGATGGGCGTGATCGCCTTTTATCTGCGTTCGGTGGGTATCGAATGGAACCACCTGCTGGACTCCGGCCACGCCATGACCTTGATCGTGATGGCCGCGGTCTGGAAGCAGATTTCCTACAACTTCCTGTTCTTTTTGGCCGGACTGCAGTCCATCCCCAAATCCCTGCTGGAGGCGGCGGCCATCGATGGGGCCAGCCCTTGGCACCGCTTTTGGACCATCGTGTTTCCATTGCTGTCACCCACCACGTTTTTCCTCCTGGTCATCAACGTGGTTTACGCCTTTTTTGACACCTTTGGCATCATCGATGCCACCACCCAAGGGGGCCCGGGCAAGGACACCGCCATCCTCGTCTACAAGGTCTATTACGACGGCTTCAAGGCGCTGGACATGGGCGGCTCGGCTGCGCAGTCGGTGATCCTGATGCTCATCGTGGTGGCCCTGACCGTGGTGCAGTTCCGTTTTGTTGAGAAAAAAGTCCAGTACTGAGCGCGCCCCATGATTGAAAAACGCCCCGGCCTCACGCTCTTGTCCCACCTGGTGCTGATCCTGGGGGTGGTGATCGTGGCCTTTCCGCTGTACCTGACCTTTGTCGCCTCAACCCAAAGTGCGGCCGACATTGCTCAGTCGGTGCCCATGTCGATGTGGCCCGGCAACCACGCCCTGGAAACCTACCAAACCGCCCTGTTTGGGGGCGAGACCAGTGCCGGTAGCCGCATCCCGGCCGCTGCTCCCATGATGTGGGTCAGCCTGATCAGTGCACTGGTGATTGCCATTGGCAAGATTGTCATTTCTTTGTTGTCGGCCTTTGCCATCGTGTATTTCCGCTTCCCCTTGCGCAATCTGGTGTTCTGGATGATTTTTGTCACCCTGATGCTGCCGGTGGAGGTGCGCATTGGGCCCACCTACGAAGTGGTGGCCAATCTGGGCATGCTCAACAGCTACGCGGGTCTGACGGTGCCGCTGATCGCGTCTGCCACCGCCACTTTCTTGTTCAGGCAATTCTTTTTGACTGTGCCAGACGAGCTGGTCGAGGCTGCGCGCATGGACGGTGCGGGGCCCATGCGCTTTTTCATCGACATCCTGCTGCCGCTGACACGCACCTCGATCGCGGCCCTGTTCGTGATCCAGTTCATTTATGGCTGGAACCAATACCTGTGGCCGCTTCTGGTGACGACCAATGAAGACATGTACCCGGTGGTGATGGGCATCAAGCGCCTGATCGCGGGTGAGGCCTACACCGAGTGGAACGTGGTCATGGCCACCGCCATCCTGGCCATGCTGCCCCCGGCGTTGGTCGTGATCCTGATGCAAAAATGGTTCGTCAAGGGCCTGGTCGATACGGAGAAATAAATACGCCGGGGACAGACCAATGCGAAGCGTTGCTCTGTCCCCGTCAAATTAGGAACCAGGGGACAGACCCGTGCGAAACGCCGATCTGTCCCCGTCTGATCAAAAAACATATGGCTTCCATCACCCTCACACACATCCTCAAAACCTATGGCCAAGGGGCCAAGGCCAACACTGTCATTCATGACCTGAGCGCCGAAATCGCACACGGTGAATTTGTCGTCATCGTCGGACCGTCTGGCTGCGGCAAATCCACCCTTTTGCGCATGGTGGCGGGCCTGGAAGACATCTCGGGCGGCACCATTTCGATCGGTGAACGGGTCGTCAACGACTTGGAGCCTGCCGAACGCGACATCGCCATGGTGTTCCAGAACTACGCGCTGTACCCGCACATGAGCGTGTTCGACAACATGGCCTATGGCTTGAAAATCGCCAAAGTGCCAGTGGCCGAGATCAAGGCCCGGGTGGACAAGGCTGCAGGCATCCTCGAATTGAGCCAGCTGCTGCAGCGCAAGCCGCGCGAGCTCTCGGGTGGCCAGCGCCAGCGCGTGGCCATGGGCCGCGCCATCGTGCGCCAGCCACAGGTGTTTTTGTTTGACGAGCCATTGTCGAATCTTGACGCCAAACTGCGCGCCCAGACCCGGCTCGAGATTCAAAAACTGCACCGCGAATTGGGCATCACCAGCCTGTTTGTCACGCACGACCAGATCGAGGCCATGACACTGGCCCAGCGCATGATCGTGATGAACGGCGGGCACATGGAACAATTTGGCACGCCCGAAGAGGTCTACAACCGCCCGGCCAGCACCTTTGTGGCCAGCTTCATCGGCTCGCCACCCATGAATTTGCTCAGACACGCTCCGAACACCCCGGAAGGCCGCATTCTGGGCATCCGCCCAGAGCACCTGGACATCGGTTCCGATGGCGCCTGGACGCTGCAAGCGGACACCGTGGAGCTGCTGGGTGCCGAGCGCTTGGTGCATGCCCGCCTGGGGCAAGAAACACTGACCTTGCGGCTGGATGCCTCGGTGCCTGCACCAGAACCAGGCCAAAGTTTTCAAGCCACGCCAAGGTCTGAGCAACTGCACTGGTTTGACGCCCTCACCCAAAAACGCATCGCCTGACCATGCAGACCCTGCGCACCGCATCTTGGCCTTACCCCCGATGGATCGCACACCGAGGTGCGGGCAAGCTCGCCCCCGAAAACACCCTGGCCGCCTTCCGACTGGGCGCAGAACACGGCTACCGCATGTTCGAGTGCGATGCCAAGCTCAGCGCCGACGGTGTGGTGTTTTTGATGCATGACGCCACACTGGAGCGCACCACGAGCGGCCAAGGCATCGGCGGCGATCTGCCCTGGCATGCCCTGTCGCAGCTGGACGCGGGCAGCTGGCATTCACGCACCTACGCTGGCGAGGCCCTGCCCACGCTCGAAGCGCTGGCGCGGTTTTGCATGGCCAACGGGTACTTTCTGAACATCGAGATCAAGCCCACGCCAGGCACCGAGGCCGCCACGGGCGAGGCCGTGGCGCGTCAGGCCGCCCAACTCTGGCAAGGCGCGGCAGTGCCGCCACTGTTGACTTCATTCAAACCTGATGCTTTGGCAGCCGCACAAACAGCGGCACCCGAGCTGCCACGCGGTCTGCTGGTTGACACGCTGTGGTCCGGCTGGTTTGAAAAAGCTCAAGAATTAGGATGCGTGGCCGTAGTCGCCAACTACGCCCTGTGGGACGCAGCCACCGTGTCCCAAGTGCACAGCGCAGGCATGAAGTGCCTGAGCTACACCGTCAACGACGATGGGGCAGCGCAGCATCTCTTGGCCTTGGGTACCGATGGCATCATCACCGACCGGGTCGACTTGTTCAGCCCGAGCTGAACCAGCCTGCGTCAGTCCAGCTTGGCCCCCGATTTCTGAACCACATCGGCCCAGCGCGGCATTTCGGCCGTCAGAAATTTGGCAAAGTCATCGGCCCCCAGGTAAGCCGGATCAGCCCCCTGTGTCACCATGCGCGAGCGGATGTCAGACTGGTTCATCACCGCTTTGAAAGCGTCGCTCAGCTTGTTGACCACGTCTTTAGGCGTGCCCGCTGGGGCCAAAAAACCATAAAAGCCCACCACCTCGAAATTCGCAATGCCCGTCTCGATCACGGTGGGGATGTCGGGTAAGGCAGGGTTGCGTTCTCGGCTGGTCACGGCCAGTGCGCGCACTTTCCCTTGCTTGTGGTACTGGGCTGCCTGCGGAATGCTTTCGGCCATGAACTGCACCTGGCCCGCCATCAGGTCGGTGAAGGCGGGGGCACTGCCCCGATAAGGGATATGAACCATGAACAGGCCCGTGGCCGACTTGAACATCTCGGGCACCAAATGGCTGCTGCCGCCGTTGCCCGCAGAGCCGTAATTGACTTGACCTGGACGGGCCTTGGCATAAGCCACAAACTCCTTCAAATTGTTCACGGGCACTTTGGGGTTGACCATCAAGGCCAGCGGTTGCATGGCCGTGCGGGCCACCGGAACAAAATCGCGCAGCGTGCTGTAAGGCAGCTTGGTGTAGAGCGCCGGGTTGATGACCATCACCCCGGTGTTGGCCAGCATCAGGGTGTGCCCATCAGGTGCCGCGCGCATCACCTCTTGCGCGCCCACGATGCCACCTGCACCGGCTTTGTAATCGATCAGGACGGGCTGCCCCAATTGAACTTGAAGCCGGTCTGTCAGCAAACGGGCGTGCTGATCCAATGGCCCACCTGCAGGAAAACCCATCACCACCCGAATCGGTTTGGTCGGGAAAGCCCAGGCACTGCCCAAGGTCAGACCCAAGCCTACGCCACACAAAACACCCAAAGTACGGCGTTTGATTCCCATCATGATGATCTCCATTGAAGTCGTTAGCATACCGGGACACCTCACCGGACGCCATTTCGGGTCCAGCCTCGGTGCATCACCCATTCGGCAGTGGCCGCCACCAGCACCAAAGCGAAGTAGGTGCTCATTTTCCCGTCATGGCCTTGCAGCCACACACCTGCTGCCAGCACCAACACCCCGCAGACCGCGTGCACTGCCATGCGACGACCCATGCTGGGCCCCCCAAGGCCCATGACCCAGCGCCCCGCCAATGGCATGCAAACTGACATGACCAAAGCTGGCAACACAAAATTGAACAAGTGCACAAGGAGTTGCCAGTAGCTCATGGTTTTGTCTGTGGGTGGATCAATGGTCCTCGGTCTCAGGACAAAAATGGGGATTGTGCATGGAAAGCAACGTCAGCAGGCTTCAAACCGTCAGTGTCAAGCAAAGTTGACACACCGCACCTATAATGCCCCTCATGGCTGTATGGACCCTCGGTTTGAACCACACCACAGCGCCGCTGGATCTGCGCGGCCGGTTTGCGTTCGCCGTGGACAAACTGGTGCCCACCCTGCACGGTTTGCGCCGAGATTTGGCCCACCGGATCGCGCAAGAGCCCGAAGCCGCCATCTTGTCGACCTGCAACCGCACAGAAATTTACTGTGCTGCCGACCAGGCAGCCACGCACGACACCTTGACCTGGCTGGCCCAAACCGGGGGCGTCAACGCCTCTGAACTGCACGCCCACACCTATGTGTTGGAAGGCAATGAAGCCGCTCGCCATGCCTTCAGGGTGGCCAGCGGACTGGATTCGATGGTCTTGGGCGAGGCTCAAATTTTGGGGCAACTCAAGGACGCTGTTCGGGCTGCCGAACAAGCCGGCGCTTTGGGCAGCACCCTGAACCAATTGTTCCAACGCAGTTTCGCAGTGGCCAAAGAGGTGCGCAGCTCCACCGAAATCGGGGCCCACTCCATCAGCATGGCCGCTGCCTCGGTGCGCTTGGCCAGCCAGTTGTTTGAAGACCTCAAGGACATCCGCATCCTGTTTGTCGGTGCTGGCGAAATGAACGAGTTGGTGGCCACCCACTTTGCGGCCAAACAGCCCAAAGGGATGGTGATCGCCAACCGCAGCCTGGACCGGGCCGAACTGCTGGCCCACCGATTCGGGGCCGAGGTCATGCCTTTGGCCGACCTGCCCGAGCGGCTGCACGAGTTCGACGCCGTGATCAGCTGCACCGCCAGCACCTTGCCCTTGATTGGTTTGGGCGCGGTCGAGCGGGCCCTGAAAAAACGCAAATACCGGCCCATGTTCATGGTCGACTTGGCCGTGCCACGTGACATCGAACCCGAAGTGAAGTCGCTGGACGATGTTTACCTGTACACCGTCGATGACCTGGCCAGCGTGGTGCAATCAGGCCAAGCTCACCGACAGGCGGCTGTGGCCGAGGCCGAGGTGATCATCGACGCCGGGGTACAAAGTTTCATGCACTGGATGGGCCAACGCGGCACGGTGCCCTTGATCCAGCAGCTGCAAAACCAGGCCGACGCATGGCGTGATGCCGAGTTGACTCGTGCCCGCAAGTCCTTGGCGCGAGGTGACGACCCCATGGCGGTCATGGAAGCCCTGTCCAAAGGTTTGACCCAAAAAATGCTGCACGGTGCCCTGGCAGAACTGCGCACCAGCGCCCCCGAACACCGTGAGCAGACGCTGCAAACGGTGCAGCGCGTTTTCTTGCGCAAAGAGCGTTAGCGATTGGCCTCGCGGTTCGGCGGCTGCCACACCGCCCCACCCCTCGTCCTTTGTTCGCCGACCCACGGCGAATGTCCAAACCGAAACGCCGCCCCCCATTTTTGGTCTCATGAAACCCTTTTTGATCCAGCAACTCGAACGGTATGCATTGCGCCTGACCGAGCTGGACTTTTTGCTTTCGCGTGAAGACATCATGGGCGACATGGCCCAGTTTTTGAAGCTCTCACGGGAACACGCCGAAGTCAGCGCCGTGGCCACGCGCTTTGCCCGTTTTCAGCAGCGCACGTCGGACTTGGCCACAGCGCAAGCCATGCTGGACGACCCCGACTTGCGCGAGATGGCCGCAGAAGAAGTCAAGAGCGCCAGCACAGAGCTGCAAACCCTGGAATCAGAACTCCAGCGCATGCTGCTGCCCAAAGACCCCAACGACGCCCGCCCCGCTTTCGTGGAAATCCGGGCAGGCACTGGCGGTGACGAATCGGCCCTGTTTGCAGGCGACTTGCTGCGCATGTACACGCGCTTTGCCGAAAGTCAGGGCTGGCGCTGCGAGATCGTGTCCGAATCGGTGAGCGAACTCGGTGGCTACAAGGAAGTGGTGGTGCGCATCGAAGGCGATCAGGTCTATGGCGCGCTGAAATTTGAATCAGGAGGGCACCGGGTACAGCGCGTGCCCACCACCGAAACCCAAGGCCGCATCCACACCAGCGCCTGCACGGTGGCGGTGTTGGCCGAGCCCGACGAAGCCGAGGCCATCAAGATCAACCCGTCGGATTTGCGCATCGACACTTTCCGCGCCAGCGGGGCGGGCGGGCAGCACATCAACAAAACCGACTCGGCCGTGCGCATCACCCACTTGCCCACCGGCATCGTGGCCGAATGCCAGGACGGGCGCAGCCAGCACAGCAACAAGGCGCAAGCGCTGAAGGTGCTGACGGCACGTATTCAAGAAAAAGACCGTGCCGAGCGCGCCGCCAAAGACGCCGCCGAACGAAAAAGCCTGATCGGCAGTGGCGACCGATCCGACCGCATCCGCACCTACAACTTCCCGCAAGGGCGCCTGACCGACCACCGCATCAACCTCACGCTGTACAAGCTGCTCACCATCATGGAAGGCGATTTGAAAGATGTGGTCGATGCGCTGCAGGCTTATGAAGCCGCAGAGCAACTGGCAGCACTGGAAATCGGGGCGGCCGCGTGACAGCCTCGCACACCAGCCTCAGCGTGGCGCAGTGCCTGCAACAAGCACTGAGTCAAGGACTGGCCAGGGTGGATGCACAAATTCTCTTGTTGTTTGCCCTGGCACGCCCGCTGCACGACCGCGCTTGGCTGCTGGCCCACGACACCGAGCTCTTGAACGAGGCACAACAACACCGCTGGGACCAAGCCCTGCAGCGCCGCCTACGGGGCGAGCCGGTGGCCTACATCACCGGGCACAAGGACTTTTTTGGCCTGACGCTCAACGTGGATGCCCGCGTGCTGGACCCGCGCCCCGACACGGAAATCCTGGTTGAATGGGCACTGGCGTTGCTGCCTGCGGGCCAGGCAGCCCGCGTGCTGGACCTGGGCACCGGCAGCGGCGCTGTGGCCCTGGCCCTTCAGCACCAACGCCCTGCTGCATGCGTCACAGCGGTCGACGCCAGCAGCGATGCACTGGCCGTGGCCTCTGCCAACGCCCTGCGCCTGAATTTGCCGGTGAAGTGCGTGCTCAGCCACTGGATGGACAAGGTACCGGGGCCCTTTGAGCTGATCGTCTCCAACCCACCCTATGTGGCCGATGGCGACCCGCACCTGGCCGCCCTGACCTACGAACCCCTGCAAGCCCTCACAAGTGGTGCCGATGGCCTCGATGACATCCGCCAAATCATCGCCCAGGCGCCCAGCCGCCTCGCCGCTGGCGGCTGGCTGCTGCTGGAACACGGCTGGGACCAGGCCGCCCCAGTGCAGTCGCTCCTGCGCGAAGCCGGGTTTGTGCAGGTGCAGTCGCGCCGCGATCTGGGCGGTCACGAGCGTTGTACTGGCGCAGTGATGCCGGTTTGACAGCAACATCCCTGTGAAAATGGCAGACTTTCAATCAGAGACATAATTCACTTCATCCGACACCGACCCCATTTGGAGCAACAACATGAGCGACACCCAGCAACGCATCGACGAACTCGTCAAAGGCAACGACATCACCCTGTTCATGAAGGGCAGCGCCAGCTTCCCGATGTGCGGCTTTTCGGGCCGCGCCATCCAGATCCTCAAAGCCGTGGGCGTGGACCCCAAGACGGTGAAAACCGTGAACGTGCTGGACGACGCCGAAATCCGCCAAGGCATCAAGGAATACAGCAACTGGCCCACCATTCCCCAGCTCTACGTCAAGGGTGAGTTCATTGGCGGCTCGGACATCATGATGGAAATGTACGAATCGGGCGAGTTACAACAGGTCATCAACGGCAAAGCCTGATCGACCAAGGGCAGCGGCCCTGCCCCACCGGACAGCCACCCCCTCGGGTGGCTTTTTTGTTCTCGGTCCCCGCTCAATCCACCGGTTGCAACCAAGCGCGCTGCGCGGCCAGCACAGCCTGCGGATAAACGCTCTGTCCGCGTGAACCGTTGTAACGTCCCAGCGCCATGAACACGTCGCCCCGTTCGCGGTCCAGGTAATGGCGCAGGATGACGCAGCCAAAGCGCAGGTTGGTCTGCATGTGGAACAGGCGGCTCTCGTCCCCATCGCCGATCAGGCGCGCCCAAAACGGCATGACCTGCATGTAGCCGCGTGCCCCGGCGCTGGAGATGGCGTATTTGCGAAACGCGCTTTCGACCTGCACCACGCCCAGCACCAGCGACAGGGGCAGGCCTGATCGGCGGGCTTCGTACCAAAGGGTTTGCAAAAACTCCTGACGTTCGATGGGGTGTTTTTTGTAGCGCGTCAGGCGTTGGCTGCTCGCTGCTTGCCACTGCGCATAGCCCTGCTGGTCCGAATCGGTGGGCAACAGGGGCTCAGGCGGCGCCGCCGCCGCGACCGCCGCGCTCAGGGCAGAACGCACAGCATGCGACAGGGGCTCTTCGATTTGACGACCGGCATGCACCAGCCCGACGGGCAACAAGGTCCCCCACAGACTGAGCAAACAAGCCCGACGGCTGGGCAAGACCGGGCGCGTCATGGGACTGGGTGTGCAGCTCAGGGGGCCAAACGCCCCTTGAGGTGGCCCAGGATGTCGGCCACAGCCACTTTGCTGGACTCGGCATCGCGGCGGTGCTGGTACTCGACCAAACCATCTTTCAAGCCCTTGTCGCCAATCGTGATGCGGTGCGGTACACCGATCAGTTCCCAGTCGGCAAACATGGCACCGGGGCGCTCGCCACGGTCGTCCAGAATCACATCGACCCCGTCAGCCAACAAGGCGGCATAAATGCGCTCAGCCTCGGCCTTGACGGCTTCGCTGCGGTCCATGCCGATGGGGCAGACCACCACGGTGAAGGGCGCAATCGCGTCGGGCCAGATGATGCCGCGCTCATCGTGGTTTTGCTCGATGGCGGCAGCAGGCAGTCGGGTGACGCCAATGCCATAGCAGCCCATCTCCAAGAACTGAGGCTTGCCATTCTCGTCCAGGAAGGTGGCGTTCATGGCCTTGGAGTATTTGGTGCCGAGATAGAACACGTGGCCCACCTCGATGCCGCGCTCGATGGCCAGCTCACCTTGGCCGTCGGGCGACTTGTCACCGGCGACCACGTTGCGGATGTCGGCCACCAGGGCAGGCTCGGGCAAGTCACGGCCCCAGTTGACGCCGGTGATGTGGAAGTCTTCTTCGTTGGCACCGCAGATCCAGTCGGCCATCACGGCCACGTCGCGGTCGGCCACCAGGTGCACGGGCTTTTTCAGGTTCAAGGGGCCCAGGTAACCCGGCTTGCAGCCAAAGTGCTCTTCGATCTCGCTCAGCGTGGCAAAGCGGAAGCCCCCTTCCATGCCAGGCAGCTTGCCGACCTTGACTTCATTCATGTCGTGGTCACCTCGCAAGAGCAGCAGCCAGACTTGGGATTTGACGATCTCGCCCTGCTCGTTCAGGGTGTCGGTGGCCAGCACCAGCGACTTGACGGTGGTGGACAGGGGCACATCCAGCAAAGCAGCGACGTCTTCGCAGGTGCTCTTGCCTGGTGTGGAGGTCTTGGTCAGGGCTTTCGTGGCCGCACCGCGTGGCTGGCTGGGGGCCAGCGCTTCGGCTTTTTCGATGTTGGCGGCGTAGCTGCTGCCGGGACAGTACACGATGGCGTCTTCGCCGGTGGCCGCGATCACTTGGAACTCTTCGCTCAAATCACCCCCGATGGCCCCGCTGTCAGCCGCCACGGCGCGGTAAGTCAGGCCAAAGCGGTCAAAAATCTTGCGGTAGGCCCCGGCCATCACCTGGTAGCTGGCCTTGGCGCTCGCCACGTCTCGGTCAAAGCTGTAAGCGTCTTTCATGATGAATTCGCGGCCACGCATCAGGCCAAAGCGGGGACGGCGCTCGTCGCGGAACTTGGTCTGGATTTGGTAGAAGTTTTTGGGCAGCTGTTTGTAGCTGCGCACTTCCTGGCGCACCACGTCGGTCACCACCTCTTCGCTGGTCGGCTGAATCACAAAATCACGGCCATGGCGGTCCTGGATGCGCAGCAATTCGGGGCCCATCTTCTCAAAGCGACCCGTCTCCTGCCACAGCTCGGCCGGCTGCACCACGGGCATGGTCATCTCAATGGCGCCTGCGCGGTTCATCTCTTCGCGCACGATGGCTTCGACCTTGCGGATCACGCGCAAGCCCATGGGCATGTAGTTGTAGATGCCAGCGCCCAGCTTTTTGATCATGCCGGCGCGGGTCATCAGCTTGTGGCTGACCACTTCAGCGTCGGCTGGGGCTTCTTTAAGGGTGGAAATGAGGAACTGGGAGGCTTTCATCGCGGCGGGCTAACTCTGCAGGGGCATCAGGGAAACATCCAAGAGCAAGCACCGGTGCGGCGTGCATAATGGACACAATTTAAAAATTTGAGGTTGATTATGCTTGACCGTGAAGGCTTTAGGCCGAACGTCGGCATCATTCTGCTCAACCAGAGAAACCAGGTTTTCTGGGGTAAGCGCATACGCACCCACAGCTGGCAGTTTCCGCAGGGTGGCATTGACCGGGGAGAAAGTCCCGAGCAGGCCATGTACCGAGAACTGCACGAAGAGGTGGGGCTCCAACCGGAGCATGTGCGCATCGTGGCCCGAACCCGCGACTGGTTGCGCTATGAGGTGCCAGACCGCTTCATCCGCAGGGATGCTCGCGGCTTTTACAAGGGCCAGAAACAAATCTGGTTCTTGCTTCAAATGGTGACGCACGATCACCACCTGAATTTGCGCGCCACAGACCACCCCGAGTTCGACGCCTGGCGTTGGAACGATTATTGGGTCCCCCTGGATGTGGTGGTGGAGTTCAAGCGCGGCGTTTACGAAATGGCGCTGACCGAACTGGCCCGCTACCTGCCCCGGCAAGAGCGCCAAAACCGCTATCTTCGGGCGGGCAACCGTGGACCGCGTGATGTCTCCGAGCAGGATGCAGGCCCCATGGACATGCAGGCCCCACCCCATATGGAGTTGCCTCCGGGGGCCAGTTTTGACCCCAACCCGCAAGGTTGATCGGCGCCCAAACAACAGCAAAAAGCCCACTTTGAGTGGGCTTTTTTTCTCGGACCCTCTGCGGCCAGGGTGGCCGCAGCAGGTCAAACACTGCGTATGAGGTTGTCCCGATGCACCATTTCGGGCTCAGCGGTATAGCCGAGCAGCGCTTGGTATTCGTGCGAGGGCTTGCGACACAACAAACGGGCTTCGGCACTGGCGTAATTGGCCAAGCCACGCGCAATTTCGATGCCCTGTTCATCCCGGATGGCGATCACGTCACCGCGTGAAAAATCACCCGATACGGCCGTCATGCCGATCGGCAACAAGCTCTTGCCTTCGGTCAGCACCTTGTGGGCCGCGCCTGCATCCACCGTGACCGACCCGCGCAGTTGCAGGTGGTCGGCCATCCATTGTTTGCGGGCTTGTTGCTTGGCGGTTTGGGCGACCAGCAAAGTGCCCATGTTGTCGCCCTGGCTCAGACGCAGCAAGGCATCGGGCTCGCGTCCCCAGGCGATCACGGTAGATGCACCAGAGCCAGCGGCGCGTTTGGCTGCCAGGATTTTCGTGATCATGCCGCCCTTGCCGATGCTCGAACCGGCCCCCCCCGCCATGGCTTCCAGTGCCGGATCGCCCGCACGTGCCTCGTGCACGAAGGTGGCAGCGGGGTCTTTGCGGGGGTCTGCGGTGTACAGGCCTTTTTGGTCGGTCAGGATGACCAACACATCGGCTTCAATCAGGTTGGCCACCAAGGCGCCCAAGGTGTCGTTGTCGCCAAACTTGATCTCGTCGTTGACGACCGTGTCGTTTTCATTGATCACGGGCAGTACGCGGTGCTGCAGCAAAGTGAGCAAAGTCGAGCGGGCGTTGAGGTAACGCTCTCGGTCGGCCAAATCGGCATGCGTGAGCAAGACCTGGGCACTGCCCATGCCGTTTTCGCGCAGCTTGGTTTCGTACATCTGCGCCAGACCCATCTGGCCCACGGCCGCAGCAGCTTGCAAGGCAGGCACTTCGCTCGGGCGGGTGGTCCAGCCCAGGCGCTTCATGCCTTCGGCAATCGCACCACTGGAGACCATGACCACCTCTTTGCCTTGACCACTGAGCAAGGCCATCTGACGGCACCACTCGCCAATCGCGTCCTCGTCCAGGCCGCGTCCTTCATTCGTCACCAGGCTGGAGCCGACTTTGACAACAATGCGACGTGCATCGCGCAACAGGTTAGATACGGCTGCAGTGGTCATACTGTGGTTGACTGGACGTGAAGGTCAAGGTGCGAAGTTCGTTTCTGGCCACGAAATCAATCGGCGTCAGAGGGCAAGGGCTTGAAGCGTGGATCATCGGCATCAGGCTCTTGCGGCTTGTCCTGCTCCTTGAAGCGGGGATCGATGTCCACCACCCCTTGCTCGATGATCTGCTGGGCACGGATGTGCTTGTAGATCTCCTTGATCAAGGGCTCGCAGCCTTCGCGGGTCAGGGCCGAAATCTGGAAGACCGGGCCTTTGTAGCGCATGCGCTTGATGAAGTCCTTGACGCGTGCCTCGCGCTCTTCGGCGGGCACCATGTCCAGCTTGTTGAGCACCAACCAACGTGGCTTGTCATAAAGCTTGGCATCGTATTTTTTGAGCTCGGCCACGATGGCCTTGGCTTGTTGCACCGGATCGACGTTCTCGTCAAACGGCGCAAAATCGACCACATGCAAAAGTAAACGGGTGCGCTGCAAATGGCGCAGGAACAAGTGGCCCAAGCCTGCGCCTTCGGATGCGCCTTCGATCAGGCCCGGCACATCGGCCACCACAAAACTCTGCTCTGGGCCCACACGGACCACGCCCAGGTTGGGGTGCAAGGTGGTGAAGGGGTAATCGGCGATCTTGGGACGCGCGTTGGACACCGCAGCAATGAAGGTGGACTTGCCCGCATTGGGCATGCCCAGCAGACCGACATCGGCCAGCACCTTCAATTCAAGCTTGAGTTCTTTCTTTTCACCCAGCCAACCGGGTGTTTTCTGCCGTGGGGCGCGGTTGATCGCGCTTTTGAAGCGCATATTGCCAAAACCGCCATCGCCGCCCTTGGCGATCATGATGGTTTCACCGGGCACCAGCAACTCATAGAGCACTTCGCCAGTTTCGGCATCGCTGATGATGGTACCCACCGGCATTTTCAGGGTGACGTCGTCTCCTGCTGCGCCAAACATGTCAGAGCCCATGCCGTGCTGACCGCGCTTGGCTTCATGCCGACGCGAATAACGGTAATCGACCAAGGTGTTCAGGTTGATGTCGGCATAGGCAAACACATGCCCCCCACGTCCGCCATCGCCCCCATTGGGACCACCGAATTCCTTGTATTTTTCATGACGGAACGAGACGCAGCCGTTCCCGCCGTCACCTGCGGCGATGTCAATATAGGCTTCGTCAACGAACTTCATGAGATTTCCAGTGTAGCTTGGGGCGCGCCGTCAAATAACAGCGGGCCAAAATGCGAAAAGCCCCGGCTTGCGGGGCTCCTCATCGCCATGGGGACAACAGGCTTATACAGCCGGTGTCACATTGACCATGTGCTTGCTGAGCTCACCTTTGGTCGAGAACGACACATGGCCATCCACCAGGGCAAACAATGTGTGGTCTTTGCCAATGCCAACGTTATTGCCAGCATGGAACTTGGTGCCACGTTGGCGAACAATGATCGAGCCAGCGCTGATCAGTTCACCACCGAAAGCCTTGACGCCGAGCATTTTTGGCTTGGAATCACGACCGTTGCGCGTAGAGCCGCCGCCTTTTTTCTGTGCCATGACCTATTCTCCTCAGGCAGCGATTGCACCGATTTGCAGCTCGGTGAACTGCTGGCGGTGACCCTGACGTTTCTGATAGTGCTTGCGACGGCGCATCTTGAAGATGTGCACTTTGTCGTGCTTGCCATGAGCCACCACAGTGGCTTTGACTGTGGCGCCGGACACCAGGGGCGTGCCGATCTTCAGGTCTGCGCCGTTACCGACTGCGAGAACTTGATCAATCACGATTTCCTGGCCAACGTCCGCAGCAATCTGTTCTACTTTAATTTTTTCGCCAGCGACAACACGATACTGTTTGCCACCGGTTTTTATGACCGCGTACATAAATGACCTCTTTGAATGGAAGTTTCCAAGGGCTGATCCCCAAGGAACCGACGATTCTAGCATGGCCTCCCCTGCCTGGCAAATCTGGAACCCTCCTCCCACCCTTGCTTCGCAGAGGCAAGGAGGACGGTCTCTATAATCAGTGGGCGCACAGGGTGCGTTTGTGTTCCACCCGCCTCGGCTCTCCCGAGCTCTCCAGCCGGATCTTCCATTTGTCTGCCTCAGAAAACAGCACAGCCACCGTTCTTGAACTCGTTGCCCCTGACATGGCCGAGGTCGACCATGTCATTGCCCAGCGACTCAACTCTGGCGTACCTTTGGTCAGCGAAGTGGCGCGCTACATCATTTCGGCTGGTGGGAAGCGAATTCGACCGGTTTTGTTGTTGTTGACTTGCGGGGCATTGGGCTACACAGGCCATCAGCGCCACAATTTGGCGGCCGTGGTCGAATTCATCCACACCGCCACTTTGCTCCACGACGACGTGGTGGACGAGTCCACCCTGAGGCGCGGCAGACCCACGGCCAATGAAAATTTTGGCAATCCAGCCAGCGTGCTGGTGGGTGACTTTTTGTATTCAAGAGCCTTCCAAATGATGGTGGAGGCTGGCAGCATGCGCGTTATGCAAACCCTGGCTGACGCCACCAACGTGATCGCCGAAGGCGAAGTGCTGCAACTGATGAACATGCACGATGCCTCTCTCGATGAAGAAGGCTATCTGCGGGTCATCCGCTCCAAAACCGCCAAATTGTTTGAGGCCAGCGCCCGATTGGGTGCCATTTTGGCAGGCAGTCCGGCAACCATTGAAACCGCCTGCGCCGATTACGGCCAAGCCCTGGGCACGGCCTTTCAGGTGATCGACGATGTGCTCGATTACGACGGCAATGCCGCAGAGATGGGCAAAAACCTGGGTGACGACCTGCGGGAAGGTAAAGCCACACTGCCCCTGATTTTGGCCATGCAACGCGGCACGGTCGAACAAAGCCGCACCGTTCGCGAAGCGATCGAGACCGGCAGCGTGGAGCGCCTCAATGACATCCTGGGCATCGTGCGCGAAACAGGCGCCTTGGAAGCGACGCGAAATGCCGCCGCCGCCGAGGCCCAGCGTGCCATCGATGCGGCCATGCTGCTGCCTGACAGCCCACACCGCACAGCCATGGTCCATCTGGCCTCCCAATTGCTCAACCGTCGCACCTGAACGGCATGCGGATCAAGATCACCATGCGGACCATTCCAGTTGCAATGCTGGTTTTTTTCACATGTTTCAGTCTTGGTACTCTGAGCGCTTTCGCCGCCACACCCAAATGGGACGCCATCACCTTGAACGACCAGGGCATGTTTTTCATCGATGCCCACTCCATCAAGGACGAAGGTGGACGCAAGATTTTGTGGAGTGCCGTGGATTACAAAAAGCCACAAAGTACCGCCGACGGTGTCGCATATTCATCGATCCAAACCCAACTTCAAATCAATTGCAAAGCCAAAATGGCTCGGGTGATGCACATGACCTACTTCAGCGGTCCGATGCTCACCGGCAAGCAAGTTGGCCGCCAAGGCATGCTCCACGATTGGCTTGAAATTGACCCCACCTCTGCCATCCACAAAATCGCCCGCCGGGTTTGCTGAACTTGTCGCGTTGGTGATGCCCCGAGTTGCACCAGCTGTGCCAGCTGTGTGATATTGATTCCTGTCCCTTGGCCATGCCCGAGGGATCCAAAGGATGCGCCCGCTCTGCCGTGCGGTTCCAGACCGTCAGGTCATGGCCCAAAGAGAGCAACCTCGAGCCCACGGCAGCACCCATTTTTCCAATCCCAGCAATGCCTACTTTCATCCTTGTCTCCAACGGTGGGTAAACAAAATTGATTTTGATGCCGTTTGGCGCCACGGTGTGAATGAAACGTTCTTGACCCTCGTCACGTCATCACGCTCAAAAATTTTGGCAACAGCCCTGGGCCAAGCTCTTGCCATTTACAAACCAAGCCCAGTTCGCCATCATTTGAATTGTTTGGTATTCAAATAAAGAAAATTCAATTTTTCCTATGGACACAACACCAGCACGCCCAAAACCGGCTTTGGCGACAGATGATGCGCCGGTGGTCACTTATGTGCAGCAGCTGTTCGAAAAAGCCGTGGCACTGAAAGCTTCGGACCTGCACTTTGAACCCTACGAACACCAATACCGGGTTCGCATGCGCATTGATGGCGAGTTGCGCGAAGTCGCTTTCCCCCACATGGCCTTGAAAGACCGACTGGCCTCCCGCATCAAAGTGATGTCGCGCCTGGACATTGCCGAAAAGCGCCTGCCACAAGATGGGCGGATGAAGCTGCTTTTGGCCGAGGGCCGTGAACTGGACCTTCGCGTGAGCACATTGCCCACCTTGTTTGGCGAAAAGCTCGTGATCCGCATTCTGGACTCCGCGCAAGTCCAGCTGGACTTGGCCCGTCTGGGCTACGAACCCGAAGACCTCGACCGGTTGCTCAAAGCGATCCGGGCACCCCACGGGCTGGTGTTGGTGACCGGCCCCACCGGATCGGGCAAAACACAATCGCTTTATGCCTGCCTGAACCTGCTCAACACGGCCGAAGTCAACATCGCCACGGTGGAAGACCCCTGCGAAATCCAACTCACGGGCATCAACCAGGTCAATGTCCAGGACAAGCCAGGCTTGAGCTTTGCCGTGGCCTTGCGCGCTTTTTTAAGACAAGATCCTGACATCCTGATGGTGGGAGAAGTCCGGGACCTGGAAACGGCCAACATCGCGATCCAGGCCGCGCAAACGGGCCATCTGGTGCTGTCCACCTTACACACCAACGACGCCCCGTCCACCTTGGTGCGCTTGCGCAACATGGGCACAGCCCCCTACAACATTGCAGCCAGCGTGAGCCTGATCACGGCACAGCGTCTGGTGCGCTGCCTTTGCCCCTTTTGCAAGAAAAGCACCACGCTGAAGCCAGAAATTTTGCGTCAATCAGGCTGGCCACAAGCCTTGTGCCCCGCAGATCCTGTGCCTGTTTTCGAGCCCGTGGGGTGCCCCAAATGCCACAAAGGCTTCAGCGGTCGGACGGGCATCTTTCAGGTCATGCCAATGAGCCCCGAGATGCAGCAATTGGTGCTGCAAGAGGCTGGCATTCAGGAGATGGATCGCCAAGCCCGCCAGGAAGGCATCAGCAGCTTGCGCATTGCGGGTATGCGCAAAGTGCTGCAGGGAGTGACCTCTCTGAGCGAGGTCCTGGCCGCAACGCGGGATGGAACATGAAAGCCCGATCGACGCAACGGCCCCTGCCGACCTTCCATTGGTTGGGCTATGACGCTGGTGGACGGCGCCACAGCGGCACCATCCAGGCCCCACATGCCGACCTGGCCCGAGCCCAAGTTCGACTGCAGGGCTTTCAAAAGGTGCAGGTTCAACGCCAATGGTGGTCGACGCCTGCCCGCATCCCGAGCAAAGACCTGGCCACCATGACCCGGCAATGGGCAGCCATGCTGAAAGCCGGTGTGCCAGTGGTCCAGGCCCTGGGCATGTTGTGCCGAAGCATGCGCAACAAAACCTTGGTCACAGTCGTGGAAACGGTTCTCAACGACGTGGAATCCGGTGTCCCGCTGCACGAGGCCTTGGCCAGACACCCTCGGCATTTCAACGGTCTGTACGTGCACATGGTGCAAGCGGGTGAATCGGCGGGCATTCTGGACGCCATGATGGAACGCTTGTCGCAGACGCTCGAAAAGAACGAGGCTTTGCGGACCAAAATCCGCTCCGCGCTGATGTATCCCACCGCTGTGGTGTTGGTGGCTTTGGGCATTTTGTCGCTGATTTTGGTGTGGGTGGTGCCAGTCTTTGAGGAGGTCTTTTTGTCCATGGGCGCCGAGCTGCCCCTGTCCACCCAAGTGGTGATGGGTGTCAGCGACGCGCTGATCCAGCTGTGGCCAGTGGCTTTGCCCTTGATCTTGCTGATCATTTGGGCCTTCAAACACGAGGGGCCCGGCGCCGAGAAAACGCGACTTTGGGCGGCACGGTGGTGCTTGCGATGGCCAGTGCTTGGCCCGCTTTTGACCACTGCGGTGATGACACGCTGGTCACAAACCCTCTCTGCCCTGTTGTCCGCGGGCGTTCCCGTCTCAGAGGCGCTGGGACCCACGGCGCAGGCATGCGATCATCCAGTGTTCGAGCAAACCACATGGCAACTGCAACGGCGCGTGGTCCAGGGCAGCAGTTTGAGCGAGGCCATGAACCACACCGGACAATTTCCGGCGATGATGGTTCAATTGTGCACAACAGGCGAGGAAACCGGAGCCTTGGACAGCTTGCTGGACAAAGCAGGGGGGCTGATGGCCACCGAACTCGATGACCAAGTCAGAGGCCTGACCAGTTTGCTGGAGCCGTTGATCATTGTGGTGCTGGGCGGCTTCATTGGGGCCATCCTGGTGGCCATGTACCTTCCTATTTTCAGTTTGGGACAAGTTTTCTGACATGAATGACAGCGTTTTGGCCCTCGGATGGGCAGGCTTGCTGGGTCTGATGATCGGCAGTTTTCTGAATGTGGTGATCTACCGCCTGCCTTTGATGATGCAAGCGCAGTGGGACGCTGCAAACAGCGAAGCGACCCTCCAGAAGTTGTCCTTCAACCTGGCCGTGCCCCGATCTCATTGTCCCGAATGCCAACATCCTTTGGGGTGGCGAGAGAACATCCCGCTGCTCAGCTTCCTGCTCCAGCGCGGCCAATGTGCGCACTGCCAAACTCCGATCCCGTGGCGATACCCGGCTGTTGAATTGATCACGGCAATTCTTTTCATGGCCGTGGTGGCACGCTATGGCTGGGGCTTCGAGGCATTGGCTTGGGCAGGCTTTGCTGCAGCCTTGGTGACCCTGGCCGCCATCGATGCCGACACACACCTGTTGCCCGATGCCATCACCCAACCCCTGGTTTGGGCTGGCCTGCTGGCTGCGCAGTTGGGCTTGTCGGGACTGGGTTTGGGTGATGCATTGTGGGGAGCTGTCGCGGGCTATCTGTTTCTGTGGTCTGTCTATTGGTTGTTCAAAGGTCTGACGGGCAAAGACGGCATGGGACAGGGCGACTTCAAACTCTTGGCTGCTCTTGGCGCTTGGCTGGGCTGGCCCGCCTTGCTGTCGCTGGTGCTGATTGCTTCTTTGACTGGCGTGCTGGGCGGCCTCGCCCTGAAGCTGCGCGGCCAATTGTCAGACAATGGCGAATTGGCCTTTGGGCCTTACCTTGTCATCGCGGGCTTGTGGGTCATGACTTTTGGCCCCCTGCCCTGGTTTGGGATCTGAACAATCATGCCCCTACGCACTTGGCGCCTCGGTCTGACGGGAGGAATTGGCAGCGGCAAAAGCACCGTGGCCGCCATGCTGGCCGCTCGCGGCGCTGCCGTGATCGATGCCGACGCGATATCGCGCAGCCTGACCGCACCCGGCGGGCGGGCGATTGACCCGATTGCCCAGACATTCGGACCGCAAATGATCGACGCCTTGGGTGCCATGGACCGACAAGCCATGCGCGAGCGGGTGTTCCAGAACGCAGAGGCCAAAAAGCAGCTCGAAGCCATCATCCACCCTTTGGTGAGCCAGATCACGGCCGAACAGGCACAAGCCGCTGTGCAAAGCGGTCGGCAGGTGCTGGTGTTCGATGTCCCCCTGCTGGTGGAGTCGGGCGAGCGCTGGCGCAAGCAGGTGGACCGGGTGATCGTGGTGGACTGCGACGCCGATACACAAAGGCAAAGGGTGATGGCGCGCAGCGGACTGGCTGCTGAGGAAATCGACCGCATTGTGGGGCTGCAAGCCTCGCGCGCGCAGCGCCTGGCCTGCGCCGATCTGGTCATCTACAACCAAGGCCTGAGTCTGGCCGAATTGGAGGCCCAAGTGGCCAAAGTGGCAGCTGACTTCGGGCTATGATGGCGGGATTGGAAGACGCCGCGTGATACTGTACGAATACCCTTTTAACGAACGCATCCGCACTTACCTGCGGCTGCAACAACTGTTCAACCGTCTGGGCCAATTGATGGCCCGTACAGACCCGTTGGACCACCACTTTGCCTTGACCACGGTGTTCGAGATCATCGAAGTGGCCTCTCGCTCCGAACTCAAATCCGACGTCTTGAAAGACCTGGAACGCCAACGGCAGCTCTACAACAGTTACCGAGGCAACCCCGCCATCTCCGAGCAAGCCCTCAACGGCGTGATGGACCAACTCGATGACCACTTCGAGGCGCTCAACCAGCTCTCTGGCAAGATCGGCCAAAGTCTGAACGACAACGATTTTCTGATGGCCTTGCGCAGCCGCGCCGTGATTCCGGGCGGCACCTGCGAATTTGACCTGCCCGCCTACCACGCCTGGCTACACCACAGCGCTGCCAGCCGGGCGCAAGATCTGGCGCAATGGGTCGAGCCTTTTGGCCCCTTGGCCCAGGCCGTGAAGTTGCTGCTGCAAATGCTGCGCGAGTCGGGCAGCAGCCAAAAGGTCATGGCCACAGCAGGCCAACTGCAGCAAAACCTGCCCCAAGGGCGCACCTTTCAGTTGCTGCGGCTCAAAATCGACCCTGCTTTGGGCTTCACACCCGAAATCAGCTGCAACCGTTTGCTGGTGGTGATCCGCATGATGCGCCAGCAACAGGATGGCAAATTGGTGGGCTCCACCAATGATGTGCCCTTCGAGATGACTTTGTGCGCATGAGTGCATCGAACCCGTCGCCACAAAACTTCGGCCCCCGTAAAGTGCGTTGCCCTGCCTGTGCAGGTCAGAGCGTTTACAGCCCCGCCAACCCCTACCGCCCGTTTTGCAGTGCACGCTGCAAAGGTGTGGACCTGGGAGCCTGGGCCAGCGAAGAATTCAAGTTGCCCGACGACACCCCGCCCGACGAGACCTTTGGCGATCCACGCCTGCAGTGAGGAAAAGCTCAGGCGTGCGTCGGCCCACTGAAGCCGCGCTCCTGCGCCAACCAAGCCAACACGGGGAGGGTGCCCGGCAACACAGGCACCACAGCCACAGGCAGGGTCTGCCAAGCGTGTGATTGCGCTTCGCGCATCTGCAACTCCCCCTGCCAGTCCCACACTTTGCAAAAGTGCAGCCGCACCAGAGCGTGCGGGTAATCGACCATCTGGGTTTTCCACACCTGCGCTGGCCCGATGGTGATGCCCAGCTCTTCTTGCAGTTCTCGGCGCAGCGCTTGCTCGACCGACTCACCGGCCTCCAGCTTGCCACCGGGGAATTCCCAGTAACCCGCATAGACTTTGCCCTCGGGGCGCGAGGTCAACAAAAAAGCTTCGCCTTGCATCAAGACGCCCACCGCCACATCGACCACGGCGCGCTCAGCCTGACCTGCGCTGGAGTCCTCGCGTGTGCGCTCCCCATCAGCGACCAGCAGGCCTTGGGTCATGCGCGGCCCAAGGGGCGATCGGATTGGCGGCCCATCATGTCCCGCGCAAACTGGTAAGCCACACGGCCACTGCGCGAACCGCGCTCCAAAGCCCAGAGCAAGGCATCAGGACGGGCAGCCTCAATTTGCGCGGGCGTGGCACCCAAAGCGCTGAGCCACTGGCCCACGATGGTCAGGTACTCGTCTTGCGAGAAGGGGTAAAAACTGATCCACAAACCAAAGCGCTCGGACAGCGAAATTTTCTCTTCCACGCCCTCACCGGGGTGCACTTCACCGTCCTCGGTGTGTTTGTAGGTGAGGTTTTCGCTCATGTACTCGGGCAAGAGGTGTCGGCGGTTGCTGGTGGCGTACACCAACACATTGGGGGTCGAAGCGGCCACGGTGCCGTCCAGGATCGACTTGAGCGCCTTGTAGCCCGGCTCGCCGTCTTCAAAGCTCAGGTCGTCGCAATAGACCACAAACTTTTCGGGGCGGCCCGCCACCACTTCGATGATGTCGGGCAGATCGGTCAGGTCCTCCTTGTCCACTTCAATCAAGCGCAGGCCTTGCGGCGCGTAAGTGTTCAGGCAGGCCTTGATGAGCGAGGACTTGCCGGTGCCGCGGGCACCCGTGAGCAGCACATTGTTGGCCGGGTGACCATGCACAAACTGCTCGGTGTTGCGCTGCAACTTTTCCTTTTGGTCGTCGATTTCCTTCAGGTCGGCCAGCGTCATGGCCGCCACATGGCGCACCGGCTCCAGCACGCCGTGGCCCGACGAGCGCTTGCGGTAGCGCCAGGCAATGGCCTGCGTCCATTCAGGCGCCGACAAGGGTTGGGGCAAGACCGATTCGATGCGGTCCACCAACTGGCTGACTTTGGCCAGCAATTGGTCCAAGGCAGATGTAGCAGGAGAGTTCATGAACGGTAATCCGCGTTGATGGTGACGTAGTCGTGGCTCAGGTCGCAAGTCCACACCGTGTCGCTGGCGGTGCCACGGCCCAAGCCCACGCGCACCGTGATCTCGCTGCCTTTCATGACGCGCTGGCCGTCTTCTTCGCGGTACTCGGCGCGGCGGCCGCCTTGCGAGACCACATGCACATCGTCCAGATGCAGCTCAATCAGGCCCTGGTCCAAATCATCGATGCCCGCATAACCCACGGCAGCCAGAATGCGGCCCAGGTTCGGGTCGCTGGCAAAGAAAGCCGTTTTGACCAAAGGCGAATGCGCGATCGCATAAGCCACTTGGCGACACTCTTCGCCTGTGTGACCGCCTTCAACCTGCACCGTGATGAACTTGGTCGCGCCTTCGCCATCGCGCACGATGGCATGCGCCAACTGGCGGGCCACTTGCATCAGGCCCTGCACCAAGGCCTGGCCGTCGGCGCTGTCCAGCGAGGTGATGGGGGCATGCGCCGCCTTGTGTGAGGCGATCAGCATGAACGAGTCGTTGGTCGAGGTGTCGCCGTCGATGGTGATGCGGTTGAATGAGCCATCGGCCAGGCGCTTGGCCAGCTCAGGCAACAAGGCCGGGGCAATGCAGGCATCGGTGGCCACAAAGCCCAGCATGGTGGCCATATTGGGGCGGATCATGCCCGCGCCTTTGCTGATGCCGGTGATACTGACCGTTTGCCCACCCACCTGGACCTGCGCACTGGCCGCTTTGGGCACGGTGTCGGTGGTCATGATGCCCTCTGCGGCCTTGGCCCAGTGCGCCGCTTGCGCATCGGCCAGGGCAGCAGGCAGGCCCGCCACAATGCGGTCCACCGGCAACGGCTCCATGATCACGCCCGTGGAGAAAGGCAGCACTTGCGCTGGCGTGCATTGGAGCAAGCTGGCCAGGGCTTCACAGGTTTGCCGGGCATGGGCCAGGCCTGGGGCACCCGTGCCTGCGTTCGCATTGCCGGTGTTGATGACCAAGGCGCGCACTGCGTTGCCCGCAGACAAGTGCTCGCGGCAAACCTGCACAGGCGCCGCGCAAAAACGGTTGCGGGTGAACACACCTGCCACACTGGCGCCTTCGTCCAGCAAAAACACGGTGAGGTCTTTGCGGTGGGCTTTGCGCACGCCCGCTTCGGCAATGCCAATGCGCACGCCTGCAATGGGGTGGAGTTGTGCAGGGTCTAGGGGGGGCAAGTTCACAGGCATGTCAGTCCTTCACAAAAGCTGGGGGGCACTACACGAGCGGATGAGGGTCTCTCAAAGAAAACGGGCCGAAGCCCGTTTCTTTTGCTCAGCCTTCTCAGGCCAATTTGCCATGGCAGTGTTTGAATTTTTTGCCACTGCCACAAGGGCAAGGCTCGTTGCGCCCCACCTGGCCCCAGGTGTTGGCCAAATCGGCCAGGCCACCCGCGGCAGCGCCAGCGGCCTGGACTTGAGGCTGGCCGGTTTCATCCGGGGCGGTGTAGGTCACGTTGCTGATCTGTTCGGCGCGCTCTTCGATGGCCTGGGCCGCTTGCTGCATCTGGTCACCCGAGTCGATGCGCACGGTCATCAGGGTGCGGGTCACTTCATTTTTGACCGCATCGAGCAATTGACCAAAGAGTTCAAACGCTTCGCGCTTGTATTCCTGCTTGGGTTGCTTTTGGGCATAACCGCGCAGGTGAATGCCCTGACGCAGGTAATCGAGCGCACTCAAGTGCTCGCGCCAATGGGTGTCGATGCTTTGCAACAAAATCATGCGCTCAAATGAAACGAAGTTGTCGGCCCCCGCCTGATCGAGCTTGTCCTGGAACTTCGCATGGGCTTGTGCCACGACTTTCTCGACAATGTCCTCGTCCGTGATGGCGCTGGACGCCTGAACCTGACCTTGCAAGTCCAGCACAATGCCCCACTCTTCGGACAAGGCTTTTTCCAGGGCTGGCAGATCCCATTGCTCTTCGACCGATTCCACCGGCACATGCTGGCGAACCAAGTCGGTGAAGCAACCTTCGCGCAAAGCAGCGATCTGGCTGTTCATTTCTTTGGCATCGAGGATGTCGTTGCGCTGCTGGTAAATCACCTTGCGCTGGTCGTTGGAGACATCGTCGTATTCGAGCAACTGCTTGCGAATGTCAAAGTTGCGCGCTTCAACTTTGCGCTGCGCGCCTTCGATGCTGCGGGTGACAATGCCCGCCTCGATGGCTTCGCCCTCGGGCATCTTCAGGCGATCCATGATGGAGCGCACCCGATCGCCCGCAAAAATGCGCATGAGCGGATCGTCCAGGCTCAGGTAAAAGCGTGAAGAGCCCGGATCGCCCTGACGGCCCGAGCGGCCGCGCAATTGGTTGTCGATGCGGCGCGACTCGTGACGCTCGGTGGCGATGATGCGCAATCCACCCAAAGCCTTGACCTGTTCGTGCACCAACTTCCATTGGTCACGCAGTTCCTGGATGCGTGTTTGACGCACAGCTTCGGGCAGGCTCTCGTCAGCCTCCAGAGCCTGAACGTCTTTTTCGATGTTGCCGCCCAAGACAATGTCTGTACCGCGACCGGCCATGTTGGTGGCGATGGTGATCATGCCGGGGCGACCGGCCTGTGCCACGATGTCCGCCTCGCGGGCATGCTGCTTGGCATTGAGCACCTGGTGCGGCAATTTGGCTTGCGTCAGCATCTGGGCGATCAACTCGGAGTTCTCAATCGAGGTGGTGCCCACCAGCACAGGCTGGCCGCGCTCATGGCATTCGCGGATGTCGGCAATGGCCGCGTTGTAGCGCTCTTGTGAAGACTTGTAGACGCGGTCCAGCTGGTCTTCGCGCTGGCTCTTGCGGTGCGGCGGAATGACCACGGTCTCCAAACCGTAAATCTCCTGGAACTCATAGGCCTCGGTGTCTGCCGTGCCCGTCATGCCACCGATCTTTTTGTACAGGCGGAAATAATTCTGAAAGGTGATGGAGGCCAGCGTCTGGTTTTCGGCCTGGATTTGCACGCCCTCTTTGGCTTCGACCGCCTGGTGCAGGCCATCACTCCAACGACGACCGGTCATCAAGCGCCCTGTGAACTCGTCGACGATGATGATTTCGCCCTCTTGCACCACATAGTGCTGATCGCGGTGGTACAGGTGCTGTGCCCGCAAAGCGGCATTCAGGTGGTGCATCAGCGTGATGTTGGCTGGGTCGTACAGGCTCGCACCTTCCGGGATCAAACCCAATTGCGCCAACACCGCTTCGGCTTTTTCGTGGCCTTGTTCGGTCAGGAAAATCTGATGCGCTTTTTCATCGACGGTGAAATCGCCGGGTGTGATGATGCCCTCGCCCGTGCGGGGATCTGCTTCGCCTTCTTGACGGGTCAGCATTGGCACCAACTGCTTCATGGACAGGTAGGTGGCCGTGTGGTCTTCTGCCTGGCCGCTGATGATCAAAGGCGTGCGGGCCTCGTCGATCAGGATGGAGTCCACCTCGTCAATGATGGCGTAATTGAGCGGCCGCTGAACCCGGTCATGCGCTTCATAAACCATGTTGTCGCGCAGGTAATCAAAGCCGTACTCGTTGTTGGTGCCGTAAGTGATGTCAGAGTTGTAAGCCGCTTGCTTTTCCTCGCGCGACATCTGGGCCAGGTTGATACCGACCGACAGGCCCAAAAAGTTGAACAACTTGCCCATCCACTTCGCATCACGGCTGGCCAGGTAATCGTTGACCGTGACCACGTGAACCCCTTTGCCTGCGATGGCATTGAGGTAGGCCGGCAAGGTCGAGGTCAATGTCTTGCCCTCACCCGTGCGCATTTCGGCGATCTTGCCGTTGTGCAAGGCGATACCACCGGCCAACTGCACGTCAAAGTGGCGCATCTTCATGACACGCTTGGAACCTTCTCTCACCACAGCAAAAGCTTCTGGCAACAAGACGTCCAGGCTTTCACCGGCAGCTGCACGGTCCTTGAACTGCTGGGTTTTGGCTTTGAGCTCATCATCGCTGAGCGCTTCCAGCCCCGCCTCCAAAGCATTGATGCGCTCAACGGTTTTGCGGTACTGCTTGAGCAGGCGGTCGTTGCGACTGCCGAAAATCTTGGTGAGGAAAGGGATGGCCATGTCAGTTGGATCCACCTTCAGCCATTGGCCGAAAAACAGACCGTCTATCCTGTCAATTAAAAATGTTCATGAAACCGGGCTTTGTTGGCCTGCGCCGTGATCACCCTGGCCAGGCGCCTGCAAGGTGCCCAACTCAAGCCGATGATTTTAGCCGTTCATCACCCAGACTTTGTTGCCCGCCATTCCCAAGCTTGCGCATGATCCGACACCCCAGTCATCATTTATGGCCATGCCATTTCGGCCGTGCAGGATAATCGTTCAGCCCGACCACCGCACCATGCACAGACGCCACCAATCCATCCCACTCCAACAAGCCGCACAGGAGTCACCGACTCTGTCCTTGTTGATGGGCCGTGTGCGGGAATCCGCTGACCGCATGCAAGCCATTCGAAGCCTGTTGCCCCCAGCGCTGCGCAGCAGTGTGCAAGCGGGTCCATTGGAAGAGGGATGCTGGTGTTTGCTGGTGAGCTCCAACGCGGTCGCAGCCAAAGTCAGGCAAATGCTGCCCGCCTTGCAAGCCCAGCTGAAGAGCCAGGGCCTGGGTGTGAACGCCATACGCCTGAAAGTGCAAAACCGCTGAACATCGCCTTGCCACAGGCCCAAGAAAAAAGCCCTGACCAGTGAAGGCGCAGGGCTTGAATGATGGTGCCGCTTGTCGGATTCGAACTGACGACCTACCGCTTACAAGGCGGGTGCTCTACCAACTGAGCTAAAGCGGCACGGGCTAGATTCTAACGTGATCCAAGCCCCGATAAGGCCTGGGCCTGGTTAATTTTTTCACTTGATCCGTTTCAATGCCGGACGCGAAGTGCTGGGTGTCGGCGGGGTGGGATCATCACCATCTTCGACCGGCGCATCCTGCACAGGCACTGCAGCCAAAGTCGGCGCCGCTGCGGCATCGTCATCGCTCACCGGAAAAGCCATGCCTTGACCATTTTCACGGGCATAAATGGCCATGACCCGGTGAATCGGCACCATGATGTCGCGAGGCTTGCCCCCAAAACGCGCCTTGAACTCGATGAATTCATTGCCCAATTTGAGCGAACTGGTCGCGTCCATGCTGACATTGAGCACGATCTCACCACCTTGCACGTACTCGCGCGGCACTTGCACCGACGCGTCCACCTTGACGGCCACATAAGGCGTGAAACCGTTGTCGGAGCACCAGTCGTACAAGGCCCGAATCAGGTAAGGACGTGTGGAAGGCAGTTCGGTGCTGCTGATCATGGTGGACTTTCCCCCCGAATTTACTTGCGCATGACCTTTTCAGAGGGCGTCAATGCTTCGATGTAGGCGGGGCGCGAAAAGATGCGCTCAGCATACTTGAGCAAAGGCGCGGCGTTTTTGCTGAGCTCGATGCCGTAGTAGTCCAGACGCCACAACAAAGGGGCAATCGCGACATCGAGCATCGAGAAGTTGTCGCCCAACATGAACTTGTTCTTCAGGAAGACCGGTGCCAACTGGGTCAAGCGGTCGCGGATGTGCGAACGGGCTTTTTCCAGGGCCTTGTCGTTGCCTTTGAGGGCGCGGTTTTCCAGCGTCAGCACATGCGTGAACAGCTCTTTCTCGAAGTTGAGCAAGAACAAGCGAACACGGGCACGGTCCACGGGGTCACCGGGCATCAGCTGGGGGTGCGGAAAACGCTCGTCGATGTACTCGTTGATGATGTTCGACTCGTACAGGATCAGGTCACGTTCCACCAGGATCGGCACTTGTCCGTATGGATTCATCACGTTGATGTCTTCGGGCTTGTTGTACAAGTCCACATCACGGATTTCAAAATCCATGCCTTTTTCGAACAGCACAAAGCGGCAACGGTGGGAAAAAGGACACGTGGTTCCAGAATAAAGCACCATCATGGTGGAGGCTCCTCAAAAAATCAAAAAGAGTGGGAAGCCTCCAAGGCCTGCCACTCCAAAGAACCTGGCATGAAAGCCAGGTGAAAGCTCATTTACTTGACGTCTTTCCAATACGCCGCATTCAAACGCCAAGCGATGAAAGTGAAGAGGGACAAGAAAATCAAGACCCACACACCGATGCGAACCCGTGTGTTTTGGGCGGGTTCTGCCATCCACTGCATGTAGCCCACCAGATCACCGATCGCCTGGTCATACTCGAGCGGGGTCATGGTGCCAGGCTTGGTCTGTTTCCAGCCCTTGAAGATCTGGACTTTTTGGCCTTTGTCTTCTTTTTCTTCAAAGACGGGCTCGCGCTCACCTTGCAACTCCCACAGCGGGTTGGGCATGCCCACATTGGGGTAAGCCAGGTTGTTCCAACCTGTGGGCTTGGTGTCGTCGCGGTAGTAGGTGCGCATGTAGGTGTAGAGGTAATCCGCACCTGTGCCGCCTGGGCCGGAACGTGAACGCGCCATCAATGTCAGGTCAGGCGGATTTTTGCCGAACCACTCTTTGGCCTGAGTCGGATCAATGGCGGCCTTCATGTTGTCACCCACTTTTTCGGTGGTGAACATCAGGTTGTCCTTGATCTGCTGATCGGTCAAACCAATGTCTTTCAGGCGGTTGTAACGCATGAAAGCTGCCGAGTGGCAGTTCAGGCAGTAGTTGACAAACAGTTTGGCGCCGTTTTGCAAGGCAGCCAGATCATTGGTTTTCTTGGGCGCTTTGTCCCAGGCAATGCCGCCGCCGGCTGCGTGAGCACCAGCCACCATGCCCAGGGCCATCACAAAACCGAGTGCGAGTTTCTTGAGGTTTTTCATGTTCTTGAATCTCCGGGATCTCAGTGAGGCGTGAAGGTGACGCGGTCAGGCACTTGCTTGAACGTGCCCAGCTTGCTCCACCAAGGCATCAACAGGAAGAAGCCGAAATAGAACAAGGTGCCGATTTGCGACACGCGCTCACCAATGGGTGAAGGCGGCTTGACACCCAGATAGCCCAGGATCAGGAAGTTGATGACAAACACGGCATACACATATTTGTGCCAGTCAGGACGGTAGCGGATCGACTTGACGGGGCTGTAATCCAGCCATGGCAAGAAGAACAAGATGATGACCGCGGCACCCATGACCACCACACCCCAGAACTTGGCGTCGATGGACAACAGCAGCGCGCAAATCACGATGGTGGCACCGATCAGGCCGCCTTTGAACAAAGCAGGCAGCTTGCCCTTGGCCACTGCCAAGAAGGCACCCACCACCACGCACAACACCAACACGTACATCATTTCTGTGGTGATGGCACGCAGCATGGAGTAGAAGGGCGTGAAGTACCAAACGGGCGCAATGTGCAGCGGCGTCGTCAGCGGATCAGCGGGAATGAAGTTGTTGTATTCGAGGAAGTAACCACCGAATTCAGGTGCGAAGAAAACCACCGCACTGAACGCCATCAGGAACACGCTCACCGAGAAGATGTCGTGAACGGTGTAGTAAGGGTGGAAAGGGATGCCGTCCAAAGGATTGCCTTTGGCATCCTTGGGGGCATCTGCAGCCTTGATTTCAACGCCATCGGGGTTGTTGGAGCCCACTTCGTGCAGCGCAATGATGTGCGCCACCACCAAGCCCAGCAGCACCAAAGGCACAGCAATGACGTGGAAGCTGAAGAATCGGTTCAAGGTGGCGTCGCCCACCACAAAGTCACCACGTATCAGCAAAGCCAAATCAGGGCCGATCACGGGCACAGCGGAGAACAGGTTCACGATCACCTGAGCGCCCCAGTAGGACATCTGGCCCCAAGGCAGCAAGTAACCCATGAAGGCTTCGGCCATCAGCACCAGGAAAATGGCGCAACCGAAAATCCAGACCAGCTCACGTGGCTTGCGGTAAGAGCCATACATCAGGCCACGGAACATGTGCAGGTAAACCACCACAAAGAAGGCCGAAGCGCCGGTAGAGTGCATGTAACGGATCAACCAGCCCCAGGGCACATCGCGCATGATGTACTCGACCGATGCAAACGCCAATGCGGCATCGGGCTTGTAGTGCATGACCAGGAAGATGCCGGTGACGATCTGGATCACCAGAACCAGCAGCGACAACGCGCCAAACACGTACCAAAAATTCAGGTTTTTGGACGCGTAGTACTCCGACAGGTGCTCTTTGTAAAGCTTGGAGGCCGGAAAACGGTTGTCCACCCAGTTGAGCAACTTTTCGCCAGCGGGGGCATTCGGAGAGATTTCTTTGAATTGAGCCATGTTGTTCTCCATCAAGCCTTCTTGTCTTCACCAATGAGCAACTTGGTGTCAGACAGGTACATGTGAGGCGGCACTTCAAGGTTGTCAGGTGCAGGCTTGTTCTTGAACACGCGGCCGGCAAGGTCGAAAGTGGAGCCATGGCAGGCACACAGGAAACCGCCATTCCAGTCATCGGGCAACGATGGCTGAGGACCTGGGGCAAATTTGTCAGCAGGCGAGCAACCCAAATGGGTGCAAATGCCCACAGCCACCATCACTTCAGGCTTGATCGAGCGGTGCTGGTTCTTGGCGTATTCAGGGGTTGGATAAGCCGTGCGCTCAGACGTTGGATCGGCCAACTGAGACTCGGTTTTCTTCAGGGATTCGAGCTGCTCGGGCGAGCGCTTCATGATCCACACGGGTTTGCCACGCCATTCGACCGTGAGCTTTTCACCGGGGTTCAAAGCGGAAATATCCACTTCAACGGCGGCACCGGCGGCCTTGGCGCGTTCGGACGGTTGGAAGCTGCTGACGAAGGGGGTGGCCACAAAGCCAGCGCCTACGGCACCTGCGCAAGTGGAGGCAATCAGCCAGGTCCGCTTGCTGTTGTCGACTGGGGTGTCACTCATGGGAATCCTCTAGCGAGTCGTTATCAGGGTCAACCCGAGATTGTAGCGGAGTGAAACAGACAACCGACTTACAACCCAATAGGCCCCAGCATGAATGGGTCACAATGGCAGCCGCAACAACATCAGGAGGTTTTTTTATGTCATTTATGCAGGAATTCAAAACATTTGCGCTCAAAGGCAATGTGGTGGACCTGGCGGTGGGTGTCATTGTCGGGGCGGCGTTTGCCAAGATTGTGGATTCATTGGTGGCCGACGTCATCATGCCCTTGGTCAGTTTGGTTTTTGGCGGCTTGGACTTTGCCAACTATTACTGGCCCCTGTCGGGACAAGCCGCCAACTTGTCACTGGCTGAAGCCAAGAAACTCGGGGCGGTTTTTGCCTATGGCAACTTCATCACCGTGGCCTTGAACTTCTGCATTTTGGCTTTCGTCATCTTTGTGATGGTTCGGCAAATCAACCGACTCAAATCGCGTCAACCCGCCGAAACCGCGCCACCCAAGGCACCCGAGCCCGCCGAAGAAGTGCTGCTGCTGCGTGAGATTCGCGACAACCTGAAACGCCAAGCCTGAATTTGGGAGCCTCACCGAGGCCCGTTGACCAACTGGCGCGCCATTCGAATGGCCTGAACCATGCTGCTGGCATCGGCCAGGCCTTGGCCCGCCAGATCCATCGCGGTGCCGTGATCCGGGCTGGTGCGGATCAAAGGCAGCCCCAAAGTCACGTTCACGCCCTGCTCCACCCCCAGGTACTTGACCGGGATCAAACCCTGGTCGTGGTACATGGCGATCACCACGTCAAATTCGCGTTGCCCATCGGCGCGTTGGCGTGCCCGCATGAACACGGTGTCGGGCGCGAAAGGGCCATGCACATCCAGGCCCTCCAGGCGGGCCTGGGCCAGGCAAGGCTGCAGCACTTCGATTTCTTCACGGCCAAACAAGCCGCCCTCTCCGGCATGCGGGTTGACGCCCGCCACCGCGATGCGGGGCCTGCGCCCCAGCACCCGTGCCAAGGCCGTGTCGGTGATGCGCAAGGTTTGCAGCACGCCCTCGGGCGTGATGGCCGCCAAGGCCTCGCGCAACGACAGGTGGATGCTGACCAACACGGTGCGCAACTCGTCGTTGGCCAGCATCATGCGCACCGGCATTTGGTCAACCGGCATCCCAGCATGGCGGGCTGCCTCGGCCTGCAGCAGTTCGGTGTGGCCGGGGTATTGAGCGTAGGGCGCCCCTGCGGCGTGCAAAGCTTCCTTGTGCAAGGGGGCCGTCACCAGCGCCGACACCTCGCCACGCAAAGCCGCTCGCGTGGCCCACAACACCGCCTCACCGGCCAGCCGCCCGGCGCGTGCATCCACTTGCCCCCAAGGCAACACAGGGGCCACCGGCACCACTTGCAACACAGGCAAGCACCGGGGCGGCAGCTCCAGCGCCTCGGCGGGTGACTCGATGCTGCACACCGGAAACGCAGGCATCGGCTGCACCAGGGCCATGGCGCGGCGCATCACGCCCACATCGCCCACCACAAAACAGCCACGGGTCAGCTCGGGCGCATCGCGCCAGGCCTTGGCGATGATTTCGGGGCCAATGCCACAAGGGTCCCCGGGGGTGATGGCAATGGGCAGTTGCATGGTCGATGGGTGCTTTTTCTGATGCCAGGGATCGTCGCTTGGGCGGCCATGCCATCAGGCGGGGTTGTCGATGTCGATGAAACGGTGTGCAAAGCCCATGCTTTGTGCCATGTGCTCAGCCACTGCCGGGGCACCATAGCGTTCGCTGGCATGGTGCCCGCAGGCCACAAAGGCCACGCCAGTCTCGCGCGCCAGATGGGCTTGTGGCTCGGAAATCTCACCCGTGATGAAGGCATCCACCCCCGCTGCCATGGCCGCCTCAAAGTAACCCTGCGCACCGCCAGAACACCAAGCCACCCGCCGCACCGGGCGCAGTGGATCACCCACGCAAGTCACCTGGCGGCCCAAAGCCCGCGCCACATGGTCAGCCAAGTCCTGAGGCTGCCCCCAAACTTGGTCACCAACACCCCAAAAGCCCAGGTCTTGCTCACCAAAACGGCCCTGCACTTGCAAGCCCAGCACGCGGGCCAGTTGGGCGTTGTTGCCCAGCTCTGGGTGCGCATCAAGCGGCAGGTGGTACGCAAAAAGGTGGATGCCATGCGCCAACAACAAGCGCAGCCGCTCACGCATCCAGCCCGTGACCCTGCCGTCTTGCCCGCGCCAAAACAGGCCGTGGTGCACCAGGATGGCATCGGCATCGGCGGCAATGGCCGCCTCGATCAAGGCGCGGCTGGCGGTCACACCGCTGACCAGCAACTTCACGTCGCGGTCACCTTCGACTTGCAAGCCATTGGGGCCGTAGTCACGGAACTTCTCGGGTTGGAGCAAGGCATCAAGGGCCTGACCCAGGGTTTTGGCGTCGGTCATGGTCTGAAGTAGGGTGTCGTGACCTGCGATTGTGGCTCAGGTGGCAAACACCAAGCGAGGATTCGGTGATTGCAGGCATCACCCCTGCAACAGACCCGAATCAAGGACAATCGGTGACCATGAAACGCTATTGGCTTTTGTTTTCTCAGTGGGTGACGGTTTTGTTGGCCATCTGGTTCGTGGTGGCGACACTGCAACCCGAATGGTTGCGCGGCTACCCTGCTGCCATGCAGGGCATGACCTTGCTCCAGGCACCGCACGCCCCCAGCGGCAGTCGGCCTGCCGGCAGTTTGAGCGCTCCCGCCCAAAAAGCTTCGCCCGCCGTGGTCAGCATCAACACCAGCAAAGGCAAAAACAACAACCCGCACGGCCAGGACCCCTGGTTCCGGTTTTTTTACGGGGAACCCGATGAACAAAACCCTGCGGGTTTGGGCAGCGGCGTGATCGTCAGCCCCGAGGGGCACATCCTCACCAACAACCACGTCATTGAAGATGCAGACGACATCGAAGTCGTCCTGAGCGACGGCCGCAAAGCCATGGCCAAAGTCATCGGCACCGACCCCGACACCGACCTGGCCTTGCTGCAAATTCCCTTGAAAAACCTGCCCGTCATCGTGCTGGGCCAGACGACGGACATGCAGGTGGGCGATGTGGTGCTGGCCATTGGCAACCCCTTTGGGGTGGGCCAAACCGTGACCTCGGGCATTGTCAGTGCGCTCGGGCGCAACCAGCTGGGCATCAACACTTTCGAAAACTTCATCCAAACCGATGCCGCCATCAACCCCGGCAACTCGGGGGGGGCTTTGGTCGATGTGAATGGCCACCTGATGGGCATCAACACCGCCATTTACTCGCGCTCGGGTGGCAGCATGGGCATTGGCTTTGCCATCCCGATCTCCACCGCCAAACAAGTCATGCAAGACCTGCTGACCAACGGCAAGGTGATTCGCGGCTGGATCGGGGTCGAGCCCCAAGACCTGTCTGCCGAATTGGCCGAAAGCTTCAAACTGCCCATGACCGGCCCCAACGCCCTGCGCTCTGGCGTGGTGATCTCGGGGGTCTTGCAAAACGGCCCTGCCGCCAAAGCCGGCATGCGCCCAGGCGATGTCATTTTGCAAGTGGGCAACCAGTCGGTGGGCAATGTGTCTGAGCTGCTGCACCAAGTGGCCAGTCTGAAGCCCGGTGCCCCGGCAGAAGTGCGTGTTTGGCGGCAGCAAACCGAGATGAATTTGCGGCTCATACCCGCTGAACGGCCCGCCCCCAAAAGCCAGCGGCGCTGAAGTTCGGGCCAGCAAAAAGGGCCTTGCGGCCCTTTTGTTTTGTCCTGCTCAAGCAGGGTCTGCCGGCGCCTCGGGTGCTTTCGTGTGCTTGATGAACAGCTGCGCCGCCCAGATGCCCACCTCGTACAGCAAGCACATCGGAATGGCCAGGGCCAGCTGCGACACCACATCGGGTGGGGTCACGATGGCCGCAATGACAAAGGCCAACACCACAAAGTAACCCCTGAAATCCTTGAGTTTTTCAATGCTGACAATGCCCATGCGGGCCAACAAGACTACCGCCACTGGCACCTCAAAAGCCAGGCCAAAAGCCAGAAACATCGACAGCACAAAACTCAAATAAGCCTCGATGTCTGGCGCCGCCGTGATGCTCTTGGGGGCAAAGCTCTGGATGAAGCTGAACACCTGGCCAAAGACGAAAAAGTAACAAAACGCCACGCCCACGAAAAACAGCAGCGTGCTCGACACCACCAAGGGCATGACCAGCTTTTTCTCATGGCTGTACAAGCCGGGCGCCACAAAGGCCCAAACCTGGTAAAGCACCACGGGCAATGCGATCAAAAAGGCCGTCATCAACAAAATCTTGAGCGGCACCATGAAAGGCGAAATGACCGAGGTGGCGATCAAGGTCGCCCCCTTGGGCAAGTGCACCACCAAAGGCGCCGCCATGATGTCGTACAGGCTGCCTGGCCCGGGGAAAATGGCCAAAGCCGCTGCGGCCACCGCGATCGCGGCCACCGCCCACAGCAGACGATCTCGCAACTCGATCAAGTGCGCCACAAAAGGTTGCTCTGAACCTTTGAGTTCGTCTTCTGGCTGAGGAGGGGTATCGGACATGGGTAGGTCGGTTGGACGAGGCACACGCGCGGTGTGCAGTCGTCACACAGAATTGAGGGGCTTGGGCCGGTAACGGGCCACGCGTGCCGCACCCGAGAGGGCCTTGGTGCGCACGCCCGAACGGGCTTTGTACCACTGTGGCACCGCACCCCGTTTGAGACGCCAGTTTTTTTCGGGACGTTTGTAATAAGGTGGGGGTGGCTCGATGTTGGGCAGGTCGCTGGTCAAGCCCGCAGTGGTGTCGGCCCAATCTTTCTCAAAGTCGGAAGCCGTGGTCTGCACTGTCTGCTCGACATCGCGGGCAGCGCTTTCCATGGACTCTTTCATCTTTTTGAGTTCTTCGAGGTCCATGGAGCGGTTGACCTCGGCCTTGACGTCCGAGACGTAACGCTGCGCCTTGCCCAGCAAGGCCCCCAAGGTTCGCGCCACTTTGGGCAGCTTTTCGGGGCCGATGACGATCAACGCCACCACCCCGATGAGGGCCATTTTCGAAAAACTTAAATCCAGCACAGCGAAGCGTTCAGTCGATCAGCGGTTCAGGACTTGGTCTTGGCTTCAACGTCGATGGTCGTCTTATCGGTCTGCACCGAAGAGGTGACCTGACCTGCTGGCGCCGCGCCAGGTGCCGCACCGTCTTCTGGCTTGGTACCGCCTTCTTTCATGCCGTCCTTGAAGCCCTTGACCGCGCCACCCAGGTCAGAACCCATGTTCTTGAGCTTTTTGGTGCCAAACACCATGACCACGATCAGCAGCACGATCAGCCAGTGCCAAATGGAAAAAGTACCCATGAAAATCTCCTGTGAATGCTGGGATTCTAAGGGGATCGATCACCCGTCTCCGATCGGCCCTGATGAATGAAGGATATGAAGGAAAAACCCCGGATTTCAACCCCTGAGCCAAGGACGCGGCCCGCCCATGACGTGCATGTGCAGGTGGTGCACCTCTTGGCCACCCTGGGCCCCGTTGTTCACCACGATGCGAAAACCGCCATCGGGGTAGGGGTTACACCCCTCTTGCAAGGCCAGCTTGGGGGCCAGGGTCATCATGTGGCCCATCAGGCCCGCATGTTCAGGGGCCAGGTGCGCCATCGAGGGGATGTGCATCTTGGGGATGATCAAAAAATGGACAGGCGCCCAGGGGTTGATGTCATGGAAAGAGAACACGTGCTCGTCTTCGTACACCTTGCGCGAAGGGATCTGGCCCGCAATGATTTTGCAAAAAATACAGTTGGCGTCGGTCATGGCTTGCTTGGATAGAGAAAAAGGGGTTCAGTCGGTCACCGGGCGCTGCCCGTTCAGGCGCACCATGCCCAGCACGATGCGGTACAAAAACCAGATGGAAATGGCCACCCAGGCCAGCCAGCCGGGGAAAAACATCAACAACCACAAAGGCGCTGTGATCAGGTACAGCAAAGCGGCCCAGATCACGGTGCGGATGCGGTAACTGAAATGCGTGGCCTCCCAGCCAGCGGTATCGCCCTTTTTGACCAAATCGATGATCAGCGCCACCACCAGCAAAGCCGGGCCCATCTGGGCACCCGGAATCACGGCACTCACCGCCACGATCAGGTGCAGGATGTAGCTGACCCAGCTGATCGTGTGGGTGCTGTCGTCCTGCAGCGGGCCGTTTTCGGGCGGTTGGTTCATGGCTTATTCGCCCAGACGCTCACGCTCTTGCACTTTGCGCAGGGCTTTTTCTTCCAGGCCGCTCAGGCCTTCGCGGCGGGCCAGCTCGTTGACCACATCCGCAGGGGTCAAACCATAGTGCGCCAGCGCGATCATGCTGTGGAACCACAAATCGGCCACTTCATACACCAGCTTGGACGCATCGCCGCCGTGGTCCACGTCTTTGGCGGCCATGACGGTTTCGGTGGCTTCTTCGCCGATTTTTTTCAAAAAGGCATCCGGCCCCTTGTGCAGCAGGCGGGCCACATAGCTTTTTTCGGGGTCGCCGCCGTTGGCCGCTTTGCGGCTTTCGATGATGGCGGCCAGACGCGCGAGCGTGTCTTCAGAGGACGGGGCCAGGGTGTCGGTAGAACTCATGGCGTTCACTTGTAAATGGTTTCAGGGTCCTTCAGGACCGGGTCCACAGCCTGCCAGCCGTCCGGCTGCAAGCTCTGGAAAAAGCAACTGTGGCGGCCCGTGTGGCAGGCAATGCCCGGCTCGTGCCCCAACTGCGTCACCTTGAGCAACACCACATCGTTGTCGCAATCGATGCGGATGTCGTGCACCGTCTGCACATGGCCCGACTCCTCGCCCTTGAACCACAGCTTGTTGCGCGAACGGCTGAAATACACCGCCCGCTTGAGCTCGGCCGTCTTTTGCAGCGCCTCGCGGTTCATCCAGGCGAACATCATCACGTCACCTGTGTCTTTTTCTTGGGCGATGACCGGCACCAAGCCTTTGTCGTCCCATTTGATTTGATCGAGCCAGTTCATAGGGGAGTGATCTTAAGACATTGGGGCATGAAACCCGTGTCTGCACCCAATGGCGCAGCCATGGGTCGATTAGTCAGCGAAGCGGGTCAACGGTTGACTTGTGCATGAACACACTGTTGGGGTCTTCCGTGTAGGGACCGAACGGGCCTCGACGGCTGTAGCCAAGCCGCTCATACAAAGCGATGGCTTCGGGCTGAAGGTAACCGGTTTCGAGCATGAAAAGATGGCAGCCACGGGCCTGCGCCTGGGCTTCCAGCCATTGCACCAGCGCGCGGGCGATGCCTTGGCCCCGGTGACTGGGCAGCGTGAACATCCTCTTGAGCTCCCCATAAGCAGGCTCGATCACGATGGCCCCACAAGCCACCGCCTGGCCCGATGCATCGCGAGCGACCGCAAAGATGACATTCGGCTGCGACAGAGCCACCACGTCGATGCCGTGGTGACTCTCCGCCGGATAGAGCGGCATCTGGTAAGCGTCCAGCTGCTCAATGAGCGCAAGGACTTCGGGCTGGTTGGCGGGCTCGAAGGCGATGTGCATGAGGTGATTTGGGGGTTGACGTTTGATCTATAGGGGCGATAACCGCAGGAAGCTAGGCCCAGGCTCAAGAAAATGTACCGTGTACCGCCAGGCCGGGCTTGGTGGACTGCCATTGACGCTCCGCTTGAGAGAGGGTTTAGGCATCACATCCACCGTTCCGGGAAACTCCCTCCAAAGGCGGAAACATCATACTCGCGCAAGAGCTCTTCTTCCGGCAAAGAGTCGTCATCCGGAATCGTCTTTAGTAGTGCGTACTTCTCGACTAAGGGTTTGAATTTATCTCGTCCTAATGGAGATAGGCAGTTGTAAAAGAGCAGAAGCAGCTCGGCTGAAGAAAGCTGCGCCCTCACCAAATTCGTATAAAACCTCTTATCGACATCCGGAGCCAAGTCAACGAACTTCACTAAGTTGTAAAGCAACCGAAAGTAGTGGCCAAGAGCCGCCTGGTTCTGGCGATAAAAGATGCCGTAGAAGATGCCTGCATTCTCAGCGCTTTTAGTGGCACCTTGGTTTATCAAGGTGCCACGAAGTTCATTCGCGTAGTAGTGAAAGCAAGATCTTCCCTTGAGAGACAGGTGAGGGATTTCCATAGCCGCAACGATGTCATTGTGAAGTCTCAGGGTCTGGAAGAACGTTCCCTCAAAGGTCTGTAGACGGAGGGTTTCATTCTGTTTTGCCAGTGCATCTGCCGAGTTAGCGAGCTCTTGTACGGAGTGCCGTAACTCGCGCATCTGGAGGCTGAGGGTGGCTAGTAACGCAAGTAACGCTAAAAAGGAGAACGTCGGGTTTAGAAGGCCGCCGATGTAGTCACCAAACTGCCCCCAGTGTTGAGGATCGTCCGATGGTGCACTCGCGAACCAAAGCAAATAGAAACCAACGACTATCAATGCAACCGTCCCGCCAACGATCGCGAGTTGGTTGAGTCTTCGGACGTGATATTCCAGGCGACGAAATTCATCAGCTTGGTCAGAACATCTTGACTCGGTTTGGAGAGGCATTTGTGAGGCCTAATGTTTGAGCTAAGCGGGCGACGCCGGCAGGAAGCCAGACCCAACATTGGTGCTCCGCTTGCGCAAGGGGTCAGGCCTCTTGTTGGAGAACAACATGAACTACACCTCCAACGACGAGGAAGGCCAGCGCCACGACATCGGCGACGAATACTCGACCAACCTGCTCGTTGTAGCTGCCGACCGCCCAAGCCAAGTAAAGAAATGACGCCACGCTGCTGAAGCCCGCGATGAAAGCCACGGTTTGGAACGCCGGCTTGAACGCGGCAAAGACCATGAATGCACCGAGTAAACCGAAGAGAACCGCCCGGTGCCGCATGAGTATTTCGAGGTTGGGTTCGTTGAACTGAAGTCCGTAGAGAGACGCCAATCGTTCACTTCCAAGCACCCCGCTCAACGGAAGCAGATGGATGAACCCAACCAACACCAACGTCGCTGAAACTAGATATTTCATACAGGAATTCACTCCAGTGGTCTAACGTGATGTGGACCGCAAAACCCGGTGAATACATCCGGGCAAAGTCGATGCATCGTTCAGATGAATGGGCTGCAAGCCGTTTGCGCCTTGGCTCGCAGATTCATGTTCTGTGATTCTGTGCAGGTATAAATTTGCCATGAGACCCGGTGCTCCTTCCTTGCAGTCTCCCCGCTTGTTTGACCAAGTACGCGGGCGGATATTAAATATCCACTATAGACTCAAAAAAATAAAAAAAGACTTCTATTGAAGTCTTTTTTTATTCACTGGCCACCTTGAGCTCAAGTGCAACTGAGGGCAGTACGCGCTGCCCGCTAGATGCCTGGCTTTGGCCTGAGCGCTTGCTCAGCGCATCACAAGCGCACAGGAATCCCGCGCTCTTTCATCCGCGCCTTGGCCTGCTGCACCGTGTATTCACCGTAGTGAAAGATGCTGGCTGCCAGCACCGCATCTGCCCCGCCAATGCTCACGCCGTCGGCCAAGTGGTCGAGGTTGCCCACGCCGCCCGAAGCGATCACGGGCACGCTAACCGCGTCGCTCACGGCGCGGGTGAGTTGCAGGTCAAAGCCGCTTTTGGTGCCGTCGCGGTCCATGCTGGTGAGCAGGATTTCGCCCGCGCCGTATTTGGCCATTTGGGTGGCCCAGGCCACGGCGTCCAGGCCCACGTTTTTTCGGCCGCCGTGGCTGTACACGTCCCAGCCGGGGCCCATGGGCAAACCATTCGTGCCGATGCGCCGCTCGTCTTCGGCGCTGCGGCGCTTGGCGTCGATGGCGACCACGATGCACTGGGCGCCGTATTTGGCCGATGCGTCGCGGATGACCTGGGGGTTGGCAATGGCGGCCGAGTTGAAGCTGGTTTTGTCGGCCCCGGCATTCAGCAAACGGCGCACGTCTTCCACCGTGCGCACACCACCACCCACCGTGAGCGGAATGAACACCTGGCTGGCCACGGCTTCGATGATGTGCAGGATCACGTCGCGCCCATCGCTGGTGGCGGTGATGTCCAAAAACGTGAGTTCGTCAGCGCCCTGCTCGTTATAGCGGGCGGCGATTTCGACCGGGTCACCCGCATCGCGCAGTTCGACAAAGTTGACCCCCTTGACCACGCGACCACCGGTCACGTCAAGGCAGGGAATGATGCGTTTGGCCAGCATGGGGGGCTCTTTTCAATTCAAAGGGTTTGTCACGGTCAGCTGCTGCCAGCCTTCCCAGCGCTCGCCCGCTGGCAAGGTGATGGGCTCATAAACCTGGGCGGCTTCGACGCAGAGCATGTGTCGCCAGCCGTCTTCGGGCATGTCGGCCAGGCTTTGGCACAGGGCTTGTGCGGGGTTCCAGACCACGGTGTTGGCCCAGCTGGCGCTTTGCTGGATGTAAAGGTGATCGTTCAGGCGCAGCGCTTGTGGGCTGGCCGCATACACGCGGTCAAACTCGGCGGCAAACTGCAGCGTGTCTGCGGCGCTGGCATGGGTGTTGGCCACGGCATCCCATTCGGCTTGGCCGCCCAGGCCTCGCAGCTGGGCGCGGGTCACGTCGGGCACGGCCAAATAGGTGTGCAACGCGCCCGAGAACACCAACGGATGGACGTCGGTGTTGTGCACCTTCAGGCTGATGCGCAGCGCGCCGGGGCGCAGGGTGATGTGCAGTTGCAGTGCAAAGGCCTGCGGCCACCAAACGCGGGTGCGGGCGTTGTCTTGCAGATGCAGGCACAGTTGGGCACTGTCATGGGTCAGCACGGGCGCATCGGCCTGCCAAGGCAGATTGCGGGCAAAGCCGTGTTTGGGCAGGCGCTCGGCCATCGGGCCGCGTTGGTTGAACTGCGGAAAGCACACCGGCACACCGCCGCGCATGGCAGCCTGCCCGTCCATGGTGCTTTGGGGGCTGAGGTACAGGCGCTCTTGGCCGCCCGACACCCAAGACAGCACCTGCGCGCCGTGCCGCATGACCCGCAGCGTGTCGCCCTGGGGCAAGGCCAGCTCAACAGCGGGCAGGCCCGCGAAGGTGGTCTCGCGGCCCGTGGCCTGCGCAGTCATGGGGTTCAACCGTTGAGTTCGTCGGCGCGTTGCTGCGCCAGCGCAAAGTCGAGGTCGCCGGAATACACCGCACGGCCACAGATCACGCCTTCGACGCCTTCACCCTCCACGGCGCACAGCTGCTCGATGTCGGCCATGTTGGACAGGCCGCCCGAGGCGATCACGGGAATGGTGAGGGCTTGGGCCAGCTTGACGGTGGCGTCGATGTTGATGCCGCTGAGCATGCCGTCGCGGCCAATGTCGGTGTAGATGATGGACTCGACGCCCCAGTCTTCGAACTTCTTGGCCAGGTCCACCACTTCGTGGCCTGTCAGCTTGCTCCAGCCGTCGGTGGCCACTTTGCCGTCTTTCGCGTCCAGGCCCACGATGATGTGGCCGCCAAACGCGGTGCAGGCGTCTTTCAAAAAGCCGGGGTTCTTGACGGCTGCGGTGCCGATGATGACGTAGCGCAGGCCGCTATCGATGTATTTTTCAATGGTGTCCAAGTCGCGGATGCCACCACCCAGCTGCACCGGGATGTCGTCGCCCACGGCCTTGAGGATGGACTTGATGGCGCCGAAGTTTTGAGGCTTGCCTGCAAACGCACCGTTCAGATCCACCAGGTGCAGACGGCGCGCGCCTTTTTCGAGCCAGGTGCGGGCCATGGCTGCGGGGTCTTCCCCAAAGGTCGTGGCTTGGTCCATATCGCCCTGTTTGAGGCGAACGCAGTGGCCGTCTTTGAGGTCAATGGCGGGGATCAGAATCATGGCGGATTGGATGCAGGTGGAACAAAAACGGCAGTGAAAACCACTCAAGGCTGCCAGTGGAGGAAATTGCGGAACAAGGCCAGGCCCTGGGCCGCGCTTTTTTCGGGGTGAAACTGGGTGGCAAAAATATTGTCGCGGGCAATGGCGCAGGCAAAGCGGCCACCGTAATCGGTTTCGGCCGCACTGTGCGCCGGGTTGGCCACTTGGGCATAAAAGCTGTGCACAAAATAATACCAGCTGCCATCGGCAATGCCTTGCCACAGCGGGTGCGCGGGCGTGGCTTGCCAGACTTGGTTCCAGCCCATTTGCGGGACTTTGTAGCGGGTGCCATCGGGCTGGACTTGCCCTGCCAGCTCAAACTTGACCACGCGGCCAGGGATCAGGCCCAGACCTGGCGTGTCACCCTCGTCGCTGTGGTCCAGCAGCATCTGCATGCCCACACACACGCCAAACAGGGGTTTGCTGCCAGCAGCTTCGAGCACGGCGTCCAGCAGGCCCGAGTCGCGCAGCTCGCGCATGCAGTCGGGCATGGCGCCCTGCCCTGGCAAGACCACGCGGTGCGCGTTGCGCACCACTTGCGGGTCAGACGTCACGGTGACCTCGGCATGGTCCACGCTGGAGGCCGCATGCATCACCGCCTGCGCCACACTGCGCAAGTTGCCCATGCCGTAATCGACGACGGCAACGCGGTTGACGCTCATGCTCAGAGACTTCCCTTGGTCGAGGGGATCACACCTGCCGAGCGGGGGTCCAGCTCAAGCGCCGCACGCACAGCGCGGGCAAAGGCCTTGAAGATGGTTTCGCACTGGTGGTGCGCATTGACCCCCTTGAGGTTGTCGATGTGCAGGGTGCACAGGGCGTGGTTCACAAAGCCCTGGAAGAATTCGTACACCAGCTGCGTGTCGAGCGTGCCCAGCGAGCCGGAGGTGAAGTTCACATCCATGTGCAGGCCGGGACGGCCTGAGAAGTCCACCACCACGCGGCTCAATGCTTCATCGAGCGGCACATAAGCATGGCCATAACGGCGGATGCCTTTTTTGTCGCCAATGGCTTGCGCAAAGGCCTGGCCCAAGGTGATGCCGATGTCTTCGACCGTGTGGTGGCCGTCGATGTGCAAGTCGCCTTCGCAAGCGATCTCCAGATCGATCAAGCCGTGGCGCGCGATCTGGTCGAGCATGTGGTCCAGAAAACCGATGCCCGATGCCAGCTTGGCCTGGCCTGTGCCGTCCAGGTTGATGGCGACGCGGATGTTCGTCTCGGCCGTCTTGCGGCTGACTGCAGCGGTGCGGTTCATAAGGAGGCTTTCAGAGCGGCAAGGAGTTGGTCGTTTTCTGCGGCGGTGCCCACCGTCAGGCGCAGGCAGTTGGCCAGCAATGGGTGCATTTTAGAAATGTTCTTGATCAGCACGCCGTGCGCCTTCAGACCGTCAAAGGTTTTGGCGGCATCGGGCACGCGGGCCAGGATCATGTTGGCTTCGCTGGGGAAAGGCTGCACGCCGGGCAAAGTCGAAAGTGCTTGCATCAAACGGGCACGCTCTTGGCGCAGGTCTTGGGCCTGGGCGGCAAACACCTCGGCATGCTCCAGCGCGAACAGGGCGCACTCGGTGTTGAGCACGCTGATGTTGTAGGGCGGGCGCACCTTGTCCACCTCGGCCACCAAAGCCTTGGGGCCGATCATGTAGCCCAGACGCACACCCGCCAAACCAAACTTGGACAGCGTGCGCATGAGCAAGACATGCGAGTGGCGCGTGATGCGGCCTGCGTAGCTGCGGCTGGCAAAGGGCTGGTAGGCCTCGTCCATGACCACCAAGCCGCCTTGCGCGCCCTGGGCCAGCACGATCTTTTCGATCGTGTCGTCGTTCCACAAGTTGCCGGTGGGGTTGTTGGGGTAAGCCAGGTACACGATGGACGGCTTGTGCTCGGCAATGGCGGCCAGCATGGCGGCTTCGTCCAACTCGAAGTCGGCCGTGAGCGGCACACCATGAAAACCCAAACCTTGCAGCTGGGCGCTCATGGCGTACATGACAAAGCCGGGCAATGGCGACAGGATGGAAGCGCCGGGCACATCGCAGGCCATGGCCAGCAAAGAGATCAATTCGTCCGAGCCGTTGCCCAGCATGATGTCGAAGCCTTCGGGCATGTTTGCGTAACTGGCCAGCGCATGGCGCAGCTCGTTCACACGCTCGCCGGGGTAGCGGTTGAGCGCCAGCGCGCCCAGGCGCTCGCCCAAAGCCTTTTGCAAATTAGCGGGCAGGCGGTGCGGATTCTCCATCGCGTCGAGCTTGACCATGCCCGCCGAATCCTGGATGGCGTAGGCGTGCATGGACTGCACGTCCTGGCGGATGCGTTGCATGAGTTGAGGGCTGACGTTGCTCATTTCGGGTCTCGCATCGGGGGCACAGGGTTCAAACGGAGTTCGGCAGCGCGGGCGTGGGCTTGCAGGCCTTCGCCATAAGCCAGCTCGGCAGCAATGCGCCCCAATGTCTGGGCACCGGCTTCGCTCACCTCGATCAGGCTGCTGCGTTTTTGGAAGTCGTACACGCCCAAAGGCGACGAGAAGCGCGCTGTGCCGCTGGTGGGCAGCACGTGGTTGGGGCCTGCGCAATAGTCGCCCAGCGATTCGCTGGTGAACGCGCCCATGAAGATGGCGCCGGCATGGCGCAGCAGCGGCTCCCAGCGCTGCGGGTCGCGGCTGGAGACCTCCAGGTGCTCGGGCGCAATGCGGTTGCTGATGGCGCAGGCTTCTTCCATGTTGCGCGTCAGGATCAAAGCGCCCCGGTCGTTCAAAGACTTGGCGATGATCTCGCGGCGCGGCATCTCGGGCAGCAGGCGGTCGATGGCGGCTTGCACTTGGGCAATGTAGGCCGCATCGGGGCACAGCAAAATGCTTTGCGCCAGCTCGTCGTGTTCGGCCTGTGAAAAAAGGTCCATCGCCACCCATTCGGCGGGCGTGGTGCCATCGGCCAGCACCAAAATTTCAGAGGGGCCCGCGATCATGTCGATGCCCACGGTGCCAAACACGCGCTTTTTGGCGCTGGCCACATAGGCGTTGCCGGGGCCGGTGATCTTGTCCACCTTGGGGACGGTGGCGGTGCCATAGGCCAGCGCCGCCACGGCTTGCGCGCCGCCCACGGTGAAGGCGCGGCTGACACCCGCCACACAGGCGGCGGCCAGCACCAGCGGGTTGCGCACGCCTTGCGGAGTGGGCACCACCATGATGATGTCTTGCACGCCCGCCACATGGGCCGGAATCGCGTTCATCAACACCGATGAGGGGTAGGCGGCTTTGCCACCGGGCACGTAAATGCCCACGCGGTCGAGCGGCGTAACTTTTTGGCCGAGCAAGGTGCCGTCTTCGTCGCGGTAAGACCAGCTTTCTCCAGAGGCTTTCTTTTGTGCCTCGTGGTACTGGCGCACACGGGCGGCGGCGGCTTGCAGGGCTTCGCGTTGCACGGCAGGCAAACTGTCCAAAGCGGCTTGCAGCTGGCCTTGGGTGATCTCCAGCGCCTTCATGTCGGCGGCTTGCAGGCCGTCAAAACGCTGGGTGTATTCGAGCACCGCCGCGTCACCGCGTTTTTGCACATCGGCCAGTATGTCGGCCACACGCTGCTCAATGGCAGCGTCGGTGTCGGCAGACCAATGCAGGCGGGCCGCAAAGGCCGCTTCAAAACCGGCGTCGGCCGTGTTCAATTGCAAGGGTTTGGCCTCGAGTCCCATGGGGTTCAGTCTTTCTTCACCGCACCGGCAAAGGCGTCGATGATGGCGCGGATCGGCGCTTGTTTCAGTTTGAGCGCGGCCTGGTTAACCACCAGACGCGAGCTGATGTTCATGATGCGTTCGACCTCGACCAGGTGGTTGGCCTTGAGCGTGTTGCCGGTGGACACCAAGTCGACGATGGCATCGGCCAAGCCCGTGAGCGGGGCCAGTTCCATGCTGCCGTAGAGCTTGATCATGTCCACGTGCACGCCCTTGGTGGCAAAGAAGTCGCGTGCAATGGTCGTGTATTTGGTGGCCACCTTCAGGCGCGAGCCGGTGCGAACGGCACTGGCGTAGTCGTAGTCGGCGCGCACGGCCACACTCATGCGGCATTTGGCGATGTTCAGGTCCAGCGGCTGGTACAAGCCCTGACCGCCGTGCTCGATCAAAGTGTCCAGGCCCGTCACGCCCAGGTCTGCGCCGCCATATTCCACATAGGTGGGCACGTCGCTGGCACGCACCAGCACCACGCGCACGTTGGCCTGGTTGGTGGGCAAGATCAGCTTGCGGGATTTCTCGGGGTCTTCCAGCACCTCGATGCCAGCGGCCTGCAGCAGGGGCAGGGTTTCGTCAAAGATGCGTCCTTTGGACAGGGCCAGCGTGATCATTTCACCCTTTCGATGTCGGCACCGAGTGCGCGCAATTTGGCTTCCATGCGGTCGTAGCCCCGGTCCAGGTGGTAGATGCGCTCGACGGTGGTTTCGCCATCGGCCACCAAACCGGCGATCACCAGGCTGGCCGAAGCGCGCAAGTCGGTGGCCATGACGGTGGCGCCCGAGAGTTGGGACACGCCTTCGACCACCGAGACCTTGCCGTCGATCTGGATGTGCGCGCCCAAGCGCACCAGCTCGTTGACGTGCATGAAGCGGTTTTCAAAAATCGTTTCGGTCACTTTGCTCGCGCCTTGCGCGATGCAGTTGAGCGCCATGAACTGCGCTTGCATGTCGGTCGGAAAGCCCGGGTATTCGGTGGTGCGAAAGCTCTGCGCCTTCAGGCGGCCTTCGGAGGCGATGCGGATGAAGCCTTCACCGGCTTCGATGGTGGCACCGGCTTCTCGCAGTTTGTCGATGACGGCATCCAGGTGGTCGGCACGGCCATGGCGCAGCACCACATCACCGCCCGTGGCCGCAACAGCACACAAGAAGGTGCCCGCCTCGATGCGGTCGGCCACCACTTGGTGCTCAGCGCCATGCAGGCGTTCCACACCCTGAATTCGGATGCGGCGTGTGCCGTGGCCTTCGATCTTGGCGCCCATTTGGATCAGCATCTCGGCCAGATCGCCGATTTCGGGCTCTTGCGCGGCGTTTTCCAGCACCGTCTCGCCTTCGGCCAAAGCTGCGGCCATCATGAAGTTCTCGGTGCCCGTCACGGTGACCATGTCGGTGGTGATGTGCGCACCTTTGAGGCGCGTGCGGCCCTCGGGCAGGCAGGCCAGCATGTAGCCGTGTTCCACCGTGATGATGGCCCCCATGGCCTGCAAGCCTTTGATGTGCTGGTCCACCGGGCGCGAGCCAATGGCGCAGCCACCGGGCAAGGACACCTTGGCACGGCCAAAGCGGGCCAGCAAGGGGCCCAGTGCCAGCACCGAGGCGCGCATGGTTTTGACCAGCTCGTAAGGCGCTTCAGGGTTGTTCAAGCCCCCGGCATTGAGGGTGACGCGGCCGTCGTCGTGGTGTTCGGCCGTCACGCCCATGTTGCGGATCAGCTTGAGCATGGTCGAGACGTCTTGCAGACGCGGCACATTGCGCAAGGTGATGGGCTCGGGCGTCAGCAGCGCGGCGCACAGTTCGGGCAGGGCCGCGTTTTTGGCACCCGCCACATCGAGCGTGCCTTGCAGGCGCTTGCCGCCGCGAATGATCAGTTTGTCCATGGGTCAGTGGTGTCTAGCGTTGTCGCCAAAGGCGTTCAATTGTTTTGTGCGGCCCATTCGGCGGGCGTGTAGGTTTTCATCGACAGGGCATGCACCTCGTCGGTGTGCATTTTCTGGCCCAGCGTGGCGTACACCCGCTGGTGGCGTGCAATGGGGCGCAAGCCGGCAAAGGCTTCGGACACCACCACGGCGCTCCAGTGGCGGCCATCGCCGTCCACAGTCAGGTGGGTGCAGTCGAGGCCTGCGGCAATGATGGCTTGAAGTTGCTGTGCGTTCATGGGGGTTTCAGCTCCGGATTTTGTAGCCAGTGCGCAAAAGGTAAAGGGTCAGACCGCTGACCATCGCCAAGGCGGTGCCCACCACAGCCAGACTGATCCAGGGGGAGACATCGCTTTGGCCAAAAAAGCCGTAACGGAAGCCATCGATCATGTAGAAAAACGGGTTCAGGTGGCTGAGCTTTTGCCAAAACGGCGGCAGCGAATGGATGGAATAGAACACGCCCGACAAAAACGTCATGGGCATGATGATGAAGTTCTGGAAGGCGGCCATTTGGTCAAACTTTTCGGCCCACAGCCCAGCGATCACGCCCAGTGCCCCCATCATGGCGGCGCCCATGATGGCGAACACCACAATCCACAGCGGATGAACAAAGCGGATGTCCACCATCCAGCCGGTGATGACAAACACGCCCAGACCCACCGCCAAACCCCGCACCACCGAGGAGCCCACATAGGCCACAAACCAGCTGCGGTGCGACAGGGGCGTGAGCAACAAAAACACAATATTGCCCATGATCTTGCTTTGCACCAGGCTCGACGAGCTGTTGGCAAAAGCGTTTTGCAAGACACCCATCATGATGAGGCCCGGCAACAAAAACGCGGTGTAGCTCACCTGGTCATAGACCTTGACATGGTCTTCGAGCACATGGCCAAAAATCAGCATGTACAGCACCGACGTCAGCACGGGCGCAGCCACCGTCTGGAAAGCCACTTTCCAGAAGCGCAACACTTCTTTGTAGAGCAGCGTTTGCCAACCGGTCATGCCAAAGCCCCCGAGGCCAGTTGTTTGCGGTTCATGACTTCGAGGAACACGTCTTCCAGGTCGGCCTGGCGGATCTCGACGTCTTCCACCACCAAGCCTGCGGTGCGCAGGGTGGCCAGGTGGTTTTCGATCTCGACCGCGTTGTGCACCGGCAGCTGCACGATGCGGCCCGTGACACGGGCGATGGCCGCCACGGCAGAAGGCAAATCGCCATCGAGCTTGAAGCGCAGCACCTGGCTGGTGGCCGAGCGCAACAGGTCGGACGTGCGCTCCAAAGCCAGCAACTGGCCGCGCTTGAGCATGGCGATGCGCCCGCACAAGGCCTCGGCTTCTTCCAGGTAATGGGTGGTGAGCAAAACCGTGTGGCCTTGCTTGTTGAGTTTGGCGATGAAGGCCCACAAGGTTTGGCGCAATTCGACATCGACCCCGGCGGTGGGCTCGTCCAGCACGATCACACGCGGCTTGTGCACCAAGGCCTGCGCCACCAACACGCGGCGCTTCATGCCGCCCGAGAGCTGACGCATGTTGGCATTGGCCTTGTCGGTCAGGCCCAGGCTGTCCAGCAGTTCATCGATCCAGGCCTCGTTGTGCTTGACGCCGAAATAGCCTGACTGGATGCGCAGCGATTCGCGCACCGTGAAAAAGGGGTCGAACACCAGCTCTTGGGGCACCACGCCGAGCAAGCGTCGCGCAGCGGCATAGTCGGTTTGCACGTCGTGGCCGTGCACCAGCACGCGCCCGGTGGTGGGGCGGCTCAGGCCCGCCAAGGTGCTGATGAGGGTGGTTTTGCCTGCGCCGTTGGGACCGAGCAAACCGAAAAATTCGCCCTCTTCCACGTCAAAGCTGACCTGATCGAGTGCGGTGAATGCGGCTGTGCCTGCCTGCCTGGCAGGATAGGTCTTGGAGACGGATTGGAAAGAGAGCGCTGGCATGGGAATGCCCTATTTTAAGTGTTGCCTGCAGAACCCGGCGCAGCCAGAAGATCATGCCCTCCGGGGCTGACTCCCCTTCAGGCGGTGTGCAGCAGGTCAAGCACCCCATAAAGGGTGGCCAATTCACGCAGCCTCGGGGTCATGCACTCAATGTGCAATGCGCTGCCTCTTTGGCTCAGCACCCGTCGCAAGCCCAAGATAACGGCCAGCGCAGAAGAATCAAAGTCCACCAGATCCGAGGCGTCCAGCACCACTTGAGGTGGCAAGGCTGCGGGCAATTGCGCCACCCACTGCGCCAGGCAGGCGTTGGCCTGGGCGTGCAGCAACGAGGCGGGCAACTTCAGTGGCGTCATGGCAAAGAGGCTCAAGCCGGTTTGGCGTTGGATTTGTTGCGCGCTGTCAAACTCGCGATCAAAGCGTCAATGCCGCCCGCATTGATCTCTTTGGTGAACTGGTTGCGGTAGTTTTCAACCAACCAGACCCCCAACACGTTCAAATCGAAAATCATCCAACCCGAGCCCTGACCGGGTGTTTTTTCCAGGCGGTAATCGAGTTGTATGGGGTCACCCTTGCCACGGACCTCGGTGTTGACCACCAGGTTTTTGTCATCCTGCCCACGGCGCAACGGCTTGACCACCACCACCTGGTCGGTGATTTGGCTCAGGGCCCCTGAATAGGTGCGCACCAGCAGGGTTTTGAATTCGTCCTGCAGGCGTTTTTGCTGCTCTGGCGTGGCACTGCGCCATGCGGGACCGGTCGCCAAAGCGGTCATGCGCCGAAAATTGACATGCGGCATCAATTGGTTGTCAACCAGCTGCATGAGTTTCTGGATGTCACCGCTGCGCAGCGCCTTGTCGGCCTTGATGGTGTTCAGGGTGTCGTTGGTGATGCGGCCAATGAAGGCTTCGGGCGCCTCTTCAGAGGACCACGCTGGGCCAGCCAACCCCGCCAGAGCCAAGGCACCCACAGCGGCCAGCGCGTGGCGGCGGTTCAAATGAATAAAGGAAGAAAGAGTGTCCATGGCTTGACTGTAGAACCAGATCAGGAAGGCGTTGTGAAAAACTGTAAGGGGCCTAGCGAGAAGACGTTGTTTCGCTGTAGTCAAAACGCGAGGGCGGATTGCCGTCGTAAATATCGTTTTGTCTTTTTTGCAAATAAGCATCACGCACAAACGAATAAGGGTCGAGTGAGGCGGCCTTGATCACGTCCACGGTTTTCAACAGGCCAGAGCGGGTATCGACCAAGCGAACTGCCAATAAGCTGTAGCGGGTGGCTTCGTCGTTCAATCTCTGGGTGACGTTGCCTTGCATGTCGACCGGGAAAGCGACAGCGTCTCGCAAGGTGGAGGGCCCAAACAGGGGCAAGACCAGGTAAGGACCGGATGCAACCCCCCAATGGCCCAAGGTCTGGCCAAAGTCCTCCCGACGTTTCTCGATGCCCATCTCGGAGGCGACGTCCAGAAAACCCGCCAAACCGATGAAGGTGTTGATGTTGATGCGCATGAAGGTTTCGACGGTGGCCTGTCCCTTGAGCTGCATGGCGCTGTTGGCCATGGACCAGACATCCCCCAGATTGCCCAAAAAGTTGCTCACCCCGGTGCGCACCATGCTGGGCAGCACCTTCACATACAACTGGGCTGCAGGCTTGATGGCGATGGTGTCCACCGCATCGTTGAATTGGTAAATGCTGCGGTTCATGGGCTCCCAGGGGTCACGCGCATCGGCACTTTTGACGGTGGCGCAAGCTTGCAAAAGCAGCAGCATGCCAAGCCCCAACAACAGGCACAAGCGTCTGGCAAGGGTGTTCATGGCTTTTGCCCTTCAGAAGATTTTTCGGCTTGGTTGAACAGGAATTGGCTGATCAGGTTCTCGAGAATCACCGCCGATTGGGTCGAGCCAATGCGGTCACCGGCCGACAGATTTTTTTCGTCAGCACCGGGTGAAACGTCCAGGTATTGCTCACCCAACAAACCGCTCGTCAGAATTTTCAAGGAGCTGTCTTGTGGAAAAGCGTGCTCGGTTTGCAAGGTCAAGGTCACTTTGGCCTGAAAGGATGTGCCATCGAATTCGATGGTTTTGACGCGCCCGACCACCACCCCCGCGCTTTTGACGGCAGCGCCGGGCTTGAGCCCACCAATGTTGTCGAACTTGGCCGTGACCTCATAGCCCTTGTTGAAGCTCCAGGTCAGCAAATTGGCCGCCTTGAGCGCCAAAAACAGCACGGCCACCGCACCGAGCAACACAAACAAGCCCACCCACACATCATTTTTTGAACGTTGCATGCCGTCCTCCTCAAATGCTGAACATCATCGCGGTCAGGATGAAGTCCAGGCCCAACACCGACAAAGAAGAAACCACCACGCTGCGCGTGGTGGCACTGGCCACACCCTCAGGCGTGGGTTTGGCCACATAACCCTGCAGCAAGGCGATGAAAGTCACCGCCACCCCGAAAACCACGCTCTTGATGATGCCATTGCCCACATCCTTGAACACATCGACGCCGCCTTGCATCTGGCTCCAGAACGAACCGGCATCGACCCCGATGAGCAACACGCCCACCACGTAACCACCCAAAATGCCCACCGCACTGAACACGGCTGCGAGCAATGGCAAAGCAATGATGCCGCCCCAAAAACGCGGCGCCAGGATGCGCTGCACCGGGTCCACCGCCATCATCTCCAAGGCGGTGAGTTGCTCGCCCGCGCGCATCAGGCCAATCTCGGCCGTGAGCGATGCACCTGCACGCCCTGCAAACAACAAAGCCGCCACCACCGGCCCCAACTCGCGCACCAAGCTGAGTGCCACCAGCAAGCCCAGGGCTTCGGCCGAACCGTAGCGCTGCAGGGTGTAGTAGCCCTGCAGGCCCAACACAAAGCCGACAAACAAGCCCGAAACCGTGATGATGGCCAGCGAATAGTTGCCCAAAAAGTGCACCTGGTCGCGCACCAGGCCAAAACGCTTGAGGGCCACGCCCGACATGCCCAGCAGCTTGACGAACAAGCGGGCAGCAAAGCCCCAATCGGCCAACACCTGTCGGGTGCTGGCACCCAGGGCACCCAAGACCGAGACGATCATGCCGTCCTCCGATCGTAATCTTGCGCCACTGGAGGTGCTGGATAGTGGAACGGCACGGGGCCATCGCTGAGCGCATGCACAAACTGGTGAATCAACGGGTCGGTGCTGGCCCGCAACTCGGCCGGTGTGCCTTGAGCGGCCACACCGCCGTTGGCCAAAATCACCACATGGTCGGCAATCTCAAAGGTTTCGGTCACATCGTGCGACACCACAATGCTGGTGATGCCCAGACTGTCGTTCAGGCGGCGAATGAGGCGCGCCGCCGTGCCCAAAGAAATGGGGTCCAAGCCGGCGAAGGGCTCGTCGTACATGATCAAGTCAGGGTCCAGCGCGATGGCACGAGCCAGGGCCACACGCCGGCTCATGCCGCCAGAAATCTCGGAGGGCCGCAGGTCACGCGCACCCCGTAAACCCACCGCGTCCAGCTTCATCAACACGATGTCGCGGATCAGGTCCTCCGACAAGGCTGTGTGCTCACGCAAGGGAAAAGCCACGTTGTCGAACACGCTCATGTCGGTGAACAAGGCACCAAACTGGAACAGCATGCCCATGCGGCGGCGGGCGGCGTACAACTGGGCCTGGCGCATGGGGGTGATGTCCTCACCGTCAAACAACAGTTGACCGTGGTTGGCACGGATTTGACCGCCAATCAAACGCAAAACCGTGGTTTTGCCACCGCCGGACACACCCATCAGGGCCGTGACTTGGCCGCGCGGCACCTCGAAGCTGAGGTTCTTCAAAATGACGCGGTCACCGTACCCGAAGGTCAGGTCGCGCAATTGAACAAGTGGCGGTGGTGTGAACGGGGTCTGCATGAAAAGACAAAAGCCGGATTGTCCGGCTCTTGTGATGTTAGAGATTCCCGTTTTGCGCTGTGCAAAACGGGATTACCAAGGGATTTTACTTAAAACAAATGGCCGTCAAAGCGGGAGGTCACTGGTGCCCATCAGGAATTGGTCCACAGCGCGAGCGGCCTGACGGCCCTCACGAATGGCCCAGACCACCAGGGACTGGCCTCGGCGCATGTCGCCTGCGGCGAACACCTTGGGCACGTTGGTGGCATAACCGCCGGTGGCATCGGTGCTGGCCTTGGCGTTGCCACGGGCGTCCTTGTCGATGCCGAAAGCGTCGAGCACGGTGGCGACCGGGTTGGTGAAGCCCATGGCGAGCAAGACCAAGTCGGCTTTGTATTCCTTCTCGGTGCCGGGCACCTCGACCATCTTGCCGTCCTTGAATTCGACATGCACCGTCTTCAAGCCCGTGACTTTGCCCTTCTCGCCCATGAATGCCTTGGTGGAGATGGCGAATTCGCGCTTGAGCAGACCTTTTTCGGCACTCTCGTCGTGGCTGGAGCTGGTGCGCAGCTTCATGGGCCAATAAGGCCAGACCAAGGCCTTGTTTTCTTTTTCGGGTGGTTCGGGCATGACCTCGAACTGGGTCACGCTTACCGCGCCGTGGCGTGTGCTGGTGCCCACGCAATCGCTGCCGGTGTCGCCGCCACCGATCACGATGACGTTTTTGCCGTCGGCGCGCAGCTGGCCCTTGAGCTTGTCGCCCGCGTTCACCTTGTTTTGCTGGGGCAAAAACTCCATCGCAAAGTGGATGCCTTCGAGGTCGCGGCCCGGCACGGGCAGGTCACGCGACTGCTCGGAGCCACCTGTGAGCAGCACGGCGTCAAAGTCTTTCTTGAGCTGTTCGGCGCTGATGGTTTCCTTGGCCCAGTTGGTGACCTTGGAATCCTTGGGCCACTCGCCCACCAGCACGCTGGTGCGGATCTTCACGCCTTCGGCTTCGAGCTGCTGGACGCGGCGGTCGATGTGCGACTTTTCCATCTTGAAGTCTGGAATGCCATAGCGCAGCAAGCCGCCCACGCGGTCGTTCTTCTCGAACAAGGTCACATCGTGGCCGACACGTGCCAGCTGTTGGGCCGCAGCCAAACCGGCAGGGCCTGCGCCAATGATGGCCACGGTTTTGCCGGTCTTGACTTTGGCAGGACGGGGCGTGACCCAGCCTTCGGCCCAGGCGCGGTCGATGATGGCGTGCTCGATCGACTTGATGCCCACGGCGTCGTCGTTGAAGTTGACCACGCATGCGGCTTCGCAAGGCGCGGGGCAGATGCGGCCGGTGAACTCGGGGAAGTTGTTGGTGCTGTGCAGCACCTCGATCGCGTTTTTCCAGTCACCTTCAAACACCAGGTTGTTGAAGTCCGGAATGATGTTGTTGACCGGGCAGCCGTTGTTGCAAAACGGCGTACCGCAATCCATGCAGCGTGCCGCTTGTGTTTTGGACTGCTCAGGTGTCAGTCCGATCACGAATTCGCCGTAATTTTTGAGGCGCTCGGAAACGGGTTTGTAGCCCTCTTCGATGCGCTCAAATTCCATGAAGCCGGTGATTTTTCCCATGATGCTTTTCCTTCAATCTTGTCGTTCGGCTCAGGCGGCCACAGGCTGTGCAGCCTTGGCCGCTTTGCGGGCGTTGATCTCGCCCAAGGCGCGCTTGTATTCGTTGGGGAAGACCTTGACGAACTTGGCACGGGCCGTGGCCCAGTTGTCGAGCAATTCGCGGGCGCGCTGACTGCCGGTCCACTTGTGGTGGTCTTCCAGCAGTTTCTTGAGTTGCGCTTCGTCGGCCTGATCGCGGTGCCAGACTTTGCGGTCCACTTGCGCTTCTTGCTCAGCGGCAGACAACACTTTTTCCATGCTGACCATGGCTGTGTTGCAACGCGAGGCGAACTGGCCGTCTTCGTCGTACACATAGGCGATACCGCCGCTCATGCCCGCGCCAAAGTTGCGGCCGGTCTTGCCCAGCACGGCAACAGTACCGCCGGTCATGTATTCGCAACCGTGGTCGCCTGTGCCTTCGACCACAGCCGTGGCACCCGACAAGCGCACTGCAAAGCGCTCGCCCGCCACACCCGCAAAGAAGGCCTCACCGGTGGTCGCACCGTACATGACGGTGTTGCCCACGATGATGTTTTGCGAGGCCACGCCACGGAATTCCAGGCTCGGGCGCACCACCACGCGGCCACCCGACAAACCCTTGCCGGTGTAGTCATTGGCTTCACCGATCAGGTACAGCGTGATGCCCTTGGCCAGGAAGGCGCCAAAGGACTGGCCGCCGGTGCCTTCGAGCTGGATGCGCAGGGTGTCGTCAGGCAGGCCATCGGGGTGCACCTTGGTCACGGCACCGGACAACATGGCACCCACCGAGCGGTTCACGTTGCGGGCCACTTCCATGAACTGGACTTTTTCACCCTTGTCGATGGCGGCGCGGCTCTTGGCGATCAACACATTGTCCAGCGCCTTTTCCAGGCCGTGGTCTTGCGTCTCCACATGGCGCACGGCCACGGTGGAGGCCACTTGCGGCACAGCCAACAAGCGGCTGAAGTCCAGGCCCTTGGCTTTCCAGTGCTCCACACCGCTCTTCATGTCGAGCAGGTCGGCGCGGCCCACCAGGTCGTCAAACTTGGCGATGCCCAGCTGGGCCATGATCTGGCGCACTTCTTCGGCAATGAAGAAGAAGTAGTTGACGACGTGCTCGGGCTTGCCGGTGAACTTGGCACGCAGAACGGGGTCTTGTGTGGCCACGCCCACGGGGCAAGTGTTCAGGTGGCACTTGCGCATCATGATGCAGCCCTCGACCACCAGCGGTGCAGTGGCAAAGCCGAATTCGTCCGCGCCCAGCAATGCGCCGATGGCGACGTCGCGGCCGGTCTTCATCTGGCCGTCGGCCTGCACACGGATGCGACCGCGCAAGCCATTGAGCACCAGGGTCTGCTGGGTTTCGGCCAGACCGATTTCCCAAGGCGAACCGGCGTGCTTGACCGAGGACCAGGGCGAAGCGCCGGTGCCGCCGTCGTGACCGGCGATCACGACGTGGTCAGCCTTGCACTTGGCCACACCGGCGGCGATGGTGCCGACGCCGATTTCGGAGACGAGCTTGACGCTGATGTCGCTGTGCGGGGCCACGTTCTTCAAATCGTGGATCAGCTGGGCCAAGTCCTCAATCGAATAAATGTCGTGGTGCGGTGGTGGCGAGATCAAACCGACACCGGGCACCGAGTGGCGCAGCTTGCCGATGTAGTCGGACACTTTGCCGCCGGGCAACTGACCGCCTTCACCGGGCTTGGCACCCTGGGCCATCTTGATCTGGATCTGGTCGGCGCTGTGCAGGTATTCGGCCGTCACACCGAAGCGGCCAGAAGCCACTTGCTTGATCTTGGAGCGCAGGCTGTCGCCCGCGTTCAAGGGCATATCGACTTCAACGTTTTCTGCACCGATCACGCTCTTGAGCGAGTCGCCCTGCTTGATCGGGATGCCTTTGAGTTCGTTGCGGTAGCGTGCGGCGTCTTCACCGCCTTCGCCGGTGTTGCTCTTGCCGCCGATGCGGTTCATGGCCACAGCCAGCGTGGCGTGCGCCTCGGTGGAGATCGAGCCGAGCGACATCGCGCCGGTGGCGAAACGCTTGACGATCTCGGCCGCAGGCTCGACCTGCTCCAGCGGGATGGCTTTGGACGGATCGATCTTGAACTCGAACAAGCCACGCAGCGTCATGTGGCGCTTGCTCTGGTCGTTGATGATTTGCGCGTATTCCTTGTAGGTGCTGAAGTTGTTGGCGCGTGTGGAGTGCTGCAGCTTGGCAATCGCGTCAGGCGTCCACATGTGCTCTTCACCGCGGACGCGCCAGGCGTATTCACCGCCTGCGTCCAGCATGGTGGCCAGCAGGGGGTCGTCGCTGAAAGCAGCGGTGTGCATGCGGAAGGCTTCTTCGGCGATTTCGAACACGCCGATGCCGCCCACGCGGCTGGAGGTGCCGGTGAAGTATTTCTGGATGGTTTCGTTGTTGATGCCGATGGCTTCAAACAACTGCGCACCGCAATACGACATGTAGGTGGACACGCCCATCTTGGACATGATCTTGGACAGGCCCTTGCCGATCGCCTTGATGTAGTTGTAGATGGCTTTCTCGGCCGACAAGTCGCCCGGCAGGTCTTTGTGCATGGAGGCCAGGGTTTCCATGGCCAGGTAGGGGTGCACGGCTTCGGCGCCGTAACCGGCCAGCACGGCAAAGTGGTGCACTTCGCGGGCGGTACCGGTTTCAACCACCAAGCCAGCCGTGGTGCGCAGGCCTTCGGTCACCAAATGTTGGTGAATGGCCGACAGCGCCAGCAGCGCGGGCACAGCCACCTGGGTGGCGTTCACGCCACGGTCGCTGATGATCAGGATGTTGTGGCCGCCCTTGATGGCGTCCACGGCTTCGGCGCACAGCGAGGCCAGCTTGGCTTCGACGCCTTCGCGGCCCCACAGCACCGGGTAGGTGATGTCCAGGGTGGCGCTCTTGAACTTGCCCTTGGTGGCTTGCTCGATGTTGCGCAGCTTGGCCATGTCGGCGAAGTCCAGGATCGGCTGGCTGACTTCGAGGCGCATGGGCGGGTTGACCTGGTTGATGTCCAGCAGGTTGGGCTTGGGGCCGATGAAGGACACCAGCGACATCACGATCGCTTCGCGGATCGGGTCAATCGGGGGGTTGGTCACTTGCGCGAACAACTGCTTGAAGTAGTTGTACAGCGGCTTGTTCTTGTCAGACAGCACGGCCAGCGGGCTGTCGTTGCCCATGGAGCCAATGGCTTCTTCGCCTGCAGAGGCCATGGGGGCCAGCAAGAACTTGATGTCTTCTTGGGTGGTGCCAAAAGCTTGCTGCAGGTCGAGCAAGGCCACGTCAGAGGCGGGCGCCACCGGGGCTTCGGCCACGTCGTCGAGCTTGATGCGCAGGTTCTCGATCCACTGTTTGTAGGGCTTGGCGCTGGCCAGACCGGCTTTCAACTCTTCGTCGTTGATCATGCGGCCTTGTTCCAAATCGATCAGGAACATCTTGCCGGGCTGCAGACGCCATTTGCGCACGATCTTGCTTTCGGGGATCGGCAACACGCCGGTTTCCGAACCCATGATGACCATGTCGTCGTCGGTGATGATGTAGCGCGAAGGGCGCAGGCCGTTGCGGTCGAGTGTGGCACCGATCTGGCGGCCGTCGGTGAACACGATCGAAGCGGGGCCGTCCCATGGCTCGAGCATGGCAGCGTGGTATTCGTAGAAGGCCTTGCGGCGCTCGTCCATGGTGGTGTGCTGTTCCCATGGCTCGGGAATCATCATCATCACAGCCTGGCTGATGGGGTAGCCCGCCATCGTCAGCAACTCCAGGCAATTGTCAAAGGTGGCGGTGTCGGACTGACCGGCGAAGCTGATGGGGTAGAGCTTTTGCAAGTCGGCGGCCAGCACGGGGGAGGACATCACGCCTTCGCGGGCCTTCATCCAGTTGTAGTTGCCCTTGACGGTGTTGATCTCGCCGTTGTGCGCCACATAGCGGTAGGGGTGGGCCAATGGCCACTCGGGGAAAGTGTTGGTCGAGAAGCGCTGGTGCACCAGGCCCAGTGCCGAGACGCAGCGCTCGTCTTGCAGGTCCAGGTAATAAGTGCCCACTTGGTCGGCCAGCAGCAAGCCCTTGTAGACCGCGGTGCGGCTGGACATGCTGGGGATGTAGTACTCGTTGCTGTGCGTGAGGCGCAGGTTCTGAATGGCCGCACTGGCGGTCTTGCGGATCACGTACAGCTTGCGCTCCAGCGCGTCTTGCACGATCACATCGGCGCCACGGCCGATGAAGATCTGGCGCATGACCGGCTCTTTTTCGCGCACGGTGGGCGACATCGGCATGTCGCGGTTGACGGGCACATCGCGCCAGCCCAGCACCACCTGACCTTCGGCCTTGACGGCGCGCTCGAGTTCTTGCTCGCAAGCCATGCGCGAAGCGTGTTCCTTGGGCAAGAACACCATGCCCACGCCATATTCGCCAAACGGGGGCAAGGCCACGCCTTGTTTGGCCATCTCGTCGCGGTACAGGGCATCGGGCAGCTGGATCAGGATACCGGCACCGTCGCCCATGAGCGCGTCCGCGCCCACCGCACCCCGGTGGTCCAGGTTTTCCAAAATCTTGAGCGCCTGCGTCACGATCGCGTGGGTCTTTTGCCCTTTGATGTGGGCCACAAAGCCCACACCACAAGCATCGTGCTCGTTGGCGGGGTCGTACAGACCGGTCGATTGGAAATGTTCTTTTGCACTGGCCGAAGTCATGGGCGCTCCTAAGGGTTTTCACGCGGATCGAGGAGTGTAGTGCACTGCAGCATCCATGCCAAACTTTTTAATTGGGGTCAGATCCCAATTAAATGGTGATTTGGATCTATCTGGATTTAATTGGGGACAGATTAAAAAGGTGTCTTCTTGCTTGGCCGCCCTGCTTTGCCAGGAACCAGGCGCCGAGCCGTGGATTGCTGCAGTTGCCCCACAAAATCAGTCGAACCCAAGGCCCAACCGGACAGGGCACTTTGCGTCAATTGGTCCTTTTGGGACTGCGCCAAACCAGCCTGAACCAAATCGTCGTAAGCCGCTTCCCGGGCAAAGGGCGTGTTGCCCAAGCCCCAAAACAGTGCATGCGGCGACACCCATGGGTGACTGACCTGCCCAATACAGTGCCTGTGGCTGGACCATTTGAAGTCGGCCGCTTGCGCCACCATGCCCGCCCGCACCGGATTCAGGTCGATGTAAACCATGCAGGCCAAAAGATAGCGCTCACTCTCGATCAAATTGCTGCGGTAGCGCCCTTCCCACAAGGTGCCGGTGCGCTGGTGCCGCAAATTGAAGTAGCGCACATAGGCCCGACCCACTGCCTGCATCATCTGCGGCAGACCGTCATCGGTTTCCGGCGTGACCAGCAGATGAAAATGGTTGTCCATGATCACGTAGGCATGGACGGCCACCTTGAAAGTTTGCGCATGCTCTTGCCACAGCCCCAGCAAGCGCTCGCGGTCGGCATCATCGCGCACGATGGCTTGGCGGTCATTGCCGCGCTGAATCACATGATGCGGATAGCCTGCGACGGTCAGGCGGGGCTGGCGGGCCATGAGGAAACTCCCGAAATGAGAGGGCCAGTTTAATTGGGATCTGACCCCAATTAAAGCCAAGGCGACAGGATGTCGGGTCTGTTTTGCTTATGCTGATGGCATGAAGACAACCCTTCGCATCGGTGCCGGTGCCGGGTACGCGGGTGACCGCATACCCCCTGCTGTGGAGCTGGCCGAAAAAGGCCAGCTGGACTATCTTGTGTTCGAGTGCCTGGCCGAGCGCACGATTGCCCTGGCGCAGCTTGAACGCTCCAAAAACCCGGCCGCAGGCTTTGACGCGCTGCTTGAGGCGCGCATTCGGGCGGTGTTGCCTGCGTGCATACGCCAGGGCACCCGCATCATCAGCAACATGGGCGCGGCCAATCCGCTGCAAGCCGGGCACGCGGTGCTGGCCGTGGCGCGTGAACTGGGCTTGCCCAAAGTCAAGGTGGCGGTGGTCTTGGGCGACGATGTGCTGGCCACTTTGACGCAAACCGGCTTGGCTTTGCCTGTGCTGGAATCCACCCAGACCCTTGGCGATCTGCAAACGCGACTGATTTCGGCCAATGCCTATTTGGGGGCCGACACCTTGCTGCCCGCCCTGCAAACCGACGCGCAAGTCATCATCACCGGCCGGGTGGCCGACCCGGCGCTGTTTTTGGCCCCCTTGGTGCACCACTTTGGCTGGGCCGCTGACGACTGGACACGGCTGGGCAAAGGCGTGTTGGTCGGGCATTTGCTCGAATGCGCCGGTCAAATCACCGGCGGCTACTTTGCCGACCCGGGCTTCAAAGACGTGCCCGATCTGGCGCGCTTGGGCTTTCCGCTGGCCGAAGTCAGTGCCACGGGGGACGCCGTCATCACCAAAGTGGCGGGTTCGGGCGGCTGCGTCACAGTGGCCACCTGCACCGAGCAACTGCTGTATGAAATCGAGAACCCGGCGCGTTACCTGCAGCCCGATGTGGTGGCCGATTTTTCTCAAGTGGTTTTGACGCAACTGGGGCCCGACCGCGTGCAAGTCACGGGCGGCCAGGGTCACCGACGCACCGACACGCTCAAGGTCACGCTGGGTTACCGCGACGGCTTCATTGGCGAAGGCCAGATGAGCTATGCCGGGCCGGGCGCCAGGGCACGCGGTCAACTGGCACTGGACGTGGTGCGAGAGCGGCTGGCCGATGCGGGTTACGGCGAATTCGAAAGCCGCTACGACCTGATCGGCGTGAACGCCATCTTCGGGTCAAGTGCCTCACCCGCCAACCAGGAAGAACCCACCGAAGTGCGCGCCCGCGTGGCCCTGCGCGTGCCCAGCTTGCAACAAGCCCAGCATGTGGCCCAAGAAGTGGAAGCGCTGTACACCAATGGCCCAGCTGGCGGCGGTGGCGCCACACGCTCAGTGCGCGAAATGATTGCGGCAGCGGCTGTGCTCATGCCCCGTGAATCCGTGCACACCAGCACCGTGCTGCTCAACGCCGAAGGACACTGACATGCTGCTGCGCGACATCGCCCACACCCGCACTGGTGACAAAGGCAACCGGTCCACCTTGTCGGTCATCGCTTACGACCCCAAAGACTTTGCCCTGCTGGAACAACAGCTGAGCGCCGAACGCGTGCAAGCCCACTTTGCAGGCACGGTGCACGGCCCGGTGGAGCGCTACGCCCTGCCCCAGCTGGGCGCACTCCACTTTGTCATGCACAAGGCCCTGGGCGGCGGCGTGACCCGCTCACTGGCCTTGGATGCCCACGGGAAATGCCTGAGTGCACACCTGCTGGCATTTGTGATTGAATGATTTTCTTAACCCTTGGAGAACCCATGAAACGTTTGCGCATTGCCACTTTCTTGTCAGCCGCTTTGGGCCTCGGCCTGGTGGCCTCTCAGGCACTGGCCCAGGCCTACCCCAACAAGCCCATCAAAGCCATCGTGCCCTTTGCAGCCGGCAGCGCGACCGACCAGATCGGCAGGGCTTTCACGCAAAAAATGTCCGAGGTGCTGGGTCAGCCCATCATCATCGAAAACCGTGCGGGCGTGAACGGCATGCTGGGTGCCGATGCAGTGGCCAAATCGGCCCCAGACGGTTACACCATCATGGTGGGCACCAACAGCACCAACGCGGCCCTCAAAAGCCTGATGAAAAAACTGCCCTATGACCAGGACACCGCCTTTGCACCCATTGGGTACATCGGCTCGGTGCCACTGATCGTGGCGGTTAACAACGACGTGCCCGTCAAAAACCTGCGCGAGTTGGTGGCTGCGGCCAAGGCCAAGCCCAACCAATTGACTTTTGCCAGCGCCAGCACCTCGCAGCGCGTGTCCACCGAAATGCTGCAAAGCATGGCGGGCATCGAGATGACCCATGTGCCCTACAAGAGCGGCCCTGCCGCCATGACCGACTTGATCGGTGGCCAGGTGAATCTGTTCACAGCCGACTTTGCGGTCATGCTGCCCCAGGTCAAGGCGGGCAAGATCCGCGGCTTGGCTGTGACCTCCATGCAACGCTCCAAGGCCATCCCCGAATTGCCCACCGTCAACGAAGCGCTGGGCCTCAAGGATTACGAGTTGATCGCCTATTTCGCCCTGTTCGCTCCGGCCGGTACGCCGCCCGATGTGATCACACGACTGAACCGGGCCCTGAACACAGCGGTGGCCGACAAGGACATCATCGAGAGGTTCTCGGCCATCGGCTTTGAAACCGCCCCGGGCACACCCGAAGCCTTGGCCCAGCGCAACAGGGTGGAAACCGCAAAATGGGCCAAAGCGATTCGCGACGCGAAGATCGAAGCAGAGTAAAAGCGGTCTAGAACTCGATAGAGGGCCAAGGGCCCTCTTTTATTTTTTGTGAAACCGCTGACGCATTCGAAGGTCGGCCGATAGCCCCTCATCTCAAATACGTCCTCTGGATAATGGCCGAATGGATCTAGTCCGCTTGGGCTTCTCATTGATGGTTGGCGGCTGCAGTAAGCTGGCGGGTGATTCACCAGCTGCATACGCAAGCTGATGAATTACCGTCAATGTTAGGTTTGCACCCCCCGTCTCAATTCAGCTGAGATAAGTGCTCAAGAGATCTGCATTTTCTGCAAGGTCTTGTTAAATAATTAAGTTTAATTTTTCATCATTAGAAATTTTTAATGTAAAATTTAAGTTTATTTCTTATGTTTTTTAATTAAATTTTGATGAGGAAAGAATGAAATTTGAATTCAAACGCGTTACGGCTGCATTGACGACAGCGATTTTCCTGAGTGGTTGCGCAACGGCAGGCAAAGATGTTGTGGCAACGTATGTATCGCCCACACAATTTTCCAACTTCGATTGCGATCAAATTCGCCTTGAAATGGGTCGCCTCAGTGGCCGCGTTAACCAATTGACAGGCCGCCTCGATGAAGCAGCAAGCAACGACAAGGCCATTTTGGTCGGCGGAGGCCTGCTCTTTTGGCCAGCGTTGTTTGCTCTGGGTGGTACCAAGCAGCAAGAAACCGAATTGGCTCGGTTAAAGGGTGAATATGACGCTTTGCAAAGCGCCTCAACCCAGAAAAAATGCAGTTAAAACTTTGATCGGGGGGGCACTGCCCCTGAACTTCCACCGAAGTTCAGCTGCGGATACCGCGCCCCCATCAGCGCATCCACCCCAAACTCCTTCAGCAGCGCCTGCAGGCGCTCGCCTGATGCGCGCTTTTTCTGGCCGGTGTACTTGGCCAGAATCAGCTCATTTTTCATCGAGTGTTCCCAGCCCACCAGCTCGGTCACGGTCACTTGGTAGCCTTGTGACTCCAGGTACAGGCAGCGCAACACATTGGTGAGTTGGCTGCCCACTTCGCGGGTGTGCAGGGGGTGGCGCCAAAGTTCGGCCAATGGCGTGCGCTGCAAGTTCAGCGCCTTGTTCTGGTTCAGCGCGCGGGCCAGTTCGGCCTGGCAGCAGGGCACCAACACCATGCATCGGGCTTTCTTTTGCAGGCCAAAAGCGATGGCGTCGTCGGTGGCGGTGTCACAAGCGTGCAGCGCGGTGACCACGTCGATCTGCGCGGGCAACGCGTCGCTGTGCGCCGATTCGGCCACGCTCAGGTTGAGGAACTGCATGCGCGCAAAACCAAGCCGCTGGGCCAGCGCTTGGGACGACGCCACCAACTCGCTGCGGGTCTCGATGCCGTAGATCGTGCCTTTGTTCAGCGCTTTGAAAAACAGGTCGTAAATGATGAAGCCCAGATAGGACTTGCCCGCACCGTGGTCGGCCAGCGTGGGGCCGCTGTCGCTGGCGGGCAATTCTTTGAGCAGCTTGTCGATGAACTGGAACAGGTGGTAAACCTGCTTGAGCTTGCGCCGCGAGTCCTGGTTGAGCTTGCCCTCGCGGGTCAGGATGTGCAGTTCTTTGAGCAACTCCACCGATTGGCCGGGGCGCAGATCCAGGTCCAGAGGCTTGGGCGCTGCGGCCGTTTTGTGGGAGGCCGTGGATTGTTTAACCATTGTTTTGATCCTGTTCGGTCACCCATCGGACAGCCGTCAACACGTCGACCACCTCGATGTGTTCTTTATTGGGGTAAGTTTGTTCAACGGGTGCCACCAACAGCTTGCGCACAGCCCCCAAGTCGACAGCTGCCTGGTGGAAGCCTCTGGACACGGTGGGCGCACTGGATCGTTTGATCTCGATGACCCACGTTTGTTGGTTACGAAATGTCAGCACCAAGTCGACCTCGGCGCCATTGCTGGTGCGGTAGAAACTGGCTTGTGCGTTGGGGGCTGCGTTCACCAACTGCTCCACCACAAAGCCCTCCCAACTGGATCCGGCCACGGGATGGCCGAGCACCGCGTCCAAGTTCGACAAACCCAACAAGGCATGGACCAAACCGCTGTCACGCACATACACCTTGGGCGAGCGAATCAAGCGCTTGCCCACGTTGCCATGCCAAGCAGGCAAGCGCCGCACCAGCATCAAGTCGCACAACAAGTCGATGTAACGGCTCACAGTCTGACCACTGATGGCCAAGGCCGAAGCCAACTTGGATTGGTCCAGCAGTTCACCCTGGTGGTGCGCCAGCATGGTCCACAAACGCCGCAAGGTGGTGGCAGGGATGCGCGGACCCAGCGCAGGGATGTCTTTTTCCAGATAGGTCGTGATGAACACCTCACGCCACGTCATGCTGTCGGCATCGGACGCTGCCAACCACGACAAGGGAAAGCCCCCACGCATCCACAAAGCGTTCAAGTCGGCCACGCTGGCCTTGGAGCCAAAAATCTCTGAGGCCTGCAGCGCAGGCAACTCGACATAAGCCACCCGACCCGCCAGACTTTCGCTGGACTGCTGCAGCAACACCCCCGTAGCCGAGCCCAACAGCAAAAACTGCCCGCTGGGTTGATTCATGCGACGCCGCTGGTCGATCACCCCTCGCAAAATGCCAAACAACTCGGGCATGCGCTGCACCTCGTCCAGGATCACCAACTGCTGTGCGTGGGCCATCAAAAAGGCTTCCGGATCGTCAAGCTGTCTCTGCGCCGAGGGCAACTCCAGGTCCAGATACAAGGCGTTGGGGTACAGCGCCTTTTGCGCAAACGCCAAAGTGGTTTTGCCAGCCTGGCGCGGCCCGAGCAGGCCCACTGCAGGAAATTGCTGCAGCAGGCGAAGGAGTTTGAGTTGGGGCTGACGGAGGTACATCCATGCATTTTATCCATTAAATGGAATAAATACATGGTTAATTTACTTAAATCACCCAAAATCCTGTTATCAGTTGAAGGTGACCTGAAAAGCCTCAGTGCGGCCCCACATCCAGCTTTTTCCAGCCCTCAGCCCCCAGCTTCTCCAGGGTCTCGATGTTGGTCTCGTAAATCATTTCGGCCTCGGGGAAGGCCTCCACCGCCCGGTCGATGCTTTCTTCGCGCAACAGGTGCAGCGTGGGGTAAGGCGAACGGTTGGTGAAGTTGCCGATGTCGTCCGGCTCGGTGTCGGCAAACTGAAATTGCGGGTGAAAACTCGCGACCTGGAACACGCCTTCCATGTCCAGTTCTTCCAGCACCGCGTCTGCCTCGTCCAGAAAGTCGTTGAACTCCAGAAAATCCTGCAGCATCTGGGGAATGATCAGCAGCACAGTCTCGCGCTCTTCGGCCGGCGTGGCGGCCAGCGCTTGCAACTGTTCGATCAGCTCGTCACGCAAGCCTTCCAGGCCCTTGGCTTCGCTCAGCACGTAATGGATCTGGCCCTTGACATGTGGGGCTTTGGCAAAGGGGCACAGGTTCAGGCCAATCACGGCGCGTTCGAGCCAGCGCACGGTGTCGGCGATTTCGGGGGTGTTCACGTCGGTCATGGGCGAGATTGTGCCTGCGTCTTTTCGCCTTGAACCTCACGCCCCGCTGCCCAAGCCAATGCCGCACCCACCGCACAACAGCCCAGGGTGAACAGCGGCGTGAGCTGCCAGCCGCCCGCGTGCGCCGCCACAGTCGCCACCACCGGTGGCCCCGCAAACTGGCCCAGCGCCGACAACTGCTGCACCCAACCCACGGTGGTGGCCACTTGCTGCTCGCCCGGGGCCAGACGCACCGCCAGACTGAACAGCGTGCCCGGCACCAAGCCGCCCAAGCCCGAGAACAGCAAGACCCCGGCATAACGCAACCAGGGCTGGCCTTCGGTGAAGGCGGCAAATGCCAGCGTGCTGCCCAGCGCCATGGCGCCAAAGCCCAGCCACAAGGTGGCGCGCGGCACCCAGCCGCGTTGCAGCAAACGGCCAGAGGCCATGTTGCCCACGATGTTCACCGCAGCCGCCAGCGCCGTGAGCACGCCCAGCAGCGCCCCGCTCACGCCAGCGGCAACGTAGATGGAGGGCAAAAACCCGACCACCGCCAACCATTGCCCTGAATACATGCCAAAGGTGAGGGCCACCAGCCAAGGGCCGCGCGCCCCCAAGGTGCTGCGCAAGCGCTGCCAGGCCCCGAGGCCCCCGCCATGCGCTTGGCGTGGGTAAGCCGCCACCGGATCGGCGGGCACCACTTGCAGCAAGGCCACCGCCATGGCCAGCGACACCCCCGCAAACAAAGCCCACCAAGCACTCCAACCCCAGGCCGGGATGAACAGCGGCCCCGCCAGCAAGGCCAGCGCGGTGCCCGTGGGCATGTACGCGCCCCACACACCCAACATGCCAGGCAGTTGGGCCACAGGCACCAGGCGCCGGATCAGGGCGGGTGCAGGCAAAGCCACCATCAAAAAACCCAGGCCTTCGATGGCCCGCAGCACCAGCAAAGCGGCGACGGATGAGGCGAATGCACCCAGGCCGCTGGCCAGCGCCAGCAGGCACAAACCGCGCACCATGCTGCGCTTGAGGCCCATGCCATCGGCCAGCAAACCCATGAACACCGCCAGGCTCATGCCCGCCAGTTGCACCATGGACAACAAGAATCCCGATTGCACCAGGGTCAGACCCAACTCGGCCTGCAGCGCGGGCAAGGCGGGAGGCAGCTTGCCCACCTGCAAAGCCGCCACACCCCCGGCCAGCACCACAAGCCAGGCAGCGCGACGGGCGGGCAGCGGACTCACAACAGCTTGAACCCGGTCAGGCGTTCATGCTCGCGCATGGCAAAGCGGTCGGTCATGCCGGCGATGTAGTCGGCCACACTGCGGTGCAGGTCGGCGCTGGCGGCAAAGTCGGACGGCATTTCGGCGGGTTGCGCCACATAGGCCTCGAACAGCTCACGCACCACCTGCTGGGCCTGTCCGGTGGTGTGCATGACCTGCGGGTGACGGTAGAGCTGCGCAAACAAAAACTTCTTGAGCTCGCCCGTGCGGGCCAACATGCGCGGGCTGAACGCCACCAGCGGGCCCGACCGGCGGGCCTCGTCTGCGTTTGTGACGCCCGCATGCGCCACCGCCTGCCGGGTGGTGGCGATCACGTCGTACACCTGGTCGCTCAGCATGCGGCGGATGCTTTCGTACAACAGGCGACGCGGTTTGGCCGACAAGCCGGGGTGCTCGGCCAAGGTCTGCTGGTGGTAATGCGCGAACATCTCCACTTGCAACAATTGCGCCATGCTGATCAGGCCCGAGCGCACGCCGTCGTCGATGTCGTGCGCGTTGTAAGCAATCGCATCGGCCAGGTTGCACAGCTGCGCCTCCAGACTGGGCTGGGTGCGGTCGATGAAGCGCCGCCCGACACCACCCGGTTCGACCTGTTCCAGATGTTCGGCATGGGCCCGTGAGCAGTGTTTGAGCACGCCTTCGCGGGTTTCAAAACTGAGGTTCAACCCGTCGAACGCGGGGTAGCGCTCTTCGAGTTGGTCCACCACGCGCAGGCTTTGCAGGTTGTGTTCAAAGCCGCCATGCGCGGCCATGCATTCGTTCAGCGTGTCTTGTCCGGCGTGGCCAAAAGGCGTGTGGCCCAGGTCGTGCGCCAGCGCCACGGCCTCGACCAAATCTTCATTGAGATCTAGCGCGCGGGCGATGGATCGGCCCAGCTGCGCGACTTCGAGCGAATGCGTCAGGCGCGTACGGAACAAGTCGCCTTCGTGGTTCAAGAACACTTGCGTCTTGTAAACCAACCGACGGAAGGCGGTGGAGTGCACGATGCGGTCGCGGTCGCGCTGGAAGGCGTTGCGCGTGGGTGCTGGGGCTTCAGCAAAGCGTCGACCCCGGCTGTGTGCCGGGTCGCAGGCCAGCGCCGACAGGCTGGCCTGAATGGGCGAGGAAGCAACCGACAAATCCAGTGACTCAGCGTACATGGTTCAAGCGCAGCAGGCGTTGATCACCTCACGCACCATGGCGTCGGGCGCACCGCAAACAGAGGCTTTGCCGGGGCCGTCGATCACCACAAACTGGATATCGCCGCCGATGGCTTTTTTGTCGAGGCGCATGTGTTCGATATAGTGACCCGCATTGTCAGCCGCGTCGATCACTGGGCCGCGCACCGGCAGCCCCGCACGCGCGATGAGCTTGCGCAATCGTGCCACAAAGGCCGCATCGACCTTGCCCAAACGCAGCGAGAGTTCTGCCGCCATGACCATGCCGCAGCCCACGGCCTCGCCGTGCAGCCAAACGCCAAAGCCCAGGCCCGCTTCGATGGCATGGCCGAACGTGTGGCCAAAGTTGAGGATGGCGCGCAGGCCCGCTTCGCGCTCGTCTTGCCCCACCACCCAGGCCTTGATTTCGCAGCTGCGCTTGACGGCATGCGCCATCGCGGCCGGGTCTTGCGCCATCAGGGCGTCGATGTTCGCTTCAATCCAGGCCAGAAAGTCCATGTCGGCAATCGGGCCGTATTTGATGACCTCGGCCAGGCCCGCGCTCAGCTCGCGCGGGGGCAAGGTGGCCAGCGTATTCAGATCGCACACCACACGCACCGGTTGGTAAAACGCGCCGATCATGTTTTTGCCCAGCGGGTGGTTGATGGCGGTTTTGCCGCCCACCGACGAGTCCACTTGTGACAGCAATGTGGTGGGCACCTGCACAAAGGGCACGCCACGCATGTAGCTGGCCGCCGCAAAACCGGTCATGTCGCCCACCACGCCGCCGCCCAAAGCGAACAGCACCGTCTTGCGGTCGCAGCCCTGGCCCAGCAAGGCATCAAAAATCAGGTTCAGGGTCTGCCAGTTCTTGTGCGCTTCGCCGTCGGGCAAGACCACGGTGTGCACCTGTTTGTAATGCGGGGCGATGGCGCTGTGCAAAGCGGCCTGGTACAGCGGCGCAATCGTGTCGTTGGTCACGATCATGGCGGTGCTGGCCTTGGGCAAGCCAGCCCAGGTTTCAGCACGGCCCAACAGGCCTTGGCCAATCTGGATGTCGTAACTGCGGTCGTCCAGCGAAATGGCAACCGTTTGGAGGGGGAATGTGGGCTCGGACATAGGCCCCAAGTGTAGGGGCTTTACGCCGTCTGTCAGGGCTTGGCCGCTGGCTCGACCTTTGCGAGTGGCTGGGCAGGTGCAGGGGCATTGACAGGCATCTGCCCTGCCAACTCGAGCTGCATCACGATCATGTTGACCAAGGTGGCCACGGAGGGGCGACCGGTTTCGATGACGAAGTGCGCAGTCTCCCGGTACAGCGGATCACGCGCTTCGTACAGCGCGCGCAAACGGCTGAGCGGGTCATCCACCTGAAGCAAGGGCCGCGCCGTGTCGTGGCGCACACGGCGAAAAACGTCTTCGGGGTTGGAGCGCAAATAAATGACTTGCCCTCGTTCGTGCAAATGGCGGCGATTGGCCTCGCGAAGGACCGCGCCACCGCCCGTGGCAATCACGCCCTGGTGGGTCTGTGTCAGCTCGTCGAGCACCTGTTGCTCCACATCGCGAAAACGGTCTTCACCTTCGCGGGCAAAGAATTCGCGGATCGAGCAACCCAGCCCTTGCTCGATCACATGGTCGGAGTCGACAAAGGGCATTGCCAAACGGCGCGCCAGGTACCTGCCGATGGTGGTTTTGCCCGAACCCGGGAGGCCCACAAAAATGATGCTCACATGAAATCTCTGGCTGAATGAAAGCCTGCTTTCCACCCAGAAAACAGGCTGTTGGAGCCGTCGAGTGTATTCGAGCCCATGCACCCGAAGGCCCCGGTGGGCGGCGATCATCCGTTTTGAACGGGTTTGGCTCAAGGGGGTGTGACCGGTGGCGCATCGGCCATGACGCGGGGCGTCAGGAAAATCAGCAACTCGCTGTTGCGCTGGGTCAGGTCGCGATTCTTGAACAACCAGCCCAAGCCTGGCACTCGGCCCAAACCCGGCACGCGGGCCTCGTTGTTGCGATCGGTCTCTTCAAAAATCCCGCCCAGCACGACCGTGCCACCATCGTCCACCCGCACCTGGGTTTTGACGTGCTTGGTGTTGATGGCAAAACCCGCCGGGGTGATTTGCCCCACGCTGTCGCGGTTGACGTCGACCTCCAGCACGACCGAACCATCCGGCGTGATTTGCGGGGTCACTTCAAGTTTCAGGTTGGCTTTGCGGAAGGTGATCGACGTGGCCCCACTGGCCGAAGCGGTCTGGTAAGGCAATTCAGTCCCCTGCTCAATCAGGGCCTTGGTGTGGTCCGCCGTGACCACCCGAGGACGGGACACCACCTTGCCTCGGCCATCGGCCTCCAATGCAGAGAGCTCGACGTTGATGAAGCGGTCAGCCGCGGCATTGAACAAGGACACCGCGAATGTGGCGGGAGAATGAATGGCTTGGCCAGCCATGCCCGCAGGCAACCGGACCTGGTTACCGGTGACCACCCCTGGACCGGTGGCGGCATTGGTCGCCCCCACGGCCAGGGTGTTGTCTCGCCCACTGACCTGCAAAGGCATGGCCAGGCCTGTCCCCAAGCGCACTCCCAAAGACTCTCCGAATTGGCGCTCCGCTTCGACGATGCGGGCCTCAATCATGACTTGCCGGATGGGCACGTCCAAGCGCTGCAGCAGCGTTTCGACATGGGCCAAGCGCGAGGGGACATCCGACACAAACAACTGGTTGGTGCGCGGATCAAACAACACGCTGCCCCGAACACTGAGCAAACGCCCCCCGCTGCCGGGCACGCCCCCTTGCAAGCGCTGCGCCAGGTCACCCGCACGTGCGTGCTTGAGCCGGATGGGCAGCATCTGCAAAGGGCTCACGGCTTCCAGTGCAGCGCGGGACTCCAGCTGTTTTTTCTCTCGCACAGCCCATTCATCTTGAGGAGCCACCCACAGCACCTGGCCATCCAGTCGGTACGCCAGACCTTTGGCCTGCAAAACAATGTTCAGGGCTTGGGGCCAAGGCACATCTGTCAAACGGATCGTGACCTGTCCACCGACGCCCTCTGCGGCCACCAGGTTCAAACCCGAAAAGTCCGCAAACACCTGCAGCAATGTTCTGAGCGCCACATCCTGAAAATTCAGGCTGATGCGCTGATCGGCCTTGGGCAAGACGGCATCCACCGCAGGCTGTGCGGTTTGGACCGGCAAAGGCAAGGCACAGCCTGTGATGGACAAGCCCAAAACAACACTCCACCGAAGAGACCACTGTTTGTGATTTTTCATGGCGCTTTGGCCTCCATCCGAATGGTTTGAACCCGTCCTTGCGGATCACGCACTTGCATGTCCTCACCACCGATGCGCCAGACGCGATGGCCCTCCAAACTCAGCGCCTTGCCTTCAAGAGCGCGAAACCAATGCGTGCTGTTGGCCACAATGGCCTGGGCCTGTTGACCTTGACGCCATATACCGATCAGGCGCAAGGGTCGCATGGGCCAACGCTCGGGCTCATGGGTGAACTGCAAGTCCTGGGGCATGGAATCGGGTGCGCCTTCTGGCTCTGGCAACACCCCCGTCGCAGCGCTCACTTGCACCCCATCGGGCAGTTTGATCTCAGCCTCCAGCGGCGGCGCCCTGCGCACGGGCAGTCCAAAAACAGAGGGCCCCTCTTGAATTCGCGGGGTCTGGGGCTGTATGGCCATCGCCACAAGCCCTGTTGCCTTGTCATGGTCGCCCACCTCCTGACCTGTCCTGGACCAGATGCGCCACACCACTTCGATGTCCACGCCTTGCGCGTCTGTGCTGTGCACGACACTCAGGCGGTCCATGGACCAGACAGGGCCCATCTCGGTCAACTCCCGCCACACCTGCGCCCAGTTTTCATACCGTGCTTGCAAGCGCATCACCATGGCCTGGCTTGGCAAAGGTGCGAGCAGCCCTTCACTGACCGGTTGCATGGACAGCAATCGCACGCGATGTTGCGCCAGAACCTTTTGCAAATGGCGCCACCACTGTTCTGATTGATCGGTCGTCGGCAGGCGATCCAGGGCCTCGTCCATGCCGGGCCTGCCAGTTTGCAGCGGCTCTTGGGACACAGCGCCCAATTGCGCTTGCAAAGCCAGCACCTCACGCCTGGCCTGCCCGTGCTCAGACCAGGTCGGAGCGTGCCACCACATGCCCGCACACCAAGCCATGGCACAGGCGATCAGGGCCCAAGACCATCGCCGAACCCACCTGCGCCATGAGGCCTTGAAATTCTGTGTCCAGTCTGCGCGGGCACCACCCCCGGCGGGCCGGTTGGACAAGGCCCAAGCCCAGGGCTTCATGGCCTGCCCCCTTTGGCCTGACTGGGCGCAGGGATGGATGCAGCTTGGAGCGCAGGCCAGGCCGTGACCCAGACAAACTCCAGATCCATGCCCTCCGAAGCACCCGCTGCGCCGCCGCCGCGGGTGCTCACACGGGTTTGCCGAACCAGATCACTGGGCATTTCGCTGGCAGGCTGTGCATGGGGGATGTGGCTTTGCAGATGGCCCATGAGTGTTTGTCTGGTGGCACTCAGGCTCTCGAAATCCCGGCTCCAACCCTGGAGCTCCAGCCGCCCAGACTCCAGTTGCAGACGCAGCAGTCGCCAACTGGCCTCTTGCATTTCACCGCGCAAGGCCTGATGCAATGCCGCCCAGGCTTGGTGTTGCTGCGCGATCTGGGCCAGATGCTGTGCTTGTTGGTGCCTTTTTTCCAGGGCCACGTTTTGCTGCCGCCGATGCTTGAGGTTTTCACTGTGCTCTTGCCACTCTTGCTGAAGCCGTTGTTGTTGCTCTCGCAAACGCTGCAAACTGCCATCCAGCCCATACCGTGTGCCCTCGGCCAAGAGGGCTCCCAACGCCAAGCCGGCAAGTGTGGTGATGACTCGGTGTCGCCGCCTGCGCTGCTGGTGCAACGAGGGGAAATTCAACAAATTCCAGGACGCCTTCATGCCCAGGCTTTCAAAGCCAGTCCAGCCGAGACCAAACAGGGCCCCACCGGGGTTTGCATCGCATCCTGAAGTGCACGGTCCTGCAAAGCCGAATGGACGCTAGCCTCTTGCGGTGCTGCCATGTCGTTCAACACGGACACATCGAACTGCCAATCCTGCACAGGGCAAGTGATCAGGGCATCCAGACCACCCACCAGGCACGATGCGGCTCTTTGGGCCGCATGCTGCACGGGCTCCACACTGGCCAACTGTCCACCCGCGCGTTGCACACATCGCTTGAACACATGCACCGCATCTTGGCGACAGGCGACCCAATGCACCTGAGTGACTTCCCCGTCCGACAGCGGCGCCACCTGCCAGTCGAAGCAGATCTCTTGCGGCCCCAAACCCAGTGCGCGGGCGGCTTCGACCTGGACATCGGCTTCCCAGTCAGAAGGCTCCAAGGTCGCCGAAATGGCCAAGACGCCGCTGACCATCTGGTCCATGGGCAGACCCATGTTGAGGCGCGGACGACCCTGCAAAACACCACCGGAAATGGCGTGTTGCTGCAAGGCCTGCACCACGCCTGAAGGGTCCTGCTCGTCCAAAACCCCCGCCAGGTGCTGGAAAGTGTGCAGACGCAAATGGGGAGCGCCTTGACGGCTCAGACCGGTCAAGAACCAGCCTCCGGACGTGGGTGCCAAACCCCAAGCTTGCGGACCCGATCTCGAGCGCCACCATTTTTGAAGCCTTGATGCCAATTGCACGCTTTGCCTCCTTTGACACATCCTTTCAGGCCTGTCCTGACATGTTTTGTAACATGAATCCGGAAAAAGAGCCTCATTTTTTAAAACCTTTGGACTCTTAATTGCAAATTTCAAACGCCGGTCAGGGCTTGGTTTTTTTATAATGTGGAGTGGTCCGCACACCGCAGACCACCCCCAACCATCGCCCTATGCCCTCCAAAGACAAGCACGCGTCACTTCCAGCCTCCAACGGCCCTTCTGCCCCTGCGTCGGACTGGGTGAATGTGCTTTTCAAAATGGCGGTGTGGACCGTGGGGCTGCTCGTCGCCGGCTTGGCCAGCCTTTTGATGGTGGTGGGTGTGGCCATGGTCATGGCCTATCCCAACTTGCCCGATATCTCGGACCTGGCCGAATACAAACCCAAGTTGCCGCTGCGGGTCTTCACCGCCGACGGCCAACTGATGGGGGAATTTGGCGAAGAGCGCCGCAACCTGACCCCCATCAAAGAGATACCCCAAGTCATGAAGGATGCGGTCTTGTCCATCGAAGACAACCGCTTTTACCAACACGGGGGCGTTGACTATGTGGGAATTTTGCGCGCAGGCGTGGCCAACATCGGCCGACTCAAGAGCCAGGGTGCCTCCACCATCACCATGCAGGTGGCGCGCAATGTGTATCTGTCCTCGGAGAAAACTTACACACGCAAAATTTATGAAATTTTGCTGACCTACAAATTAGAGCATTTGCTCACCAAGGACCAGATTCTGGAGATCTACATGAACCAGATCTTCTTGGGCAACCGGTCCTATGGCTTCGCCTCGGCAGCTGAAGCTTATTTTGGCAAGGCACTCAAGGACATCACCATCGCCGAAGCGGCCATGCTGGCCGGTTTGCCCAAAGCACCTTCGGCCTTCAACCCCATTGCCAACCCCAAACGCGCACGTTCGCGCCAGCTCTACATCATCGGGCGCATGGAAGACAACGGCTACATCACGGCCAAACAGGCCAGCGCCGCCAAGGCCGAGCCTCTGCGCCTGAGATCGAGTGCCGACAAAAAAGCCCTGCACGCCGAATTTGTGGCAGAAACCGTTCGCCAAATGGTGTTTGCCCAATACGGTGAGGAAACCTACACCCGGGGTCTCAACGTTTACACCACCGTTCAGTCTGCAGAGCAAATGGCCGCATACAAAGCGCTGCGACAAGGCCTGATGGACTATGAGCGCCGACAGGTTTACCGTGGCCCCGAAAAATTCATCACCCTGCCCAACGACCCCAAACTCGTCGAGGACGCCATCGATGACGCCCTCGAAGACCATCCGGACAATGGCGACGTGATGTCGGCCGTGGTGCTGGAGGCCTCCCCCAGCAAAGTGGTGGTCGTGCGTCAAAACAGCGAACAAATCACCATCACGGGCGCGGGCCTGACACCCGCGCAGTCTGGCTTGTCTGACAAAGCCTCTTCGTCCAAACAGATCCGCAGAGGGGCCGTGATTCGCATCGTCCAAACGGCGAACGGTCAATGGGAAATCACACAACTGCCGGAGGTCGAAGGCGGCCTGGTGGCCATGACACCCCAAACGGGTGCCATCCGGGCCCTGGTGGGCGGCTTTGACTTTGCCAAAAACAAATTCAACCACGTCACCCAAGCCTGGCGGCAACCGGGCTCCAGCTTCAAGCCTTTCATTTATTCGGCCTCACTGGAAGCGGGTCTGAGCCCCGCCACATTGATCAACGACTCCCCCTTGTTTTTTGATGGTGGCGTCACGGGTGGACAGCCGTGGGAGCCGAAGAACTACGACGGCAAATTTGATGGTCCCATGAGCATGCGCACCGGTTTGGCCAAATCCAAAAACATGGTGTCCATACGCATTTTGCAAGCCGTGGGGCCTCGCACCGCGCAGCAGTGGGTCACCCGCTTCGGATTTGACGAAGACAAACACCCGCCTTACCTGACCATGGCATTGGGCGCCGGCTCTGTCACCGTGATGCAAATGGCCACGGGCTATTCCGTGTTTGCCAATGGGGGTTACCTGGTCCGTCCGCACCTGATCACACGCATCACCGACTACAAAAACCGGGTGTTGGTGGACAGCCCTCCGATCGAATTGCGCGAGGACACACCCCGTGCCATTCCTGAACGCAATGCTTTTGTGATGAGCAGTCTGTTGCAGGAAGTGACCCGTTCAGGCACGGCTGCCCGAGCTCAATCCTTGCTCAAAAGACAAGATCTTTACGGCAAGACAGGTACCACCAACGATGCCATGGATGCCTGGTTTGCGGGCTACCATCCCAACGTGACAGCGGTGGTCTGGATAGGCTATGACAACCCACGCAAACTGGGCGATCGCGAGACCGGCGGTGGACTGAGTTTGCCCGTGTGGATCAAGTACATGGAAACCGCCTTGAAGCCCATGCCCGCGACCAGCCTTCAGGTACCGGAGGGTGTGGTCCAATCTGGTGGCGATTGGGCTTATGCCGAATTCACGGGCGATGCCCGGGTCAGTTCATTGGGCATGGAGGCCGGCGGGGGTAACGCAAAGACCGGCAACCTGCCAGCCGGAGATGAAAAAAGGCGAATCCTGGATCTCTTCCGCCAGTAAGACGCACAGCTTGTCGGGCCTCAGGGTTTGAACACCAGGTCCTGGCCCGACTGCTCCGATGCGTAACGCGACAAGCTCTGCCAAAACTCTCCCTGACCCTTAGTGTCTTGCCAAGTCAGACCATCAAACTTGTAATGGAATCCCCCGCAGCGAGCAGCAAGCCAGACCTCGTGCAAAGGCTTTTGCAAATTGATCACGATCTGACTGCGGTTGGGAAAGGTGAGGGTCACCATGCCCCCCACGCGCTGGTTGTCAATGTCGGCATCGGTGTCGTCGTTGAGCACATCGCAACTGTTTTCGACGCCCGCCAACAGGCGTTCAGCTTGGTCCAGAAATTCAAGGTCGGTCATTACAATCGCTGCATGTTGAAGGTAAAGAAGATTTTAGTCACCCCACTTGTCCTTGCTGGCAGTGCGGCCGTGTTGAGCGCTTGTGGCCAAAAGGGCCCCTTGTATGCCCCCAATGCCCCTTTGTCGACCCACCGGGCCACATTGCCCCAAAGCCTGAGCCCTTGGCACACCCCTTCTGCGGTTCCGGCCGCAGGTCCTGCTGGACAAGCCAAGCCTGCTGCGGCAGCGCCACGCGCCGCCCCTGCCATCGTGCCGGACACCCTCTTTTTGACCTCACCCTCGGCCTCTGATGCCGCCACACCATGAACACCCCTGTTGTGCCCCACGCCTTGCCCGGACAACCTCACATCGCTTACCAAAATGGCAACTTGATGGTCGAGGGCGTGCATTTGTCCGACCTGGCCCGCGTGCATGGCACGCCCTTGTTCGTGTATTCCAAAGCGGCCATGTTGTCGGCCCTGGGCGCTTACCAGCGCGGCTTTGCCGGACGCCAGGCACAGATTTGCTACGCCATGAAAGCCAACTCCAGCCTGGCTGTGCTGCAAGTCTTTGCAGAAGCCGGTTGTGGTTTTGACATCGTGTCGGGCGGCGAATTGGCCCGCGTGCTGGCCGCTGGGGGCGATCCGGCCAAAATCATTTTTTCAGGCGTTGGCAAAACCCGGGCCGAAATGAAGCAAGCCCTGCAAATCGGCATCGGCTGCTTCAATGTGGAAAGCGAAGCCGAGCTCGATGTCCTCAGCCAAGTGGCGGTCAGCGCAGGCCTGCAGGCCCCGGTGAGCCTTCGCGTCAACCCCAACGTGGACCCCAAGACCCACCCCTACATTTCGACGGGCCTCAAAGGCAACAAATTCGGCATCGCCCATGAGGACACTTTGCGCGCCTACCGCCATGCCGCCAGTTTGCCGGGCCTGAAGGTGGTGGGCATTGACTGCCACATTGGCTCGCAAATCACGGAAACCACCCCTTACCTGGACGCGATGGACCGGGTGCTCGACCTGGTCGCCGAAATAGAGTCGGCCGGCATCCCCATCCACCACATCGACTTTGGCGGCGGCCTGGGCATCAATTACAACGGCGACACCCCACCCGAGGCCGATGCCCTGTGGTCGCAACTGCTGACCAAGCTCGATGCCCGCGGCTACGGCCAGCGCCAGCTCATGATCGAGCCAGGCCGCTCTTTGGTGGGCAATGCGGGCGTGTGCCTGACGGAGGTGTTGTACCTCAAGCCCGGCGAGCAAAAGAACTTCTGCATTGTTGACGCGGCCATGAACGACCTGCCCCGCCCGGCGATGTACCAGGCTTTTCACCAGATCGTGCCGGTGAGCCCCCGCTCAGATGCAGGGGCAAGCCAGGTGTACGACATCGTGGGCCCGGTGTGCGAAAGCGGCGACTGGATCGGTCGCGACCGCCAGCTGCTGGTGCAAGCGGGTGACACCCTGGCGGTGCTGTCCGCAGGCGCTTACTGCATGAGCATGGCCAGCAACTACAACACCCGCGGCCGCGCCGCCGAAATTTTGGTGGACGGCACACAAGCCCACCTGATCCGCCAGCGCGAATCGGCGTTTGACACCTTTGCGCTGGAGCAGCTGGTCTGACAGGTCTCGGCCTCTGGCCTGGCCACCCCCCTCAGGCCATCAAGGACGCGCGCCAGCACGAAACCAACGCCAGCCCAACAACAAGGCCAACACGCCGGCATACACCAGCACCTCGGCAAAGTCCTGCTTGCCTGCGCGCATCCACCAAAAGTGCAGCACGGCGAGCACCGCCACCCCATACACGCCCCGGTGCAGCATGTGCCAGCGCCTGCCGCCCAGCCAGCGCACGGCCCGGTTGAACGAGGTGGCTGCCAGTGCCAGCAAAATCAGGAAAGCGCTGAACCCCAACCCAATGAAGGGGCGCTTGACGATGTCTTGCAGGGTGTCGGCCAACTCAAAGCCCATGTCGAACCAGGCGTAGCACAGCAGGTGCAAGCTGGCGTATCCAAACACCAGCAAACCCAGCATGCGCCGAAAACGCAGCAGCTCCGGCCAGCCCAACAGCTGGCGCAATGGGCTCACGGCCAAGACCACGCACAAGCCACGCAGTGTCCAATCCCCGGTGGCGCGGATCAGGGCTTCGGCCGGATTGGCCCCCAGTTGGTCCTGCAGGGTTTGCACAAGCAGGCAAACCCCAGGCGCACAGCCCAACATGAGCAAGGCCCACCAAGCCGTTCGCGTGCGCAGCCAGAGTCTCATGCCATCAATGCGTGGCTCGGGCCGAGCCATCGGCCCCCAAGGCGACACACCGCATCAGAAAAACTTTTTCAGGTCCATCCCGGCGTAGAGTTGGCCCACTTGGGGCTCATAGCCGTTGAACATCAAGGTCTTGCGCTTTTTGGCCAAGAGGCCGTCTTCACCGATGCGCCGCTCGGTGGCCTGGCTCCAGCGCGGGTGGTCCACATTCGGGTTGACGTTGGAGAAAAAGCCGTATTCCTGGGGGGCAGACTTCTCCCACGAGATGACAGGTTGCTTGTCGGTGAACCGGATCTTGACCAGGCTCTTGCCGCTCTTGAAGCCATACTTCCACGGCACCACCAAGCGCAGCGGTGCCCCGTTTTGCTTGGGCATGACCTCGCCGTACATGCCAAAGGCCAACAGGGTCAGCGGGTGCATGGCTTCGTCCATGCGCAAACCCTCCAGATACGGCCAGTCCACGACGCCGCCGCGCAGACCGGGCATGGTTTTGGGGTCGGCCTGGGTGACAAATTCCACGAATTGGGCCCCTGGCAGAGGCTCGACACGGCGGATCAATTCGGCCAAAGAGTAGCCCACCCACGGGATCACCATGGACCAACCCTCGACACAACGCAGTCGGTAAATGCGCTCCTCCATCGCACCCCACTTCATCAAATCTTCGAGGTTCACCCGGCCAGGTTTCTTGACCAAGCCCTCGATGTCCACGCTCCATGGATCGGTTTTGAGGGTGTGCGCCCGCTTGGCAGGGTCCGCTTTGTCGGTGCCGAACTCATAAAAATTGTTGTACGTGGTGGCGTCTTTGTAAGCGGTCACTTTGTCCATGACCACACTTCCAGAGACTTTGCTGGGCACCGAAGGCAAGGGGGCCAACTGCCCAGGCCTGGGCATTTGCGCCCGCGCATCGCGCAAGCCCCAAGCCGCCAGGGCCAGCCCTGCCGAGCCCGTGGCCACCTGACGCATCAGCGCACGGCGCTGCAGGTAAACCCTCTCAGGGGTGATTTCGCTGGACACCGGATGCTGGAATCCGGAATTGGAAGATAGGATGATCATGGGGTGCCCTCTCAATTCAGACCTTGCGTGATTGTGTCCTTTTCGCACACCGCCTGCAGAACACCCCGCTTGACAAGACCACGGGCTTGGCGGTCATTTCAAAACCGAGCCTTGCCCCTCGGGCCCGGTCAGGACACGCCAGCCATCAGAGGGTGCCGTAGCTGTGCAAACCGCTGAGGAACATGTTGACCCCGAGGAAGGCAAAGGTGGTGATGCCCAAGCCCACCAGCGCCCACCAGGCAGACACGGTGCCGCGCAGACCCTTCATGAGGCGCATGTGCAGCCAGGCGGCGTAGTTCAACCAAACGATCAGGGCCCAGGTCTCTTTCGGGTCCCAGCTCCAGTAACCGCCCCAGGCCTCGGCCGCCCACAAGGCACCCAGCACGGTGGCAATGGTGAAAAAGGCAAAGCCCACTGCGATGGATTTGTACATCACATCGTCCAGGATTTCATAGGAGGGCAGTCGCTCGGCAATGCGTCGGCGGCCCATCAAAATGCCCGCCACGATGAAGGCAGACACCCCAAAATAAACCATCCAATAGCTGCTGGTCTGGTCATTGGCGGATTGGCGGAACACCACCGGCTCAAAGCACAGCACAACGCCCAGCAACCACAAGGGCGCCAGCTTGTACCAGCGGGTCTCGGTCGCTTGTTGTTTGATCAGGTAGGCAAAGGCCACCATGGCCGCCAGCGCAAAGGTGCCGTAACCGATGAAGTTGGCGGGCACATGCACCTTCATCCACCAGCTTTTGAGGGCGGGCACCAAAGGCTGGATTTCGTGGGCCTCGCGCACCAGGGTGTACCACAACAAAAAGCCCACAGCGGCACTGACGACCAACATCACAAAAGCGCCCAAGGCACGTGTTTTGTATTGCGCTTCGTAATAAAGGTAAAAAGCCGTGGTCATCCAGCAAAACATGATGAACACTTCATACAGATTGCTGACCGGGATGTGCCCGATGTCCGGGCCCAATTGGTGGCTTTCGTACCAACGCACCAAGGTGCCAATCAGCGCCAGCCCCACCGCCACCCAAGCCATGCGCGAGCCCAATGACTCCATCGCATCACCTTGACCGCGTATGAACACACCGGCCCAATAGAACACCGTGCTGATGAAAAACAAGATGCTCATCCACAGGATGGCCGACTGGCTGGACAGGAAATACTTGAGCAAGAACACCTGCTCGGAGCGGGCCAGATCACCCTGGTACAAATAAATGGCCAGCAAGGACAAGCCCGAAACCACCAAGATCAAGGTGCGCAAAGGTCGCCAGAACCAGGCCAACCAGATCACTGCGGGCAAGCTGCCGATCAGGATGGCCTGCTCGTAAACGTCCATGGCATGCTGGTAACGGGTGAAGGCAAACACCGTCCCCAACAGCGCCAACAAGGCAAAGCCCCAATCCAGCGCCGTACGGCTGGAAAAATAGCCTGGATTCAAAGTGACAGTCGTCATGGTGTTTTCTCTAAGCGGCCCAACAAACGGGCGGTCAGTTGGTCAAATTCACGGTCCACGTCCATGGTCTTGCGGTTGGACGACAAAGCCAAGCTGGCCTGGGCTCCTTCACCTTGCGGCGACAACCAGACCCACAAGCGACGCTCCCGAACATACAGCATTGCAAAAATACCCAGGATCAAAAGGGCACAACCCAGATAGACGATGGACTGGCCAGGCGCCCTGGCCACCTGGAAAACGCTGGCTTGCACCTGCTTGAAGTCTTTCAGCAAAAACGTCATCGGTGCAGGGTAAAACGGCGCATCCGACAGGGCCAGCACCGCCTGCGACATGAAGCCTTGAATCTGCTCGGTGGGCAAAGGCTTGACCCCTGCTTGCTCGCGGGCCACCACGTCCAACTCGAACAAGGCACCATTCAAGATGCGCACGAACATCTCACCTGCGCGGGCGCGCTCGGCCTCAGGCACATTGGCCTCCAGAAAATCCGCCAGCGCCTGCAAACCCGACACCTGTTTGCCTTGCACCTGCTCCAAACCCGCAAACAGCCCCAAGGAGCGGGCTGCCGAATCGGCCAGTTGCTGGGTCAACTCGGGGCGTTGTGGGTCAACGGCCTTGCGGGCGTAACGCTGCACCGCCCGATTGCGCAGCTCGGGCGTTTCAAGCGCAGCACGCAAACGGATGAAACCCGTCAACTCGCTGTTTTCATCGGCTGGGGGCCGCAAATAACGGAAAGGCTCACTGGGCGTCTCGCGCATGCCCAGCAAGAACACCGGCACCCCATCGCCCGTGTCCACGGGCAACATGTAGTTGTTGTATTCGCGCGCCTGCCCAGCTGCATCGCGCAGCTTGTAACTCACACTGGGGCCCACGTTGCGCAACTCTTTGGTCTGGGTGGTCTTGTTGCCGGCACCCAAACGCTCGTCGATCGCACTCCGCAGATCCACCTTGCGTACATCCACGCCCGTGCCTTGGGGGCCTTCGCCACCCGAGAGGTTTTCCACGTTGATGACCCGCAGCCCCGTGAATTCGAGGCTCATTTTCTCGTTGCCATTGGTCAGGTCCGTGCTGCCGCCAATGGTGCCCTCCACCTCAAACGACTTGGATGCTGCCGACATGGGCACGGCTTGGAGCTTGACGCTGGAGCCGCCGTCGTCAAAACTGGACTGGTAAATGTTGATGCCCTTGAAGCTGGCGGGGTGGTTGACCTCGACACGCGCTTCCTTTTTCTCGCCCGTGGCCTTGTCGTGGATGATGATGTCACTGGCAAACAGTTTGGGCATCCCCGTCGAGTAGTACTCGACGATGAACTTTTTCAGCTCGATGACAAAAGGCAAGTCTTGCAGCAAGATGCCGTTGGACTGGTTCAGGATGGCCGTGCCCGACGCGGTATCTTCGGCCACCAGCAAATTGCCCCGGAAAGCCGGATTGTGCTCAGACAATCGGTGCTGCGCAGGCACATCGGCGATCAAGCCACCGCCGTTGTAAATTTCCTTGCCGCCAAACCACATCTGGGCGCGCACCATCAGATCGCCATCGAGCAAGCCCCCCACACACACCAACACAATGGCCGAGTGCGCCGCGATGTAACCGATCTTGTTGGCCGCACCGGTCTTGGCCGCCAGCATCCAGCCCTTGCCGGTCGGGGTCTCGCGCTCTTGCAGCTTGACCTTCCAGCCGCCTGTGGCCAGCAAAGCCCCCAGGCGTTTGGCGGCGACCTCCGGCGCTTCGCCCAGATGCCCCTCGGCCTTGTGGTGGAAGGCCTTGAGACTTTGTTCTCGGATGTTTTCCTTGTAGTTCTTCAGGTCCACCAGGATCTTGGGCGTGTTGCGGGCAATGCACAAACTGGTGCTGACCACCAGAAAAGCCAAGATGAGCAAAAACCACCAGGCGCTGTAAACCGAGTTCAGCTTGAGGGTGGCAAACAATTCGGCCCAAAACGGCCCGAACTGGTTGATGTAGTTGTTGGTGGGCTCGTTTTGCTTGAGCACCGTACCGATCACAGAGGCGATGCAGATCACCGTCAACAAGGAAATCGCAAAGCGCATGGACGACAGCAGTTCGATCACCGCCTGCCCTCGGGGCGAGCCGCGCTCGGAATCTGGGCGGGAAGCAACAGTCGTCATGGGTATTTCAATCCAAGGCAGATCAGGGGGTGGAGCGCAGGCCCCAAATGACAAAGGCCGGAAAACCGACCTTGCTGCTTGTCATATCAGCCGTTTCTTAATTGTGCCCGAGACACGAGGCCCCGGGAACAAAACCCCCAAGCCACTGCAGGGCAAAACCGCTGCAAGCCGGGGTCAAAGCAAACGATCAGCGCAGACCCGCGATGTAATCGGACACCGCCTTGATTTCGCGGTCATTCATCTTGGCCGCCACTTGGGTCATTTGCAGGTTGTTCTTGCGAACGCCTTCACGGAACTGGACCAACTGGCCAGCGGTGTACTCGGCATGCTGACCGCCCAGACGGGGGTACTGAGATGGCATGCCAGCCCCATTGGGCGAGTGGCAGCTGGCGCAGGCGGCGATTTGGCGGTCTGGAATGCCACCCCGGTAAATGCGCTCGCCCCAGGCCACGGTCTCTTTGGCGTTGGCAAAGCCTGGCTTGGCTTGTTTGGAAGCCAGCCAAAAAGCGATGTTGCGCATGTCGTCATCGCTCAGTGCAGCCACCATGCCACCCATCACGGCGTTGGCACGCTTGCCCGACTTGTACTCCTGCAATTGCTTGAGCAGGTATTCGGGGTGTTGCTGGGCCAGCTTGGGATTGGCGGGGGTGCTGGAATTGCCGTCCGCCGCGTGGCAAGCAACACAGGCCTGGCTGAAGATGGCTTCGCCTTTGGCCAAGTCAGGCTTGGCAGCTTTGGGAGCGGGGCCAGCGGCCAGGGCAGAACCAGCCACGAAAGCGGCCGACAGAGCGGTGATCAGGAAAGAGGAAATCGACTTCATGGCGTGATCCAGGAGTTGGCGCAAAACCCAAGGATTCTACAATGAGGTCCACGTCAGTTTCCTGACGACCCAAGGTACCCTTTATTTATGAGCTCCCGCCCCAGCGTTCGCGTTCCCGCCCGCCCCACCCCAGCGCCGACCGCCAGCCCAGCCGTGGCCAGCGCAGCGCCAAAGGCTACCGCCGCCGTGACCCCGATGGGCTGGATGCACACCGCCCGTTTTCTGACCACCGCCGCACAGCTGCACCATCTGCCCGCGATGGACACCCCCGAAATCGCCTTTGTAGGCCGCTCCAATGCGGGCAAATCCACCTGCATCAACACCCTGACGCAGAAAAAGCAGTTGGCCTTTGCCTCCAAAAAACCCGGCCGCACCCAACATATCAACCTGTTTGCCCTGGGCAAACAGGGCATCACCGACGCGGTACTGGCCGATCTGCCCGGTTATGGCTACGCCGCCGTGGCCAAGATGGACAAGCTGCGCTGGCAGCAGGTCATGGCCAACTATTTGGTCAGCCGCGACAACCTGACCGGCATCGTCATGATGTGCGACCCGCGCCACGGCCTGACCGAACTCGACGACATCCTGCTGGAAGTGATCCGTCCGCGGGTCGAGCAAGGCCTGAAGTTTTTGATCATCCTGACCAAGGCCGACAAGCTCACCCGTGCCGAGCAAGCCAAAGCCTTGTCGATTGCGCGACTGCAAGCTGGCGGCGGTGAGGTGAAACTGTTTTCTGCCTTGAAAAAGCAAGGCGTGGACGAAGTAGCCCAACTGCTCTGGGACTGGACCCATCCGGCTGACGGTCCATCCCTTGCACCAGCCCCCACCGAGTTGACCGAGGAAGAACCCGAAGCCCTGGACGAGTGAGCCCCTGCCCTTGGCAGCGCCGAATCACCGCCCTTCAAAAAGTGATCCCCCCGTGCCTCCTTGCACCCCCGACATCCAGACCTGGCAACAAACGCTGCCCCATGGCATCACCCTGAGTTGCCGCGCCTGCGGCGAGCAAGGCCGCCCGGTGATGGTGTTCTTACATGGCTTTCCCGAAGGCGCCTGGGTGTGGGACCCTTTGCTGCTGCATTTTTCCAAGCCCGAAAACGGCGGCTACCGCTGCGTGGCCCCCAATTTGCGCGGCTATGAACGCTCCAGCGCCCCCGAAGATGTCAAAGCCTACCGGGCCAAACACCTGGTGCAAGACGTCGTGGCCCTGATCGATGTCGAATGCGGCACCCCCAACGGCCAGGCACCGCTGGCCGCTTTGGTCGCCCACGACTGGGGCGGCGCTGTGGCCTGGAGCTTGGTCAACCAACACCCCGAGAGGCTGCGCCAGCTGGTCATCATCAACTCCCCACACCCCGGCCCCTTTCTCAAGGCCTTGCAAAATGACCCGGCGCAGCAAGCGGCCAGCACCTACATGAACTTTTTGGTGCAAGCCGATGCCGCCGCCCAGCTGGCAGCCAACGACTTTGAGCGCCTGTTCGGCTTCTTGACCGGGCAAGACGGCGCTTTGCAATCGCTGACCCGCCAAGCCGCATCGCCCAAGCCATCATGGCTCACCCCTGAGGTCCAAGGGCAATACCGCGATGTCTGGCAGCACGGCCTGCAAGGCGGCCTCAACTACTACCGCGCTTCGCCCCTGCGACCAGCCACCGCCACCGACCCGGGTGCCAGCGCCGTGCAAATCCCGCCCGAAGCGCTACACATTGACGTGCCCACCCTGGTGTTGTGGGCGCAGGACGATGTGGCGCTGCTGCCCTGCTTGACCGAGGGGCTGCAGACCCATGTGCCCACACTGAAACTGGTGCCCATCGCCAACGCTACGCATTGGGTGGTGCATGAACAACCCCAACGCGTGATGGCCGAAATCGCCGATTTTCTGACGCCGCCAAGCACCGCGCCCCAGGCAACAGAGCCCTCTCAATAAAAACCGGGCTCACCCTCGGGTCGGGTCTTGAAGCGCTTGTGCACCCAGTAATACTGCTCGGGCATGGTGTCAATCACTGCCTGCAAAACCCGGTTCATGCGAGCCGTATCGGCCACAGGGTCTTCGGTGGGAAAATCAAGCCAAACAGGCCCCACTTCCAGGCAATAGCCATGACGCGTCATGCGGGTGGCAGCGGTCAGCACACGGGCGCGCCCCAAACGCGCAAAACGCGACAATGACGGCACCGTCGCCGCCTGAACGCCATAGAAAGGCACAAAAACAGACTCTTCCCGCCCGAAATCCATGTCGGGCAACAGGTACAACTTGTCGCCCTCACGCAAACCCGACACGATCTGCTTGACCCCTTGGTGCCTGTAAAACAGCTTGGTCAGACCCGAGCGACTGCGCCCTTGGCGCACCCAATCGTCGAGCACCGGGTTGCGCTGCCGGGTGTAAATGCTGGCGATGGCCACCCCGTGAGCCATCGTCAGTGCCGTCCCACCCGCGTCCAGGCCCACAAAATGAGGCGCCAGCATCACCACTGGCTCAGCACCCTGCAGGGGGCTCAGATCGCCTTTCACAGACAAGCGCCGACGCAGCAAAGCCGGCGAGCCGTGCCACAGCCATGACCGGTCCAGCAAAGACTGCATCACCCCGACAAAATGACGCCTGAGCAATTGCCAGCGCTGCATGCGGCTCAGATGGGGGTAACACACCCGCAAGTTGACCCACACGATATGCCGCCTCGATCGGGCGAAAATCATCAGCACATGCCCCAAAACCCAGCCCAAAGCCCGCAACAGCGACAAAGGGCAAAGCGCCAACCAACGCATCAAAACAGGCACCAGGTGCATCACATGTCCTTGCGCGGTTCTTTGTACCGGGCATAGGCCCAAAGGTACTGTTGCGGGCAGGTCAGCACCATCGACTCCATGGCCTGGTTGATTTGCACCACGGCCGTTTCCAGATCAGGCGACAAATCGTGGCCCAAAGGGCGGGTGTGCAAGCGGTAGCCTCGGCCCCAAGGCAAACGCTCACCCCAGATCAACACCACACGGGCGCCGGTTTGCAAAGCCAAACGGGCTGCCAGGGTCATGGTGTAGGCGCTTCGCCCGAAAAAAGGTGCCCAAACCCCCATGCCCTCCGGCGGCACTTGATCGGGCAACAAACCCACCGCTTCGCCCGCCCGCAGGGCCTTGATCATCTGGCGCACCCCGGCCAGGGTGGTCGGCACCGCCTGCAGCCCCGGCCGGTTGCGGGCCAGCGCCATGACTTCGCCCAAAGCAGCATGCCGCGCCGGGCGGTACAAGACGGTCAATTGCCCGTATTGGGCGCCAAAACGCAAGGCCAGCGCTTGGGCCGTGACCTCGAAACACCCCATGTGCGGTGTCAAGAACAACACCCCCTGGCCCTCGGCATAGGCTTGGGCCGCCGCCCGATCATCGGCCCATTCCAGATGCGGCGTGCGGCCCAACCACAAGCGCGGCAACTCGGCCGTCATGCGCCCAGCCTGTCCCACCGCCCCCAGCACCGCTGACCCATCCAGGCCAGCTTGCCTGACGTTGGCCAGAAAACGGCTGCGGTAAGGCCCCGACAACAGCCACGCGGCCCAACCCCCGAAGCTGCCCAGCAGGTGCAAGGCCCACAGAGGCCATCGAGAGAAAAAAAGGAACCAACGCAACATAGGGGGTTGATTTTGCCTTGAACTGGCCTGCCCCGGCCTGGGCACCGGCCGGCCTGCGCCTTACCGGTTTTCCGCACAGGCTCTACCTGTTCATGCACCGCACCACCCCACCAGGCAAGCCCTAACATGACCAGAACATCCAAAACAAGCGCCTGCCCCTCGGGCCAAACCGGAACCTTCAGAACATGAAAAACTCCCCCATGCCGCCCAACCTCCAGGCCTATGTCAGCACCAGTCAAGCCGCCAAAATGCTGGGCCTGTCGGTGGGCACAGTGCAGCGCATGGTGCAAAAAGGCATTTTCAAGGCCTTCATCACCCACGGCGGGCACCGCCGGATCCTCTCCACCTCCTTGCAAGACTATTTCAAGGCCCAAGGCTTTGCCCAAGCCAACACCCCAACCGGCACAGCGCTGGTGTGCATCCTGCATGACAGCGAACACTTGTCCAGCCCCTTGAGCACCCTGTCCCACTGGGAACACGTCAAGGTCATCACCCACCCGCTGGACCTGATGGGCATCGAAGAAGACGTTGGCGTTTTTTTCATCGATGCCCGCATCCCCTGGCTGCACACCGAGCCCCTGCACCTGCACCTGCAAAGCCCGCGCATGCAAAACGCGCAACTCGTCATCTACAACAGCCTGCAATTGCCGCCCGACAGCCCCTTGACGCCTGGCACCAAAGTCAGCCTGTTTGAACACGACATCAGCACCGACCTGGTCTATGGCTACCTGCTGTGCGCACGCCCGAGCCAGGCCCCCTCCGCACCCAGGCATTGACCCGCTGCGACAAAGACCATTGCGTGGGCGTCTTGAAATGGGTCAAAAAGCCCTTATGATTAGCACTCGATGGAGTTGAGTGCTAACAGCACCCCTCCTCAGCTTTCAACAGCACCTTCTTTTGGTGCTTTTGTTTTTAACCCTTGTTTCAAATCCAGGAGATTCCATGAAACTGCGTCCTTTGGGCGATCGCGTGATCGTCAAGCGTATCGAAAGCGAAACCAAAACAGCCTCCGGCATCGTGATCCCCGATTCCGCTGCCGAAAAGCCCGATCAAGGTGAAGTCTTGGCCGTCGGCCCTGGCAAGACCAACGACAAAGGCGAGACCAAAGCCCTGAGCGTGAAAGTCGGCGACCGCGTGTTGTTCGGCAAGTACAGCGGCCAGACCGTCAAGGTCGGTGGCGACGAGCTGTTGGTCATGAAAGAAGAAGACCTGTTCGCCGTTGTCGAATAAGTCACCCTTTTCCATTTTTTAAATACATTCAGGAGCTACTCACATGGCAGCAAAAGACGTCATTTTCGGCGGCGAAGCCCGCGCACGCATGGTTGAAGGCGTGAACATTTTGGCCAACGCGGTCAAAGTGACCTTGGGCCCCAAGGGTCGCAACGTGGTCCTCGAGCGCTCGTTCGGCGCCCCCACTGTGGCCAAGGACGGTGTGTCCGTGGCCAAGGAAATCGAACTCAAAGACAAGTTGCAAAACATGGGCGCTCAGATGGTCAAGGAAGTCGCTTCCAAGACTTCTGACAACGCCGGTGACGGCACCACCACCGCCACCGTGCTGGCCCAGGCCATCGTGCGCGAAGGCATGAAGTACGTGGCTGCCGGCATGAACCCCATGGACCTCAAGCGCGGCATCGACAAGGCGGTTGCAGCCCTGATCGAAGAGCTGAAGAAGGCCACCAAAGCCACCACCACCAGCAAAGAAATCGCCCAAGTGGGTTCGATCTCTGCCAACTCTGACTCCAGCATCGGCGAAATCATCGCCAACGCCATGGACAAAGTGGGCAAAGAAGGCGTGATCACCGTGGAAGACGGCAAGTCTTTGAACAACGAACTCGACGTTGTCGAAGGCATGCAATTCGACCGCGGCTACCTGTCGCCCTACTTCATCAACAACCCCGAAAAGCAAGCCGCTTTGCTGGACAACCCCTTCGTGCTGTTGTTCGACAAGAAGATCAGCAACATCCGCGACCTGCTGCCCACACTGGAAGCCGTGGCCAAAGCGGGCCGTCCTTTGTTGATCATTGCCGAAGAAGTCGAAGGCGAAGCCTTGGCCACTTTGGTGGTGAACACCATCCGTGGCATCTTGAAGGTGGTCGCCGTGAAAGCCCCTGGCTTCGGTGACCGTCGCAAGGCCATGCTGGAAGACATCGCCATCCTGACCGGCGGCAAAGTGATCGCTGAAGAAGTCGGCCTGACCCTCGAAAAAGTGACTTTGGCTGACCTCGGCCAAGCCAAGCGCATCGAAGTGGGCAAGGAAAACACCATCATCATCGACGGCGCCGGCGCTGCCGCTGACATCGAAGCCCGCGTCAAGCAAGTGCGCGTGCAGATCGAAGAAGCCACTTCCGACTACGACCGCGAGAAGCTGCAAGAGCGCGTGGCCAAGTTGGCTGGCGGTGTGGCCGTGATCAAGGTTGGCGCTGCCACCGAAGTCGAAATGAAAGAAAAGAAAGCGCGCGTGGAAGACGCCCTGCACGCCACCCGCGCTGCGGTGGAAGAAGGCATCGTGGCGGGTGGTGGCGTGGCTTTGCTGCGCGCACGTCAGACCGCAGGCGCCATCAAAGGCGACAACGCTGACCAAGACGCCGGCATCAAGCTGGTGCTCAAGGCCATCGAAGCGCCTCTGCGCGAGATCGTTTACAACGCCGGCGGCGAGCCCTCGGTGGTGGTGAACGCGGTGTTGGCTGGCAAAGGCAACTACGGCTTCAACGCTGCCAACGACACCTATGGTGACATGATCGAAATGGGCATTCTGGACCCCACCAAAGTGACACGCACTGCACTGCAAAACGCAGCGTCCGTGGCCTCTTTGATGCTCACCACAGAGTGCATGGTTTCGGAAGCTCCGAAAGACGACGCCCCCGCTGGCGGCGGCATGCCTGACATGGGCGGCATGGGTGGCATGGGCGGCATGGGCATGTAATGGCCCCGCTGTCTGGCATGAGGGTTTGCGCCCTCACCCAGCTCCACAAAAGCCCCGCAAGGTTCGCGCCTTGTGGGGCTTTTTTTCGCCCTGCAGGCGGGCCAGCGCAGTGCATTTATGATGCCCTCATGCGGTTAATTCTCTGGCCACTGCTGCTGGTGTGGGTGCTCAAATGGAGTTTGAGCGCGGGCATGGCCATGGCCTTGTCCGTGCACGAAGCGGGACACGTTCCGCTGCACACCACCACGCCCACCAGCGTCCATCACCACGCCGAACACACCCAGTCCTCACCCTCCCATTCACACGCGCGCGCGCCAGAACCGGACTGCCATGGGACACGGGCCGCCCCCGCCCAAGCAACCACCGATGGCATGGCCCTGAGCCCTGAGGGCGCCGACACCCCCCACTGCACCGAACACGCCGACTGCCACCACTGCTGCCCACTGGCTTGGGTCAACTGGGCAGACATCGGCAAGCCAGATGCACCCACCGTGCATCCTTCTGGCCATGTGCAAGGCTGGCACAGCGCCAGCTGGTCGCCGGGTCTGCGTCCCCCCAAAGCCTGAAGCCTGTTTCGCTCACAGGTTCCGCGATGGCTCAGGCCATGCGCGGCTCACGGTTTTCAAAGCGCGGGCGCAGCCCCGCGCATGGATGGACACATGACTTCTTCGTTTCAACAACACCACGGGGCGATGCTCCTCAAGTACACGGGCATCAGCTTCATATCGGGTGCCGTCAACCACGGCTTTTTCAGCGGCGAACGTTCTTTATGGACCGCCTTGGTCGGCATGGTTTTGTTTGTGCTGGGCGCTTGGCTGGAGCACCGCTGGCAACCCGCTGACACCAACACACCGCAGTCGGGGCTCATGAAGACCCTGGCCATCGGCAGTTTGCTGTCGATTGGACTGGGCTTTTTCACCGGTGGCTTGCAGCATTTTCAGGATTCACCCGAGCGCAGCGCCTGGGTGGTGCCACTGGGCTTTTTTGTGTCGGTGCTGGCCTTGGGCCTGAGCGCGCCACGCGACTGGACACGCGCTGCCAGCGTCTATGTCCTGGTGCTGGGCACACTGACAACGGTGGGCAGTTGGGGCGCCTGGCAATGGCTCCAACACCACCCCGAATGGGCAGCCACCGGTCATGGCCACAGCCATGGCCATGGCAACGAAGCAGGCCACGCTGACAACGCTGCCCCAGTGGCGCAAGTGGTCAGCCGCAGCATCGACATCCGCATGGACGACACCATGCGCTTTGCGCCCGACACCTTGCAGGTCCAGGCTGGGGAAACCATCCGCTTTGTGGTGCACAACGCCGGCAAAGTCGAGCATGAACTGGTGCTGGGCAGTGACGAAGACATCCGTGCGCACGCCGAGGACATGAAAAAAGGCACCGACCACCGCCACAGCCACGCGGGTGCTGCCGCCATCAGCGTGGCCCCGGGTCAAAAGGGAGAATTGGTCGTGACCTTCAGCAAAACCGGCACGCTGCAAATGGCCTGCCTGATCCCGGGCCACTACGAAGCGGGCATGAAAGGCCAGCTGAATGTGACCAGCGGTGGGGCCTCGCCCTCATCGGCCAAATCCAAGAGCCCGGCGCACGACCACAGCGCCCACAAGCACTGATCAGCACAAACGCTGGAGCAGGCCTGCGGTGGAAGCATCCAGGCCCGCCACTTGGCCCGATGCCATGCGCGCGTGGATGTCTTGGGCCAACACCTTGCCCAGCTCCACGCCCCACTGGTCAAAGCTGTTGATGCCCCAGACCGAGCCACTGACAAACACGCGGTGCTCTTGCAGGGCGATCAGCGCGCCCAAACTGGCGGGCGTGAGTTCATCGAGCAACAAGAACGTGCTGGGCCGGTTGCCCTTGAAATGCTTGTGCCCGCCTTCATCGTCTTTGCCCAGCATCAGCGCCTGCGCTTGGGCAATGGCATTGGCCAGCAGCAGCTCGTGGTGCTTGGCCCAGTTGTGCGTGGGCTTTTTGACCGCGATGAATTCCAGCGGCACCACGTCGGTGCCCTGGTGCAGCATCTGAAAATACGCGTGCTGCCCGTTGGTGCCCGGCTCGCCCCACAGCACCGGCGAAGTGCCATAGGCCAGCGCATGGCCATTGCGGTCCACCTGCTTGCCATTGCTCTCCATCTCAAGCTGCTGCAAAAAAGCAGGCCAGCGGCGCAAAGCGCTGTGGTAGGGCGCGATCGAGCGGCTGGTGTAGTTCAAGAAATTGCGGTACCACACATCGAGCAGGCCCAAACGCACGGGCAGGTTGTGCGCCAATGGCGCGGTCTGGAAATGCTGGTCCATCGCGTGCGCACCGGCCAGAAAATCCCTGAAACCCTGGGCACCAATGGCGATGGCCACCGGCAGGCCAATCGCCGACCACACCGAATAACGGCCCCCCACCCAGTCCCAAAAACCAAAGGTGGTGGTGATGCCGAACTCGGCCGCCGCTGCCACATTGCTGGTGAGGGCCACAAAGTGGCGGGCCACATCGACGCCACCCTGCGCCTGGAACCAAGCAAGCGCCGAGCGCGCGTTGACCATCGTGTCCAAGGTGGTGAAGCTTTTGGACGCCACCACAAACAGCGTGGAGGCAGGTTTCAAATGGGCCAGCACCGTGGTCAACTCGTGGCCGTCCACATTCGAGACAAAATGGAAACGCTTGCCCGGCAGCACGAAGTCTTGCAAAGCCTGCACCGCCATTTGCGGCCCCAGGTCCGAGCCGCCAATGCCGAAGTTCACCACGTCGGTGATCTGCGCATCGGCCCGGATGGTTTCTGCAAAGGCCAGCATGGGCTGGAGCGTGGCGTGCACCTGCGCCAGCGGCTCGGCCAAATCACCGCCCAGGGAACCCTCGGGCTGGCGTAGCAGCCAGTGCATCACGGCGCGACCCTCGGTGCTGTTGATGTGCTCACCACGGAACATGGCGTCGCGGTGCGCGGCCAAGCCGGTCTGACGGGCCAGCTCTTGCAGCAGGGCTTCGGTCGCGGCATCCACCAGGTTTTTGGACAAATCGGCAAACACGTGGGGGGCCGTTTGGCTCAGCGTGTCGGCACGGCTGGGATCTTGCGCAAAAGCGGTGCGCAAATCAAAACCCTTGGCCTTGGCCGCGTGGGCCGTCAGGGCCTTCCAGGCCGGGGTGTGGTCACAGCGCATGCCTCAGGCTTTCTTCATGAGTTCTTCAAGCTTGACCGCATCGGCGCAAAACGCTCGGATGCCCTCGGCCAGTTTTTCGGTGGCCATGGCGTCTTCATTGAGCGCCAAGCGGAAAGCCGCTTCGTCATAGGCCACGGCAGGCAAGTCCATGCTTTGGGCGGCTGCCGCATCCAGCGCCTGGTTCACAGGCGCATCCGTGGCCGCCAGCTGCGCCAGCAACTCGGGGCTGATGGTCAGCAAATCGCAACCGGCCAGCGCGGTGATCTGGCCGATGTTGCGGAACGACGCGCCCATCACCTCGGTGGCGATGCCGTGCTTTTTGTAGTGGTTGAAGATGGCCCGCACCGACCGCACGCCGGGGTCGTTCGCGCCCGACATGGCCGCTTCGTCCCAGGCTGCGCCAGCGCTTTTTTTGTACCAATCGTGAATGCGGCCCACAAAGGGCGAGATGAGTTGCACCTTGGCCTGGCCACACGCCACCGCCTGGCAAAACGCAAACAGCAGCGTCAGGTTGCAGCGGATGCCCTCGCGCTGCAGCTCAGCCGCGGCCTGAATGCCTTCCCAGGTCGAGGCGATTTTGATCAACACCCGCTCACGCGCAATGCCCTGCGCCTCATACAGCGCCATGATGCGGCGCGCGCGCGCCACAGTGGCGGCGCTGTCAAAACTCAGCCGTGCATCCACCTCGGTCGAGACACGACCCGGGATGGTGTTCAGGATTTCACAACCAAAGCGCACCAACAGGTGGTCCATCACCACGTCCAGCGGCTGGCCCCGGTGCGCGGCCACGGTTTCGGCCAGCAAGGGCGCGTAATCGGGCTTTTGCACCGCCTTCAAAATCAACGACGGGTTGGTGGTCGCGTCTTGCGGCTGGAACTGGGCCAACTGCTTGAAATCACCGGTATCGGCCACCACCGTGGTGAATTGTTTGAGGGCGTCGAGTTGGTTCATGGTCATTTCAAAAATCAAGCTTGAATTATCTTTGAAACAAAGTTACATTACAAACACTTATTTCATGTAACTCAAGAACAGCATGGCTTTTGATCTGGTCTTCTTTGGGGGCACCGGCGACCTGGTCTGGCGCAAACTCATGCCCGCCTTGTTTCAGGCCTTTCGGCATGACACCTTGCCCGAAGGTGGCCGCATCATCGGTGTGGGACGCGATGACCTGAGCGACGAACAATACCGCCAGCAAATCCAGTCGCGCTTTGAGCAAGTCGAAGGCGACAAGCGCCCCAAGCCCGAAGAGTTCGCCCGCTTTGCCAGTTTGCTGTGCTACGTGCGCATGGACCTGTCCAAGCCGCAAGCCTACGCGGCGCTGTCAGCCCGCCTGGCCGAGCGCGAAACCGACCGCGTGGTGATGTATTTGTCCACCGCCCCCAGCCTGTTCACCACGGTGTGTGAGCAACTCGCCGCCCACGGCCTGAACACATCCAAGACGCGCATCGTGCTGGAAAAGCCACTGGGCCACGACCTGGCCTCCAACCGAACCATCAACCATGCGGTGGGACTGGCCTTCAAAGAGCAACAGATCTTCCGCATCGACCACTACCTCGGCAAGCCCGCGGTGCAAAACCTGTTTGCCATGCGCTTTGGCAATGCTTTGTTTGAGCCCCTGTGGCGGCGCGAGCACATCGCCAACATCCAGATCACCATGGCCGAAGAGTTGGGCGTGGAAAAACGCGGCGGTTTTTACGACGCCACCGGCGCCCTGCGCGACATGGTGCAAAACCACGCCCTGCAGCTGCTGTGCGCGATTGCCATGGAGCCGCCCATCAACGCCCACGCCGACGCCATCCGCGACGAAAAACTCAAGGTGCTGCGCGCCCTGAAACGCTGGACACCCGACACCCTGAGCCAACACGTCATTCGCGGCCAGTACAGCGCAGGTAACCTGTTCGGTCAGGCCGTCCCCGCCTACCGCGACGAAGCGGGCGTGAGCCCCAACAGCAGCACCGAAACGTTTGTGGCGCTGCGCACCGAAATCGCCAACTGGCGTTGGGCGGGCGTGCCTTTTTACATCCGCACCGGCAAACGCATGGCGGCGCGCGAAGCGCACATCGAGATCAATTTCAGACCCACCCCGCACGAGATTTTCAAAAGCCCCATGGGCCATGCCAACAAACTGGTGATCCACCTGCAACCCAAAGACGGGCTGGAGCTGCACCTGTTGGCGCAAGGCCAAAGCAAACGCGGCCAAGGCAGCGGCGGCGCCACCCTGAGCCCGGTGCACCTGGATCTGGACTTTGACAAACGCTTTGGCAGCCAGCGCGTGGGCGCTTACGAGCGCTTGCTGCTCGATGTGCTGGACGGTCGCCTGAACCTGTTTGTGCGCAGCGACGAACAAGAAGAGGCCTGGCGCTGGGTCGAGCCCATCCTCCAACACTGGAAAAACGACACCATTGGCCCCCGCCCCTACGCCGCCGGCACCTGGGGGCCCAGCGCGTCCAGCGCCATGATCGCGCGCGACGGCTATTGCTGGTCCGAAGAAATCTGAATCGAAAGACGCCCCATGCTCGACCGCATCAAAGCCTGTCTGCCCTCTTTGGCCCCGGCCGAACAACGCGTGGGCCAACTCGTGCTGGCCGACCCCCGCGGCTTTGCCAAACTGCCCGTCACCGAGTTGGCCGACCGCGCCCATGTGAGCAAACCCACCGTGGTGCGCTTTTGCCGCAGCGTCGGCTATGACGGCCTGTCCGACTTCAAACTCAAGCTGGCGGGCAGCGTGAGCGAGGGTGTGCCCTTCATCCACCGCAGTGTGGACGCCGATGACAAAACCAGTGACATCGCGGTCAAGGTCATCGACAACACCGTGGCGGCTTTTTTGAAGTACCGCAACGACGCCAGCTCGTTCGCGCTGGAGCATGCGGCCCAAGCCCTGGCCACCGCCCAAAAAACCAACCGCCGCATCGAGTTTTATGGCGCGGGCAATTCCGGCATCGTGGCGCAGGACGCGCAGCACAAATTCTTTCGGCTGGGGGTCAACGCCATTGCCTACAGCGACGGCCACATGCAGGTCATGAGCGCCACCATGCTCCAGCCGGGCGACTGCGCCGTCATCATCTCCAACTCGGGCCGCACGCGTGACCTGATGGACGCCTGCGACATCGCCAAAAAACAAGGCGCCACCACCATCGTGATCACCGCCAGCGGCTCGCCCCTGGCCAGCGCCGGGCACATCCACCTCACGGCGGACCACCCCGAGGGCTATGACAAATACAGCCCCATGGTCTCGCGTCTGCTGCACCTGCTCATCATCGACATCCTGGCCACCACCGTGGCCCTGCGCATCGGCGAAGCCCTGCAACCTGCGCTGCGCGACATGAAGAAGAACCTCAGCAACAAGCGCTACACCTGAGTTTCGGTTTGAACAGCGCCCCAACGGGGCCACACTCTGCCCCGGTAAAATCTCGGCTTTTGCCAGCCTGCACAGGGCTTGGCCGCCACGGGGGCTGCTTGGCTACCCGCACGATCTTCAGGACCCCTTGTGACCTACGCCCACGAAACCCGGCGCCGCCGGACGTTTGCCATCATTTCCCACCCCGACGCGGGCAAAACCACGCTGACCGAAAAGCTCTTGCTGTTCTCGGGCGCGATCCAGATCGCCGGCTCGGTCAAAGCGCGCAAAGCGTCCCGTCACGCCACCAGCGACTGGATGGAAATCGAAAAGCAGCGCGGCATCTCGGTGGCATCGTCCGTGATGCAGATGCTGTACCGCGAACACGTCATCAACCTGCTCGACACCCCCGGCCACAAGGACTTCTCGGAAGACACCTACCGCGTGCTGACGGCCGTGGATTCGGCACTGATGGTGATCGACGCGGCCAACGGTGTGGAAGCACAAACCCGCCGCCTGATCGAGGTCTGCCGTCAGCGCGACACGCCCATCATCACCTTCGTCAACAAGATGGACCGCGAAGTGCGCGACCCGCTCGATATTCTGGATGAGGTGGAGCGCGAGCTGGGCATGCCCTGCGTGCCCATGACCTGGCCGGTGGGCCAAGGCAAATCGTTTGGCGGCATCGTCAACCTGCGCACGCAGGCCATGACGGTGTTCGACTCTGGCTCTGAACGTCTGCCGCAAGACTTCGAAACCATTGCGCTCACCGAGCAAGCCCAACTGGCCGAGCGCTTTGGCCTGGAATGGCAAACCGCCATGGACAGCATGGAGCTGGCCACCGGCGCCTCGCCCGCGTTTGACGAAGCCGCCTTCTTGGCGGGCAAGCAAACCCCCGTGTTCTTCGGCTCGGGGGTGAACAACTTCGGGGTGATGGAGGTGCTGGACGCCCTGGTTGATCTGGCCCCCGCGCCCAAGCCCCGCACCAGCAACCTGCTGGTCAACAAACAGCCCGTGGTCAAAGAAATCCAGCCCGAAGACAGCGCGTTTTCGGGCGTGGTGTTCAAGGTGCAGGCCAATATGGACGCCAACCACCGCGACCGCATCGCCTTCGTGCGCATGGCGTCTGGCAAATACACACCGGGCATGAAGCTCAAGGTGCAGCGCACCGCCAAAGAACTGCGCCCCACCAGCGTGGTGACTTTTTTGAGCCAGCGGCGTGAGGCGGTGGACGAAGCCTATGCGGGCGACATCATCGGCTTCACCACCCACGGTGGCGTGCAGCTGGGCGACACCATCACCGACGGCGCGAATTTGCAATTCACCGGCCTGCCGTTTTTCGCGCCCGAACTTTTCATGACCGTCATCCTGAAGAACCCGCTGCGCACCAAGCAACTGCAAACCGGCTTGGACCAACTCGGCGAAGAAGGCGCGATCCAGGTTTTCAAACCCGAAATCGGTGGCCCCATGCTCTTGGGCGCGGTCGGTCAGCTGCAGTTTGAAGTGGTGCAACACCGCCTCAAAGCCGAATACGACTGCGACGTGCGCCTGGAAGGCTGCCAGTACACCGGTGCCCGCTGGATCACCGCCGACACCCCGGCCGAGCTGCGCGAGTTCACCAACGCCTACCCCCAGCGCCTGGCACTCGATGCCGCAGGCACACTCGCCTATTTGTGCACCAGCCCTTACGACGTGCGCCTGGCGCAAGAGCGCTTCCCCAAAATCCACTTCCACCCGCTGCGCGAGCACGCGGGCTTGGCGCTGGGGTCGGCAGGCTAAGCAACGTCCCCCGATGCGCCCCCTCTCCAGCTGGCAAGTTCCACGCCCTGTCGTCGGCGTCTTCACCGACATCGACGACACGCTGACGACCGATGGCGCCATCACTCCCGATGCCTTGCAAGCCCTGGCCGACCTGAAGGCTGCAGGCCTGCATGTGGTGCCCATCACCGGCAGGCCTGTGGGGTGGAGCGAGCCGTTTGCAGCCCGCTGGCCGGTGGACGCCATCGTGGCCGAAAACGGTGCGGTGGGTCTGCAGCACTCGGCAGCGCAAGGCCTGCGCAAGCTGTACCAGCAAGACCAGGCCACCCGCAGCGCGCACTTCGCCCGCATGCAGCAGGTGCTGGCGCACATCGAACGCACGGTGCCCGGGGCCAGCCGCTCGCAAGACGGCGGCGGACGCGAAACCGACATCGCCATCGACCACAGCGAATTCACGCAACTGCCACCGTCGGCCATCGATGCCGTGGTGCACCACATGCACGCCGAAGGCATGACCGCCACCGTCAGCAGCATCCACATCAACGGCTGGTTTGGCGAGCACAGCAAGCTCACCGGTGCCCGCTGGATCGTGCGCGAGTTGTGGGGGCGCGACCTCGATGCCGAGATCGACCGCTGGGTCTATGTGGGCGACTCCACCAACGACCAACTCATGTTTGCGCACTTTCCCCACAGCATCGGCGTGGCCAACATCCGCCGCTTTGAAGCGCAGCTCACTCACCCTCCGCGCTACATCACCCCAAGTGAGCGGGGCGCAGGGTTTGCGCAAGTCGTGCAGCGCTTGCTCAACCCAGGAACTTAATTGGGATCTGACCCCAATTAACAAATCAAATGGGTTACTTGACGGTCACGCTTAAAAAGGCCGGGTCGCTGCTCAGGCGTCCATCGTTCACCACCAGACTGAACACATAAAGTCCCGGTAAATCAGGGACAAACACCGTTTTGGGTGCAATAGAACTCAGTATATTTCTGGTGCTTCCATTGGGCGCGTAAGGTATGGCCCAAGAGTAAGTCAATGAATCGCCATTCGGATCAGTACTGGCAGAACCATCGAGATTGACACTTTTACCCACGGTCCCCTCCAAGTCCTTGCCCACATCGGCCACCGGTTTCAAATTGTTGTTGTCGGCGGTGATCGTCACCACCACCAGGTCGCTGTTCAAAGCACCATCATTCACAACCAGGCCAATACGATAAGGGCCTGCGACGTCGGGTACAAAATACGCTTTAACGGCGTCGTCGGACAACAAAAGGGCCTTGGTACTGGCTTCTGGCTTTTCTTTGATTTCCCATTTGTAGGTGATCACATCTTTATTGGCATCAGTACTGCCCGAACCATCGAGTATCAACATTTTGCCAATCATCACGTCCTGATCAGAGCCAGCCCTGGCAACAGGCGCCACATTCGCATTGACCACGTTGACCGTGACATTGACAAATGGACTGCTCAACTTACTGTCGTTTACCCTGAACAAGAAGGTGTATGTACCAGTAACGTCGGCCACAAAATTCGGCTTAGGTGTGGTTGCGCCATTCAGTACGGCCGTGCTGTTAGAAGGCTTTGTCACCAAAGTCCATGAGTAAGTCAAAACATCCCGATCTTCGTCCAGACTCTTGGAGCCATCCAACTCCACCTTCGAATTGACGACGGCGTTGAGATTTTCGGTTGTGACAGCCTTGGGGGCTACATTGGATGGCGCGATGCCCTCGGTCGATTGAGATTGCTTTTCAGAGCCACAACTGGCCAAACTTCCCAATACAGCATTGCAATCGCTGCCACCGCCACAAGCGGCCAACACAGGAAGAAATGCGCACACTGTCCACCACCGAAGATTTTTCAACCCCATCACTGCTCCCTGTTCATCGTTCACATGCGGGGTACTGAACTCGTACCGATGGCGCATAGGCGAACGCAGATCCACTGTACACATCTATTCCCGTACCCACCACTCCCCCTACCAGCCAATTACCCGCCGTGGACAAATTCAGCATCGACGGGATGGTCACCGCAACCTCACTGAAGTAAGGCGATTTGCAGGCGACTTTCAGATGCGAAAAGTCCTTTTGCACTTCAATGGTCGCTGGGGCATTGAAATGCCATACCCCTCGGGCATTTTGTGCCGTGCAGGCCGCCGGTACCAATTTCTCGTTGCACACAGGCTGGATGTGCACCGATTGCAAGTTGCCATGCAAAACCCCTGCACAAGCAGACAACAGCACGCAGAGCAACAAAGATGAAAAAAGCCGCCAGATCATGGACATATCCGATAGAGGAGTATCAACAACACATTGACACCTTCGCATGACAGACATCGGCTTGAGCTGGAAAATCTTGAATTGGGCCCACCCCGTTACATCAACACAAGGGTCAGCGAATTTTCCAGTGCAAGACCGACATGTCAGACTGTCTCATCAGGTTTTAAGCCCCAAGGCATAAGTGCCGGATTTGTTTTGAACCGCTATCTGAAAATTCGACCAAGCCCCGCCTTGCAAGCTGATGCCTGAAATTCCCTCATGGGCCGCCTGATCCCCTACCAAAGCCTCAGTGGCACCCGCTCAAACCATCGGCACATGGGAAACCTCAGTTTTTTATGTGGCGCCCATTTTAAAATTCATAATAATATCTATATCAAAAAATAAAGGTGAAAATTTCTAAAAAACTACCGGAGCCAACATGCATCGATCAAAACTCCCCTTTGTCACTCTCCTTCTGGTGACATTGGCCAGCCCCACGGCCTGGGCCAGTGCGTTGGACGGCCGCTGGACCGGTGCATTGACTTGCTCCGAAAGTGTCACGAACCGCAACCCTGGCTTCACGGTGCCACTGGATTTGGCCATCTCCGGCACCTCGGGCACCTCCAATCGAAGCGATGAACAAACCGTTGAGACTTTTGCTTATCAACTCGCACCATCGGGCCTGCTGGACATCCAATCTCAAGGCCGACGACGAACTGACACTGACACCCGCTGGGTCACCCGCTTGAGCGGCCATGCACACAACGGCACACTGGAACTCAAAGGTCAAATGTTTGCGGGAGATGGCAAAACCTTGGTACGAGACAAGTGCAGCGCATCCTTGAATCGCACCACCAGCGTCACAGTCACAAGCGCACCACCCGCTACAGCCACAGGCCATCAAGCCACCCACAGCAGCACCCTGACCCATAAGTCATTTCAGATCAAAGAGGTTGCGCCCAAAACCCCTCCTAAAAACCATGCCGCCACCACGCCAGGCTTTGGTGGCTTGCCCTTGGGTGAAGGGGGCGCACTCTACCTGCCTGAAGATTGGCTGATGGGCACGGGCCAACCCTGGCACTACCGCACCAATCCGCGTCCACAAGCACAGCCTGTACCCGTTCGCCAAGCCACCCCCGCAGAAGCCCCGGTCATCCAGCGTGCCGAGGCCTTGATGCAGCAGATTGAGTCCCGGGTACTGGTTTTGATGGACCAGGGCGAAATCGTGAGCATCACTACCACTGGCGGCATCCGCCTTGACTCACGCTTGCTGAGCGCCAGCATGGCCAAGACCCTGACCGCACTCGCGGCGGGCAAAGCCGTTTGTGCAGGCCGTTTGAACATGGGGCAGCGTGCCGATTCGGTGATCCCCGCGCTGTCAGGCACTGACTTGGGCGCCGCCACCTTGCGCGACCTGCTCATGATGGCCTCGGGCACCACCGAACCCGGCGAACGCGACTACGTGGGGACCACCGCAGAAGAAACGCGCTTTCACCTCGAAGGCGCTGGCAACCTAGAGAGATTGCTGTCCACACCCGGCCAATCCTCGGCTCAACGCGGCATGTTCTCGAAAATCAAGCCGGGTGAACGCTTCAGCTACAAGTCACGCGACCCCTACACCGTGGCGATGATGCTGGAAAGAACAGTGGGCATGCCCGCCACCCGCTGGATGGAGACGCAACTGCTGGTTCCCGCCGATGCCGAACACTCGGCCATTTTCGCAACCGATCGCAGCGGTTACTTTAGGGGTACTAACGACGCCATGCGCTTGGCGTTGATCGACTGGATCAGGCTTGCCATTTACATCGACAAAGAGCGCAAACAAGACAGCTGCTTTGGCCGCTTCATTCGAGACATGGGCAGCACCCAAATCCGTGCACCCGGCTTGGTCAACCACATGTCCGGTTACGGTTACTTCACGTTCACTGAAAACGCCTTGACCCCACAAAGCTATTGGGCTGTGGGCTACGGTGGCCAGCGGATAGGCTGGAGCACAGAAGCGGGCAACAGCAGGATCTTCATGCTGTTCAGCAACTCAGCCGACCGCCACATGGACCTCGTCTACCCGATTGCGCGGGACTGGATGCGCCTTGGCAGCAAACCCAGATGAAAAAAATGCTCACACGAACCATTTGCCTGACCACCCTCATCACCCTGGCCGCTTGCGGTGGTGGTGGTGGTGGCGGTGGTAGCGTTGGCGAGCAAGTTGAAGGCACAGAAGACGAGAACGGCTTCGCCTACTTGCACGCGAGCTACCGGCTGCCGTTGACCCACCAGCACGACCCGGGCGCCCCCCTCTTTAGCGATGCACCCATCGCCACCTGGGGAGACAACGGCCAGGCCGAGATCGTGACTTTTGACGGCAATGGCTGGGCCAACCGCAAACTCAGCCTCGACTTTGAGGGTTGGCAAATCAATGGGATCCGGCAATTCGAAGACCAGCTCTGGCTGCCCGAAAACGAGACACCTGTCGGCAAGCTATTTTTGGCCTACCCACACAAGAGTCTGGACAGACTGGCCTTTCTGGGCGTCGATACAGATCGGGCAACCGGCACCTACAAATTGCTCGACTTCGGCCAGACCCCTGGCACCTATGGCCGTTGGTCAGCCACTGACGTGGCGGGTGGCTGGTTGCTGGCCCGCTCGTTTCGCACGTCACAAATGGGCCAAAGCGCAGACTACGCACGCATCAACGTGCAAGTGGTCAAGATCGACCGCACCGGCCAAGTGCAAGCCAGCCGGACCATCGAAACCTCCAACATTCCCGGCTTTGGGAATGCACAGGCGCTCAACGGCATCAATAACCTGCCCTACATCCGATTGGAAAAACACTTTGGCGATGTGCTGATCTCCGGCTTCGCCAGCCAAATGCAAGCTGCCCGAGGCTCTTCTCTGAGCCAAATCAACCACCTCTGGATCCCGCTCGATGTGGCCAGCATGACACTGCGCGCACCCTTTTGGATACAGGCCGAACGCTTCAGAAGGGCACAGTTCAATGAGCAACCTGATCTGAACTTGTACGATTGGAGCGCGCCCCGCACCCCAACCGCATGGCAAGGCCAAGGCAACTTCAGTTTGAGCACCGGCAACGCCAACTATTCCCCCGGCAACCTCAACCAGGGCTGGCTCAGGGCCAGGCTCAACGCCGACTACACCAGCCTGAGCCTGACCAGCCACGGGCTTCAAACAGGCCCCACAGACAACAACTGGAGCTTTATCTCCACGGGTACTCAACAGACAGAAGCACGCTACCGATCATTCAACACGCAAGAACAATTCACCTTCGTAGGCAACCTTTCAGAGGTCAAGGGGCTGCCCGTCAGCAAGGTGAACTTCAGCACCTGCAGCACACAAGGCAACGGCGCATTCACCTACAGCAACAACTGCCAGCAATTCGATCGCTTTTATGCGCTCGACGAAACCAACGCGCTGCGGGTACGCACATCCCCAGCCGCATTGAACGTGACCTATGTGTACGACCCACGCGCCTACGACCCCACAGACACCACACCCAGTGTGCTCAGCCTCGAATACCCCACCACCCAAAAAAGGCTCAGCCTTGACCTGGACACGCAGCACCGACACCCGGGCTGCACCACCGACAGGGCCTTCGAATCGCCCCCCATCCCCGTGTTAAGCCAGGCAGAGAACGCCAGTTTGCAAATCACGCAACGCCCTGCCGTGTTCAACACCAGCGCGTTCCACACATCAGGCCCATTGCGCGTCAGCGTCCGCCCCTACCATTACCGAGCGCCGGTGCTGTGCTCGCAATTCAAGATCAGCCTTGACCAGCGCATCAGCGTGGCACGCGCCACCGACAGCCAACGCACATCGGTGCAACCCGTGCTGCACCCGCACTATGTAAGGCAGCAAATCACCCCCCCTGCCAATGGCAGCTACGACGCCACCAACAACGTCTACAGCCCAAGGCCAGGCTTCAGTGGTACCGACACCTTCAAGGTCCGCATCAACGACCGCACAGGTGAACAAGATGTGACGATTGAGGTGCGGGTGTTCTAGCCCTGCCATTCATTTCGCCTCGCTCAAACCCAGAGCCGTCAAGTAAAATCCACGCCCATCGCCAGCGGCATGATGAATGCAGAGCGAGAGCCTGGTGCGCTGCGCACCAAGGCTCGGCCGCATAAGCGGCTTATCTGCCGCTGGTATGCCACAACTCCTCGACACTGCCCATGGCACGCTACAAAGCACCTGCACACCTGCCCTTGTTGCTGATCACACTGCTCAGCCCGTGGCTCAACGCCCATGCCCAAACCACCATAGCGCCACCCGTTTCAGAAGGGCGTACGCAATACATCGGTGATACAGCACGACTGTCCATCGGCACCAGCGGCGCTGGCCGGGTATATGGCGAAATCGGCGGCGTTCTGCACGAGACAGACCGCCAAACCTGGCTGGGCGAACTTTGGGTGGCCAACTCCGCTGGCGGCATCAAACTCAGCCACCACCGCCTGCACCAAGACACTGTGCACAAGCTCTTTGTAGCGCATGACCAAAACCCCACCCGCGACCAAAAACTCACCCTTGGCTACGGCCAAGAGCGCAGCAACTGGTTTGGCAACATCAACCTCAGTCTGGGGACCACAGGAAGACGCTTGGTCAGCGACCAAACCACCACACAGGTCACCCAAGAAAGCGGCACCACCCCCACCGGCACCTACACCGACACCATCACCCTGGCCACACAAACCCGCTTTTTTGACCGCGTCTATGACCAAGGCTTGGGCTTGCGGGCAGGCCGCTACAGCGAAGCACTGAACCTTCGGCTGAGCGTGGGATACGACCACGAATGGGGCCAAGGGCGTGCCAGGCAAGACACCGTGTCCCTGCTGGCCGAAAAAGGCTTTGTTGGTACCCCGCACAGCCTGGCCCTGCAATTGAGCCACAAAAATCGATCCGGCGATGTGCTCAGCACTGGCAACGCCACCAGCCAAGTCCTGCTCGTGTACAGGCTGAGCCTGGGCGGCGTCAACCACCGCCCCGAAAAGCGGTTTGTGGTCACCGCCATTCAACCCCCTATACCTTTGCCGTCATCCTTACCGCAAGCCGTACCAGCCCCAGCTCCGTCACAAGCTGCACCTGCGGCTCCCATCTCCGTCAAAGAGCCCCGCTGGGTCAAGACCAAAGTCACGATGAACGCCGATACGCTGTTTGACTTCAACAGCGCCAACCTGACCCCCGCCGCCCGCGCCGAACTTGACCGCATCGCCAATGTGTTGCAACAACAAGGCCGTGACGGCAACATCCGCATCACCGGCCACACCTGTGACATTGGCTCAGACCGCGTCAACGATCGGCTCTCGTTGCAACGCGCCGAATCGGTGCGCAACTACCTGGTCGGCACCGGGGCTCTACCCTCCGATGCCGCCATCGTGATTGGCAAAGGCAAACGAGCACAAAAGCACCCTGCCACCGCCGCCACCCGAGCCCAAAACCGCCGCGTCGAGCTCGAATTCTTCAGCTTCACCAGCCAGCAAGAATGGATCGACGTGCCCCAAGTGATCGCCGCTGTCCCCACCCCCGTGGTGGTGCCCCCCCAGCCAGCCCCGGCACCGGCCATTGCGCCCGTGGTTTACGAACGCCGCCTGATCGACCAGCCGCCCGCCTGGAGCCAACGCGCTCTGCGCACCCCTGCCACGCACAAACGCGACGTGGACGTTTACCGCGTCAAGGAAGAAGTCCAACGTGAAACACGCGAGCGCGAAAACATCGAACGCCCAAACAACGCACCCACTGCGACGAAGGACACTTTTTGGGTCAGCGGCAAAACCCCCAGCACCCTAAACGTTCTGGCCAATGACACCGACCCCGAAGGCGACCCCATCAGGATCATTTCTGTCAAGCAGCCCACTCAAGGCGTGGGCACAGTTGAAGTCATCGGCAATGAAATCAAATTCACCCCCAATAGCATCTTCTGGGTCGATAATTTTTCGTACACCATCAGCGACGACAGAGGAGCCACATCCACAGCAACAGTCTTACTGATCGATCCCTAAGCTCAGTAATCTCCAATGCCGGTTTCATTGTTGGACAGGCTTGTAAGAATTTGCAGTTGCCCCTGCTAAATTCATTTCAAGCCAGTTGGTCTTGACCCGTGACCGAGCCACCCGCAGTGATCATAGATCTACAGTCTGTCTTGGCTAAATGTTTCTGCCAGTTTCTCAATCAAGCTTGTCAAACCGCTCGCCTGTACAAGGCCCAACATCAGGCCCAGATGGACAGTTTTCGGCCTGCAACAACATCATGCTGAAATGGACTTTACCAGTCTCGTCGTCAAAGCACGATGCTGCGCAAATTGCAGCATCCTTACGGCCGCACCTTTGAAGACACCCCGACTCGGTTTGCGAAAGACGCCCACCGAGTCATGCCAGAAATCACTGCCGGGATCTCCACTGTCATCCCAACAGGTAAAAGCTTGCAAATTCTCAAGACGGGCAAACTGTCCCAAGGCCAACATACCATCTCTGTAGAAACGCCAACAGTCAACTGGATATCTGTGCTCAGGTCCAGAGGAGGGCACCACCAAACAAGCCAACCCACCCGGCTTGAGCACTCTTGAAATTTCAAGCATCGTGATCCAGAAATACTCAACGTGTTCCAGCACTTGACCGGAAATCAATACATCCACAGAGCCCGTTGGCACCTCACGCCAAACGTAAGGGTCTTGCAGTACCAAGCTCACGTTGGGGCCAGCTTGCAAGTCAGCTCCAATGTAATTCCATCCAACCTTCTCAAAGATAGGCCTGTAACAAGCCCCCATTTCGGTACTGCCCAAATCCAGAATTTTGAGTGAACGCCCCACCTCACTGGACAGGTACTCGTCCACGAATTTCTGCATGTTTTTCAATGAACTCAAATGCATCTTGGTTACCTCAACGCAGTCTAGAAATAATGCCGGAAAAGCCCTCGGCCTTGATGACCTGGAAAGCTTTTTTACTGACCAGTTCAAAATTTGCTTTGGACTTGATGGCAAAAAGAACCACGTCCAAGAACTTTGCTGGCACCCGACTGCCCTGAGAACCGTCAAACCCCGATGGGAGAACCTCCGACAAACGTTTGGCCGCAAGGGTCCTGACTTTTTCATCTTTGTCAAACAACTGCGGGTACTCCTTGACACCTTGTGTTTTCCACCACCCCAAAAAACTGTTCGAGTCAAAAGGGTCAGGAAACGCGCTGCGCAGATCCGCACGCAAACGGTAAACAAGGCGCTGTTGTTTGATGATCTTTTCGCCATTAGTGAAAACGCCGAACGCCCAAGGCTTGCGAGCCAAAGGATCGCGCATCGTTTCGTCATTGAGCTCGGAGTACCATTGCAAAAGCTGTTCCAACGCAGCATTCCCCGACATGTGCTTGACGGCCATCAGCTTGTGTGACCCACTGTCAAAACCCGTGAAATGGTAAAAGCCCAAAGGCACATCGTTGACTTTGTACGAACCCTCGTAAAAGGACAGCGTACGGGTGGTCAAATTCCATGTTGCGACATTGTGACGTGGCGACCGCATGACCACCACATCACTGAAAAATGCAGGCACAAGATCAATCCATTTTTGATCGGTAAAAAGACCATTGGGGATACTGTTGACACAGAAGTGATATATACGATTGGCCCACCATTCAGCGAAGCGACGCCCTTCCGGGGTGGCATTGACGCCCAAAAATCCCAGGTTAAAAACACCATGTTTGAGACTGCTAATCTCATTGTCCCGCACAGCGTCCAATGAAAGTTCCGGATCTGTTTGATGCGGAATCAGCACCATATTGCCATGGTCAATGGCTTCAATGATATCGTCCAACCTTGAAAAAGCGACTGTGTCTGGGTCCATATAAATGACCTTATCGACATCATCACGGCTCAACAAATGCAACAGCATGAATGGCTTGATCGCCGTAGACAGCTCCACAATATCGTGACAAAAAGCCCACGAATTCCAATCTGGTATGCCCAAATCTGCAATCGGCATCACATGGTCAAAAGGCTCACCAGACAAATCAGTATCTGCAGGCACATCGTCGGCCAACACAAGATGCAAAACCCATTCCGGGTGCCATTTTTTCAACGAATCAAACAGGATCCTGACCTTCGGGATGTAATTGAATGCGGCACTGGTATAGACATGTATTTTTTTCATAAATCAACGGTTAGGTAAATCAAACGGTAGAAAGACAACAACTCCTGCACAATTTCTTCAGCAGGCGCATCTGGCAAAGATTGAAGAACGCAGCCCAGCGAATAAGGCCTTACTCGCTCGGGTGGTGCGCCAAGATCAAAGCAAGCGACCGGCATGCCCATCTCTATCAATTCCTGACATGCGTAAGAAAAAGTCTCTGGACAAACCGATGGTAAAAAACAGACATTGACACCATGGTCTCGAAACAAATGCACAAGATCAGCCACTCGGTAAGCACCCTTATCTGAAAAACAAGCGCTACTCACTTTCACATCGATGGTGCCAAACAATGTCACCCGAATCGGCAATTCACGCGCATCGATGAACTCGCACAAGCGCTTGATAACAGCCGATCCTTTCTCAAAATTGATATTGCCAATGACTCCAATATTCAACGGGCCAAAATGGTCGACCAACTGCACCTTTTGAGAAGCTTGGACGCGATGGGGAATCATCATGATTTTTGATTTGAGTTGCCCATCAGCGTAAACCTTGGAAAACAAGCGAACAGAATCCTCTGAAAACATGCGGATCTCATCGCTCGCATTGAGCAATAAAGCCCAAGACTTCCGCCAGAGCCTGATGCCCCGAGATGCATAAATCGGCACATATGAACGCTTATTTATTGTCAAACACTTTTCGCAATCAACCTCATTCGGAATGCCGCAAAACCGGCCATTTGCATTGATCAAATGCTGCGAAGGGCAAACTGCAAAATAATCATGGCAATTGACCACCAACTTGCAACCCGTGGTCACTTTAAGCTTGACCATCATGTCCAAAGTAGAAGCCACATCCGGAAAAGAAACGGCATTGTTGTAGACCAAGCCCACAAGCCCAATCGTTTGGGCCCATGACAAAACATCGCTTTTATCACTCAAGCGCACCCGCGTCATTTCGGGGCCAGCATAAACAATCAAAACATCCGACAAAATACTGACTTGTGTCGTCAGCACTGCAACGCCGTACCCTTGTGCCTGCAACTGCATGGCCAGATCTTCTCGGTATTTGTTGGCGCCACCACCCAAGTCATGGTCGACGATCAAGTACCAGCCCCTGACCGACCTCGATGGTTCCACCAAGGCACGCAAACCCTCGACACTGTCAATCCGCACAGACGTACGCTGTGACAGTACACGGCGGACTTTTTGCAAACCGACACGGAACTGCCCACGCATGACCAAACCCAACAGTTTGATGCCTTGCCTATACAAAGCTGCGTACCTTTGCACATACAAACTGCGACGATCACGACTGACTTCCTCATGGGCACAAGGCAGTGGTACATCACACCACACATTGCTCAACTTCAGCTGCAAGACAACAGCCCTCACATGCGCGGAAGCAAGCCGGGCATACACAAACCAACCCGCATACAGGGCACGATCATGGGCCTGCGGAAATTGTGCCAACACATCATCCCTGGTTCTGCGCTCTGTCACAAAGATGTACTCGGTTGAAACCGCACCATCTGAGCCGTGACCATCCACTCTCAACCGCAATTCCTCGCAGTCATATGCTGGACAAAACGCCCAACCGAATGCAAACAGCATGCCCCCTTTAACCTGGATTTGATCGACTGAATATTCAATCACGGGGGTCATCGCGCACCATCTTGTCTATCGCTGTTTCTTTTCCAGAGTTTGATTTTGTTGAATGCCTGTTTCAAGAAAACAGGGATAACCCAGAAGTTTTGTTGCAACTCAATCAGCTTTCTTTCCTGAACATCCAGCCGTTGATTCAAAGCCTGCCAGTAATATTGCTGATCTTGAACCGTCACAACCTGCGCACTGATGTAGCGCAGCAGCTCCGCCTGTTGTTCAGCAATGGCTTTCAAATCATCCAATTTATGTTGTACCCCACCAGACGATTGGTTTGCTGATGCGAACCCAGCGAGCAAACGATAAGGTGAACCCACACGCAATTGCATGGCAGCCACATCCTCAGGTTTTGTCAGCGTGATTTGGGTGGCTGATTTTTTGCTGTTGATCATCAAAAGTGGGAAACCGCTCTCTCCTCTTGCGGTCAACATCACGCATTGATCAAAAATAATCTGCTCTGACCAAGCGCCATTCCAATGCAAAATACAATGCCCCTCTGCATTGCTGCACACCAGCTGAGCAAACTCTATGGCGCAAGGCCATTGCGGCCAATCTAGGCGAAATGCCCGTAGTGAGCCCTTGTTCTGCGGCACAGGAATGCCAATGTCTTGCATGGCATCGCCATACACACCAAATACGCTCACAGAATCCACTTCGCTAAACCCGGCACCAAAATCGAAATAAACACGCATCTCAAAACGTGCCACAACATCGAAATCAGGCCGACTTGGGTAAACAATTGTCGGCAAAGCAGATGATTTATTTTCATTAGCTGGCACCACGGTCCAAATGAACTGATACACACCTGCATCGGGCAACCGTTCGACGTAATGACGCACGGAGTCCGGCAGGGCCGTGCTGTCTATGCCTGCATATTCTGTTTTTGCCAAATCCCTGTAAACCGCATCACGGTCCACCACCAACACACCCGCATCTGCACAAAATTTATCGAGTGAAGTTCTTTCGAAAAAATTCACATGAGTTGCATCCAGCAAACCCTCATGCGTTCTTTGGAATCGTCCATTCAGCAAACCTACCGTAATGGCCACATGGCTGACATTGGGCACAGAGAAAATCAAACGCCCCCCTGGACGCAAACGCTGCACCAATTGCACCAAGACCTCATGAGCATTTCGCAGATGCTCCAGCACATCGGCACACACCACAACGTCATAGTCAACCATGTCTTCGTTGTTCGGTAACGCTTCTTTTTCCAGATCCACCTGCACAGCCAAATCGTAGGCATCTTGCAGCAGTAACGCTTCATCCGGGTTGTAAGTCAGTCCGTGCACAATGCACTGTTTGTTTTTTTTGAGGACACGCCCCAATGCGCCCGATCCCGCGCCAACATCAAGCACACGACTGCCTGGCTCGATCTTGGCGTATATCACGGCCAATGAGTCATCGCTCGCAAAACTTGGATTGATCTCTCTTTGGTACACATGTGTCGTCACCATCGTTCAGGCCTTTCTAATCACCATAGAAATACTGGGCAAGGCCATCACATCTGCATGCACATGGTTGTCGATCGACTGAATGATCAGCGCCTCATTGACCCAGTGCTGTTGCACATGTTGTTGGTTCGAACCCGTTGCAAGCGCGACGCAAATCGAATACTCACCCTTTGGCAAAAAAGGCATGATGAACTCGAACACAGCACAGACACGTTCACCCGCTTGGCCTGAGACTGGTTGTTCAGCATGTGCCAAGAAAGTGTTGTCCCCAAAAATATTCAGGCCCATCCGGTTGCGAATGAAATACCCAAACACCAATTCGTCTAAATTGGCATGCAGCTGTGCCTCAATACGCAAGCTGGTTTTTCTGCCGCCTTCTGTCTGTTTCAGATTCTGGCCCCATTCATCGTGCAAAACCACATGGTCAATGCGAGCTTGCCCCGCTCCAAATCCACCAAAGTCAAAAACAGGCACAGCTTTGATGTGCAAGGGATTGATCGCGCCTTGCAGGCGAAAGTCCTCTTGAGGCCCGACTGCCTTTTTTTGTGTTGGCTCGAGTTCTTCCTGCACAAGCTGTGGTGCTGAGGCTGTTTTCAACGCCACCGGTTGCTGCTGCGCGTAGCATTGTTCAAGATAAGCATCACCCACAGATTTAGGATCACCCACTGCCATGACTTGGCCTTTGTCCAACCAAATGACCCGGTTACACAATGAACGCACACTGGCCATATCGTGTGAGACAAATATCAAAGTGCCCCGCTGCATGAAATCGGACATATACCGCATGCATTTTTGGGCAAACATGGCATCGCCCACCGCCAATGCCTCATCCACGATCAAAACATCGGCATCGACATGGGCAACCAATGCAAAAGCCACACGCACAAACATGCCACTTGAATAAAACTTCACCGGTTGATCAATGAAGTCGCCAATGTCTGCAAAAGTCACCATGTCGGCCACCCGGACATCGATTTGTTCTGCATCCACCCCATGCAAATGTGCACCCAGCAACAGGTTTTCTCTTCCCGTCAGTTCAGGATTGAAGCCAGCGCCCAACTCAAGCAAAGCGGCTACCCGGCCCTTGATCGCGATGGTGCCCGATGTGGGGGTCAACGTCCCGGCAATCAGCTGCAGCAAGGTCGATTTACCGGAGCCGTTGCTGCCAATGATCCCCAGACTTTCACCCCGTCCCACATCAAAGCTGATGTCAGTCAATGCCAAAAACTCCTGCGCCTGTACCCACCGACCACCCAGTGCCAGGTGCATCAACTTTTTCCAAGGGGTCGCATGCAACTGGTATTTTTTTTCAACCGCAGTGACCGTCAAGACTGAGGACTCACAAGACATCTGCAAACCCATCCCTCAAACGCTCGAACCACCACAGGCCCAACACAGCCAACAATGCAGAAGCCAGCATCAGCAAAGCCCAAACATCCCACTGTGGCCATTGGCCATGCAAGGCAGCACCTCTCAATTGCTCCACCACAAGGGCTAATGGGTTGAGCGCCATCCATGTACGCCAACTTTCCGGTATTGCACTCATCGGATAGAACACCGGCGTCAAGAACACCAGCGCTGTCAATACAGCTTGCACCACCAGGCCAATGTCTTTTATATAGACCGCCGACGCACTCACCACCCATGTGCAGGCCAAGCCCAACAAGCCTACCGGCAGCAAAATGACAGGCAGTGCCATCCATGACAGCCAAACGGGTGCCCCCGACACCAGCAACAAGCCCAGCAAAAGCAGCACAGACACCAATGCATTCACACTGGCTACGCCTGCCAAGCCCACCGCTAAGATCTGCACGGGAAACACCACCTTCTTGATCAAGTTGGCATGACCAGCCAAGCTGTTTGCCGCACGCGACACCATGTCCGCAAAAAAATTAATCACCAGCAAACCCGCAAAAAGCGTCGCCACAAACTCGAGTTGTGATTCTGTTCGAGCCTGCGGCCACTTTGCCTGCAAGACCTGGCCAAAGACCAGCGCATAAACAGCCAACATCATCAAGGGCATCAACCAATTCCATGCCCCCCCCAATGAGGACCCCAAGTAGCGCGCCCTCAATTCTTGTCTGAACATGACAGCGCACAGTTTTTTTTCACGCCACATCACCTTCAGCGCTCGCCAAACCCCGCGCTTAGGGCTTGCAAGCAACCATCCCTTGCTTTTTTTTTCTTCAGTCATCCAGTGACGTCCCCCCCAAAGCCAAGGCGTCTTCCATCGATGTCTCTCCCCGGACTACTTTCAACAGGGCACTTGAGCGCAAATCTCTGAAACCCGGCTGCACCGCATCGCGCAGAGCTTGCATGGTGGGCGAGCGAACCATGGCGGCTCGCATTGCATCTGTAGCCACCAGCAATTCATAAACCGCCATTCGCCCCTTATATCCCGTACCACTGCATGCCGGGCAACCCACAGGTTTGCGTAGCACCCATTCTTTTTCGGGCAAGCCCTGCGACAACCACCACTGCTGAATGGCCAGCGGCACATTGTCGGTGGGTAATTGGTCTGCACAACTGCACAAACGTCTAACCAAGCGTTGTGCCACCACACCCCGTACGGTGGCTGCCACCAAAAATGGCTCCACGCCCATATCGGTCAAGCGCAAAAAAGCGGTGGCTGTGTCGTTGGTGTGCAAGGTCGAAAACACTCTGTGTCCCGTCAAGGACGATTGCACAGCAATCCTTGCCGTTTCGACATCCCGAATTTCACCCACCATGATCGTGTCGGGGTCGTGCCGCAGCATGGCGCGTAAGGCTGCGGCAAAATCAAACCCGATGTCCGAATGCACCTGAAATTGCGTCACTCCTTCTATCTGATACTCGACCGGGTCCTCGACGGTCATGATGCGTTCGCTTGCGGTGTCCAACGCACTCAGCGTGGCATACAAGGTGGTGCTTTTCCCACTGCCCGTGGGGCCAGTTACCAGCACAATGCCATCAGGCTCTTGCATCCAACTTTTGAACAAAGCCAGGTGGTCTGCCTCCATGCCCAGTTTTTCGATGTCAAATCGCGTGCCAGCCGTGTTGGGCAACAAGCGCAGTACCAACGACTCCCCCGCCACCGATGGAATCACGGACACCCGGACATCGGTTTCCACCCCGGCCATGCGGGCCGAAAATCGCCCATCTTGCGGCAAACGTCGTTCTGCAATGTCCAGACCAGACACCAGTTTGATACGACTGACCACGGCATCAAATCGCTCGCGGGTATAGGTTTCCTTGTTTCGCAGCACACCATCCACACGGTAGCGCACGCTGAAACTTTTGGCTTGCGGTTCAATGTGGATATCTGATGCGCGGCAATCGGTGGCCCGCGCCAGCACCGCATTGACCAGTTCTATGACTGGCGCGTCTTCGGCCATGCGGCGCAAATCCTGCTTCCAGGCACCATCGGCCTGCTTGCTTACAAACAATTCGCTGAACACCCGCTCCAAATCGCGTGTGGCAATCAGCTGGAATTCATCCACCCGTTCCATCACCCCATGGGCCACCAACCAATCGTGCAACTCTGCACGTTGAGTGTCACGCGCCACCACACCATAGCGCGGGCCTGTTTGTCCTAGAGCTTCTGGCAGCCTGGTCAGTATGGCCTCCAGACGCCTGGCCATGGCTTCGGTCAGTCCCAATTCTCGGCATGCAACCTGCGCCCCGGTCATCACGCTTGCCAAACGTGAGGCATCACAGATGCCCAGCCCCAGCATCTCGGCCTGGCTTTGCAGCAATCGCTCTTCCGAAATCAATCCCAAGCGCAAGAGCAGTGTGAACACCCTTTCACCACGGTGTTGTGCCTGTGCCTCTTTTAACTGTGCCAGTGCTTGTGTGCTCAACGCACCTTGGGCTTGCAAATAATCAATCAAAGAAGGTGTCATGGGTTTTACTTCATCCATCGTCCACATTGTGTGCGCGGGTTCGCCACAAACAAAAAAACCGGAGGTTTCCCCCCGGTTTTTTGGATGTCAGCCCCTTGCGGAGCTGTCAAGCCGATCGCCCCAATTACTTGAGGTTGATACCGCTGTTGGCATCTTGGCTGATGTACTGGCCATCAGAGCCTGGTGCGCGGTCGTTGTTGCCATTGAAGTCAACAGCTTGCGAGCCCGAAGCTTCCAGGATCTGACCGGTAGCGGCGTTGAACAGGTAGTTCTGAACACGCAGCGAGTTACCAGAGTTGGAAGTGATGCGCAGACGTGGTGCAGTATTGGTGCTTGTTGCTGTTGCAGCTTGATCAGCAGCAGCAGCGGCACCGTTGTTGGCGGCACCCGCATCAGGGGCAGTACCGGCAGCCAAGCGGGCGTCGATCTGAGCAGCCGTCATGTTCAAGGAAGCGCGTGGCTTCAAGTCGGTCAGCTTGGCCCAGTTGCCCAGGCGGCCGTCTTGGTGAATGACTTGAGCAAACACGTCTGCAGTCACAACATCGCTGTTGTTAATGAAACGCAGCACCGACTGGTAGCCGCTCTTCTCAGCGCTAGAAGCGTAGTTGCGAACGTCGATCTTCAAACCACCGCCCAAAGAGTACAAAGTACCGTTACAGACGTTGTTTTGCTCAGCGAAGCTGTTGTTAGCGGTTTCCGCCGACTTGGTCAAAGTGCCTACAACAGTGAAAGCCGAAGATGGCACTGTTGAAGTACCAGTAACGGTGTAGCAGATTTCAACTGGGTCGGTACCAGAGTTACCAAAGGCTGCAGCAGAAGTCACGGGCACCACGATCGGGCCAGCGGCATTTGCCGATGTGATAGCAACTGAAGATCCTGCAATCGGTGTAGCACAGTTGTTACCAGCCACAGCAGCGAACAAGCTACCGCCAACAGAGAAACCGTTGGTGGCGCTAACCTGCAAGTCAAAGCTCCTGATTTCAACTTCACCGTTATTGGCAGCAGCATTGGCCGCCACTGTCAAGCCGTTGCCGCCATTATTCAAGGCATAAACGTTGGTGAGGTTGCTGTCCAAGCCCACAGCCGTTTGTGCCAAACGAGCGATACCCAGACGTGCAGTCAGTTGACCAGCACCAGCCGCGGCAACGTGGGCAGTACCAGCCGTGCTAGGAGCAGCAGAAGCCACCACAGAACCAGCGCCGGTCGAGTCAAATGTTGCATTGCCACCGCTTTGCAGCTTCAATGTACCTGTAGAAGTAGCAAACAAGATACCCAAGTTGGTGGGGAAGGTGATCAACGTACCGCTGTTGGTGGCCGAATCACGCTTATGTTCATCAGCAGTGGCATTAGCCTCAGTTGCGAGAGCTGCTGGGTTCTGCAAACCAACGTAGTGATCGACTCGAACGCGAGCGGTCTTTACAGCGGCGCAAATTTTACTTGAAGTGTAGTCCGAAACGATATCACCCACAACTGTCTTAAGACCGTTAACAGTTGCACGTGTTGTTGAGGCCGTTCCAGGCGTACCGGCGACCGTGTTTTGAGTAACGTTCAGAGAAATGATGGGCTGCTTCACGAGAGCTGTCGCACCCTGATTAACTGTGAAGGTTACCCACAATGTTTTCTTGTCTGCGCTCAGATTAGTGGCTACAACTGTATAGCTGGAGTTTGCAGCAACACCAGTTGCAACAGAGTTAGCACCAGGTGCCACAGCACTTTGGTCTTGAATTTGACCTGTCACACCATCAGAAATGGAATATGCGTTGGCAGATGGGGCAGCAGCCCAAGTGCCTTGCTCCAAGGTGAATTGAACTTGGAAAGTCTGCGCTTGCACACGCGCATCCACGTCACCGGCGAAACGGTAAGAGATGCTAGGAGCAACGATGGCTTGCGTGTCGCTGGAGATAGCCTCGCGAGCGATGGACACCGAAGAGGCCTGGATCTGACCGGCATGTGCGCCAGTAAAAGCTGCACCAGCGAGGCCGGCGAGCATGAGACGGGTGAGAAGTTTTTGTTTCATGGAACGTTCCTGTATGAAAAAGTGAAACATGCAAAATGCATCAGAAGCGGACTTCTTAAAGCATGCCGCCACTAGTTGCAGCGGTCAAAGTGTACAGCATAATTTTGGCGGCATCTTTTGAATCGAAATTTGTTGTTGAAAAAAAACAACTGCAGTCGTGTGAACCACCCCACATTGGGCAAATGGTTCGCATGACGCGTACAACGAACCCCTCAAAACCCGACTATCCAGTTTTGTCTGCGTCAACCGGGTTTACCCTTAACTGTTGACTTGTGGACAAAACCGCCTCTTTTGGCTGCCAGGTGTGGCCGCCCTCATCTGGGTCGCAAGGCTTCTTGCAGTTCTCGCAGCAAGGCAGGGTCTGTGACGGGCCTGCCCAATGCGGGTGCCGGGTTGGGCACTGCCGCTGGCTTGGCCACCGGTGCAGCTTGCGTTGCGGTCGGCGCCTGCGCAGGGTTGGTGGCGGCTGGCGCGCTGCCCATTGGGCTTGTGGTCGGCACGATCACCGCGGGGTTGGGCGCGCTGTTGGTTGGTGCAGGCTTGGGCAGCTGCGGCGGGGCAATGATGTAAGGCTTTCGGTCCACAGCATCTGTGACAGGGACGGGTGCTGACACAGGCATGTCTGCGCGGGTGGACTGGGGAGTGTTGCGCTTCATGGCGCCGTCTGTTTTGCGACTCTCTGGTTGGTTGCGGGCATCTGCACCAGCGCCTGGGCTGCTCTCTGCGCCCAGGGTTTGTCGCACGGGCTTGATTGGTGGTACTGCCTTGTCGAGTTGGCGGGCCCAGTCAAACTGGTTGCGGAATGCGCTGGTGACGGCCTGGGCGTCGGTGTCGTCTTCCATCACATAGGCCGTCAACAGGATGACCAGCTCTGTGCGGGTGAAGTTGCCGGTAGCGCCCGTGCGAAACAAAGTGCCAAGCAAGGGGATGTCCTTGGCATAAGGCACGCCAGTGTTGCCGCCGTCGCGTTGCTCCCTGATGAGGCCACCAATCAAAGTGGACTGCCCTTCGTTGGCGCTAAAACGTGTATCGATCTTGCGGGTGGTGAAGATGGGGCTGCTGCCCACCCCAACGGCACCGCTGGCCACTCCGGAGACTTCTTGTGTGACCTTGAGTTGCAAGCGCCCACCGGTGTAGATGACGGGGGTGACATTCAGGATGATGCCCACATTGCGGTATTGCACCGACTGCAAGAGGTTTTGCCCACCGGTGAAATTGGCACCGCTGGTGCTGCTGATTTGGCTGGTCAGCACGGGTACGTCCTGACCGACCTGAATGCTGGCCGCCTCACCATTGAGGGCCACGATGCTGGGGTTGGACAAGACCCTGACACGGTTGGAAGTGGCCAATGCCGAGAGCACGGCCCGAGGGTCACCGCTGACGCTGGCAACACCCAGATTCAGTCCTGCTCCGCTGCCAATGGCCATGGATGAACTGCCAATGTTGCCGTTGATGCGAAAGCCTGAAAGGCTGAATTGGTTGAGCAGCCAATTGAAACCAAATTGCTCGGTGTCGGTCAGGCTGACTTCGGCCACAGTGGCCATGATCAGGGCGCTGCGAGGCGGACGGTCAAGCTCGACGAGGAGGTCACGGATTTGGGCAAAGTCATCCGGGTTGCCTTGCATGATGATGCTGTTGGCGGCGGTATTGACCACCACCCTCGAGCCACCAGCGGTCGTGGCAGCAGGGCTGACTGGCGCTGCCGGTGCAAGCGCTGCACCCGGCGTCCCTGGTGCGGCAGGGGCAGCCTGCGTGACAGGCGCAGCAGCACCGCCCAGCAATTGTTGCAGGGTGGTGGCCAACAAGCGGGCATCGGTGTTGCGCACGTTGTAGGTGATGTAGCGGCTGTTGCGACGCACTTGGGGGGTCTGGTCAAGCTCTTGAGCCCAGCGCAGCGCGTGGTCCACCATTTCAGTGCTGGCACCGAACACAATAACCGAGTTGACCTGGGGCACCGGGATGAGCAGCAATGGGGCTGACAAATTCGCCGATGAGCCGGCATAGATGCCCTGCGCAGCCATGAGTTCGGTCAGGCGCGTGACCAAGTCTTGCGCCGACCAGAAAGCCGGATTGATACGGGCACTGAACCGTCCCCGCAGGTAGGGTTGGTCCAGCACTTCCAAGGCCTCGATGGCAGCGGCCACAGCGTCTGATTGACCAGACAACAAGACAGCATTGCGGCTGAGGTCATCGGTCACCGTCACACGCCCCTGAAACAAGGTGCGAACCCATTGTGCTGCCGAGCCAGAGTTGGCCTGGGTCATCTCGTACAGCTGGAATACCGGCCGCATGCGGCTGGGGACATCGGGCTGCGAGCGGCTGCGGATGAGTTCTATAGCACCTGTGCCGGGTGCGTTTTCAGGCACCACCCTGACCAGCCCATCGTGTTCGAGTACGACCACACCGTAGCTGCGCAAGACGGCAGCGGCTGTGGCCGAGAGCTGGGAGCCCGACACGGGCACGCCCGTTTTCAGGCTGACCAGATCGGTGCGTCTTTGGATGGTCGGATCGAGGCTGACATTGCGCTTGAGTATGGTGGCATAGACGGTGTTGACAAACACCGGCAAGGGCATGTTTTCGAGGGTGACAGCGGCCTCTGTTTTGTCTTCAGAGGCGGCAGGAGCGGCCACCCCTCTGGCACCCGGCATGATGGCGCTGCGCGCTGGCATCAGACTGGGTGGGGTTTGCCATAGCCGTTGAGAGCCTGCTGTTGCAGTTGTGCCACCTGATCCAGCCGCTTCAGTGGTGGCCGCAGTGTTGGCCACGCGCTCGGACGCAGGGCCTGCTTTGCCTTTGGGTATCTCCAAAACTTTGATGGTGGGGCCAGATTTTTCAGGTCCCAGGGGAACCATGGAGCAACCAGCCAGCATCAGCGCTACGCCAAGTGCCAGCAAATTGGGCTTGAAATCATGGTGCGTGGTTGTCAATGTTGGCTTCATTTGCATGGGGTTTTCAGATGTTAGAGCGGTGCGGCTCAGGATTTGGGTGGGCCGCCAGGGGTCTCTGGCACTTGACTGTCCATGGACAGGCCGACACTGTAGGTCAAGCGCTCGGTCCGCCGTCCTTTTAGGGCGCCGACTACGAAATCGTTCTCTTCGATTTTGATGAGTTTGCGACCGTCGGGCAATGTCTCTGACTCCTTGAAGGCTTTGCTGACCTGGGTTTCAGGCTGATAAAAAATCAGCGCTGGCCCATCAGACCTTTGCACTCGCCCCACCAATTGCCAGCGTTGGGGTGGCGCTGCCGGCGCGTTGGCTTGCTGGACTGCGACGTTGAAGTCTTTGCCATCGTGGGTGAGATGCCAAATAGGGTTTTCTTTCAGCGCGTCCAGGTGTTCTTGAGGGTCGGGTATCTCAAGTTTGGCACTCAACTGTTGCCCCAGCGATTGTCCAGGCTGCCGAGGCATGACCAATGGCGCTGGCTCTGTATGAACGTAGTGGTATCCCAAAATGCCACCCGTCAAAAGACCCAGAAATAGCGCCAGCAGCCCTTTGAGGCGGCGCTGAAAAATACCCCGGCGTGATGTGTTGATGGTCATGTCAGCCCCCCGCCTTGATGCGGACCGGGTAAACGAGCCCCAAATCCACGCGTCTTTCCAGCCGACGCACACTGATGCTTTCAATGCGCACCAGTGCCTGGGCGCCTTCGAGGCCGGACAACACGGCACTGAGACTTTCTGGTGTGAACCGGATGGCCAATGTGACGGGCACTTCGATGATGGGGCTGGCGACTTGACTCGCGGCCTGTGGCCGCGCAGCAGTCTGTGTGGGTGTTTTGACACTGACCGGGCGCGCATTGCCCACGTTGAGGCTGATGACTTGCAAATTGGCCTCACGCGTCAAATCACCATGCCAATCTTGCAGTTTTGCTTGAGCCAATGCTTCTGACCCCGCCTCGAAAAGTCGCATAGAGGCCAGTTTGCTGGCACCGTTGGCGTATTGCAGGGCTGTGTCGAGTGTGCGAGGGTCCCGGTTTTGGAATTTGAGCTGGGCCATTTCGGCTTGCAATTGGGCTCGCTCGTTGAATTGAGCCTCAATGCTGTCAACCCAACGCATACCAAGCTCAACCAAAACGACCAACACCGTCAGTCCGATCATGATGCGCAGCCTGGGGTTGGCAGCGATGGCCTTTGACAGACCTTGCCGTCGTGCGCCCAAAGCACCCAGCAGTCTTTGAATGTGGTCCTTGATCATGGTTTGATTTGCGCCTGTATCACGATGGCTCCAAGCGGCGGGTTGGGCATCAACTTGATGTCCTGAAAAAGCGCCAGTTGTTCGATCGCATGTAAAAAATCATCGAGCCTGGCACCTGGTGGCCAGGCTATTTGCATGCGCAGTCGGCCATTTTGATCGGTCCACTCTGTCAAGAAAGGTTTGTCTTTACCGCCCAAGATACCGCTTTTGGCCAATTGGCCCAAAACCTCCAACTGCCGATGCGCCGGTGCATGGGCCGCTACAACTTGCGCTTCATGAAGCGCTGCATCAATTTGCTTTTGCTGTGCAATGGCCTGCGATGCGTCCTTGCGGAGTATTTCTATTTTATTTTTAAGGTCTTCCGTTGATGAATGCAACCCAAAACTGATGCTGACCATGCCGCCCAGGATCAAACCAACCAGAGCAGTCAGGGCCAAGTGGCGCACTTGAGGCAAACCCCAATTTGATGTGTGGGCCTGGCGATGAAAAAACCACTGAGGCAGTGGGCGCCTCAACACTTGGCCTTGACGGGCCTGCGGTTGCGCCATGTCAGAGAGCCCGCACTCTTCGAGCCAGGACTGCCAAGCTTGGGCGTCGGGCAGTTTGGCACTCCAACGGGTTTTGATGGCGGTGCCATGATGGTTGTATGTGAGTTCATAACCGTCATGACAAACCAGAATGTCGAGACCGTCTCGTGCAATGGGCTGACGCATGAGCGGCTCAGGGCAAGCGGCTGCAGTGCCCAATTCGCCAATCCAGTACCAGACAGGCCACTGACGCCCACCAGAAACAGGTTGGCGGTAAGCGAATTCAAGCTGCGAACGACCATCCAACCTGTTGAGTTGCAGTGCTATGGCTGATTTGGCCTGGGCTCTGGACAAACCAACAGGCAACTCAATCAATAGATATTGGCAAAGGGCGCGGGGCACTACATGCCACTTGGCGAACCCAGTGATCAAGCCCTTCGTCATGCTTTGTTTCTTCAGGTAGTGAGCAAAGATGCCCATGGTCCAAGGACCAAAAGTCAAAAGCGGTATTCTATTCGAGGCGATGTCAAGGGCCTCAAGTCCTTGAGAGTCGGAAGGGTCTGGGGCGGTCGCAGCGGCGTCAACTCGGGTTGCAAGGCAAGTTGCATGAAGTTACTGACTCGCCAGGGCCCTGCCGGTTCATCGGGGGTGTGGTGGATGATGAATTCCCATGCCCAGGATTGTTTCTGGTGCCAAAGCGTCACCTTGATGCTTGGGCCAGTGGTTCGCAAAACAAAACCGGCAGACCCGAATGGATCGCCTAGACTTGAAAACAACAAGGGGGCCAAATCAGTGTCGGGCACCGTGCGCCTTTGCCTGACCAAGGTTTGCGCATCCGACAGCTGTATGCCTGTGATGGCCGCGATGACGCGCGCTGTAGCCGTATTGGGGTTGAATCCCTGGGTCCTCTCAACACTAAGGTGTTGAAGAATATCGTCACTATTCCAGCGCTTACTTTCTTCAGACCAGCCCATGATTCGGTAGATTTCGGCCGGGTCCAACAAATCGTGATTACGCGGCATGAGTTTGCCAGCCTCGGCGTATTGCTTTTTTTCTGCGCCATTGATTCGCTGCAAATCGTCCTTGTCTCGATAATCAAACAGCGCGTCCAGCATGGCGTTGGCTTTGTCTTCCTGTACGCCATAACTTTTTAAAAGATTGATCAACCGTGTTCTGGGCACGGGGTTTTCCATGCTTGCGTTCAAGGGAATCAAGCCACGCAGATCTTGAAATCTGACCCGCACCGAGGTGTTGACCTCGTAAGTTCTTCCGTCCGGCACGATGGCCATGGGTCCGTCACCAATCCCTCGGGCAGTGCGGGGTGTCAGGGCCAGCAGATGCAAAATTTCGGCTTTGGCCGATTCCATCGCGAATTCATGCTGCACTTTTTGTCGGGCTGCGATGACTTTTTCGACCGCGTCACCTGATATCCGGCCCACTTGTGAGGCAATCAGGGTCAGCATCAGTAACACGGCCAAGGTCAATGGCAGCACATATCCGCCCTGTTGGTGGCGCAGCATTGGACGATGCGGCCTCATCTCAGCAAGGTACCAAACAGCGACGGTGGGTTTAGCTGCGGCTGCGGCGTTGCCTGAAAACTGGCCATCCAGCGGATGTCAGTTTGCAATGGGGTGTCAAACCTGATTTCCACCCGACCAGGCAACCATTGGGTCTGCTGCGCTGAGGGTGGCCATGTGCTGCTGCTGGTTCCACCGTGTGTCCAATAAACAAATTTACCTAAACTCGGCAACCGAGCAACGGGTATGCCAACGCCTGTTTTCAAACTTTCGTCGGTGTATTCCAAGACGATCTGCGCATTGGCCGTCTCCTGAATTCTCCACTGCACCATCATTGGCTGCGAGAAATTATGGGCAGACATGCTTTGCATGGACAAACATTCCAGGCTTTTTTCGGTGCCACGGAAAGTAACCTCCCCCCCCTCAACACCGGGCATGCAGTGGTTGAGGATTTGTTCAAATCGGCCAAGGTTGATCTGGTTTTGGATTTGATCCTGGACGCCTGTAGTGACTGCTTGTCGCGTTCTCCCGGCAAAAAACAGCGCCGAAGTGAGCAGACCAGCCAACATGCTGGTAATAACAAGAGCCACTGTGACTTCTATAAGGGTGAAGCCACTTTGCCTTCTTGTCAAAGGGTAATGCTGCTGTTTCAAGGCAGCACTCCTACGCCTTTGTTGTTGAATGGTGCATGACCCACCTGGAAAACCTGCTCACGTAACTCTACGCCAGACTTGAGCCGGTGACGCGCGGTGAGTGTGACTTGATAAAGTTGGACCTGATGGCGGCCCTGTCCAACCGGATAGCCCATCTGGGGCTCCATTTTGCTGACAGGCTCTGCTTTCCACTCGATCGTATAGTCACCAATTTGTTCCGTTCCGGTGGGGGTGGTAACGACGTTCAGACCTTTGATCATATGAAGCATAGCTTTTCGAACACCCGTTTCCGCCAATGAGTTTTGCATTCTGACCGAGGCGGACAAGCTTTGCTGCAACCAGGAAATGGCCACCAGACCGACCCCGGCAAACAGCACCAACGCCACCAACGCTTCCAGCAAACCAAAGCCTTGCTGGGATGATTTATGGGTTCGCGTGTTCATGAATGGCTCGCAATTTACAGGTGCCTTGTTCAATTTCATACACGGCGACTGGCTTCTCTATAGCGCCATACCGGAGGGTGAGGGTTGATCCAGAACATGCTGGCAACGGTGTCACTACAAGGGTTGGACTGAAGACCAATGTCCAGCCAGCTGGCAGATCAAGCGGCACCTTGAGTGGTCCGCTCATGACGTCAGGAAAAATGATCTTGCGCCCCTCGTACATCGCTTTTGCGGGTACGGCAACAAGCTCCGACAGAATCACTTCCAGTTCGGATTGTTGGGTTCTGCTGCTCAACTGCCGACCAATGGATGGCGCGACAACCGCCAGCATGAGACCAATCAGCGCCATCACCACAATTAACTCAAGCAGCGTAAATCCACCTGCTGATCGGTGCTGGCATGACGGTTTATCAAGTTTCACTGTGGCCTGTTTTCGGTCGCCAGTATGTCGCCAATATCTGCATTGTTACCCGTTCCACCGGACTTGCCGTCCGCACCGAAGGAAATCAAGCGAAAGGGCTGACCGGATTCCATTGGCGGTGAATATTGATAGGCTTTACCCCAGGGATCGAGCGGGACACCACCATCAAGATAGGGCCCTTTCCAACGCAGCGCAGCAGCGGCATCCGTCGGGGCTGCTCCGAGCCAAGCCAAGCCCTCGGGTGTTGCAGGGTATTCACCCAAGTCAAGTCGCATTGTTTCCAAAGCGCCCTTGAGCAACTTGATTTGGGCTTGCGCGGTTTGCACCTTGGCTGTATCGACTCTAGAAAAAAGTCTCGGGCCAACCAAGCTGGCAAGCAAACCGATCAAAACAAGTACGACCAACATTTCAATCAACGTAAATCCACGCTGGGCCGATGCTTTCGAGGGGGAGGGCTGGACGCCGGTCAGGCGGGCACCTTTGATATGAATCATCAGAACTTGATCTCCGTCAAACTGGTCATGGCCAAAACAACACCGATCATAATTGTTCCAAGGACCAAACCAATCAACAAGATGCTCAGCGGCTCCATCAGAGTCACCACTCTGCGCTGAATGGCGCGCAGTCTGGTCGCCGATGATTCGGCCACATGAAACATCATCAGTGGCAATTCGCCCGATTTTTCTCCAACTTTCAACATCGTGAGAGCCGAAGGCTCCAGCAAGGGCCTTTCACCAACCGCATCTGAAAGTGATTTGCCGGCGCGCACGTCAGTCCCAACGAGGCCCAACATGTTTTTTGTGGCGTCCAGCACAACCGAACTTGCAGCAAGTTCCACTGCTGTCAGCATGGGCACCCTGCCAGTCAACAAGACGCTGAGCATGGATGTCCACCTTGCGGTTTCGCCAGCAATCACCCATGGGCCGATCACTGGCAACCGAACAGCAAAAGCTCTCATACCGTTCGCAGTTTTGACGTCTTTGGATAGCGTCCAAAACAACGCTACCAAACCAGCTGCGGCAGCAGCCATTTGCCCCCAATGGTTGTTGACAAAATTACCTGACTGGAGCACCCAAACTGACAGCAGCGGTAGGTCTACTCCTTTACCTTCCAACAGTGTGGAAAAGCGCGGCACCACAAAGGCAAAAATAAAGGTGATGGCCAAGACACCCGAAAGCAGCAGTATGACTGGGTAGGTCATGGCCTCCTTGGTTTCATTTCGCAGCCTGATGTCAAACTCCATTTGCTCGGCGGCGCTTTTCAAGCAAGGCGCCATTTGGCCTGTCGCTTCACCCGCTTTGGCAAGCGCATAGATGTAATGAGGGAAGGCCAATTGAGCAGAGGCCAATGCAGCAGAGAGCGTCTGCCCAGCGTGTAATGATCGAACGATCGCATTGAGCGGATCAATCAGATTGAGTTGCTTGGTACCTTCACGCAATGTTTCAAACGCATCCACCAAACCAACGCCGGCCTGCAGCAGTGTGGCAAGCTCTCGTATCAGAGAAGACAAATCTTCAAAACGGACTTTGCCGGTTTGCAATCGACCAGGTAGCGGTTTTTCTGTGACTTGAGGTGTAACAGCCAAGGGCGTCAGCCCCCGGCTCATGAGGGTGTCGATCACGCTATTTTCGTCTCGCGCCTCAAGATTTCCCTGCTGGGAAAAGCCCTGTGCATCTACGGCTTTGTATGAGAAATTCATAGCGTGAATCGACGACCGGATTCTGAGTCTGATTACCTGGTTTCGTTCAGTAGTTTGTCCAACTGCGCTATCGGAATAGCGCCTACGATTCGACGGCCGTTACCTAAAATCATGGTGGGTGTACCCGTTATACGGTGCTGTTGAGCGAATTTCATATTGCTGCTGAGCGCTTCAACATTGCAATTTGCTGCTGGAGGAACGATGCCAGAAAGCATCCAGTTTTTCCATACGGCATCTTTGTCTTTGGAGCACCAGACATGCTGAGACTTGTTGTATGAGTCATCCCCAAGCACCGGCAAGAGTATGAAATGGATGGTGACATCCTTGAGATCCTCAAGATTCTTTTCCAGTTGCTTGCAATGTCCGCAGTTGGGGTCCACGAAGATAGCAAGTTGTCTTGCTCCGCTTCCCTGTACTCGTTTAAAAGTGCCTTCAAGCGGGATTGTTGAAAACGCGATTCTGCGCAGATCTTCTTTTTTGGATTCGGTAAGATTTTTTTGAGTTTTGGAATCGATCAAGATACCTTGAAAAATAAAATCAGCACGGGAGTCCGTGTAGATCAATTCGTTACCTATCCTGATTTCATAAATCCCGCCAACTGGTGTTTTACTGATTTCATCAATCTTTGGCAACGTTGGATAGCGCTCACTGAGGTTACGTCGAATGATCTCTTCTTGCGCAGAGACAGATGTGCAACATAGTGCCAACGTAGCCAACAAAACGATACGCCTTATCGACTGGAATTCTTTGATATCGAACATGAATCACCTGCAACGATGGATTGATATGTGAACCCGGCCCACAATGATCCATTATTGATTTGGACGGGTGGACAAGTAGTGTCTGCTTAAAGTACTTAAGCTTAGTATGGAGGTCATCATAGCAACTCAGCTGACTCTGGTTCCTTTCGGGAAGACACTCGACAACATGGTCAGTAAGCACCTTTGCGACGCAAAACAACTACAACGGTCTTCAAGAGAATAATCACGTCGTGCCAAAGCGACCAATTCTTGACATACCAGACATCTAAGTAGACCCTTTTGTCGTAGTCAATGTCGGAGCGACCGCTGATTTGCCATAAGCCGGTCATGCCGGGTCGCACGAGCAGGTAATAGCACACGTCGGAGCCATAGCGGCGCAGTTCGCTGCGCACCACCGGCCGAGGGCCGACCAGGCTCATTTCGCCCCGAATGACATTGATGAGCTGCGGCAGTTCGTCGAGGCTGGTACGGCGCAAAAAACCGCCGATTTTATGAACACGGGGGTCGGACTGCAGTTTGCGTTCGGCGAGCCATTGTTCTCGCAGTTCAGGCCTTTGCTGGAGGAGCTTCTCGAGTTTTTTCTCGGCGTCGACCACCATGGTGCGGAATTTATAGCACTTGAAGACTTTAGCGTGCTTGCCGATGCGAGGGTGTGCAAACCAGGCGGGGCCGCCGTCGCGGCGCACCAGCCAGGCAATCAACAGCATCAAGGGGCTGAGCACAATGAGCAACACACAGGCAGCCAGGGTGTCAAAGAGTCGTTTGGTCAAGCGTGCGGGCCAGCGGCGCAGGTTGTTGCGCATGCGCAGCAGGGCCACTTCGTGCGAAAAGAAGTGAGACATGTCGGTGCCGTGCAAGGGTACACCGCGCATGGCGGGGATCACGCTGATGTCGGGCACACCCCACTGGGCCAGTTGGCGCAACCAGTATTCGCGCTGGTCGGATTGGGCGTGCTCCAGTGCGATAACCCACTGCACACCGGGTCGTTTGGCGATGGGCTGGAGTTGGGCCTGGCTGAGCCGGGGCTGGGTTTGAGGGTCGATGGCGTATTCGGCCCCGCCTGCGTCAACAAAGCACAAGACTTGCAGGCCCATTTCTGGTTGTGACTGAAGGGCTTGTGCAGCGTCTGATGCATTGGGGCCTACCCCGATGATGATGGTCGGCCGCAGCCATAGCTTTTGCCGACGCAAAGTGGCGCGTATGCCCATACGCAGCAAGACCAGACATGGCAGCGTAAGGCCCCAGGACAGTCCCCACCAGAGGCGGGATGCGCTCCATTGTGCAGTGGCAACGATGGCAATGTCGAGCAAAGCCAGCAGACCCACAAGCCGGATGAAGTCGCCCAGCTCGTCCCACAAAGGTCGCCTGTCGCTGTAGTGCTGGTAGCGGGTGAGCAGCAAGGCGATGCCCAACAGGCCAACGGCACCCCATGACGTAAAGCGTGCCAGGTCTTGACCAGCAAACCAGGCCCCGACTGCGCCGGGTGTGTTGGGTGCCAGCCAGACGGCTATGGCTGTGGCTAAGCCAAATGCCAATAGCAGTGCCAAGAGGTCGCCCAACAAAAGCGCCAGTTTGGACAGGCGCACCTGGAACAGGCTCAGCTGCTCAAATTTTGGCTGGTTGTAGGCCGTTTCGAGGTTGCGCGTCAAGCCCAGTATCCTTTGTGCATGGACACCCTGCGCTTGATGGCTCGGGGGGTGTGGCGATGAAGTTGACCCCATTGGTAGCCAACCGCCTTGAGGGCTGAGCGGACCATGGCTTGGGGCACTTGGCCGGGGGCTGTGCGCCAAAGGTGGCGCAATTCGGATGTCATGAATTTGAGACCTTCGCTGCCTGCGTTGCCAAAGGTCTGACGGAGCCAGGCGTTTTGGGCATGAAAGACGCCGGTGTCAAAGTAACGCCCGAATTCGTCCCACAGGTTGTAATTATGAGAATGATAAACCTGTGCACTGGCCTGGTAGCGGATGGCGTGCCCCGCCAGCAAGAGCCGGGCAGCCAGGTGCATGTCTTCGGCCAGGATCAGGTCGGGGGCAAAGCCGCCCACTTGGCGCAAGGCAGAGAGGCGGTAGGCAGCGAACGAGTTGGACAAAAAGCAGGTTTTGATGCCTTTTTGGGCTTTGTCCTGCAATGTGACGGTGTGGCCCACCGGTGGGTAGTTGAAAAATCGTGCGTGGGCAGCGATCGGTGTCGCATTGGCGTGGGGCAGTTGTCGGCCGTAGGCTGCGGCAACCGATGGGTCGTCAAAAGCGGTCAGCAGTTGTGCCAGGGCCTCGGGGTGGGCCAGGATGGCGTCTTGAGTGAGGAAGACGGCAAAGTCTGCGCTTTGGGCGTATTGGTCCAGGCCTGCCTGGCGGGTGCCGCCGTGGTTGAACTGGCTGCGTTGGACTGTGTGCACCGTATGGCCCAAGGCCTGAGCCACTTGGGCGCTGCCGTCGGTGGATTCGGAGTCGAGGACAATCACCTGACTGGGCGGTGTTTGTTGGTTTTGGAGTGCTGTCAAAAAGTCAGACCAGCTGCTGCCCGGGTTACAAGTAGGAACCAGCAGCACAACACGGCTTTTGGCGGCGGCAGCGTGCAGCGGCATGGTGGAGAGGGTCTGTATGGGCTGAATCAAGACCCATGATTGTGCCTTCATTGGTGCGCGGTCCTGTAGAGATTGTCTTTCTGGGTGAGGGTTTTGATGCAGAAAATCTTGGTGGTGGGTGGCGCGGGGTTCATCGGCTCGCACATGGTGAAGATGCTGGGCCAGCGGGGTTGCCAGGTGACCACGCTGGACGATTTGACTTCGGGTCACCGCGACGCGGTGTTGGTGGGTGACTTGGTGCAGGGTGACATGGCCGATCGGGCTTTGCTTGACGGGGTCTTATCTCGGGGGTTCGATGCGGTGATGCATTTCGCGTCGTTCATCGAGGTGGGTGAGTCGGTGCAACAACCGGCCCGCTATTACCAAAACAATGTGGTCAAAACATTAGCCTTGCTGGACGCGATGCGAGCGCATGGGGTTCAGCGCTTCATTTTTTCGTCAACTGCCGCCACTTTTGGCGAGCCGCAGTACACCCCCATGGACGAACAACACCCGCAGCACCCGGTCAACCCTTATGGTCGAACCAAGCTGATGGTGGAGCAATTGCTGGCCGATTACGAGCGGGCTTATGGTTTGCGTTCGGTGTGTTTGCGCTACTTCAATGCGGCGGGCGCGGACCCTGAGGGCCAGTTGGGCGAGCGGCACCAGCCCGAAACGCATTTGATACCGCTGGCTTTGCAGGTGGCCGCAGGGCGCAGGGCGCACCTGCAGGTGTTTGGACGCGATTACGACACGCCCGATGGCACGTGCGTGCGCGACTATGTGCATGTGCAAGATTTGTGCGCTGCGCACTGGCTGGCCTTGCAGTCGCTGATGGGCGGCGCTGGCAGCCAGAAGTACAACCTGGGCAGCGGGCGGGGGTTTTCGGTGCAAGAGGTGATTGACACGGTGCAACGGGTGACGGGTCGCCCCATGGCATTGATGGACCAGCCCCGGCGCTTGGGTGATCCGGCCCGGCTGGTGGCAGACCCTGGGCTGGCCCAACGCGTTTTGGGCTGGCAAGCCCAGTTCACCGATTTGGACACTATCATCGCCCACGCTTGGCGCTGGGAAAATCGCAAGGGCTGATGCCTTGGTTTTGGTGCTACATTCTTAAAGATAGCATTTTTTGATATCATTAACGCATGAATACCAAGCACCGAAAAACGCTGGCGGCAACATTTGCCAGACCTACTTCGGCGTCGATCGTATTTGCCGACCTGGAATCCTTGATCAAGTCCCTGGGGGGCTCTGTCATGGAGCGCGAAGGCTCACGCATACGGATTGAATTGAATGGCGAAGTGTGGCGATGCCACAGGCCACACCCAGGCAAAGAAGCCAAGCGTTATCAGGTTGAGGAAGCTCGCGAACTATTGCAACGTGCAGGAGTGCAACCATGAACACCATGACTTATAAAAGTTATACCGCTCGCGTCGAATACGATGAACGTGACAATATTTTCGTTGGCCGAATTCTCGGCATTCGAGACATGATCAGTTTCCATGGCGAAACGGTGGCCGAATTGAAGGCAGAGTTTGAACTTGCGGTCAACGACTATCTGGACGATTGCAAGCAGCAGGGCTTGCAACCTGAAAAGCCGGCTTCTGGCAAGTTGCTGCTTCGTGTCCCAGCAGAGGTCCATGGCCGAGCCATTGTCGCTGCACAAGCCGCAGGCAAGAGCTTGAACCAATGGGCGACTGAAGTGCTGCAACGTGCAGCACAACCCAGCGCCTGACACCGCACCGGGCCGCAGGCCTCATTTTCAAAACAGGCGCCCTCGGGCGAGATGGCATGACGGGGCTGAGCGAGTTGCATTGGACAGAAAACGGCGAAGCACGGTCGGCTTTGTGGCGCATGGATGCGGGGGCAGCGATGCCCAAGACGGTGGTGCTGGCCGATGACACGCTGACGGCCGATTCGGCTTATCGGCTGGCGTGTGCGGGAACGGGGCTGCTGTGGCGCAGCGATTTTCAAAACGCCCGACAACTTTTGCAAGCCATGGCCCGGCGCATCGACAAGCCCAAAAAGACCCGCGCCCCAAAGGCCAGTGGCGATGCGGCCCAGGTGCCGGGCGCGGCATTTCATGCGCACCGGCTGGCGCAGTCGCAGCGCAACCGGGTGCTGAGTGCGATCTTGATCGAGCTCGATGGCGACTATGGCCTGGGCTTGCGCCGGGCGCCCGACGTGCGGCTGGCGTGCGCGCAAGCGTTTGGGGCAGCGCAGGGCCAGCGCTCGGTGATTTCGCTGCGCAGTTTACAGGGCGTGGTGGGGGCTTTTGAGTGGCGCAAAAACGGCGTGGAAGTGCCCGCCATGGGCGAGGCGCTGCGCATTTACCCGCATTACGGGGTGTTTTCTCCGGTGCGCGGCGAGTACGTGGATTTGGTGGCCCAAGCCCCACTGCCCGAAGCACTCCAAGCGCAATCGCTCGCTTTTGATGTGGGGGTGGGCACGGGCGTGTTGTCGGCGGTGCTGGCCCGCCGGGGTGTGGCGCAGGTGGTGGGCAGCGACTTGTCAGAGCGGGCCGTGGCCTGCGCGCGAGACAACTTGCAACGCCTGGGCCTGCAAAACCAGGTGCAGGTGGTGCAGACCCATTTGTTCCCGCCAGGTCAGGCCGCTTTGGTGGTGTGCAACCCGCCGTGGTTGCCGGCGCGCCCCGTGGGCTTGCTGGACCAGGCGGTGTATGACGAGGGCAGCCAGATGCTCAAGGGCTTTTTGGCGGGTTTGCGCGAACACCTGTGCGAGGGCGGCGAGGGCTGGTTGATTTTGTCGGACCTGGCCGAGCATTTGGGCCTGCGCAGCCGCGAGGCATTGCTGGGCTGGATCGCCGATGCGGGCTTGATGGTGCTGGGGCGTCTGGACGCCAAGCCGGTGCACGCGAAGGTGCAAGACACCTCAGATGCCTTGCATGCGGCACGCGCGGCCGAAGTGACATCGCTGTGGCGTCTGGGCACAGCGGGCTGAGTCAGCCCCCTGCCCCAACCCTGTCGGTCATACTTTAGAAAAGTCGGGTTTGCGTTTTTAACGAAAACGCTCAAGACCTTTCGGTCTTGCCCTTTGGGCTCCCAACTTCAGACTTTGCTGAAGTCGGGTTTGCGTTTTTCCATGAAGGCGCCGAAGGCTTCTTTAGCGGCGGGCTCGCGCAGCATGCGGCCAAAGCTTTGGCCTTCTTCGTCCATCTTTTGCAGCACGGCTTGCTGGTCACCGCCCTTCATGAGGCGCTTGGTGGCGATCAATGATGTCAGGGGCTTGGCCGCCAGCTTGCGGGCCTGGGCCTGGGCGTAGCCATTGACTTCGGTAGGCGGCACCACGCGGTTGACCAGGCCGACTTCTTGCGCGGCTTCGGCAAAGAAGGGCTCGCCCATGAGCAGGGCTTCGGCGGCGCGGTGGTAGCCAAACATACGCGGCGCCAGCAGGCTCGACGCCGCCTCGGGGCACAGCCCCAGGTTGACGAAGGGCATGGAAAACGCCGCGTTGTCACCGGCATAGACCAGGTCGCAATGGAACAGCATGGTGGTGCCGATACCCACCGCAGGCCCCGCGACGGCGGCGAGCAAGGGCTTTTCAAAGGTGGCGATGCCGCGCAAGAAACGGAACACGGGCGACTCTTGCGTGGAGGGCGGCTGGTTCAGAAAGTCGCCAATGTCGTTGCCCGCGCTGAAGATGCTTTCGTGCCCTTGAAACACCACCACGCGAACGCTGGGGTCGGCCCCGGCCTGGGCCACCGCGTCGGCCATGGCGGCGTACATGGCCGAGGTGATGGAGTTCTTTTTGTCCAGGCGGTTGAAGGTGATGGTCATCACCCCCGCGTCGGTGTGGGTCAGGATGTCAGACATGAAGGTCCTTGTGGTGGGGTCTTGCAAAGCAAGAGGGTTTACTGCACCCGAATCCAGGTTTGGGTGCGACCCAGCAGGGGCGCACCGATGAAACCACGGACTTCGAGTTTTTTGCCGCCGTCAATCGGTGTCAAACGCAGGCTGTAGTTCTTGCCGTTCTCGGGATCCAGAATTTTGCCGCCTTCCCACACCGCTTTGCCGTCACTTTGTTGACCGCCCCGGATGATTTCCATGCCGATCTTGGGCTGGCCCTTTCGGTCGTCGGTGCACAGGTTGCAGTTGGGTTCGGTGCTGGGGGTGGTGGCCAAAGAGCGTTCGACCACGCCCGACAAGCCGCCACCGGCTTTTTGGGTGATGCGGATTTCGGCCTTGGGCTGTTGCGTGGCATCGTCGATGCTGCGCCACAGGCCCACCGGGCTCATTTGGGCGTGGGCGGCCAGGCTCAGCAGGCCAACGCTCAGAGTCAGGGCAGTTTTGATCATGGGGTGTGTCCTTTTGCCAATGTTGGGGGGTCAGGCCAATGCGGCGTCGGTGTCCATCAGCACATCACTGCCCGCGCGGATGCGGCGCATCAGGCTGGAGGTTTCGGGCATCAGGCGGGTGAAGTAAAAACGCGCGGTTTGCAGCTTGGCCTGGTAGAAGGGGTCGGGGCGCTGGGCTTGCTCTTCGGCCTCGGCCAATTTGGCAAGCGCCACTTGCGCCGAGCGGGCCCAGAAGTAACCCAGCACCAGGTGGCCCACCACACGCAAATAGTCCACCGCGGCCGCGCCCACTTCGTCGGCATTGCTCATGGCTTTCATGCCGACTTCGCCGGTCAGTTGCGTGAGCTTTTGGCCCAAATCGGCCAGTGGCTTGATGAATTCGCCCATGGCTTCGTTGGCCATTTCGGCCTTGACCAACTGCTCGACCAGTTTGCCGAATTTCTTGAGCGATGCGCCTTGGTTGCCCAGCACCTTGCGGCCCAGCAAGTCCAAGCTCTGGATGGTGTTGGTGCCCTCATAAATCATGTTGATGCGGGCATCGCGCACGTACTGCTCCATGCCCCACTCCTTGATGTAGCCGTGGCCGCCAAACACCTGCTGGCATTCGGTGGTGGCTTGCCAGGCGTTGTCGGTGATGAAGGCTTTGACGATGGGCGTGAGCAGTGCCAACAGTTCGGCCGATTCGGCACGCACGGCTTCGTCGGGGTGGTTGAGTTCTTTGTCGAGCAGCAATGCGCCATAGCAAGCGAGCGCACGGCCGCCTTCGGCGTAGGCTTTGGCGGTCATGAGCATGCGGCGCACATCGGGGTGCACGATGATCGGGTCGGCCGGTTTGCCGGGCGCTTTGACGCCGGTGAGCGAGCGCATTTGCACACGGTCTTTGGCGTAGGCCAGCGCGTTTTGGTAGGCCACTTCGGTCAGGCCCAGCGACTGGTTGCCCACGCCCAGGCGGGCGGCGTTCATCATCACGAACATGGCGGCCAGGCCTTTGTTGGGCTGACCCACCAGGGTGCCCACGGCCTCGTCGAGCACCATCTGGCAAGTGGCATTGCCGTGGATGCCCATCTTGTGCTCGATGCCGCCGCAGTAAATGCCGTTGCGCTCGCCCATGCTGCCGTCAGCGGCCACCTTGAACTTGGGCACGATGAAGAGGCTGATGCCTTTGCTGCCGGGCGGCGCGTCGGGCAAGCGGGCCAGCACCAGGTGCACGATGTTGGCAGCCAGGTCGTGTTCGCCTGCGCTGATGAAAATCTTTTGACCTGTCAGGCGGTAAGTGCCGTCGGCCTGTGGTTCGGCCTTGGTGCGCAGCAGGCCCAGGTCGGTGCCGCAATGCGGCTCGGTCAGGCACATGGTGCCGGTCCATTCGCCGCTGGTCAGCTTGGGCAGGTACAGGGCTTTTTGCTCGGGTGTGCCATGGGCATGCAGGCACTCGTAGGCGCCATGGCTCAAGCCCGGGTACATGGTCCAGGCCTGGTTGGACGAGTTGAGCATTTCGTAAAAGCACTGGTTGACCACAAAGGGCAGGCCTTGGCCGCCAAACGCCGGGTCGCAGCTCAGCGATGGCCAGCCACCGGCCACGTACTGCTCATAAGCCGCCTTGAAACCGTCGGGTGCTTTGACCTCGTGGGTGTCGCGGTTGAGGGTGCAGCCTTGCGTGTCGCCCGAGATGTTGATGGGGAACACCACCTCAGCGGCAAATTTGCCACCCTCTTCGAGCACGGCATTGATGGTGTCGGCATCGGTCTCGGCGTGCGGAGGCAAGGCCTGAAGTTCGGCGCCCACATGGAGCAGTTCGTGCAGCACAAATTGCATGTCACGCAGAGGGGGGTTGTAGACGGGCATGTGAACTCCTTGAATCGGTAAGCAACGGGGGCAGATGGAAAAAATCAGTCGTTGGCAGGCTTGCGACGGGCTTTGGGCACGGCCATGAGCTTGGGGGGCTTGGCCACCGCACCTTGCGTCAAAGGCGGCGGCAGGACGGGGCCGCCATAACGGGCCAGGATGTGCTGGAAGCCCTGGCGCGCGCGTTGGGTGGCGCTGGGGTTGCGAAGGAAGCGGGCTTCGTAGTGCAAGGCCAAAATCAAGCCGTGGATTTCGAATGCGATTTGGTGGGCGTCGGCTTCCTGGCTCAGTTGACCCAGGTCTTGCGCCAACTCGACAGCACGGCGCAAGGCGGTCTGCCAAGTGGCCACGGACGAGGCCAAGGCGTCGCGCACCGGGCCGCTGCGGTCGTCAAACTCCACCGCGCCACTGATGTAAATGCAGCCGGAGTCGATTTCGGCCGAGGTTTGCACCATCCAGTTGTCAAACAGGGCCTGCAAGCGGGGCAAGCCGCGGCCCTTTTGCAGGGCGGTGTAGAAAACACTGGACTCGAAGCGGTCGTGGTATTCGCGGATGACCGAGATTTGCAACTCTTCGCGAGAGCCAAAGTGGGCGAACACGCCGGACTTGCTCATGCCCGTGACTTCGGCCACAGCCCCGATGGACAGGCCTTCCAGGCCAATTTGAGAGGCCAGACGCAAAGCCGCATCGATGATGACGGCCTTGGTTTGCTGACCTTTGATGAGCACGCGCCGACCGGCTTCGGGAGGCGGCAGGTTCTCAACGTTGGAAGGGGGTTTGCGGTCGGTCATGGTGCTCAAAAAAGAACGATCGTTCTATTCTGCACCAAAACCACCCGCAAAGATCAAGAACCCGTCAGATCGAGGGTTAATCAGGCTCTGACTGAAGGCTTTGAAGCGCTCAGGCCTTGAAGGCCACGACTTTTTGGGTTTGCTCGCCCAAGCCTTGGATGCCCAGGCGCATCTCGTCGCCACGCTTCAAGAACACCGGGGCGGGCTTGCCATCGACCTTGACGCCCATGCCCACGCCGGGTGGTGTGCCGGTGGTGATGATGTCGCCGGGCTCAAGCGTCATGAACTGGCTCACGTAGCTCACCAGCTTGGCCACGCCAAAGATCATGGTCTTGGTGCTGCCGGTTTGGTAGCGCACGCCGTTCACATCCAGCCACATGCTCAAGGCTTGCGGGTTGGGCACCTCGTCGCGCGTGACCAGCCAGGGGCCCACGGGGCCAAAGGTGTCGCAGCCCTTGCCCTTGTCCCAGGTGGCGCCGCGCTCGAGCTGGTATTCGCGCTCGCTCACGTCGTTGACCACACAGTAACCGGCCACGTAGTTCAGGGCGTCTTTTTGCGACACATAACGCGCACGGGTGCCGATCACGACGCCCAGCTCCACTTCCCAGTCGGTCTTTTTGGAGCCCTTGGGCAGCATGACGTCGTCGTTGGCACCCTGGATGCACGAGATGGCTTTGGTGAAGACGATGGGCTCGGCCGGGATGGGCATGTTCGATTCGGCCGCATGGTCGGCGTAGTTCAAACCAATCGCGATGAATTTGCTGGTGTACGAGATGGGTGTGCCAAAACGCTTTTTGCCGCGCACAAGAGGCAGTTTGTCGGTTTTGACTTTGGCGAGCTTGGCTAGGGCCTTGTCGCTCAGTTGGTCGGGCGAAATGTCCTTGACCACCGCGCTCAGGTCACGCAAGCGGCCTTCGGCATCGATCAGACCAGGTTTTTCTTTACCGGGTTGGCCATAGCGAACGAGTTTCATGGTTGCCTTTCAGTTTTCAAACAATCAATAAGTGGAACGACCACCCGACAGGTCAAAGACCGCCCCGGTGGAGAAGGAACATTCTTCGGTGCTCAACCAAGTCACCATGGCGGCGACTTCTTCGGGCTCGCCAAAACGGGCCATCGGAATCTTGGAAAGCATGAACTGGATGTGCTCGGGCGTCATTTGATCAAAAATCGCCGTCTTCACAGCCGCCGGGGTGACACAGTTGACGCGCACACCGGTGTCGGCCAGCTCTTTGCCCAGCGATTTGGTCAGGCCAATGACGGCCGCCTTGCTGGCGCTGTAGGCACTGGCATTGGGGTTGCCGTCCTTGCCCGCCACCGAAGCGATGTTGATGATGCGCCCGTAGTTGCGCGCCTTCATGTGGGCACTCAGCTCGCGGCAGCAATGGAACAGGCCGTGCACGTTCACATCGAACACCTGCTTCCAGGCCTCCACCGGGTAGTCCCACACCTTGGTGTTGGGGCCGGTGATGCCCGCGCTGTTGACCAGCACATCGACGCCTGCCAGCGCCACAGTTTCCGCCGTGGCCTGCACCACCGAGGCGTGGTCGGCCACATCGACCTGCACCGTGTTGACGACCGCGCCCAGCTGCGCTTGGCGCAGCTGTTCGGCGGCTTTCGTCATGCCCGCCGCATCACGGTCCCAAATGGTGACCCTGGCGCCAGAGGCCAGCATGCGCTGCGCAATGGCAAAGCCCAGGCCCGTGGCCCCGCCGGTGATGACCGCGTGGCGGCCTTTCATGTCGAGCAAGTTCATGTGTGTCTTTCTGGAAAATCAAATGGTCATGCCGCCGTCCACCATGTAGGCGTTGCCGGTGGCGAAGATGGATTCGTCGGATGCGAGGAAGGTGACGATGGGCGCGATCTCGTGCGCCTGCGCCAGACGGCCCATGGGCTGGCGGTTGATGAAGTCCTGCCGCGCCTGCACCGGGTCGGCATAGCTGTTGATGCGGTCTTGCAGCGAGGGCGTGTCCACCGTGCCGGGGCAAATCGCATTGCAGCGCACGCCCTGGCGCACATAGTCGGCGGCCACGCTTTTGGTCAGGCCAATCACCGCGGCTTTGCTGGTGCCGTAAATGAAACGGTTGGGCAAGCCCCGCACGCTGGAACACACGCTGGCCATGTTGATGATGCTGCCGCCGCGACCCTCTTTCTTGAACTGATCGACCATTTTGGGAATGACCGCCTGGATCATCCAGAACTGCGAGCGCACGTTCAGGTTGAAGGCAAATTCCCAATCCTCGTCGGTGGCTTGTTCGATGTTGCCGTTGTGCACAAAACCGGCGCAATTGAACAGCACGTCCATGCGGACCATGCTCGCCACTTGGGCTGCAATCGCTGGCTTGTCGAGCACGTTCAAAACGGCGGTGTGCACATTCGCCACGCCTTGGTAGCGCTTGAGCAGTTCGGCGTTCACATCGGTGGCATAGACAGTGGCACCTTCAGCCGCCATGGCCAGCGCAGCCGCCTGGCCAATGCCCTGCCCGGCTGCAGTCACCAGCGCGATTTTTCCTTTGAGTCTCATGGGGTTGAAGTTTTGATGAGTGCAATGACCAAGCGCATGAAAGAACAGGTTCAAGTACAAGGGGCTGTAACAAGCAAGACTTTCCAGCACTCCAGCAACTTGGACGCAGCGGCTTGTTCAGAAATGAAATGACTTGACGTTTGGTATCCAAAGATATGATGATTGTGCATCTGGGCTGGTTGATTTTCCAATTCACGTTATCCCTGATCCAAGGCATCACGTGCCCCAAAAAAAAGACCACCCTCAATTGCAACAATACTGAAACACTGTGCTGAACAAGCGCTCTTCATTTGCCCCATGGAATCCACACATGAGCCGCACCATTTCCGCGCAAGCCCTGCGCACCCAAGTCGCCCGCATCATTGAACAAGCGGGCAGCCAGCCAGCCGAAGCCTCGCAAGTGGCCGACAACCTGGTGATGGCCAACCTGAGCGGGCACGATTCGCATGGCGTAGGCATGGTGCCACGCTATGTGGACGCGGTGCTCGAAGGCGGCCTGTCACCCAATACCGGCGTCAAGGTTTTGCTGGACACTGGCCCCTTGCTCAACCTGGATGGCCAACGCGGCTACGGTCAGATCACGGGCGTGCAGGCCATGCACATGGGCATTGAACGCGCCAAGCAACACGGCGTGTGCACCGTGGCCCTGAGCCGCTCGCACCACCTGGGCCGCATCGGCCACTTTGCCGAAATGGCCGTGGCGCAAGGCCTGGTGTCGGTGCATTTTGTGAATGTGCTCTCGCGCCCGGTGGTCGCACCTTTTGGCGGTGGCGATGGGCGCTTTGGCACCAACCCCTGTTGCATCGGCGTGCCCATGGGCAGCCGCGCGCCCTTTGTGCTGGACTTTGCCACCAGCCGCGTGGCCCAAGGCAAGATGCGCGTGGCCCACAACAAGGGTGAGCAAGTGCCGCCCGGCTATTTGATCGACGAACACGGCCACCCCACCACCAACCCGGGCGTGGTGGTGGTGCCGCAGTCCAACGGTTTGTTTGGTGCGCTCATGACCTTTGGCGACCACAAGGGCTTTGGCATGGCCATGGCCTGCGAACTGCTGGGCGGCGCGCTGACGGGCAGTGGCACCTGGCACCGCGAAGCGGACCACCAAAGGGCGGTGCTGAACGGCATGCTGACCATGCTGATCGACCCGGTGCGCCTGGGCACACAAGCCCTGTTCGAGCAAGAAGCCCTGGCCTTTGCCGACTGGCTGCGTCAAAGCCCCGATGCCCCTGGCAGCGACGGCGTGAAACTGGCGGGCGAACCGGAACGCACCGCACGCACTGAGCGCGAAAAAAGCGGCATCTGGATCGACGACGCGACATGGGCCGAGATCGAGGCTTGTGAGAAAAAACTGGCAGGACGTTGAGCCTTGCCTGACCCAGCCCTCCCCTGCAGGAGCTAACGCCTCTGACACCCAGGCACACAACCATGCAATCCTTTGATGTTGAAAAAATCGAATGGCAGGAGATCAGCCCGGACGGCACCTGCTACACCTTGCTCGAAGGCGACAAGCAAGATCCGGTCGGTGGCTTCAGCTACCTGCTGAAACTGCCGCCTGGCGCTTGGGACAGGCCCCACTGGCATACGGGCCCGGCACGCCTGCTGGTGCTTCGCGGTGTGCTGAAGCTGGGACTGGGTGCTGATTTCGATCGCGACAAGGCCGTGCCTTATGCAGCGGGGTCCATTCTGCAAGTCCCCGCCCATGAAGTTCATTTCGATGGCTGCGATACGGAGACTCTGGTCTTTGGCGTCGCACAGGGACCCTGGTCAACCCTCTATGTCAACGGCGAACACTGAGCGCACTCCTTGGCTTGAACGCTCGAGGTGTTCTTCTCGCCTGAGCCGCGTTCAAAGCATCCGCCCCAAAGCCGCCTGCAAATGCTCGGACGGCAACCGTTTGAAGCCCGAGCGGGCATAGCGCTGCAAGCGCCCTTGCATGAAAGCCACCAGCACCGAGGCCGTCACCTGGGCATCGGCGCTGGGCGTGGGTGTGTCGGCGTGTTTGAGGGACTGGCGCAGCTGCGCTTCGATCTTGTCAAACAGCAAGTTGATGCGCTCTTGCAAACGGTCATGTTCAAAAGCCAGGGCTTCGCCGTTCATGACGCGGCTCATGCCGGGGTTTTTCTCGGCAAATTGCAGCAGCAGCGCGACGATGCGGCCGGCTTGTTGCGGGCCTGCGGGTTCGCGGTCGGTCACTTGCCGGATCAGGCCCATGACGGACTGGTCCACAAAATCGATCAGCCCTTCGAACATCTGCGCCTTGCTGGCGAAATGGCGGTAAAGGGCCGCTTCGCTCACACCAATTTTGGCGGCCAGGCCTGCGGTGGTGACGCGCTCGGCGCCAGGCTGCTCCAGCATGGCGGCCAGTGTTTGCAAGATTTGCAGGCGGCGCTCACCCGGGCGCGGGCGCTTGCGGGTGGGAGTGGCGTCTTCGTCGCTGTCGTGTCCGGGGGCTTGGTCTTGATTTGACATGGCGTCTCTTGGAGTTCTCGCAGCGTGTGGGCGGCGCTGCTTTATCGGCTGCGGATCATGGTGCCAAAGGCTTGTTCGGACAGCACCTCCAGCAGCATGGCGTGCGGCACACGGCCGTCGATGATGTGCACCGCATTCACGCCGCTCTTGGCGGCATCCAGTGCCCCGGCAATTTTGGGGATCATGCCGCCGCTGATGGTGCCGTCGGCGCACAACTCGTCAATGCGGTGGGGGGTCAGCTCGGTCAACAATTGGCCCTCTTTGTCGAGCACGCCACGGATGTTGGTGAGCATGAGCAACTTTTCGGCTTGCAGCACGGTGGCCAGTTTGGCGGCCACCACATCGGCGTTGATGTTGTAGCTTTCGTTGTTGGCACCAAAACCAATGGGGCTGACCACCGGGATGAAAGCGTCGTCTTGCAGGCATTGCAGGATGGACGGGTCGATGCTCTCGATCTCGCCAACCTGGCCCACGTCGTACTCTTTGCTGGGGTCTTGGGCATCCACCAGGCGCAGCTTTTTGGCGCGGATCAGCCCACCATCGCGACCTGTCAGGCCCACGGCTTTGCCGCCTGCGCGGTTGATCATGCCCACGATGTCTTGCTGCACTTCGCCGCCCAGCACCCACTCGACGACTTCCATGGTTTCGGCATCGGTCACGCGCATGCCCTGAATGAACTCGCCCTTCTTGCCCAAGCGGTTCAGGGCCGTCTCAATCTGCGGACCACCGCCGTGCACCACCACCGGGTTCATGCCCACCAGTTTGAGCAGCACCACATCTTCGGCAAAGGCTTGTTGCAGGGCCGGGTCGGTCATGGCGTTGCCGCCGTATTTGATGACCAGCGTTTTGCCGTGAAACTTGCGGATGTAGGGCATGGCCTGCGCCAGGATCTGGGCCTGGTCTTGGGGCGACATGGGGGCAGCAGCAGGGGTGTCGGTCATGTGGCGGTGCTCAACAAAAAAGGAATTCAGAATGGCTGGGATTGTGCCGCAAGGCCTGGCCGCTCAGAGGATCTCGCGCAGCATGCGGTCCACCCCTTGCTGCCAAGGCGGCAACACCAGTCCAAAGGCTTGTTGCAGCTTGCGGGTGCTCAGGCGCGAGTTCAGGGGCCTGCGGGCGGGTGTGGGGAAAGCGCTGGTGGGCACCGGCGCGATCTCGCCCACTTTCAGGGCTGGCGCAGGCTGCAGGGCGCGGGCCTGGGCGATCACATGGCTGGCGTAACCGTGCCAGCTGGTCTGGCCACTGGCCACCAGGTGGTAAATGCCGGACAAATCCGCAGCAGGCTTGGCCATGGCCTGGCGAATGGCGTGGGCCGTCACATCGGCGATCAGGTCTGCACCGGTGGGTGCGCCGTGCTGGTCATCGATCACGGTGATGCGTTCGCGCTCGGCGGCCAGGCGCAGCATGGTCTTGGCAAAGTTGCCGCCACGCGCTGCATAGACCCAGCTGGTGCGAAAAATCAGGTGCTTGCAACCGCTGTCGGCGATGTGCTGCTCGCCTTCGCGTTTGGTTTGGCCATACACACTCAGCGGCCCGGTGGCATCCCCCTCTTGCCAAGCCTGCTCGCCTTGGCCATTGAACACGTAATCGGTCGAGTAATGCACCAGCCAGGCACCGGTGTCGGCCGCGGCCTGCGCCAATGCGGCGGGGGCGGTGGCATTAAGGCAACGGGCCAGCTCGGGCTCGGACTCGGCCTTGTCCACGGCCGTGTGGGCGGCGGCGTTGACGATGACATCGGGGCGCCAGTCGCGCACCGTTTGCGCCAAGCGCTCGGGCTGGTTCAGGTCGCCACAAAAGTCGGTGCTGTGCCGGTCCAGCGCCAGCAACTCGCCCAAGGGGGCCAGGCTGCGCTGCAACTCCCAACCCACTTGGCCGTTTTTGCCCAGCAGCAAGATCTTCATGCTTGGCGGCCGGTGTAGTTCTTGTTCACCCACTCGCGGTAGGCGCCGCTTTGCACGTGGCTCACCCAATCGGGGTTGGCCAGGTACCACTCGACGGTTTTGCGGATGCCGGTCTCAAAGGTCTCGGCGGGCTTCCAGCCGAGTTCCGCTTCGAGCTTGCGCGCGTCAATCGCGTAGCGGCGGTCATGGCCAGGGCGGTCGGTCACGTAGCTGATTTGCTCGGCGTAGGGCTTGCCGTCGGCGCGGGGACGCAGTTCGTCGAGCAGCGCGCACACCGTTTTGACAATCTCGATGTTGGGCTTTTCGTTCCAGCCGCCCACGTTGTAAACCTCGCCCAAGCGCCCAGCTTCGAGCACCCGGCGGATCGCGCTGCAGTGGTCTTTGACGTACAACCAATCGCGCACTTGCATGCCGTCGCCGTACACCGGCAAGGGCTTGCCCGCCAGGGCGTTGACGATCATCAGTGGGATGAGTTTTTCGGGGAAGTGGTAGGGGCCGTAGTTGTTGCTGCAGTTGGTGGTGAGCACCGGCAGGCCGTAGGTGTGGTGCCAGGCGCGCACCAGGTGGTCAGAGGCGGCTTTGCTGGCGCTGTAGGGGCTGTTGGGTTCGTAGCGGTTCGTCTCGGCAAAGGCCGGGTCGTCTTTGGCGAGCGAACCGTACACCTCGTCGGTCGAGACATGCAAAAAGCGGAAAGACGCTTTGTCGGCTTCCGGCAATGCGCCCCAATAGCCGCGCACCGACTCCAGCAAGCGGAAGGTGCCCACGATGTTGGTTTCGATGAAATCCACAGGGCCGTGGATGGAGCGGTCCACATGGCTTTCAGCAGCGAAATTGACCACGGCGCGGGGCCGGTGCTCGGCCAGCAAGCGACTGACCAGGGCGGCATCGCCGATGTCGCCTTGCACCAGCTGGTGGCGGTCATCGCCTTGCAGGCTGGCCAGGGTTTCGGGGTTGCCGGCGTAGGTGAGCTTGTCGAGGTTGACGATGGGCTCACGGCTGGACGCCAGCCAGTCGAGCACGAAGTTGGCGCCAATAAAACCCGCGCCGCCGGTTACCAAAAGGGTCATGGGGTATATGAAGTCGGGGTGCAAAGGGGCCGCACCATCAGGCCTTGATTTTAGAAGCATTGCAGGCGGTGCTGTTGTGGCGGTCGGAGGGCGTTGGTGGCGGCCTGCGCAGCGGTTAAAGTGAGGGCTTGTTGAGGAAATGACCATGCCCGCATCCAACACCCCCAAACGGAAAACCGCCAAACCCGCTGCGGCCAGCGAACCCTTCACACCACCGGCCCAACATGTGTGGCTGGCGGGGCTGGGGGCCATGGCCAAAGCCCAGGAACAAGGCAGCAAAGCCATGGAGGCCTTGCTCAACGATGGCCTGGCCTTCCAGCGCAAAAGCCAGGCCGAAGCCCAGCAGCGCCTGCAAGAAGCCACCGAACGGCTGAGCCATCTGGCCAGCGATTTCGGTCAACAGGCCACCGGACGTGTGGACAAACTGGAGCACCTGTTTGAAGACCGTGTGGCCAAGGCCTTGCACCGCCTGGGCATGCCATCGCTGTTGGACATTCAGATGTTGAACGAACGGGTGGCCCAACTGGAAGCCCAGCTGGCGGCCTTGCAGGCCACACGTGCGAGCGCGGCGCGCAAAAAGCCACGCAGCCCATCGGCCTGAGGCCACACCGCACGGCGCTGACATGGTCAAAAAAGCACCCCGCCGCACCGCCGATCGCATTGCCGAGGTGACGCTGGAGCTGTTCAACCGTTTTGGTGAACCCAATGTCTCGACCACGCTGATTTCGGCCGAGCTGAACATCAGTCCGGGCAATCTGTATTACCACTTCCCGTCCAAGGACGCGCTGGTCAACCGCTTGTTTGACCAGTACGAAAAAGCCATGCTGGGCTTGCTGGAAGCCGCGCCCGATGTGAAGGATGTGGAAGACACCTGGTTCTTTTTGCATTCGCTGTTTGAGCAGGTCTGGAGCCACCGGTTTTTGTACCGCGACCTGAACAACCTGCTTTCAGGCAACCGCCACCTGGAAACGCATTTCCATGCGGTGCTGGAACGCAAGACCCGGGCCTTTCGGCAGATGCTGGAGTCCTTGGCCGCTGCGGGCTTGATGCGCCTGGATGCCGACAGCATTGAAACCCTGTCGGCCAGCATGTCGGTCATGGTCACTTATTGGCTGAGTTACGAGTATGTGCGCAACCCCCGTCAGGCGATGGAGCCGGCCAACGCTGGCTTGGCTTTAACGCGCGGCGCACAACACGTGCTGGCGCTGCTGACGCCCTACATGGCCAACACCGATTTGCAGACCCATTTGCAGGCATTGACGGCCGCTTACAGCTCGCCCCAATCTGCTGAAACTCAGGAAAAACGCTGAGCAGCCAAGGCCAGCAGGCCGTCAAAGATCAGGTTGTCCACCAACTCGAACTGCACCGACATGCTGGGTGCCATTTTCCAGCCCGCACCACCGGTCATGATGCACAGAGGCTCTTGCCCGGTGTGCTCGCGCAGGTGCTGCACCATGCGCTCGCAAGCGCCCGCAATGGCATAAGTGCCGCCGCTGGTCAAAGCATCGCTGGTGTTGGTGGGAAAAGGCGTGACCTCGCCTGTGGGCACATGCAAACCCGCCGTACCCGACTCCAAAGCGCGCAGCATGATGCCGTGACCGGGCAAGATCAGGCCCCCCAGAAAGCGCCCGTCGGCATCGATGGCCTCCACGGTCACGGCCGTGCCCACCATGACCACCACCAAAGGTCGCGACAGGCCCTTGGCCTGCATGCGCTGGCGCGCACCGATCATCGCCACCCAGCGGTCGGCCCCCAAACGCGAGGGGTGGTCGTAGCCATTGGTCAAGCCGGCCTCTTGGGCACTGGGCACCACCCATTGGGGCGAGAAGTCCCAAATGTCCATTTGCTCTTGCACGCGGCGCTTGATGGCGTCGCCCGCCACCACGCAGCCAAGCATCTGATCGGGCTTGGGCAATGACGCCCAGGCGCCCTCGGACAAGCGGTCGATGTTTTCCAGAAATTCCGCGCCCTGCGCCAGCAACTGTGCTTGGGGGCTGGGCCGGTCGTACAGCGCCCATTTCAGACGCGTGTTGCCCACATCGATGGCTAAAAATGTCATTGGCCGATGATAATGATTTTTGAGGTGTGGCCTCAGAGCTTGGGGCGTGGCACCGGTTGCACCGACTCGTAGGCCCGCGCAGCACGCAGCACCAGGGCATCGCCAAACATCGGGCCAACGATCTGCAGGCCCATGGGCAAGCCCGATGGGGTCAAACCGCAGGGCACGGTGATGGCGGGTTGCTGGGTCAAGTTGAAGGGGTAGCTGAACGGCGTCCAGCCCAGCATGCTGACCGGGTCCATCGGCACCGTGCCCGCTGGGCGCGCCTCAAATGCCGGGATCGACACCGCAGGCGTGACCAAAAGGTCATGGCGCTGCATGAACTGGCGCATGTGCGAGCCCAGCACGCCCCGGCGCTGATTCAATTGCTGCACTTGCAAGGCGGTCAATTGGGCACCCAGTTCGGCCTCAGCCCGAAAATCTGGGTCAGCCACAGCCTGCTGGGCAGGGCTCAAGCCTTGCCACACGGTGTGTGCCCCCAAAAACCACAGGCCTGTGGTGATCTCCAGCGGGTCTTCAAAGCCCGGGTCCACCTGCTCCACATGCGCGCCCAGCGCTTGCAGCTTCTTCACCGCCTGATCGACCGCCGCTGCGATGTCGGGGTGCACGTTTTTGGCGTAACCCAAGGTGGGGGAATACGCGATGCGCAGACCCCGGATGCCTTCTTCGAGCCCCACGGTGTAGTCGGTCGCGTCGGGCGGCAGCGATGTCCAGTCGCGGGCGTCGGGCTTTTTGAGCACGTTCATCATCATGGCCGCGTCGCGCACGCTCAGGGTGTGTGGGCCCAGGTGCGCCACCGAGCCGAACGGCGACAGCGGGTAGGCTGGCACGCGGCCAAAGCTGGGCTTGAGGCCCACATTGCCACAAAACGCCGCCGGGATGCGCACGCTGCCTGCGCCATCCGTGCCCACACTCAAGGGCCCCAAACCTGCGGCCACCGCAGCAGCCGTTCCGCCCGAAGAGCCACCAGGTGTGTGGTTCAGGTTCCACGGGTTGCGCGTGATGCCCGTCGCTGGCGAATTGGTCTCGCCCTTGCAGCCAAATTCGGGCGTGGTGGTTTTGCCCAGCAGCACCGCACCGGCTTCGCGCAGGCGTGCGGTGGCAGGGGCATCGACCTCCCAGGGTTGCTGGGGGTCAATGGTGCGGCTGCCGCGCAAGGTGGGCCAGCCACGGGTGAGGATCAGGTCCTTGATGCTGGTGGGCACGCCGTCGAGCTCGCCCACTGGCGCGCCGGTGCTGCGGTGCGCTTGCCAGCGGGCTTCGCTCTCGCGGGCGCTGGCCAGGGCACTGGGGGCGTCCACCCAACAAAAGGCGTTGATCTGCGGGTTCACGCGGTCGATGCGCGAGAGCACCGCTTGCGTGGCCTCGACCGGGCTGGCCTGCCCGCTGCGGTACAGCTGCAGCAATTCATGGGCGGTGCATTGGGTCAGGTCGGTGGTACGCATGCGGGTCTCCAATCAGGGGTCATCGTTCAAGGCCCAACCCTTTCAGGCCGAAGGTCAAGGTCTGGTGCGGGTTTGGGGGCTGAGTTTTTTCCAGGGCAAATCGCCCGGGTCGGCGGCCATGGGGCCTGCTGCCTTGGCCACCAACACACGGCTGGCGATCGGTGTGAAGTCGGCGCGGAAGTGGTTGGAGCTTTTGACCACCAGCAGCTTCATCTGCTCGGGCTGGATGCCCACGGCGCGAAAGAGTTCGCGGTCCAGCATTTGCATCTTGCCGCTGGCCACGGCGATCAGAAGGCCATCGATTTCCAGACAGGCGCAGGGGCCGATGTGGGCTTTCATGCCGGTCATCATCGGGCCTTTGAGCTCGCAATGGTCTGCCCCCAAGGCCCGCACCGTGAAGCGCCCTTGCAAGGGCGGGTCGCTGAGCTCGCCCGTGAATGTCGGCACAGCCATGCCCAAAGCCAGCTGCAGACTGGCCCCCACACCGGCCTCGTGCGCTATGCGGGCAGCAGCGGGGTCGTACAGCAAGCCCACAGCCACCTGGCCAGGCCAGCGCTGGCCAGCGCCTTGCTGCAGCAAGGCGTGCAGCATGCCCGTGGTGTTGCTGTCGCCCCCAGCGCCGGGGTTGTCCTGGGTGTCGGCCATCACCACAGGCAGGCCCGACACCTCGGCGGTGGCCAGCGCTTGCGTGACCGCCTCGCGGGCGGGCAGCACATCGGGACGCCATTGGCTGGGCTCGGCCACACGTTCAAACAAACGCTGCACCGCCATGTCGGCCTGCGGGCCGTGGCCCCAGACCACGGGGCCGCACTCGTCAAAGTCAGACGCCGGAAAGCCCATGCAAAAACTCAGCATGCAGCCGGTTTGCGACTCCAGCGCGATCATCTCTTCGTACAGCGCCTTGGCCGGGGCCATCCAGGTGCTTTGCGCATTGAGCGGGATCAAAAAAGGCAGGCGCCGCGCCTGCACCGGGCGTTTGGCCCCGGCGCGCAGGTGCTCGCGCAGCAAGATGGCGGCGCGTTCGCCGGTCTCGGCCATGTCGATGTGCGGGTAAGTGCGGTAAGCCACCAGACCATCGGACACGCGCAACATGCGCTCGGTCACGTTGGCGTGCAGGTCCAGGCTGGCGACGATGGGCACCCGTGGGCCCACCACGGCGCGGATGCGCGAGAGGAGTTCGCCTTCGCTGTCGTCGGCGTTTTCGGCCACGGCTGCACCATGCAAGTCGAGGTACACACCGTCCAGGCCCTGCACCATGGCAGAGCGCACGTCTTCCAGGATGGCGCTGCATATGCGCTCGAAGGCGTCGCGCGTGACATAAGACGACGGCGTGGCCCCGGCCCATGCCGAGGGCACCAAATGCCAGCCTTCGCGCCGGGCGGCGTCGATGAAGCCGCCCACCGGGATGTTCACCCCGGTCATTTTCTCCACCATAGCTTGGCCGCGCACATAGGCCGGGAAAGCTTCACCGGTCTGGAAGGCGGCCCAATCGGCCAGGCTGGGGGCAAAAGTGTTGGTTTCGTGCTGGTAGCCAGCGATCAGGATACGGGTCATACGGTGAGAGCTTGTCGCCAGGGGCGCGGGCTTTGAATGGGGATGTGCAGTCAGACTTCCAGCGGGGGCAAGGGGGCCGGCGCGGCTTCAAACAAACGCCGGGTGTAGTCTTGTTGGGGGTTGGCATACAGATCGGCGGTGGGGCCTTCTTCGACGATGCGGCCCTGGTGCATGACGATCACGCGGTCGCACAACTGGGCGGCCACACGCAAGTCGTGCGTGATGAACAACAGCCCCAAGCCCAAACGCCCCTGGATCTCGCGCAGCAGGTTCAGGATCTGGGCCTGCACGCTGACATCGAGGGCACTCACCGCCTCGTCGGCCACCAGCACCTTGGGGCGACAGGCCAGCGCCCGCGCAATGGCCAATCGTTGGCGCTGCCCACCGCTGAACTGGCTGGGGTAGCGCTGCAGCGACTCGACGGGCAGGCGCACCTGCGCCATCAATTCGGCGGCGAGCGCTTCGGCCTGGGCACGGGTTTGGCCAAAGTTCATGGCCCCTTCGACCATGGATTGGCCCACCGTGCGGCGCGGGTTGAGCGAGCGGTTGGGGTCTTGGAACACCACCTGCACCTGGCTGCGCAAGGGGCGCAAACGGCTTTCCGGCAGCTGGGCCACTTCGTGTTCGGCCCAATGGATGCGGCCTTCACTCGGGTCAATCAAGCGGATGAGGCAGCGTGCAAAGGTGGACTTGCCCGAGCCGGACTCGCCCACGATGCCCACGGTCTCGCCCGCATGCACCGCGACATGGGCGACTTGCAAAGCGGCGGTGGCGCGGTTGCGCCCCAGCCAGTCGCGGCCTGCGTAGGTTTTGCCCACGCCTTGCCCCGACAACAAAACCGCGCCCTCAAAGGCAGGCTTGGGGGCGGGGGGCGTCATGCCCGGCACGGCCGACAGCAGCTGGCGCGTGTAAGCGGCTTGGGGCCGTCGCAAGACCTGTTCGCACGGCCCCCCTTCGACAGCCTGACCCTGGTTCATCACCAGCACCTCGTCGGCGATCTCGGCCACCACGCCCATGTCGTGCGTGATGAACAGCACCGCGCTGCCCTGCTCGCGCTGCAGGTCGGCGATCAAACGCAGGATTTCTTTTTGTGTGGTGACGTCCAGCGCCGTGGTGGGTTCGTCGCAAATGATGAGTGCGGGCTTGAGCACCACCGCCATGGCGATCACGATGCGCTGACGCTGCCCACCGCTGAGCTGGTGCGGGTAGCTGCGGAACATGCGCTCGGGCTCGGGCAGGCGCACGCGTTCGAAAATGCGCAGAATTTCGGCGCGTCGCTGTTCGGCAGGCCAGTCGGTGTGGGTGGACAGCAGTTCGTCTACCTGATCGCCACAGGTCATGACCGGGTTGAGGGCGGTCATGGGTTCTTGGAACACCATGCCCATGGTGCGCCCACGCAATTGACGCCAACGCGTGGCCGACGCACCCAGCAAAGATTCGCCTTGCAGCACGATGTCGCCGCCCACCGGCTGGAGTTCCTTGGCCAGCAAACCCATCACGGTGGTGGCCATGACGGATTTGCCCGAACCCGATTCACCCACCACACACAGGGTCTGGCCCGGCAAAATCTCCAGCGACACCTGGTGCACCGCATGCGCCCGGTCAGCCCCGGCGGGCAAGGCCACTGACAGTTGGCGGATCGACAACACCGCCGTGCTTGCCGTCGCGCTCATCAGGTGCCCCTTTTCGCAAATTTGGGGTCCAGCACATCGCGCAGGCCATCGCCCAGCAAGTTGATGGCCAACACGGTGGGCACCAGGAACAAGGCCGGGTACAGCACATTGCCCGGGTATTGGGTGAACTGCACACGGCCTTCGGCCATGATGTTGCCCCAGGTGGGAATGTCTGCGGGCAGACCCAAGCCCAGAAAACTCAAGATGGCCTCGGTCAGCACCGCACTGGCGGCAATGAAGGTGCCCTGCACGATCAAGGGCGCCATGGCATTGGGCAGGATGTGGCGCATGAGGATGACGGGGGTGGGAGTGGCCAGCGCACGCGCGGCCTCGACAAAGGGCTCTTCGCGCAGCGTGAGCACCAGCGAACGCACCAAACGTGTGACGCGCGGAATTTCTGGGATGGCGATCGCCACCACCACCGTCCACAGCTGCGCGCCCAGAGCCGCCACCAAAGCAATGGCCAGCAGGATGGACGGTATGGCCATCAGGCCGTCCATGAAACGCATCAGCACCGCATCCACCGTGCGGAAATAACCCGCCAGCATGCCCAGCAAGCCCCCCACCAACAAGGCCAAGGCGGCTGTGAACAAGCCAATCAACAGGGACACCCGGGTGCCGTACAAGACACGGCTGTAAATGTCGCGGCCAAAATTGTCCGAGCCCATCCAGAAGGTGTGCGCCACATTCGAACCATCGAGCAATGAAAACACCCCGACCGTGCCCGACAAGGTGTTGATGTGGGCCGAATCCATGGCCGCCGGGTCCACCGTACCCAACCAGGGCGCGAAAATCGCCACCACGATCAGCAGCAGCAACACACTGGCCCCAAAACGGACAGCGGCATTCGCCAAGAGCTTGTGCAAAACGCTCGTCATGGGCTTCAGTACCGGATGCGGGGGTCGAGCCACAGGTAGCTCAAATCCACCAGAAGGTTGATCAGCACATAAAGGGCGCTGAAAAACAACACCACCCCTTGGATGACAGGGAAGTCGCGGTTGAGCACCGCATCCACTGTGAGCGAACCCAAGCCCGGGATGGCGTAAACGGTTTCGGTCACCACCACACCGCCAATCAGCAAGGCAATGCCGATGCCGATCACGGTGACAATCGGGACGGCCGCATTGGCCAAGGCATGGCGCAGCAGCACCGCTTGTTCGGTGACGCCTTTGGCACGGGCAGTGCGGATGTAGTCCTCGGTCAAGGCTTCAGAAACGCTGGCACGCGTGACCCGCGCGATCAGCGCCACATAGATGGTGGCCAGACTCACCCAGGGCAAGACCAGCTGGTAGGCCCAGGCCCCCAGGCCCTGCGAGGAGGGACCGAACAAGCGCCGATAGCCCTGCACGGGCAACCACTGCAACTCGACGGCAAAGATGTAAATGAGCACGTAGCCGATGACAAACACCGGCACCGAAAAGCCCGCTACAGCAAAACCCGACAGCAGGCGGTCGAGCCAGCCCCCCATGCGCCATGCGGCCAAGGTGCCCAGAGGCACCGCCACACACACGGAAATGAGCATGGTGCCGACCGCGAGCGACAGCGTGGGCTCGATGCGCTGGGCAATCAATTCGAGGACCGGCTTGCCCAGGTAAAACGAATACCCCAGGTCACCCTGCACCACGCCCGACAGCCAGATGCCGAACTGCACGAGCAAGGGCTGGGTCAAGCCCAGCTGCTCCCGGATGCGGTCGATGTCTTCGTTGGTGGCGTTGTTGCCCGCGATCACGGCAGCCGGGTCCCCCGGCGTGAGCCGGAGGATCAGGAACACGATCACCGCCACCGTGAACAGCACGGGAATCAGCGCCAGCAGGCGCTGCAGCAAGAATCTCAGCATAAAAAGTCAGCGGCCCGTGCTTTCACAAAGAGGGTCAGTTCTTCTTGATGTTCCAGTAGACCTGTGCACCTGCAGGCACCAAGCCCGTGATGTTTTTGCGCAAAGCAGCCGGGTTGAAGTACTGGCCCAGTGGAACGTGCGAGGCGGTTTCCATGGCACGCAGCTGAATTTGCTCGGCAATCTGCTTTTTCTGCGCATCGGTGGTCGCCTGGGCAAACTTGACCTTCAGGTCTTCGATCTGTTTGTCATCTTGCCAACCGAACCAACCCCGGTCGCCGGCCGCGTTCATCATGGCCATGGTCAAGGGGTTGAGGATGTCGCCCGCTGTCCAGGCCGTCATGAAAGCGTTCCAGCCGCCTTGTGCAGGCGCATCCTTTTTGGCGCGGCGTGCCACCAGCGTGGCCCAGTCCATTTGCTGCATGTCCACCTTGAAGCCCGCAGCTTCCAGTTGCTGTTTGGCCACCAAAGGCAGTTTGGCGATCGAGGCCAGATCGGTCGGGCGCATCAAGACCACGGGGGTGCCGTCATAGCCGGCTTCCTTCAGCATTTGGGCCGCCTTTTTGGGGTCGGCCATGCCGGTGTAGATGCCCATCTTGTCGCTGGCCAGCGGTGTACCGCAGGGGTAGATGCTCTTGCAAAAAGCAAACATGCCCGGTGCACCCACCTGGGTTTTCAGGTGCGCCTCTTGACCCAGAGCGACCATGGCCGCTTGGCGGATCTTCACGTTGTTGAAAGGCGCATGCAGGTGGTTGAAGCGGAAAATGAACTGCAAGCCCGCCGGCTGGGCATCCACAATCTGGATGTCTTTTTGCGCCTTCAAAGAAGAGTACTGCTCGAAAGTGGGCTGCTCGACGATGTCAACTTCGCCCGCCACCAAGGCATTGAACTGGGTTTGCGGGTCGCGGATGATGACCCACTCGACACGGTCCACAAAGACCTGTTTGCCCCCGGTGGTGCCATCGGGCGCCTCGGCGCGGGGCTTGTACTTGTCGTTTTTCTCGTACACCAAACGCTCGCCAGGCTTGTATTCGCCCGGCACGAATTTGTAGGGACCAGAACCGATGTGCTCCTTGATTTGCTCGGTGCCCGGTGTGGCGGCGATGCGAGCAGGCATGATGAACAGCACATTGGACGAAGGCTTGCCCAGGGCTTCCAACATCACGCCAAACGGCTGCTTGAGCTTGATGACAAAGGTCTTGGCATCGGTTGTGGCGTAGCTGTCCACGCTTTTGGCCAGCACACCGCCAAAGCTGTCGCGGCTGGACCAGCGCTTGATCGAGGCCACCACATCTTCGCTGGTGACAGGCTTGCCGTCGTGAAACTCCAGGCCGTCACGCAGGGTGAAGGTCCAGCTCAGGTTGTCCTTGCTGACGCTCCACTTGCTGACCATCTGGGGCTTGACCTTGCCCGACAGATCGGTGCCGAACAAGGTGTCGTAAATCATGTAGCCATGGTTGCGCGTGACAAAGGCCGTGCTCCAGACGGGGTCCAGGATCGTCACGTTGGCATGCGGCACCAGCTTGAGGGTTTTACCTTGGGCTTGCGCGCCCATGGGGGCCAAGAGGGCAGCGGCCAATGTGGCCATGGCAAACAGGGAACGACGTTTCATGATTCACTCCAGTCAAAGGGGGGACATGGTGTTGTACACCAAACCACTATAAAAACCAACATGCTTCATTCTTCGCAGAACATTAACGAATTCGGCGCACTGGACTTGTCCCGTGCGCTACACACCCAACAGTTCTCCTGCCGCGAGCTGATGCTGGCCACTCTGGCCCAGCTGGACCGACTGAACCCAGGCAGCCATGCCGTGGTCAGCCGGGTGGACAGCGACGCGCTGCTGGCCCAGGCCGATGTGCGCGACGCCCAGCTGGCCCGGGGCGAGTCGATGGGTTGGATGCACGGCATACCCCAGGCCATCAAGGATTTGGCCAATGTGCAAGGTCTGCGCACCACATTGGGCAGCCCCTTGATGAAGGACTTTGTGGCCAGCGAGGACGGCCTGATGGCCCAGCGCATGAAAGCGGCAGGCGCCATCGTCATCGGCAAAACCAACACGCCCGAGTTTGGCCTGGGCTCGCACACCTTCAACGAGGTGTTTGGCCCCACCCGCAACGCCTGGGACCCGAGCAAATCTGCAGGTGGCAGCAGCGGTGGTGCGGCCGTCGCATTGGCCCAGCGGATGTTGCCCGTGGCCGACGGCTCGGACTTCATGGGCAGCTTGCGCAACCCTGCGGGCTGGAACCATGTGTTTGGCCTGCGCCCCTCGCAAGGGCGTGTGCCCATGTCGCCCGCGCAAGACGTCTTCATGGCCCAGCTGGGCACCGAGGGTCCGATGGGACGCCATGTGCGCGATGTGGCCATGCTGCTCTCCACACAAGCTGGGGCCCACCCGTCCAGCCCCCTCAGCCTGACGGATGACCCGGCTGTGTTTGCAGGCGCACTCGACATGGACCCCCAGGGCCATCGCATCGGCTGGCTGGGCGACCTGCGTGGCTACCTGCCCATGGAGAGCGGCATTTTGGCGGTGTGCGAATCGGCGCTGAAAAGCTTCTCGGGCATGGGTTGCAGCGTGGACGAAGCTGCGCTGGGCATGCCACCCGAGCAGATCTGGCAAGCCTGGCTGGTTTGGCGGCAGGCCTTGGTGGGGCCGCGCATCGCGCCCTTCCTCATCAACCCGGCCAACCGGGCGCACATCAAAGCCGAAGCGCTGTGGGAGTACGACCAGTCACTGACCTTGACAGGGGCGCAACTGATGTCGGCCAGCGCCAGCCGCACCCGCTTTTACCTGAGCATGCTGCAGCTGTTTGAAAAATTCGACGTGTTGGCCATTCCTGTGGCGCAGGTCTGGCCCTTTGATGTGAGCCTGCGCTGGCCGCAAAACGTGGCGGGCCGCCCCATGGACACCTACCACCGCTGGATGGAAGTGGTGATTTACGCCACCTTGGCGGGCTTGCCCTCGATCAGCGTGCCCGCAGGCTTTGGGGCCAACGGCCTGCCCATGGGCCTGGCGCTGATCGGCAAACCGCAAGGCGACTGGGACTTGCTGAAACTGGCGCACGCCTACGAGATGGCCAACCAGGACCTGATCGCCAAGCGTCCGCCGGGGGTGTGAACCACCCAGTTCAGTTTTGCTGCCAGGGCAGACCGCGAAAGCGCCAGCCGCCCTTTTGACCCCGGTGCGCCTGATCGTCCGGGTCTCCCTCGAAGCCTTCGAGGATGTTGTAGGCCTGCAGGCCCAATTCGGTGGCGCGTTGGGCCGCGGCAATCGAGCGCACACCGCTGCGGCACAGCATCACCAGTTTTTTGCCGCCTGCGCCCAGGGTTTGCACCGCGGCATCAAAACCGGGGTTCATCGCCATGCCGGGCCATTGCTTCCAGGCCAGGGCGTGAGCACCGGGCACAAAACCCACCCAGGCGCGCTCGGCATCGGTGCGCACATCCACCAACTCGGCCTCGCCCGACTGCACCCAGGCCCAGGCCTGCTCGGGCGACACATCGCCGGCATAACCGTGGGCTGTGGCTGGATGGGCGTTGGCGGGTGTGGTCGGTGAAGTCATGGCGTCGATCGTCCTGGCGGGGGGCTCAAAATGGGAACCGAATCATAGCTTTTTGCACAAGAGCCTCGCCCCACCCGCCTGTCAGTGACAGGACAGGCTGCAACGGCTAAGATGCGGGTTTTGGTTGACGTTTACGTCAACGTCAAAGCCAACAAAATCGCCCGCCAACGGAGACCCTCATGACCGATCTGTCCGCCGAATTCAAAGCCCTGGCCGAATACCGTCCCACGAACAAGGTGCGTTTTGTCACCGCCGCCTCTTTGTTTGACGGGCACGATGCGGCCATCAACATCATGCGCCGCATCCTGCAAAGCATGGGTGCCGAAGTCATCCATCTGGGCCATAACCGCTCAGTGGACGAGGTGGTGACCGCCGCGCTGCAAGAAGACGCACAAGGCATCGCCATCAGCTCTTACCAAGGCGGGCACAACGAATACTTCACCTACATGACCGAATTGCTCAAGGCCCGGGGCGGCCAGCACATTCAGGTGTTTGGCGGCGGTGGCGGTGTGATCGTGCCGTCCGAAATCCGCATGCTGGCCGAGCATGGCGTGCGCATTTTCAGCCCCGAAGACGGGCAGAAGATGGGCCTGGCCGGGATGATCGGCGAGATGGTCATGCGCTGCGACAAAGACATCAGCCCCCTGGCGCCCAAAGATGTGGCCGCCATCCAGGGCTACGCCGAGATGAACTGGCGTGCGCTGGCGCAACTGATCACCGCGCTGGAGAACGGCAAGGCCGATGCGTCTGTGGTGCAAGCCGTGCGCGAGCAAGCGGCGCAAAAGCAAGTGCCCGTGCTGGGCATCACCGGCACCGGCGGTGCAGGCAAGTCTTCGCTGACCGACGAGCTGATCCGCCGCCTGCGTCTGGACCAGGACGACGCCTTGCGCGTGGCCGTCATTTCCATCGACCCCTCACGCCGCAAGAGCGGTGGTGCTTTGCTGGGCGACCGCATCCGCATGAATGCCATCAGCCCCTGGTCGCAAGGCCCGCGCGTGTTCATGCGTTCGCTGGCCACGCGTGACTTTGGCTCCGAAATTTCTGCCGCCCTGCCCGATGTGGTGGCGGCCTGCAAGGTGGCGGGCTTTGACTTGATCGTGGTCGAGACCTCGGGCATCGGCCAGGGCGACGCCGCCATCGTGCCGCATGTGGACGTGCCCATGTACGTGATGACGCCCGAGTTTGGCGCAGCCAGCCAGCTCGAAAAAATCGACATGCTCGACTTCGCCGAGTTCGTGGCCATCAACAAGTTCGACCGCAAGGGCGCGTCTGACGCCCTGCGTGACGTGGCCAAACAGGTGCAACGCAACAAGGAAGCCTGGACGGTGCCCACCGAGCAAATGCCAGTGTTTGGCACCATGGCGGCGCGCTTCAACGACGACGGTGTGACCGCGCTGTACCAAGCCCTCAAAACCCGTCTGGCCGCACTCGGCATGAAGACCACCGAAGGCCGTTTGCCTGTGGTGAACGTGCGTTACAGCACCCACCAAAACCCGGTCGTCCCCGGCGCACGCACCCGCTACCTGGCCGAGATCAGCGACACCGTGCGCGGCTACAAAAAGCGCGCCATCGAACAATCGCGCCTGGCGCGCGAAATCCAGCAACTGCGCGCCGCCGCCCGCATGCTCGAAGTGGGCAAAACCGGTCGCGCCAAAGCCGCCGAAGCCGCGATTGACCTGGCTGTGCAACGCGAACAAAACCAAGACCCCCACGCACGCAAGTTGCTGGCCCAATGGCCCGACATGCAAAAAGCCTATGCGGGTGACGAATACGTGGTGAAGATCCGCGACAAGGAAATCCGCACGGCGCTCACCACCAAGTCACTCAGCGGCACCACCATCCGCAAGGTGGCCTTGCCCCAATACGAAGACGACGGCGAAGTCCTCAAGTGGTTGATGCTGGACAACGTGCCCGGCAGCTACCCCTACACCGCAGGCACCTTCGCTTTCAAGCGCGAAGGTGAAGACCCCACGCGCATGTTCGCCGGTGAAGGCGACCCCTTCCGCACCAACCGCCGCTTCAAGCTGGTGTCTGAGGGCCTGCCCGCCAAGCGCTTGTCCACGGCGTTTGACTCGGTCACGCTGTACGGCAACGACCCCGACCTGCGCCCCGACATCTACGGCAAGATCGGCAACTCGGGTGTGAACGTGGCCACGCTGGACGACATGAAGGTGCTGTACTCGGGCTTTGACCTGTGCAACCCGAGCACCAGCGTGTCGATGACCATCAACGGCCCTGCGCCCTCGATCCTGGCCATGTTCATGAACACGGCCATCGACCAGAACCTCGACAAGTTCAAGGCCGAAAACGGCCGCGAGCCGACCGAAACCGAAACCTCCAAGATCAAGGAATGGGTGCTGGCCAATGTGCGCGGCACGGTGCAGGCCGACATCCTGAAAGAAGACCAGGGCCAGAACACCTGCATCTTCTCGACCGAATTCAGCCTGAAGGTCATGGGCGACATCGCGCAGTATTTTGTGCACCACGACGTGCGCAACTTTTACTCGGTGTCCATCAGCGGTTACCACATCGCCGAAGCCGGCGCAAACCCGATTTCGCAGCTGGCCTTCACGCTGTCCAACGGTTTCACCTTCGTGGAAGCGTACCTGGCGCGCGGCATGCACATCGACGACTTCGCGCCCAACCTGTCGTTCTTCTTCAGCAACGGCATGGACCCGGAATACACCGTGCTCGGCCGCGTGGCGCGCCGCATCTGGGCGGTGGCGATGAAAGAGAAATACGGCGCGAACGAGCGCAGCCAAAAACTCAAGTACCACATCCAGACATCAGGCCGCTCGCTGCACGCGCAAGAGATCCAGTTCAACGACATCCGCACCACGCTGCAGGCGCTGATCGCGATCTACGACAACTGCAACAGCCTGCACACCAACGCGTTTGACGAGGCCATCACCACGCCCACCGAAGACTCGGTGCGCCGCGCCATGGCGATCCAGATGATCATCAACCGCGAGTGGGGCTTGGCCAAGAACGAGAACCCGAGCCAAGGCGCCTTCATCATCGAAGAGCTGACCGAGTTGCTGGAAGAAGCCGTACTGGCCGAGTTCGAGAAAATCGCCGAACGTGGCGGCGTGCTAGGCGCGATGGAAACCGGCTACCAGCGCGGCAAGATCCAAGACGAATCCATGCACTACGAGATGCTCAAGCACACGGGCGAGTACCCCATCATCGGCGTCAACACTTTCCGCAATCCCAAGGGCGAGCCGGTGCCCGAGCACATCGAGCTGGCGCGGTCGACCGAGGAAGAGAAGCAGTCGCAGCTCACGCGCCTGGCCGACTTCCACACCCGCCATGCGGCCGAGGCGCCGGCGATGCTGGCCCGGCTTCAGCAGGCCGTCATCGAGAACCGCAATGTGTTCGAGGTGCTGATGGAGGCCGTGCGTGTGTGCTCGCTGGGTCAGATCACCGGCGCCCTGTTCGAGGTGGGCGGGCAGTACCGGCGCAGCATGTGAGG
>JAIXUG010000020.1 GCA_027484105.1 Comamonadaceae bacterium
GGTATTCGCCAGAGGGCAGCAACTCCAACCGGATGCGGTCTGGATGAAGAGGCATCAACTCCACCACCTCGCCTTTGGCATTGGTGATGATCTGGTTGTAGGCGTTGCCACGAAGCGCCAGATGGCCTTGCAGCATCTCGCGCCACTCAAACGGATTCTGAAAACGGTTGGGTCGCTTGGCCAGTAAACGGTACAGCCAGTGGTCGGTCACCTTGTCCTTGCCACCGTCGGCACGGCGTTGGTAGATGACCAGCGGCAGCGAAGCCAAGGACTCCGACAAGACCCGAACGCAGGCATAGACCGCTGCAAGGCGAAGCGCGCTGTCGGGTGAGACGCGCATGCCGCTGCCAGTGCGAGCGGAGACCGGCTCAAAAAAGAAGTCTCCCCACGGCGAGCGATCGCCCCCGGAGGCGTTAGGACCACGGAAGCGATCAAAGAAGCTTAAAAATCCCATCAGTTCAGAGCAACACCAATTCGTAGTCGGATCCCAGCACCACCGAGTCCCCCGGTTTGATCGCGCGCGACAGCGCCATGATCAGTGCCACGATGCCGTCGATCTTGTTTTCTGCTCGCTCCTTGCGTGGGTAAATGTTGTCTTTGGCGTCCAGGTGGGCCACCACGTTGCTGACCATCCAGCCCAGCACCGGGTCGCCGTCGTGAACTAATTTCTTTTGAAGCACTAAGGCTTCAAGCGTCTTCATCGGCTCTGAGAAATTCAGCACCGTGGGACGCACTTCAATCATGGGCAGACCCTCACTCATCATTCGGGTCGAGAGTTGCGTCGCCTGAAACGGATCAAACGCGACTGCCTGCACCGCAAAGCGCGAAGACAGATCGTTCAGATCCGCTTCAATCCAACTGAAATCAATCACATTCCCCGGCGTCACAGTCAGCCTGCCCGTGTGCATCCAACCGGGGTACTGGCTGTTGCCGTTGGCATTGACCGTGTCTTCTGGCAGGTAGTACTTGCCAAAGACCGCGAATGCGTCAGCAATCTCGGGATGGGCAAACACAATCACCAAGGCGGCAATGTCCGTCTTACTGGCCAAGTCCAGGCCAATCCAGCAGGGCTGGCCCGCAAAGGACTCTATGTCCAGGTCCTGATCAGCACACGCGTCCCAGGAGCGCATGTCCATCCATGCTGTGTCGGCGTTGACCCACTCGTTCAAGTGTTTGGTCTTGAAGTTGTTCATCGCACTGGGCAACTGCATGGCCTTGGCCTGCAGCGGTCCCAGAATTTCCGGGCGCACCGAGATGCCCCAGTTGGGGTTGGCCTTCATCAGCGAGTCTTCGCTGGTCCAGTCGTCCCCGTCATCGAGACCGTAGACGATGCCAAACTGGCTGTCATCCTCAAACACGCTATCGAGCAGCCGGGTCACGAAGGTGCGCACCTCGTAGCAAATGCCTGAGCGGTTGCTGCCTGCGGTGGTGATCACCCACAAAAGCGAGTTGTCTCGTTTGCCGGTTCCGGTCTCGACCACGTCGTAGACGGTACGGGTCTTGTGGGCATGCAATTCATCGATACAACCGAAGTGAATGTTCAGACCATCGAGCGTTGAACCCTCGGCTGAGAGCGCTTCAAACTTGGATCCCGTCTGCAGCACGTTCATGTTGTGCGCACCAACGTTGACAGAAAACCGGGTGCGAAAGCCCTGTGACCTTCGCGCCATGGTCTGCGCATCACCAAACACGATGCGCGCCTGGTCACGGGTAGTGGCCAGGGAATAAACCTCGGCACCACCTTCGCCGTCGGCAGCCAGCATGTACAGCGCAAGCGCAGACGACAGGGTCGACTTGGCGTTGCCACGCGGCACCTCGATGTACGAACGCCGAAAGCGGCGGTTGCCGTCGGGCTTGACCCAGCCGAACACAGTGGTCAGGATGAACACCTGCCAGGGTTCCAACTTGATCGTCTCGCCTGCCAGCGGCCCTTTGACGTGGGGCAGCCGCTCAATGAACGCGCACAGGTTGTCAGCGGGATGGAATTCCCGCCCATCCTTGTCGGTGAGCTTCGGGTTGAACTGGTAGGGACTTGCCTTGCCCTTGAACTTTGCCAGATCGTTCAACTGCCGTTGGCAGGCCCGCTGGACCCATTTGCAGGTCAGGATGTCACCGGCAACGACTGCCTGCGCATACTTTCGGGCAACGGCGGCGTAGTTCTCTGCTGCCATCAGTTGGTCTTAGCCAGCAATGTCGGCCCAAGGATCTAGATCGATCTGGGTATCTGTGGGCTGTGTGATGCGCGAACGAGAGGCAGGCGTAAAGCCCATTTCCACCGCCGCCTTGGTCATGATCTGCGCCTGCTTGTTCGCAATGGCCAGGTAAGGCGACTGCATTGGCACACCGGTGTTCGGTGCTTTGATCAGCAGTCCCGTCTTGGTGATTCCAATCTGGGCCTTGCGGTACAGGTCAGCGGCGCAGGACCAGACTTCCAGCACAGACATGTCGAGCTTGCGCAGCAAATGCTCGGGTGCGCTGTCAATGGCATAGCGCCAGGCTTGCTTGGCACCATCTGACATGTACTCGGGCGGCGCAACCAGATCCCCTTGGGGCTGTGGCTCATGCGGGTTGGTCCTGCACTTTTGCAGGGTTCCCCTGAGCTTTTTGATCTCAGTGGGGAGCGGCTTTCTTCCGGCCATTAATCATCCGTTCTGGGGGATCCCCCCTTGGTTTCAATTTGCACGCGCAAAAATCTTGGCAGGCGCACGCATCTTTGGCCGCCGTCTGTAGAGATTCAGACCCCCCCGGGGGTTGGTCAGCCTCGCCTTGCGGTCTCACGCGCCGTCTTTCGGTTGTGACATGAGACGCATAGTCCTTGCAGATTGACCCAGTCAAAGCGCTCACCGCCGTCCTTGAGCGGCCTGATGTGGTCAGCAACCTTGGCTGCCACCACCAGACCCATCGACCTGCACGCCACACACAAGGGGTGTTCACGCAGGAAGGCCGCACGCACCTCACGCCAGCGCACCGACTGGTAGAAGCCCACCTCGGCATCAAAGCCACGCCTGGCACGCCCGTAGTCCCGGTGCACCTGGGTACGGTGTTGATCGCAATAGCCCGGCTTGTCCAGCACCAACGCACAGGCGGGATGTCGGCATGGTGTCGGGGCACTGCGGGGCATAGCGGCTTATTCCCAACTCATTCAAAAAACTAATCGGATTTGATGCGGGTATTGCTTGGCTTTACTGGAGTTCAGAGCGTTCATAGGAACGTCATCAACAACCCAAGGAGCTTTGCAAATGACCTACACCACACAGTTCACCGTCGACGAGGTCGGGTTCATCCAGATCGCGCTCACCAAGGTGCTGGCAGCCGCCGCACGCGGTGAGCTTGACCTCAACCTGCTGGCCCGCGAGGAACTGGCCTCACGCGGCCTTGACACCCAAGGCGAGTGGGTCGGCTTTGACCGCGCCCGACAGATCCACCAGGTGCGGGGAGCCAAGTGATGGACGCCAAAACACTGGAGCGTCTGCTCAACCAAATCGCCGCAGAGCATCTGCACATCGACACGCTGGCCACTCGCAACAGCGACCGCCTGGACTTTCATGAAGTCAGCGTGTGGGGCCTCAAAGAAGCCCTGCAAGCCGCCTTCACAGCTGGCCAGCAATCCAAACAAACAACCCAACCAAACTGATACCGGAGATCAACATGAAACTCACACCCAGCCAAACCTTGCTTCTCAACGCCGCAGCCCTTCATCCTCAGCATGTGCTGACCGACTTCCCGCCCAACCTCAAAGGTGGTGCGTTGATCAAGGTTCTGACCAGCCTTGGCAATGAAGGTCTGATACGCCCACATAGCAAAGGCGCTGCGGGTTCAACCCGCTTTGCCCTCACC
>JAIXUG010000022.1 GCA_027484105.1 Comamonadaceae bacterium
GTGGAAGAGATAACCGCTGAAAGCATCTAAGCGGGAAACTCGTTTCAAGATGAGATCTGCCGGGGCCTTGAGCCCCCTAAAGAGTCGTTCAAGACCAGGACGTTGATAGGTCGGGTGTGGAAGCGCAGTAATGCGTTAAGCTAACCGATACTAATTGCTCGTGCGGCTTGACCCTATAACTTTGATCACACACTGCAAGGTGTGCATCGATCAAGGAAGTTATGCCAAGTTGACGCATTCAAAAAAGGCTGAAAAGCCGAGCGAAAGCTCAAAATCTGATTCCAAACTCTATGAATTCGTTGTCTTGACCGGTGTCAAGATGACAACAAGTTATGCCTGATGACCATAGCAAGTTGGCCCCACTCCTTCCCATCTCGAACAGGACCGTGAAACGACTTAGCGCCGATGATAGTGCGGGTTCCCGTGTGAAAGTAGGACATCGTCAGGCTTCTAACAGCCCAAAACGCCTCACCTCTCGGTGGGGCGTTTTGCTTTGTGCGAAGCATTTCTTCAAGCGCACCACCCCCTCCTTTTTGTTTCTCTACGGGTTAGCCCCCGATTGACCATCACCTCATTTGCTCAAATACTTGAGGTTTGAAATATATAGACCTGAATTAATGGTCTGTGTGGTCTGCAGCAAAGAGAAGCAATATGAAAATCGTGTGCATTGGCGGTGGTCCCTCGGGTTTGTACTTCGCGTTGCTGATGAAAAAACTCGGCTCTCACCACGACATCACCGTGGTGGAGCGCAACAAGCCTTACGACACCTTTGGATGGGGCGTGGTTTTCTCAGACCAAACGCTGGACAACATGCGGCAATGGGACACCGAGACCGCCGCCGAAGTGGAGCAGGCTTTCAACCATTGGGATGACATCGAGCTGCACTTCAAAGACCGGGTGATCCGCTCTGGCGGTCACGGTTTTGTGGGCATTGGACGCAAGAAGTTGCTGAACATCTTGCAGGATCGCTGCGAACAGGTCGGCGTGAAGCTCTTGTTCGAACAAGATGTGAATTCAGATTTGGACTTTCCCGATGCCGATCTGATCATTGCCAGCGATGGTGTCAATTCGCGTGTGCGCAGTCGCTTGCCCGAAGTGTTCAAGCCAGACATCGTCACCCGCCCCAACCGCTTCATCTGGCTCGGCACCAACCGCCAGTACGAGGCGTTCACCTTTTTGTTCGAGAAGACCGAGCACGGCTGGTTCCAGGCCCACGTCTACAAATTCGACAACCAGACATCTACCTTCATCGTCGAGTGCCCCGATCACGTGTGGCTGGCGCACGGTCTGGACAAAGCCGATCAAGAAGCATCGATCGCCTTCTGCGAAAAACTCTTTGCCAAGAACTTGCAAGGCGAAAAGCTGATGACCAATGCCAGACATCTGCGTGGTTCTGCTTGGCTCAACTTTCAGCGGGTCAAGTGCGCCAACTGGTCACACTTCAACGGCAACAGCCATGTGGTGTTGATGGGCGACGCGGTGCACACCGCGCACTTTGCGATTGGCTCGGGCACCAAGCTCGCGCTCGAAGACGCCATCGAGTTGGTGCGCCAATTCAAGGCGCTGGGTGACACAGCCGACCGCATCCCCGAAGTGCTCAAGCACTACCAGGCCGTGCGCGAAATCGATGTGATCCGCTTGCAAAACGCCGCCTGGAACGCAATGGAGTGGTTCGAGGTGTGCGGCGAGCGCTACTGCGACCAGCTCGAACCCGAGCAGTTCATGTACTCCATGCTCACCCGCAGCCAGCGCATCAGCCACGAGAACTTGCGTCTGCGTGACAAGGCTTGGCTGGAGGGTTATGAAGCCTGGTTTGCAGGCCGCACGGCACAGCCGGGCATCCGCCCGCCCATGTTCACACCCTATACCTTGCGCTCGGTCACGCTCAAAAACCGCGTGGTGGTTTCACCCATGGCGCAATACATGGCCATCGATGGCCGAGTGGCAGAAGACCACCTGGTGCACCTGGGCGCACGCGCCATGGGCGGCGCCGGTTTGGTGATGGTCGAGATGACCGCGCCCAGCGCCGATGGCCGCATCACCCACGGTTGCCCAGGCCTGTGGAACGATGAGCAGACCGAAGATTTCAAACGCATCACCCACTGGGTGCACACCAAAACCGACGCCAAAATCGGCCTGCAAATCGGACACGCCGGACCCAAAGGCTCCACCTGCCGCCCCTGGCAAGGCGCGGGCATGGACCAGCCTGTGCCCGATGATGACGCCGAAGGCAACTGGCCATTGTTTGCGGCATCTGCACAGCCCTATCTGCCGCACGGCGATGTGCCCCGCGCCATGACCCGCGCCGACATGGACCGCGTCACCGCCGACTTTGTCGCGGCCACGCAGCGCGCAGCCCAGGCAGGTTTCGACTGGCTCGAACTGCACTGCGCCCACGGCTACCTGTTGTCTAGCTTCATCAGCCCGCTCACCAACCAGCGAAACGACGATTACGGCGGCTCACTCGCCAACCGCCTGCGTTACCCGATTGAAGTGTTCAAAGCGGCCCGTGCCGCCTGGCCTGCACACCTGCCCATGTCAGTCCGCATCTCGGCGCATGACTGGGTCGAAGGCGGCATCACGCCCACCGACGCGGTCGATATCGCCCGCGCATTCAAAGCCGCAGGGGCCGACATGATCGACTGTTCGTCGGGCCAGGTCAGCGCCAAGCAAAAGCCCACTTACGGCCGCATGTACCAGACCCCGTTTGCCGACCGTATCCGCCAGGAAGCAGGCATCGCCACCATGGCAGTGGGCGCCATCAGTGAGGCCGACCACGTCAACAGCATCTTGGCCGCAGGCCGCGCCGACCTGTGCGCCGTGGCCCGCCCGCACCTGGCAAACCCGGCCTGGACGCTGACCGAAGCGGCGCGAATCGGATTCAAAGACATCGCCTGGCCCCGCGCCTACGAATCGGGCAAGCCCCAGCTCGAAGCGGGCTTTGCCCGTGAGCGTGCGATGCAGACTGCGAGTAAGGGGGACTGAGATGGCCCAAGAACAGCAAGGCCGCCACGCCCTCATCACCGGCGCAGGCGCAGGCATCGGCGCAGCCATTGCGCTGCAGCTGGCGCAAGCGGGTTGCCGCCTCACGCTCTGCGGCCGCTCACACGATACGCTGCAAGCCCAGGCCGAAGCGCTGCGCGCGCAAGTGCCCGATGTGGCGGTGCTGATTGCGCCTATGGACGTCGCCGATGAAAACGCCGTGCAAGCCGCGGTGCAGCAGGCCCAGGCCCGCTTTGGCCCCGTCAACATCTTGGTCAACAACGCAGGCCAGGCCAGCAGCCAGCCCTTTGCCAAGACTGATGCTGCGCTGTGGCAGCAGATGATCGGCGTCAACCTCACGGGCACCTACCACTGCATTCAGGCGGTGCTGCCCGGCATGCTCGAAGCTGCGAAAGGCGGCACGCCCGGACGCATCGTCAACATCGCCAGCACCGCAGGCCTCAAAGGCTACGCCTACGTGAGCGCCTATGTGGCGGCCAAGCACGGAGTGGTGGGTTTGACCAAAGCGCTCGCGCTCGAATTGGCGCGCAAGGGCGTAACCGTGAACGCCATTTGCCCCGGTTACACCGAGACCGACATCGTGCGCGAAGCGGTTCAAAACATCGTGGGCAAAACCGGCAAGAGCGAAGCCGAAGCGCGCCAGGCCCTGGCCGCCAGCAACCCACAGCAGCGCTTGGTGCAGCCGCAAGAAGTCGCGCAAAGCGTGCTGTGGCTGTGCGCGGCTGGCAGCGACGCGATCAACGGCCAAGCCATTGCCATTGATGGTGGGGAGTTGGCAGGATGAACAGCATGACGGACATGGAAGTGCGCGCCCACGCCGAGCACCACGCCTCGCTGCGCCTGTGGTTGCGGCTGCTGTCGTGCACCACCCGCATCGAAGACACCATCCGCCAACGCTTGCGCGAACAGTTTGGCATCACGCTGCCGCGCTTTGACCTGATGGCCCAGCTGGAGCGCGAGCCGCAAGGCCTGTCGATGAGCGAGTTGTCGCGCCGCATGATGGTCACGGGGGGCAACGTCACCAGCATCGTGGACCAGTTGGAAAAAGAACAGCTGGTTCAGCGCCAAACGCAAGTCGGCGACCGCCGCTCTTTCACCGTCAGCCTGACCGAAGCCGGCCGCAGCGCATTTGCCGCCATGGCCCTGGCCCACGAAGGTTGGGTGGTCGAGTTGTTAGGCCCGCTGGCCGAGAGCGAACAAACACAGCTGCACCAACTGCTGGGCACCTTGAAGTCCGGTAACCGAACACACGCGAAGGAGAACACATGAGCACACGCTACCTGCCCGGCCAGCCCCACCAGCTGCCCCGACACAACCAACCCATGGCGCTCTACCAGCCCGAGCACTTTTTGCTGTCCGTGAAAGACGGTGTGGCCACAGTCAGCCTGAACCGCCCCGAGCGCAAAAACCCGCTGTCGTTCGACTCGTATGCTGAGCTGAGAGACTTCTTCCGCGCATTGGCCTACGCGCCCGATATCCACGCGGTGGTCATCACCGGGGCGGGGGGCAACTTCTGTTCGGGCGGCGATGTGCACGAAATCATCGGCCCGCTCACAAAGCTCGACATGCCGGGCCTCTTGGCCTTCACCCGCATGACGGGCGACTTGGTCAAGGCCATGCGCGCCTGCCCGCAACCCATCATTGCCGCCATTGACGGCGTGTGCGCCGGGGCCGGGGCCATCTTGGCCATGGCGTCTGACCTGCGCTACGGCACCGAGCGCAGCAAAACCTATTTCCTGTTCAACAAGGTGGGCCTGGCCGGTTGCGACATGGGCGCTTGCGCGCTTTTGCCGCGCATCATCGGCCAAGGCCGCGCGAGCGAGCTGCTGTTCACCGGGCGTGGCCTGGGCGCGCTGGAGGCTGAGCGCTGGGGTTTTTACAACCGCGTGTGCGAGGCCGACACCGTGCTGGCCGACGCGCAGGCCATGGCCGCCCAGCTGGTGGCGGGCCCCACCTTTGCCAACGGCATCACCAAAAAAATGCTTCAACAAGAATGGAACATGGGCGTGGACGAAGCCATCGAGGCCGAAGCCCAAGCGCAGGCCATCTGCATGGCCACCAACGACTTCCACCGGGCGTACCACGCCTTTGTGGCCAAGCAAACGCCTGTGTTTGAAGGGGACTGACACATGACCCACCCCGCAGAACTGAACTGGCCCTTCTTTGACGACAGCCACCGCGACTTCAAGTCTCGGCTGGACGCCTGGTGCCACGAACACCTGGCGCACGCGCACCACGACGAAAGCCGCGACGCGGTCGACGCCGAATGCATCCGTCTGGTGCGCCTGCTGGGCAGCGGCGGCTGGCTCAAGCACGCGGTCTCCGGCACGGCCTACGGCGCCGCATCAGACGTGATCGACACGCGCCAGTTGTGCCTGCTGCGCGAGACGCTGGCGTTTCACAACGGCTTGTCGGACTTCGCTTTTGCCATGCAGGGCCTAGGCACCGGGGCCATCAGCCTCATGGGCACAGCCGATCAAAAGCAACGCTACCTGCCCCGCGTGGCTTCAGGCCAGGCCTTGTCGGCCTTTGCGCTCAGCGAGCCCGAGGCGGGCTCTGACGTGGCCGCCATGCAATGCAGCGCCACTGCCACGGCAGACGGCTATGTGCTGAACGGCCGCAAGACCTGGATCAGCAACGGCGGCATTGCCGACTTTTATGTGGTGTTCGCCCGCACGGGCGAAGCGCCGGGGGCGCGTGGCATCACCGCCTTCATCGTGGATGCCGACACGCCCGGCTTGTCGATTGAAGAACGCATCGACGTCGTTGCGCCGCACCCTCTGGCCACGCTCAAGTTTGACCACTGCAAAGTCGCCGCAGCGCAGCGCATTGGCGAGGCAGGCCAAGGCTTCAAGGTGGCCATGGCCACGCTCGATGTGTTCCGCACGTCAGTCGCCGCAGCCGCTTTGGGCTTCGGGCGGCGTGCGCTGCACGAGTCCATCGCCTGGGCGCGTTCGCGCAAGATGTTTGGCCAAAGCCTGGGCGACTTTCAGATCACCCAAACCAAGATCGCGCAGATGGCGACGATGCTCGACGCCGCCACGCTGCTCACCTACCGCGCTGCCTGGCTGCGCGACCAGGGCGCACGCATCACCCGCGAAGCCGCCATGGCCAAGATGACCGCGACCGAAAACGCCCAACAAATCATCGACATGGCGGTGCAAATGCACGGCGGCATGGGCGTCAAAAAAGGCGTGATGGTCGAGTCGCTGTACCGCGAGATCCGCGCCCTGCGCATTTACGAAGGCGCCACCGAAGTGCAACAGCTGATCATCGGCAAGGACTTGTTGAAAGGTTGACATGAGCGACTGGAACACACTGCTGCCCAGCAGCCACACCGATTCTTTTTCGCGTGACCGGCTGCCGCCCAAGGACCAACTGCCTGTGTTCATGGCCGACCTGCCTGAGTTGAACTACCCCGACCAACTCAACTGCGCGGTGGAACTGGTGGACAGACACGTGCGCGAAGGAAAAGGCGACCGCATCGCGCTGCACGGCGTGAGCGACTTCAACACCGGCGGGGGTGACTTCAGCTGGACCTATGCCCAGCTGCAAGACAAAACCAACCGCATCGCCCAGGTCTTGACGCAAGACATGGGCCTCGTGCCCGGCAACCGCATTTTGCTGCGCGGTGGCAACAGCCCCATGATGGCCGCTTGTTTGCTCGGCGCGCTCAAGGCTGGGTTGGTGGCGGTGCCCACCATGCCCCTGCTGCGTGCGGGCGAGTTGGCGCAGATCATCGACAAAGCGCAGGTCAGCGCCGCGCTGTGCGACAGCCTTCTGGCCGACGAACTGCAGCACTGCATGACTCCCGGCCACGCCAGCCATGTGCCCTGCCTGAAGCAGATGGTGCAGTTCCGCAGCGCAGCGGCCGATGGGCTGGAGCAGCGCATGCAGCGGCACAGCGGTGCGTACACCCCGCACGCCACCAGCCGCGATGACGTGTGCCTGATCGCTTTCACCAGCGGCACCACGGGCAAGCCCAAGGGCACCATGCACTTTCACCGCGATGTGCTGGCCATGTGCGACCTGTTCCCGCGCCACATCCTGCGCATGACTGAAAACGACGTGGTCTGCGGCACGCCGCCCATTGCCTTCACATTTGGCTTGGGCGGTTTGCTGGCGTTTCCGCTGCGCTTTTGTGCCAGCACCGTGCTGCTCGAAAAGCACACGCCCGAGACCTTGCTGCAGACCGTGGCCAAGTACCGCGTCACGCATTGCTACACCGCGCCCACCATGTACCGCCAAATGGCGACGATGGCGGGGCAGCACGACCTGAGCAGCCTCCAGCACCCGGTGTCGGCAGGCGAGGCCCTGCCCGACGCCACCCGCCAGTTGTGGAAGCAGGCCACCGGCATCGAGATGACCGACGGCATTGGCGGCACCGAGGTGATCCACATCTACATCTCCAGCGCGGGCCAGCAGGTGCGTGCGGGCAGCATTGGCCAGGTGGTGCCCGGTTATGTGGCGCAGATCGTGGACGACGACATGCAGCCCGTACCGCCCGGCGTGGTGGGGCGTTTGGCGGTGCGCGGCCCCACGGGCTGCAAATACCTGGCCGACCCACGCCAACAGGACTATGTGAAAAACGGCTGGAACCTGCCCGGCGACACCTTTGTCATGGATGCCGACGGCTACTTCAGCTACCAGGCCCGCAACGACGACATGATCATCTCGGCCGGTTACAACATCGCTGGCCCCGAGGTGGAAGGCGCCTTGCTGCAACACCCTGCCGTGGCCGAGTGCGGCGTGGTTGGCATGCCCGACGAAGACCGTGGCCACATCGTGCAAGCCTATGTGGTGCTCAAGCCTGGCCACACGGGCGATGCCGCCATGGAAAAAGCCTTGCAAGAGCACGTCAAGCAAACCATCGCTCCGTTCAAGTACCCGCGCAAAGTGGTGTTCATGGACGTGCTGCCGCGCACCGAAACCGGCAAGCTGCAGCGCTTCAAGCTGCGTCAAATTTCAGTCAAATAATTTTGCGGGACAGATCTTTAGCTCTGTCCCCAACCAAGGAGAAAGCATGTTCAACGTCTTGCAACCCGAAGGCTGGGCACCCGCCAAAGGCTATGCCAACGGCATCGAAGCGCGTGGCCGCATGGTGTTCGTCGCGGGCATGATCGGCTGGAACGGCCAGGCCCAATTCGAGACCGACGACTTTGTGGCCCAGTGCCGCCAAGCCCTGCAAAACATCGTCGACACACTCGCCTGCGCAGGCGCAGGCCCACAGCACATGGCCCGCATGACCTGGTACGTCAAAGACAAGAAGGAATACCTGGCACGCGGCAGGGAGTTGGGCAAGGTCTATCAAGAAGTCATCGGCAAAAACTACCCCGCCATGACGCTGGTGCAAGTGGCTGATCTCGTGGAAGACCGGGCGTTGGTGGAGATTGAAGTCACAGCGGTGGTGCCGGAGTGAACGGAAAAGGACTTGGTTAGAAGCTGCAGAATGCCTAGATCGATCGGGGGGTTTAGGCTGATTGAAGAATTTAGAGCGACTTGGTCTGACCGACCGCTATCTACCCAAAGCAGTCGCTCGTAACAAAAGTGAGTGTCTCTCTACGATTGAAATCACCAGTCTGTGAGACTTTGGCGTAATTTCGGTGAATTGAGAGGTCATACGCGATCAAGCCATGCCAAATCGAAAAGAACAGGCTTAGCGACAGACTGAATTGACGCGAAGTGAGCGAAGTCCTCAACCGGACAAAACACGAAGATCAGTTCGGTAGGAGTGAACTCAAGATCGCCAGATACCCGCCATTCACGTTCATGAGTCGCATCGAAACTCTCGTGGATGATGTTTACGAAGGGATGTAATTGTTGTGGAATAAAGTTAAACACCGAACGAGGATACGTTTCTCCGTTGCATAAGAACGAATCCTTCAACAACGATTCGCGAACGTTGAGGCAAGGATTGGCGCCCTTTGCGAACAGAAGGTCTCGATCAAATGCTAGGCCATACTTAGCGTTAAATACGTCTCTATGTGCCTTTAGCCCTGCGAGCGTACTTTCAGTGAAGCAAGCAGCTTTGTAATTGCTTGTGCCGTCGAAGTTGCGTGTAACCGGATTAAAAATGTTTGGTGACGTAGTGCCATACCAACCAGAATTTGACGCCTTTAGTAGGGGCTTCGGTGGTGTTCCTGAAAGATCGAGAATCAGGGAAAGGATGCTCTTCGCATCCAAGTCACTCTTTTCATCGTTCTGACGAATCAAATGAGTCAGTAAAAACGAGCAATCAGAACTGAGGCGGGCCAATTCTTTTGCAACTTCTGCGGTTGTCTTCGGCATGTATGTATTTTCTGAATGTGCTTGCTATATAGGTCAAAAAGCAAAAGGGCTCGATGACCGCTTATGGCCTATAGGTGCAATTCAGTTTGCGACGACCGATGACTGCAACCGCGGCCTTTGAGTCATCCATCAAACTGATATTGATGTAATCTTTAACAGTCAAGAAAAGGCTGTGAGAAGTCATTCGTCGATACAAGGCGCGTTGATGGCTGTTGGTGCCAATTAGTCGAGGTGCCAGACGCTGAGCATCAGGAGGCGATGCGCCACATCAAACAACTGGAAGCGGTCTATTTGATCTTGGCACTTGGAGTTTTCATCAAATCGTCAGAGCAAGCCAGAAATTCATCTACTGCCGCGTTAGTTCGTTTGCGGACAGGTTGTCCATCAGAATCCATCTTGGTATCGATTACCGTCAAGTCAAGATTAAAAATCACGTCCTGTTGGCCGGGCTTCCTGTTAAACCCGACAACCAATTGTTTTTTCTCCGCAATACCGGCAAAGGCGGCAATGACTTCATCGTCTAGTGCCCAGACAAAAAGTGCAAAGCCCTTGTTCTCTGCTTCCTGCCGTATTGCCTTTTTGGGCGCCCGACCATTCGGCCCACGAATAAACGCATTAGCAGGTGCAAATCCTTTTGTGGAGCCGAAGCCATCGAATGCGCCTACCTTCAACATATATGCAAGACCTGTCGTCGAGTGCGGGCGCAAGTAGAAGGAGCCCACTAACTTGACCGGAGATCCTTTCATAGTGCCGAAGTCACGTTTGAAAGCACCAAACTCCAAACCGCACGCAGTTAATGAACCGTCAGCAGACTCACGGTGGGGGATTACGTAAATTGTCCCTTCCAAGCTCTGGGCTAGTTGCGCCACTGGTTGCGCTGTAGCGCTCAAGCTCGTTAACCCAATAAGTGCTGAAAGGGCGGTATGCCTCATGTGTTTTCCCTGATTTTTCCTTAATCTTAATATATGTATATGCAAGATCGGAAAAAAACGAAGGTATAAACAGCAACCAAAAACCTGTATGCGATTCCGCTGTCACCGTGACGGGTGTGTAGCGATCAGACTCTCCAACATCAGCTTGAGCTGATGCGCCGGGTCCGAACCCAAAGCAGACACCACCTGCGCTTCGTGCGCTTTGGCTTGCTTCAGCAGGGGCTGCACTTTGCGCCGGCCTGCGGCCGTCAGGCTCACCAGGCTTTGGCGTTTGTCGTGTGCGGCGTCGCAGCGCTTGACCCAGCCGTCGTCTTGCATGCGGCCCACCAGCTTGGTCACGGTGGGTTGTTTGGCCAGCACGATGCTGGCGAGTTCGTTGATGCTCAAACTGTCTTTGCCCGACAGACTGGCCATGACGCGCCACTCCATCAGGGAGAGGCCATTGGCCTCAACCACGGCATGGAACTCGCTCGAAATCAAATGGCTGGCCCGCGCCAGCAGGTAGGCCAGATAGTCGTCAACAAATCCGGGTGAAGAAGTCATGGGGCGGGGGCAAAGCCTTGGGCTGCGTTCAATATCAAGCCTCACATTACATGAAAATTCATATAAACTGTTTTTGAAGGCCGAAAATGGCTTGCCTTGGGTGGCGTTTCAGGAGACAAGCATGTTGGTAGAAAAGATCGAACACAAGTGGCTCGCGGCATTCACCCGCACCTTCACGCTGTGCAAAGTGCAGCCCGGTGAGGTGGTGGCCATTCTGGCCGAAACGCAGTCGCGCCGCGTGAATGTCGAGTTGGCTCGTTTGGCGCTGGAGGGCATGGGGGCCAAGGTGTTTGAGGTGACGCTGACCACGCCCGCGCTCACCGCCCCCGCGCCTGTACGCTCCACCGGGGCGAGCGACGCCATTGGGCGGCTGGGCCCGGTGGTGGCAGCTCTCTCCCGCGCCGACATGGTGGTGGACTGCACCGTCGAGGGCCTGCTGCACGCCCCCGAGCTGCCCACCATCATGAAGGGCGTGGAGGGGCACATGCCGCGCCTGTTGATGGTGTCGAACGAGCACCCCGAAATTTTGGAGCGCACCGTGCCCGATCCGGCGCTCGAAGGCGTGGTGCGCTCGGCCATGAAAAAGCTCCGCGCCGCGCAGCAGATGCATGTGACGTCTGCCGCAGGCACCGACCTGCGCGTCAACCTGAAACATGGCGACAAACAAGCGGTGGTCGGCGGTGTCTGGGGCTTTTGCCCCAAGCCCGGCATGGTCTCGCACTGGCCTGCGGGCTTGGCGCTGGCCTTCCCGGCAGCGGGCAGCGTCAACGGCACGCTGGTCATGGCCCCCGGTGATGTCAACCTGACCTTCAAGCAATACCTGCGCGACACGATCCGCTTGACCATCGAAAACGACAGTGTGGTCGCCATCGACGGACAGGGCGTGGATGTGGACATGATGCGCGGCTATTACAAGGCTTGGGAAGACGCTGAGGGCCACCGCGCCGCCTACGCGGTCTCGCATGTGGGCTTTGGCCTGAACCCGGCGGCGCGTTGGGACTCGATGGCGTTTTACGACAAGCGCGACTGCAATGGCACTGAGCTGCGCGCCTTTGCGGGCAACTTTTTGTACTCGACCGGGGCCAACGAAGTCGCGGGCCGACACACGCTGGGCCATTTCGATTTGCCCATGCGCGGCTGCACCATTCGGCTGGACGACACCGTGGTGGTCGATGCCGGTCAGGTCGTGAGTGCGGCGCTGGCATGAGCGTGCCCGCATTCACCGACGTGGGCTTGCCCACACAGCCCGCCGTGGTGTTTTTGCATGGCGTGGGCGGTGGCAGGCAGGGCTGGGCCGCGCAGCAGGCGCATGTGGCGCGGCTGGGCTGGCGCAGCCTGGCCTGGGACATGCCCGGCTATGGCGACAGCGCCATGGTCACCCCCTATGACTTCGCGCACTTGGCGCAAGCCCTCTGGCAGATGCTGGACGCTGCGCGCATCAGCCAAGCGGTGCTGGTGGGCCACAGCATGGGCGCCATGGTTGCCCTGCAGGCCTGGACGCAAAAGCCAGAGCGCATCCGTGGCTTGCTGCTGGCCGCCAGCAGCCCGGCTTTTGGCAACAGCGATGGCGATTTTCAAAAGCAGTTTTTGGCGCAGCGCCTGGCCCCGCTGGAAGCGGGAAAAACCATGGGCGACATTGCCGACAAGCTGATCCCCACCATGGCCGCACCGGGTGGTGATCCGGCCAACTTGATCCCCGCCAGTTTGAAGTCGGCGCACCAAAGCATGTCTGCCGTGCCGCCCGACACTTACCGCGCCGCCTTGCATGCGCTGGTGCAGTTTGAGCAACGCGCCGCTTTGCCCACCATCAACGTGCCGGTGCTTTGCCTGGCCGCAGAGTACGACCGCACCGCGCCGCCCACTGTGATGGAACGGATGGCGCAAAAGATCCCCGGTGCGCGCTGCGCCTGTCTGGCGGGCGCGGGCCATTTGCTGCATTACGAACAGCCCGAGGCGTTCAACGCCGAACTCGAAACATTCTTGAAGGACATGCAACCATGACCGACGTTCAAGCTCCCGCACAAAGAACCGTCATGCCCATCTGTGGCGACGATTACCCCCTGACCGAAAAACAGCAAAAGCTGATGGCCCTGGCCCGCCAGCTGGGACGCGACAAATTCGCGCCCCGCGCTGCGCAACTCGACCGCGACGCGCAGTTTCCGTTTGCCAATTACGACGACATGCGCGACGCGGGCTTGCTGGCGCTGTGCGTGCCCGAGTCGCACGGTGGCCAGGGTGCTGACTACGCCACCTATGCGATGGTGTCGGCCGAGATCGGTCGTTACTGCGGGGCCACCGCGCTCACGTTCAACATGCATGTCTGCACCACGCTCTGGAGCGGCCTGCTGTCAGAAGACCTGGAGATGACGCCCGAGCAACGCGCCACCCACCGACAGCACCAGGCCACGCACTTCGCCCGCGTGGTGAAAGACGGCGCGATTTACGCACAGCCTTTTTCTGAAGGCGGTGCTGCAGCCTCAGGGGCCCAACCCTTTGGCACCCTGGCGGTCAAGGTCGAGGGCGGCTGGAAGGTCAACGGCAAGAAGATCTTCGCTTCGTTGTCGGACGCAGCCGATTACTTTGGCGTGCTGTGCACCGAGAAGAAAGAGGGCGCTGACCTGTCCCGCCGCGACACCTTGTACCTGGCCATCCCGCGCACCTCGCCGGGTTTGACCATCGAAGGCGATTGGGACCCGCTGGGCATGCGCGCCACCGTGTCACGCAACCTGGTGTTCAAAGACGTGTTCGTGCCCGACGATGCGGCGCTCATGCCGCAGGGTTTGTATTTTCAGGCGGCCAGCCGTTGGCCGCACATGTTCATGACGCTCTCGCCCACTTACATGGGCATCGCGCAAGCGGCGTACGACTTCACCGTGGCGTATTTGCGTGGCGAGATTGCAGGAACGGGCCCCGTCAAGCGCCGCCAGTTTGCGACCAAACAGATCGCCGTGGCCGAGATGTTCATCAAGCTCGAACAAACCCGCAACCTGTTTTTGCGCGCCATTGAAGACGCCAAGGTGGACCCGAGCAAGTCCACCCGCCTGCGGGCCTATGCCGCGCAGTACACCATCATGGAAAACGCGCAAGACATTGCCCGCTTGGCGATCCGCACCTGCGGCGGCCAGTCCATGCTCAAGAGCTTGCCGCTGGAGCGTCTGTACCGCGACGCGCGCTGTGGCTCGCTCATGCTGCCTTGGACGGCCGAGCTGTGCATGGACCGCATCGGCCGCGAAGCCCTGTACGAACCCGGTGAAAAAGACGAGTGATGGGGGCGGAAGAAACCAGCCTGATCGCAGCGCGCTTTGCGCAGTTGGCGCACGAGCGCGGCGCGCTGCCAGCCATGACCTTCCGGGGGGACGAGCGCCGACCCGACCAGACCTTTGAATACGACTTCGCCAAGTTTTGGCGGCGTGTCGAGCGCGTCACCGCGCACCTGCAATCCAACTGGGGCGTGCAAGCGGGTGACCGCGTGGCCTGGCTGGGCTTCAACCACGAGCTGCAACTGGTCACGCTGGTGGCTTGCGCCCGTTTGGGGGCGGTCTTTTTGCCGCTGAACTTTCGCCTCGCGGTGCCTGAGCTGCAGCAGGTCATGCAGGATGCGCAGCCGCGCCTGCTGGTGCACGACAGCCACCATGCGGCCACAGCCCAGGCGCTGCAGGCATCCGACTTGAGGCACACCCACCACGACACCTTGATCGCCACTGCCGCACCACGCGGCCTGCCACTGCCCGCCGTTCATGGCGAGCTGCCGCTGCTGCTGGTTTACACCTCGGGCACCACGGGTGTGCCCAAGGGCGCGGTGCACACACAAGCGGCGCTGCTGGCCAACGCCCGTGCCAGTGCCTGGGCGCACGACTTTGTGCCCGGCGACAAGGTGCTGTCCACGTTGCCCATGTTCCATGTGGGCGGTCTGTGCATTCAGACCTTGCCCGCGCTGCTGGCGGGTGTGCAGGTGGTGCTGCACCCGCGCTTTGACCCGACGGCTTGGCTCGATGAAATGAGAAAGAGCCGCCCCACGTTGTCGCTGCTGGTGCCCGCCACCATGCGCGTGGTGTTTGAACACCCCCGCTGGGCCGAGACGCCGCTGGCCTGCCTGCGGGGCATCATGACCGGCTCGTCTACCGTGCCTGTGGCGTACCTGGAGACCCTGCACGCACGCGGTGTGCCGGTGGGCCAGGTGTATGGCACCACCGAAACTGGCCCTGTGTCCATCGTGCTGCGCTTGCCCGATGCCATGGCACGTGTGGGCGCATCGGGCTGGCCGCACCCGCAGGCGCAGGTCAAACTGATCGACGCCCAAGGGCATGAAGTCGGCCCCGGCGAAACCGGCGAGGTCTGCATCCGCGCCGACAACCTGATGCGGGGTTATTGGCGTGCCGATGGTGAGCCCAACACGGGTTTGCAGGACGGCTGGTTCCACTCCGGCGACTTGGGCCAGCGAGCCGAAGACGGCTGCATCACCATCGTGGGCCGCAGCAACGACATGATCATCTCGGGCGGAGAAAACATCTACCCCGCCGAGATCGAAAACCAGTTGGTGACGCTGCCCGGCGTGGCCGAATGCGCAGTGGTCGGTTTGTCCGATGCGCGCTGGGGCGAGGTGCCGGTGGCCGTGTTGGTGCGTACCAGCGATGCGGCAGGCCAAGCGCTCAATGCTGAGGCGGTGTTGGCACATCTGCAGTCGCGCATCGCCCGCTTCAAACTGCCCCGGCGGGTGGTCTTCATGGGCAGCCTGCCCAAAAGCGCTTTGGGCAAAGTGCAAAAGCCCGCTTTGCTGGCGCTTTTGCACGGGACAAACCCTTAAAAAAGTCCCCTTTCTTCGCCTGCGTGACAGCGTTTGACATGCTGCGTGGCATCATCATTCGGTCCATTCATTCGGAGGTTCCCATGGCTCAAATATCACGTCATTTTTCACGCCGCCCTGTTTTGGGCATGGCTGCTGCGGTGTTGTTGTCAACCACTTCGCTGGCTTGGGCTCAAGGCGCTTGGCCCAACAAGCCGGTCAAGATCGTGGTGCCCTTTGCCCCCGGCGGCACCACCGACATCCTGGCCCGTGCCATCGCCCCGGATCTGAGCAAAGCCTTTGGCCAATCCTTCGTCATCGAAAACAAAGCTGGCGCGGGTGGCAACCTGGGCGCCGAGCAAGTGGCCAAGTCGCCTGGTGACGGCTACACCCTGCTCATGGGCACCGTGGGCACACATGGCATCAACCGTGCGCTGTACGCCAAGTTGCCTTATGACCCCTTCAAGGACTTTGCACCCATCACCTTGGTTGCAGGCGTGCCCAACGTCATGGTGGTCAACGCCGAGAAGGCCGCGGCCAACAAGATCAACACGGTCAATGATTTCATCCGATACGCCCGCGCCAACCCCGGCAAGCTGAACATGGCTTCCAGCGGCAACGGCACCTCCATCCATTTGGCCGGTGAATTGTTCAAGTCGCAAACCGGCACCTTCATGGCGCACATCCCCTACCGCGGCTCTGCACCTGCACTGCTGGATTTGTCGGGCGGCACCATGGATGTGATGTTTGACAACCTGCCTTCGGCCATGCCACTGATCAAGTCAGGCAAGCTCAAAGCCCTGGCCGTGACCAGCAGCCAGCGCTCGGCGGCCATGCCCGAATTGCCCACCGTTGAAGAAGCAGCTGGGCTCAAAGGTTTTGAAGCCAGCAGCTGGTTTGGCCTCTTGGCACCCGCTGGCACACCGGCCGATGTGGTCAACCGCATCCAACAAGAAGTCGCCAAGTCACTGGCTTCACCTGCCATGAGAGAACGCCTGGCCACTTTGGGGGCCATCCCCAGCGGCAACACGCCGGCTCAGTTTGCGGCGCTGATTGAATCCGAGCACAAGAAGTGGGCCGAAGTCGTGAAGGTCTCGGGCGCCAAGGTTGACTGACATGGCCTGGTTTGACGGCTTCGAGCGGCAAACGCTTTCGGTGGCAGGCTTGCCTGTCTGCTTCAGGCGTTCTGCCGATTGGGCCGCGCAGGCGCACTTGCCTGTGCTGGTCCTGTTGCACGGCTTTCCGCAGACCCATGTCATGTGGCAGCGCGTGGCGCAAAACCTGCGCGGCCGTTATCGGATCGTCATGCCCGATTTACGGGGCTACGGTGATTCGTCCCATGCCGTGGGCGACGCGCAGCACCAGCACTACAGCAAACGCGCCATGGCGCAAGAGGTGGTCGGCCTGCTCGATGCCTTGGGTGTTGATGGTTTCTTTTTGTGTGGGCACGACCGGGGCGGGCGGGTGTCGCACCGTTTGGCGCTGGACCACGCTTCGAGGGTGCGCAAGCTGTGCGTGATCGACATCGCACCCACCTTCGACATGTACAGCGGTCACTGGGGCAAAAAACCCGAAGTGTCAGGCCCGGTGGCCGAGCCTTACTTTGCGTTTGCGCAGGCCTATTACCACTGGTTCCACCTGACCCAGCCCGCGCCCTTGCCGGAGTTCATGATCGGTGGCAACCCCAAAGCCTATTTGCATGCCAAGCTGGGCGGCTGGGGCAGTCAGGGCTTGGGTTTCATCGAGCCTGAAGCCTTGGCCGAATACGAACGCGCATTTTGCAACCCGGCTTTGAACGACAAGGGCTGGTCAGCCGCGATTCACAGCGCGGCCGAAGACTACCGCGCCAGCACAGGCATTGATCTGCAGCACGACCGCGAAGGCCGCGAGCGCGGCAATAAGATTGCCTGCGACACCTTGGTGCTGTGGGGGGGTCGCGGCGTGGTCAACCGCATGTTCAAGCCGGTCGAGCTGTGGCAGGCGCAATGCGCGGGCCGAGTCAGCGGTCAGCTGATGCCATCCGGGCATTTCATTCCGGAAGAGTTGCCCGAGGCCACCAGCGAAGCCTTGGCGCAGTGGATGGTCTGACTCGGGTGATCTGCAGCGGCCTCAGGCCCCGCAGCACTTTTTGAACTTTTTCCCGCTGCCGCAGCTGCACGCATCGTTGCGACCGGGTGTGGCTTCTTTGATGACTTGGGTCACACGCGGGCCGATGTTGCGCCAGATCTCGCGCAGGTCATACACCGCCCACAGGGCTTCGCCATAGGCGTTCAGGCGCTCTTCGCTCACGCTGGGTGGGCCGTCTTCGGACAAGGCCGACATGGTGGGCACCGCGTCGTCGTCTTCGGTCAGGGCCACGATGGCTTCGAGTGACAGGTCGTGCCATTTGGCGGCGTCCTTGTCTTTGGGGGCCGCCCATTCTTCGGGCCAGTTTTCCACCGCGAACATGAAGCCCAATGCCCAGACTTGGGCAAAGGAGGGGATCTCGCTGTCTGCGATTTCTTCGCGCTCTTCGGGCGGCAGCGAGGCGATGGCGCCGCGCACGTCCATCACTTCGGGCGCATAGGCCTTGTCGTCGTCCAGCGCTTCCACCGGGGTGTCCAGGGCCAGCTTGATTTCGTCAAAGCGGCGCTGCCACAAGGCCAGGAATTGCTGGCGCTGGGCGTCATCGGCAAAGCTGCCGCCTTCCTCTCCCTCGTCCACGCCCAGCAGCATGGGCAGCCATTCGGCATCGGGAATGGTGCGTCGGCAACACACCAGCGCGGCCATGAAGCCCTCGCAAAACTCCCACTGCGGGGTTTCTTCAAACCGCTCGCGCAGGTCGTCCAGGATGTTGTCCAGGGTGTCAAAGTCTTCGGCTTGCAAGCCAGCGGTGGTGTTCATGAGGTGTTCCTGAGGTCAGGCGGGGATTGTAGTGACCGGGTTCAGCGCCACGCCGCAGCGCGCCAGGCGCTTTTTCATGCACAGCACTTGAGCGTCTTTGCTGTGCAGGGCGGCGGTATGTTGCACGGCCAGGTCGATGAACTTTTGGTCGTCGGCGTCTTTGCAGGCGTAAGGGGCTTTGGGCGCGTCGGGCTGCAGCTGCGCATGGCGGTCAAAGTGCGCCAGCACGGCATCGGCGGGCAGGGCGCGGGCGGTCAAGCGCTTGGCGATTTGCGGATAGGCCAGCACGCGGGCCAGCTCTTCGCGCATGGCGGCGGTGGCAATCCAAGCGCTGGTGCCCGCCTCGATATGGTTGCGCAAGGCGGCGGCTTGGGGTTCGTCAAACACCCACAGGTCGAGCACGATGTTGGTGTCGAGCACCCGCAGCATGGGGGCCGACAGGCTCATGGTGCAGGCGTTCCCGCAGCCCCCGGTGAGTCAGGGGCAGGTTCTGTGGCGGTGCGCTTCAAGCTGCCTTTGACCATGTCAAAGCGGAACAAGCGGCATTCGATGGGGCCGTTCCACATGGGCACGCGGCGCGATTCTTTGAGGCGCATCTTGCCGGGCAGCTTCAGGTCGGGCGTGAGCATCCAGGCGCTCCAGCCGCTGTAGTTTTTCTTCCAGTGGCTGGCCAGTTGGGCAAAGAAGTCACCGCCGTCGTCGGTCTGGGCGGTTTCGCGGTGGTGGCTTTGGTTGGCTGCGCGAGAGCTGGCCAGCGCACCAGGCTGGAAGCTGTCACGCCCCCGGCCCGCCACACCGGCTGCCGCAATGCGCTCGCCATAAGGCGGGTTGAGCAGCATGACGCCAGGTGTTTCGCAAGGGGGCATGCGCTGCAGGGCGTCGCCACCCCGGAACTCGATCACGCCCGAGACGCCTGCGCGTTCGGCGTTGCGCTCGGCAAAGTCGACCATGCGAAAGGCCACATCGCTGCCAAAAACAGGCGCGGTGGGTTCGTGTTCCAGGTCGCGGGCCTCTTCGATCAGGCCCTGCCAGACGTGGTTCTGAAAGGGCAGCAATTTTTCAAAGCCAAAGCGCCGCTGCAAACCGGGCGCGATGCCGCAAGCGATTTGCGCCGCTTCGATGGGGATGGTGCCGCTGCCGCAGCAGGGGTCGTACAGGGGCACGGTGGCGTCCCAACCGCTGGCCGCGATCATGGCCGCAGCCAGGGTTTCCTTGAGCGGTGCGTCGCCCTTGTCGGTGCGCCAGCCGCGCTTGAACAAAGGCTCGCCCGAGGTGTCGATGTACAGCGTGAGGGTTTCGGGCGTGAGGTGGGCGTAGATGCGCACATCGGGCCAGCTGGTGTCCACATTGGGGCGCTCGCCGCGCTTGGCGCGGAAGCGGTCGGCCACCGCGTCTTTGATCTTGAGGGCCGCAAAGTTCAGGCTGGTCAGCGGGCTGTGTTGCGCCGTGATGTCGACCTTGAAGCTTTGTTTGGGGGTGAACCAGATTTCCCAGGCCACCTCGCTGGCGGCGTTATACAGGTCGTTTTCGTTGCGGTAATCGGTGACTGACAGCTGCACCAGAACGCGCTGCGTCAGGCGGCTGTGCAGGTTGATGCGCATCGCATCGCGCCAGGAGGCGCGGGCCATCACGCCGCCCCGGCCGGTCATGAGGTCGTGACCCGTGAGGCCGGTGATGGCGTGCACCTCGTCGGCCAAAAAGCCCTCAACGCCCGCGGCGCAGGGCATGAACAGGTTCAATGAATTCACTCAAATACTCTCAAAGGGTTTTGCGCAAGTTCGCAGGCGCGATCTTCAGCGCTTCGCGGTACTTGGCCACCGTGCGGCGCGCGCAGTCGATGCCTTGCTCTTTCAGCATCTCCGAAATTTGGTTGTCTGACAGCGGCTTGGCGGGCTTTTCGGCGGCCACGAATTGCTTGATCAGCGCGCGCACCGCCGTGCTCGATGCGGCGCTGCCGCTGTCGGTGCCCAGGCCCGAGCCAAAGAAATACTTCAGCTCAAAAGTGCCTTGCGGCGTGGCCATGTATTTGGCGGTGGTCACGCGGCTGATGGTGGACTCGTGCATGCCCAACTCGTCGGCGATCTCGCGCAGCACCAGCGGGCGCATGGCTAGCGGGCCGTGCGTGAAAAAGTTTTTTTGCCGCTCGACGATGGCCGTGGACACGCGCAAGATGGTGTCAAAGCGCTGCTGGATGTTCTTGATGAACCAGCGCGCTTCTTGCAGGCGCTGCTGCAAGCCCGCATGGTTGTCGCCCTTGCCGCCGCGCAAGGCATTGGCATAGATGTCGTGCACGCGCAGCTTGGGCATCACATCGGGGTTGAGCTGGATGCGGAATTTGGGCGTGCCCGTTTTGCTGGTGTTGATGACCAGCACGTCGGGGATGATGACGTTTTGCTCGGCCTGCACAAAGGGTCGGCCGGGTTTGGGCTCGAGTCGGCCGATGAAGGAGATGGCGGCTTTGACCACGGCCTCGTCCAGGCCGCAGGCCACCGCCAGGCGCTTGAAGTCGCGTTTGGCCAGCATCTCCAGCGGTTGGGCGCAGATGGCCAAAGCGGCTTGTGCCACCGCGTCTTCGGGGTCGTCTTTCAGCCAGGCTTTGATCTGGATGCGCAAGCACTCGGCCAGGTCGCGCGCGCCCACACCCACGGGTTCGAGCGATTGCAGCAAGCCCAGCGCCACCGTGAAGCGGTGCACCAACTCGTCGAGTTGTTCAAAATCGTCGCTGCCCGCCAGGCTGGCGGCCAACTCGGGGAGGGTGTCGGTCAGGTAGCCGTCGTCGTTGAGTGACTCGATCAAAAAGCGCAGCGCCGCGCGGTCCACCTCGGACAGGCGCAGCGACAATGCTTGGCGGTGCAAGAAGTCGGTGAGTGAGCCAGCGCTGCGTGCCAGGTCCACCGCATCGGCGGTGTCATCGCCCGAGTTTTGGCGGGCCGGGGCATCACCCCCCCATTCGCTGTCGTCGGCGCGCATGTCCACGCTGCCATCGCCATCCCAGCTCTCGGCCACATCGGTCACGGCTTCGTCGCGGGTTTCGCTGGCACTGTCTTCGCTGCTGCTGGAGGTGCTGGCGCTTTCACTGACCCGGTCGCCCAGACTGACGTGGGTGTCGGCCTGGTCCAGACCGAAAGCCTCGGCGGTCGCTTCTTCTTCGGCGCGTTCCAAAAACGGGTTCTCGTCCAGCATCTGGTCAACTTCTTGTGACAGCTCCAGCGTGGACAGTTGCAGCAGGCGGATCGATTGTTGCAACTGGGGCGTGAGCGCCAGGTGCTGGGACATGCGAAGCGACAGACCGGGTTTCATGGCCGTGCCTTCGGTTCGGGGATGCAGGCGGTGCTCATCACATCCTGAAGTGTTCGCCCAGGTACACCCGACGTACCTCGGGGTTGACCACGATCTCGTCGGGCGTGCCTTCGGCCAACACACGTCCTTCACTGATGATGTAAGCGTGGTCGCAAATGCCCAGGGTTTCGCGCACATTGTGGTCGGTGATCAGCACACCAATGCCGCGTTCTTTGAGAAAGGCAATGATGCGCTGGATTTCAATCACCGCGATCGGGTCGATGCCGGCAAAGGGCTCGTCCAGCAAAATGAAACGCGGGTCGGTCGCAAGAGCGCGTGCAATCTCCACGCGGCGGCGCTCACCGCCTGACAGGGCCACCGAGGGCGAGTCGCGCAAGTGTTCTACCCGCAAGTCGGCCAGCAGTTCGCTCAGGCGCTTTTCCACCTCTGCACTGCTCAGGGCCTGGCCTTGCGCATCGGTTTGCAGCTCCAAAATGGCCCGCACGTTGTCGGCCACCGACAGCTTGCGGAAGATCGACGCTTCTTGGGGCAGGTAAGACAAGCCCATGCGCGAGCGCTTGTGGATGGGCATACGCGTCACGTCCTGACCGTCGATCAGGATCTGTCCGCCATCGGCCCTCACCAAGCCCACGATCATGTAAAACGAAGTGGTTTTGCCCGCGCCGTTGGGACCCAACAGGCCCACCACCTCACCCTTGTCCACTTGCACCGACACGTCGTGCACCACTTTGCGACTGCCATAGGCTTTTTGGAGGTGATGGGCCTCCAAGCGGCTTTTGTGGTCGCCTGGGCTCATGGCTTTTGGCTGGGCGCCGTGCCCGGGCTGGTGCGCAATGTGGGGGTCATCGCAGGCGGGGTGGTGTCAGCGGTTTTGGCGCGCGGCACCAAAGTGGCACGTACGCGGCGCTCAGCCGACTGGCTGGGCTGGCCGTCCACCGTCACCACTTCGGTGGTGTTGTTGAACAAGATGGTGTGGCCTTGCAGTTGGTTGGCCACTTCGGTGCCGCGCAAGATGCGCACCTCGGCACGGCGAATCAGGGTCACGATGTCGGCTTGGTTGTCGTAGGTGACTTCCTCGGCTTCGCCTTCGGTGAATTCGTTGAGGCCCTCACGCTTTTGCCTGAAAAAAACGCGCTCGTTGGGGGCCGCCCACAGCTTGGCCACTTGCCTGCCTTGACTGTCTTGCTGCACTTCCATCCGGGCCGCACGCAAGATCAGTGTACCCTTGGTGGCCAACACCTTGCCTGTGAATTGGGTCAGCAACTTGGCCTCGTCGTGGCGCATGCTGTCGGCTTCGATCTGCATGGGTTTGTCACGGTCGGCTTTTTCTGCAAAGCACGGCCAGGCCATCAGGCTGATGCACAGCGCCAAAATGACCTTTTGAGGTACAGGCAGGTGGGCGAGTTGGATGAAGGGCATGAATCTTGCTGTTTATTGCGACATTGTAGGTGCAAGTCATGCCCGTTCTTTGCACCGGACAGGCCCATGAGCGTCCGAAAAATAAAAAACCCGCCAGCCTGGGGGCGGGCGGGTGGTGCGCAGTTTGGGGAGCGCCGAGCGCCCCGGGGCTGCGGCTCAGCGTCCTTGGCGGGTTTGGGCAATGAGGGACTCGGCCACTTTGAGGGCGCGGTCCATATTGCCCGCCAGGGTGCCGTCGATGTAATAGCGACCCGCCACCCCCAAAGAAGGCACACCCTCAATCTTGAAGTCGTTTTGCAATTGAACAGCCCTCTTGGCTTTGGCTGCGACGCCAAAGGATTTGTAGGTTTCGGCAAACTTGACTTTGTCGATGCCTTGTTTTTCAGCCCAGGCCTGCACAGTGGCGTCGCTGTTGAGCATGAGTTTTTCGCCGTGGATGGCGGTGAACACGCGGATGTGCATTTTTTCGACCAGGTTCATGGCCTCCAGCGTGTAGTACAGGCGCTGCTGGGGCACAAAGTCTTCGCGGAAAGCCACGGGGACGCGGCGCACCACCACGTCTTTGGGGGCGTTCTTGACCCATTGCTCAAAAGCGGGCTCAAAGGCATTGCAGTGGGGGCAGCTGTACCAAAAAAACTCGAGCACTTCGATCTTGCCCGTGCCAGCTTCGGTGGCCACCGGACGCTCCAGGGTGATGTAGTCTTTGCCGGAGCGGAAGGCTTGCTGGGCCCAGGCAGATGCGTTGCCAAGCCAGGCGGCCATGGACAACATGACGGTGGAAAAGAGACGACGTTTCATGATGGCTCCCTGAGTAAAGTGGGTGAAGGTCAGCGCTGCACGCGAACCAAGGTGTTTTCGATGCCATTGGCTTCGAGCTGAACACGAATGCGCTCGGCCACGTTTTTGTCACTGAACGGGCCCATGCGGACCCGGTACACCATGCGGCCAGCCTGGTCGCGCTCGGACACTTTGGCGTCCAGACCCAACATGGCCAGCTTGGCTTTCTGGGCGTCGGCATCGGCGCTGGTGCGGAAAGCGCCAGCTTGCACGAGGTAGTCAAAGGGGTCGGCCGCATCGGGCGGCGCCGCGCTGGTGCTCAGGCCTGTCTTGTTTTTGGCCAGATCGCCCAGGGGGTCTGCGGTCACCGCAGGGCGGGGCACGGCTTTGGCCGCGTCGGCCGCAGCGGCGGGGGTGTCGGCGGCTGGCTGGCTGGCATTGGGCGCCACAGGCTGCTCGGCTGGGGCCTTGGGCTGCAACACGCTGTTGGGGTTCCAGTCCTTGTTCTTTTCGTTTTCCTGCGCGTCCTGCGCGTTGGTGCGGGGCTGATTTTTGTTGGAAAACGGCGTAGGGACCTTGGTCACATAAATCGCCACGCCCAAGGCCACGCCCAACCCCAAGACCAAGCCGAGGATGAAGCCCAAAAAAGTTCCGCCACGTTGGCTTATCAGTTGCATGACCCGTCCATTCACATTTTTTGTGGTGCAGAAACGCCCAACACCTTCAGGCCATTGCGCAGCACCTGCGCTGTGGCGGCCACCAGGGCCAGACGCGCTTTTTTCACGCCCTCATCGTCCACCAGGATGCGCTCGGCATCGTAGTAGCTGTGGTACAGCGAAGCCAGCTCGCGCAAGTAGAAGGTCACGTCATGCGGGGCGAAGTCGGTGGCGGCCGAGGTCAGCATCTCGGGGTACTTGGCCAGGGCCAGCATCAGCGCATGGGCCTGTGGGCTTTGCAGCGGCGACAGGTCGGTGTGGGCCAGTGTGGCGGTGTCGCCACCGTCTTTTTCTTTCCAGGCGGCCAACACCGAGCAGATGCGGGCGTGGGCGTATTGCACGTAATACACCGGGTTGTCGTTGTTTTGCGCCAGCGCCAGGTCGATGTCAAAGATGTATTCGGTGTCCGGCTTGCGCGAGAGCAGGAAGAAACGCACAGCGTCCTTGCTGGTCCACTCGATCAGGTCGCGCAGCGTGACGTAGCTGCCCGCGCGCTTGGAGATCTTGACTTCTTCGCCGCCACGCATGACGCGCACCATGGTGTGCAGCACATAGTCGGGGTAGCCCTCGGGAATGCCAACGCCCGCCGCTTGCAGGCCCGCACGAACGCGGGCGATGGTGCCGTGGTGGTCGGTGCCCTGGATGTTCACCACACGGCCAAAGCCGCGCTCCCACTTGGTGATGTGGTAAGCCACATCGGGCACAAAGTAGGTGTAAGTGCCGTCGCCCTTGCGCATGACACGGTCTTTGTCGTCGCCGTAGTCGGTGGATTTGAGCCAGAGTGCACCGTCTTGCTCGTAGGTCTTGCCCGCTTCACGCAGCTTTTGCACTGCCGCATCGACCTTGCCGCTGGTGTACAGGCTCGACTCCAGGTAGTAGTTGTCAAATTGGACGTCAAAGGCCTTCAAGTCCAGGTCTTGTTCGTGGCGCAAATAGGCCACGGCGAACTGGCGCATGCCGTCCAGGTCGTTCACATCGCCGCTGGCGGTGAATTCGCGGTCGTCCGACTTGACGGTTTTCTTGGCCAAAAAGTCTTGGGCGATGTCCTGGATGTAGTCGCCGTTGTAAAAGGCTTTGCTCTCGGGGTTTTCAGGGTCGATGGGCCAGCCATCGTCGCCAGGCTTGACGCCACGGGCACGCATCTGCGTGCTCTTGGCCAGGGTGGAAATTTGAACCCCTGCATCGTTGTAATAAAACTCGCGGTAGACCTGCTGGCCTTGCGTGGCGAGCAAATTGCAAATCGCGTCGCCCAAAGCGGCCTGGCGGCCATGGCCCACATGCAGCGGGCCGGTGGGGTTGGCCGAGACAAACTCGACCAGCACTTTGTCGGTCTTGGCGGCTTGATCGCCAAAGCACTCGGCCGCTTGCAGCACTTCGTGCACCACGGCCTGCTTGGCCGCGTCTTTGAGGCGGATGTTGATGAAGCCGGGCCCGGCGATCTCGATGGCATCCACCCAGCGCTCAAAAGCCGGGGTGCTCAGCAAGGCGTTGCGCAGGGTTTCAGAGAGCTGCCGTGGGTTTTGCTTGAGGGCCTTGGCCAGCTGCATCGCGGCGGTGCAGGCCAAGTCGCCGTGGGCCGCCACTTTGGGTGATTCGAAGGCCGCACGCGCACCGGCGCCGGCTTGGAGTTTTTCCAGCTCAGCGGCCAGGGCTGTGAGCAAATGTTGTTTGGCAGAAAGCATAGGGTGCGATTTTACGGGCTGCACCTTCAAGCAGGCGGTGGCGCAGCGCACGGCCGTGCGCATTCGGGGTCAATGCTCGGACGACTGCCAGTAGCCGGGCTGTGCGTAATGGTGTTTGAGGTGGTCGATCCACAAGCGCACCCGCAGCGGCAGGTGTTTGCGCTGGGGAAACACCACAAAAATGCCGTTCGGCGGTGCGGCAAAGTCTTCCAGCACGGCCACCAATTGGCCCGAACGGATTTCGCTTTCCACTTCCCAGGTGCTGCGCCAGGCAATGCCGAACCCGGCCAGGCACCAGTCGTGCAGCACCTGTCCGTCCGAGCAGTCCAGAGGCCCCCCGGGGCGCAGGTGAACCACGTCGTGGCCGCCCTCGCTCGTATTTCGAAAAGCCCAACCCCGGGTTTGCGAGGCGTCGCTCGACAGCGTCAGGCAGTCGTGCTGCAGCAAGTCCGACGGTTGCAGGGGTGTGCCGCGTCGGGCCAGATAAGCCGGGGTGGCCACGCACAGGCGGCGGTTGTCGGCCAGGCGCACACTGACCAAAGACGAATCGGGCAGATCGCCCACCCGCACCGCGCAATCAAAGCCCTCGGCAGCCAGGTCCACCACCCGGTCGCTCAAGTTCAGCGACATCGACACATCGGGGTGCAGCTCGCGAAAGCGCGGCACCAGCGGGGCCACATGGCGGCGGCCAAAGCCGGCCGGGGCCGTGATGCGCAAATGGCCGCTGGCCTTGACACCGCCGGCCGACACGCTGGCTTCGGCATTGGCCACATCGGAGAGCAAGCGCTGACAATCTTCCAGAAAAGCGCTGCCTTCGTGCGTGAGAGTGATGCGCCGTGTGGTGCGCACCAGCAGTTTGACGCCCAGGTTTTCTTCCAGCGCATCGAGCCGTCGCCCAATGATGGCCGGGGCCACACCCTCGGCCCGCGCGGCGGCGGTCAGGCTGCCTTTGGTCGCGACAGCGACGAAGGTTTCGAAGGCTTTGAGCTTGTCCATGTGGCCCGATTATGCGGGTCCAGGTTTGGAATCGCCGTCAGTTTTGGTCGATTGCCTCTGTCTTTGTCGGGCCCCACCCCTTGGGCAGTCCCGCTTCGGGCGTCATGCCATACAAGGGCTCGCCAGGCAGACCGGCTTTCAGGGGCGCGCGAGCGGCCATGAGCAGGTTCAGGTCAATGCCGGTGCGCACGCCCATGGCTTCGAACATGAACACCAGGTCTTCGGTCACCACATTGCCCGAAGCGCCCGGCGCGTAGGGGCAACCGCCCAGGCCGCCGAGCGAGCTGTCAAAGGTGCGCACGCCCGCCTCGTAAGCGGCCAGGGCATTGGCCAGGCCCAGGCCCCGGGTGTTGTGCAGGTGGGCGGCACCTGTGAGGGGGCCGATTTCCTGAAACATGCGCTCGAACAGCCGACGCACCTGCGCCGGGTTGGCCATGCCGGTGGTGTCCGACAGGCCGATCTCGTCCACGCCCGCTTGGGCCAGCAGCTGGGCCAGGCGCAGCACATCGTCCTCGGGCACTCGGCCTTGCAAGGTGCAACCAAAGGCGGTGGACATGCCCACCTCCACCGGCACGCCGGGCGCGATCTCGTCGCGCAGGCGCAAGACCGCCTGGACTTCTTGCACCATGTCTTCGGGGGTTTTGCGCACATTGGCCAGGGAGTGGGCGGGGCTGGCCGACACCGGCAAGGTGAGCTTTTGGGCCCCCGCTTGCAATGCGGCTTGCGCACCCCGCAAGTTGGGCACCAAGGCCATGATGCACACGCCCGTGTGGCGCAATGCGTGCTGCACCACCTGCGCGGCGTCGGCCATTTGCGGCAGCAGTTGGGCGGGCACAAAAGAGGCCACTTCGATTTCGCGCAGGCCAGCTGCGGCCAGCGCGTCGATCCAGCGCAGCTTGTAGTCGGTGGGCATGGTGGCCTTGACCGATTGCAGGCCGTCGCGTGGGCCCACTTCGCTGATCAGGACTTCTGGGGCATGGGTGCTTGTCATGGCCCGATTAGACAACAGAGGATTTGTGCAGAAAAGTCATGGGTTTATGCCTTTTGATCGTGTTTATCTGCATCCAAACTTAGAATAAAGTCCTTTCCGAATGAATCGTCGCGTGGACCTTGTCTGATGGCCTCGGTTCAATGACAGACATCCCCCCCGTTTTTCAACATCCTTCCGAGGCTTCCATGACTGCACGCACCGCGATCCACAACCTGCAAGTGGCCAATCCCTTGCTGAGTTTCATCAACGACAAAATGTTGCCCGCCACGGGCGTGAACCCAGACAAGTTCTGGCAAGGCTTCAACGACATCGTGGCCGATCTGGCCCCGAAAAACATCGCCTTGCTGGCCGAGCGTGACCGCATTCAGGCCGCCATGGACCAGTGGCACACCGCCAACCCCGGCCCCGTGCCCGCGGGCAAGGCCATGAAGGCTTACCGCAAATACCTCTCGCAAATCGGTTACCTGGTGCCCGAGCCCAAGAACGCCCAAGCCACCACCGCCAATGTGGACGCCGAACTGGCCAAGCTGGCGGGCCCGCAGCTGGTGGTGCCGATCTTGAATGCCCGTTATGCATTGAATGCCGCCAACGCCCGTTGGGGCTCGCTGTATGACGCGCTGTACGGTACCGATGCGATCAGCGAAGCCGACGGCTGCGAAAAAGGCTCGGGCTACAACCCCAAGCGTGGCGCCAAAGTCATCGACTATTGCCGCAACGTGCTCGACCGCTGCGCGCCACTCAAGTCCGGCTCGCATGTGGGCAGCAAGGGCTACAGCGTCAAGGCGGGCAAACTGGTGGTGACCTTGGCCAATGGCAAAACGTCCACCTTGGCCGATGCCAAGCAGTTTGTGGGTTACACCGGTGACGCCAAGGCCCCTGCTTCGGTGCTGTTTGTGCACAACGGCTTGCACCTGGATTTGCAAATCAACAAGACCACCCCCATCGGCAAGACCGACCCCGCGGGCGTGTCGGACCTGATCGCTGAAAGCGCGCTGTCCACCATCCTCGACCTGGAAGACTCGGTGGCCGCCGTGGACGCCGACGACAAAGTGCTGGCCTATGCCAATTGGCTGGGCATTTTGCAAGGCACCCTGAGCGAAGAAGTGCACAAGGGCGGCAAGACCTTCACCCGCACCATGAACGGTGACCGCGAGTACACCAAGCCCGCAGGCAAAGGCACCGTCAAACTGCATGGCCGCTCGCTCATGTTCGTGCGCAACGTTGGCCATTTGATGACCAACCCCGCCATCCTCTACAAAGCCGCCGACGGCAGCATGAAAGAGATCCCGGAAGGCATCCTGGACGCGATGGTCACCGTGACCTGCGCCCTGGTGGACTTGCAAAAGAAAGCCTCGCACCCCCTGCGCAACAGCCGCACCGGCAGCGTTTACATCGTCAAGCCCAAGATGCACGGCCCCGCCGAAGTGGCCTTTGCCGACGAGTTGTTTGGCCGCGTGGAAAAAGTCATTGGCATGAAGCCTTCCACCGTCAAGCTGGGCATCATGGACGAAGAGCGCCGCACCAGCGCCAACCTCAAGGCCTGCATTGCCGCTGCCAAGAGCCGCGTGGCCTTCATCAATACCGGCTTTTTGGACCGCACAGGCGACGAGATGCACACCTGCATGCTGGCCGGTCCCGTCATGCGCAAGGGCGACATCAAGAACAGCACCTGGCTGGGTGCTTACGAGAAGAACAACGTCAACGTGGGCCTGGCCTGCGGCTTGCGTGGCCGTGCCCAGATCGGCAAGGGCATGTGGGCCATGCCCGACCTGATGGCCGACATGCTCAAGGCCAAAATTGGCCACCCCATGGCCGGTGCCAACACCGCCTGGGTGCCCAGCCCCACCGCCGCCACCCTGCACGCCATGCACTACCACCAAGTGGACGTGCCGGCGCTGCAAAAGCAGATGGAAAAGGCTGTGGCAAAGCTTGACCCGAAACAGCTGCGCGATGACACCCTCAACGCCTTGCTGCAGTTCCCTGTGGTGGCCAAGGACGCCGCCAACTGGTCGGCTGAAGACAAGCAAAAGGAACTCGACAACAACGCCCAAGGCATCTTGGGCTATGTGGTGCGTTGGGTGGACCAGGGCGTGGGCTGCTCCAAAGTGCCCGACATCAACGGCGTGGGTCTGATGGAAGACCGCGCCACCCTGCGCATTTCCAGCCAGCACATGGCCAACTGGCTGCACCACGGCGTGGTGACCGAAAAGCAAGTCAAAGCCACGATGGAGCGCATGGCGGCGGTGGTGGACACGCAAAACGCGGGCGACGCGGCCTACCAGAAGATGGCGGGCAACTTCGCCAAGTCGGCGGCCTACAAAGCGGCTTGCGATCTGGTCTTCAAGGGCAAGGCCCAGCCCAGTGGCTACACCGAGCCCCTGCTGCACGCCTGGCGTCTGAAGGTCAAGGCGGCCTGATCTTGGGCAGTTCTGGCCATTGAAAACGGCTCTTTCGGGAGCCGTTTTCTTTGAGGTGTGCCGTCCATCGTTCGTGCACAGGCAGTTTGGTGGGAGACCACGGGGTGGGCTGCGACGCAGGTGCAGAATCGGCATAGCCAAAGGGCGCCGTTGCGCATGCCTGAAAATAGGATTTTTGGAGAGTGCGATGCGCAGCGGCGCCGCCCTGGCCAAGATTGAGAGCCCCCACCATGACCCAGCCCTTGAACACTCTGGACCCTTGTCGTTGCCCCTTGTGCGGTCAGCCCAATGCCTGCGCCATGGCCACGCCGGGCCAAGCGAATTCGGGCCCCTGCTGGTGCACGCGGGTCGAGTTCAGCGCCGATGTGCTGAAACAGGTGCCTGAGGCGGCGCGCAACAAGGCCTGCATTTGCGCGGCCTGTGTGGCTGCGTCGCCAGCCCCAAACCCTGAACCTCCGCAAGACCCCTTGCAGGCTGGACGCGCATGACCCAGGCCCAAGGCCCGCACAGCCTGCAGGCGCTGCAAGCGCGTTATGGCGAGCGGCACCGCTGGCTGTTGCTGCTGTCGGTCATGCTGGGCTCCATGGCGGCGGTGATGTCGTCGACCATCATGAATGTGGCCATCCCCGACATGAGCACGCATTTCACCTTGGGCCAAAGCCGTGTGCAGTGGGTCACCTCCGGCTTCATGGTCGCCATGACGGTGTCCATGCTCACCACGCCCTGGCTGTTGTCGCGCTATGGTTACCGCAGGGTGTACGAGGTGTGCATGTGGCTGCTGTTGGGCGGCGGCGTGGTGGGCGGCTTGGCCAACGACTTTCCGCTGGTCATGGCCGCGCGCGTGGCCGAGGGTTTGGCCGCCGGCGTGGTACAGCCCATTCCCGCCATCATCATCTTGCGTGCTTTTGCGTCAGAAGAGCAGGGCCGTGCCAGTGGCTTGTTTGGCATGGGTGTGGTGCTGGCCCCGGCCATTGGCCCCAGCATTGGCGGTGTGCTGGTCGATGTGTTCGGCTGGCGCTCGATCTTTTTCATGGTGGTGCCCTTGGCCATGGTGGCGTTGTGGCTGTCGCGCCGCTATGTGCCCACCTCGGCGCCGGGCGGTGTGCAGGCCGACGCCGACAGCCCGGGTCTCGACTGGATGGGGCTGGCGCTGGCCAGTGCCTCCACCTTGATGCTGCTCAACGGCTTGGTGCAGTTGCGAGGCGATGGCAGCACGCTGGCCGTGATCCTGTTGGTGCTGGCCGGCTTGGGCATGGCACTGTTTGTCGCCTGGCAGCGGCATTTGCTGCGGCCTGAGCGACAAACCCAAGCCGTGTCCCAGGTCCGACGTCGCCCGCTCATGAATCTCAAGGTGTTTGCCCATCGCCATTTCGCCATGGGGGCGCTGGTGTCTTTCACCTACGGCATTGCGCTGTTTGGCTCCACGTATTTGTTGCCGGTTTACATGCAGATGGGTCTGGGCTTGTCGCCGTCCTACATCGGTGCCGCTTTATTGCCCGCCGGCATTTTGCTGGCCATGACCATCGCGGCGGTGGGGCGTTTGTCGAACCGCATGCCGCCCGCCCATTGGGTGAGTTGGGGTCTGGCTTTGCTGGCGCTGTCGTTTGCGCTCATGCCCTTGGTTCACCCGGCGGCGGGCTTGGCCTTGCTTTGGGTATTGGTCATTCTCGGGCGCATTGGCCTGGGCTTCATCTTGCCTTCGCTCAACCTGGGGGCTTTGCGGGGCTTGCCCAAGGACCTGATCCCGCAAGCCTCCAGCGTCATCGGTTTTGTGCGCATGCTGGGCGGCGCGGCGGGGGTGAGCATCTGCGCCATCGTGCTTGAATGGCGGCTGGTGGTGCATGCTTTTGCTGATTTGCCATTGCGCGCCTTCAACGAAACCTTTGTGTTTTTGGCGATCATCACGGCGCTGGCCCTGCTGGCCGCCTGGAAGATGGGCGAGTCGGCCACGCCCGCGCCCACCCACTCGCCCACACCGAAAGACTGATGCCATGTGCCAACTCCTCGGCATGAATGCCAACACCCCGACCGACATCACGTTCAGCTTCAGTGGGTTTGCTCAGCGCGGCGGCCTGACCGACCACCACGGCGACGGTTGGGGCATTGCCTTCTTTGAAGGGCAGGGGGTTCGCCACTTTGTGGACCACCAAAGCGCCAGCACCTCGCCGGTGGCCGAGTTGATCCGGCGCTACCCGATCAAAAGCCAAAACGTGATTGCCCACATCCGCAAGGCCACGCAAGGCGATGTCAAACTGGAAAACTGCCACCCCTTTGTACGCGAGCTGTGGGGGCGCTATTGGGTGTTTGCGCACAACGGCAACCTGGTGGACTTTGCGCCGCGCCTGCACGGCAACTTCAAACCCGTGGGGCAGACCGACAGCGAGTGGGCATTTTGCTGGCTGATGCAAGAGCTGGCCAAGTCTCACGCCAGCGTGCCCAGTGTGCAGGAGCTCAGCTGCACCTTGCGCGAGTTGGTGCCCCAAATTGCCCGCCACGGCACCTTCAATTTTTTGCTCTCCAATGGCCAGGCACTGTGGGCACACGCCAGCACGAACTTGCACTATGTGTTGCGCAAGCACCCGTTCAGCCGGGCCACGCTCAGCGACGAAGACCTGAGCATGAATTTTGCCGATTGCACCCGCGAGACCGACCGTGTGGCGGTGGTGGTCACGGCCCCCTTGACGACCGACGAAGCTTGGCAAGCCATGACGCCAGGCCAAGTGCACACCTTTGCAGAGGGTGACCTGCTGGACGTCTGATGCTTTGCGCCGTCTTGTCACAAAGGCTCGGTAAGATCCTCCACATGTTGATGCGTTTGACCGCCAAAGTGCTGTGCCTGGTGTTGTGCTGGCCTGCAGTGGCCTGGGCTGCGCGGCCTTTCATGACCGACGATGCCCGCCTGACCACCGCGGGCAGTTGCCAGCTCGAAACTTGGTCGCGCCGCTATTCGGACCGCAGCGAGTTCTGGGCTCTGCCTGCTTGCAACCCCACGGGCAATCTGGAGATCACTGCCGGTGGGTCTTCGTTGCGAGAGGCCGACAAGTCGACTGGCACCGATGCCGTGCTGCAGATCAAAACCCTGTTCAAAAGCATGCCCGCCGATGGCTGGGGTGCGGGTGTGGCGATAGGGCATCTTCGGCATCGCCCGCACGCACCTGCAGGGGGAGATCAGGGACAAACGTATGTCTATGTCCCCGTGTCGGTGTCTTTTGCAGAGGGGCGCTTTGTGACCCATTCCAATGTGGGTTGGGCTCGCGACCGTGCCAGCGGGCAAGACCAGTTGACCTGGGGCATGGGTTTGGAGGTCCAGTTCCATCGGCGCTGGATGTGGATTGGCGAAACCTTTGGCAACGACCGGCAAAAGCCTTTTTGGCAAACCGGTCTGCGTTACCAGCTGGTGCCTGACCGGTTCCAAATCGACGCCACCTGGGGAGCGCCCCAAGGCTTGCGGTCCTCACACAACTGGTTGTCCTTCGGTTTGCGATGGACCCCCGACAAGTTCCCTTGATGCGCTCGCGCGCTGGGCTTTTTCTCAGAGCTTGTGCTCGACCGCGTCCATGAACAGCGCCGCCACGTCGCAGCCCATCTGGTCGGTGATTTCCTGAAAGCAGGTGGGGCTGGTCACGTTGATCTCGGTGAGACTCTCGCCAATGATGTCCAGGCCCACCAGCATCAGGCCGCGTGCGAACAAAATCGGGCCCAGGGCCTCGGCAATTTCGCGGTCGCGTGCTGAAATCGGCTGGGCCACGCCCTTGCCACCCGCCGCCAGATTGCCGCGCACCTCGCCACCTTGCGGAATGCGGGCCAGGCAAAAGGGCACGGGCTTGCCGCCGATCAAGAGCACGCGTTTGTCGCCTTGGGCGATGCCCGGCAAAAACTTTTGCACCATCACGGTTTGCGCGCCACCCCGGTTGAGGGTTTCGATGATGGCGCCCAGGTTCAGGCCGTCGGCGCCCACTTTGAATATGCCCATACCGCCCATGCCGTCCAGGGGCTTCAAGATGATGTCGCCATGCGTGGCATGAAAGGCGCGGATGTCGGCTTCGCTGCGCGTGACCAAAGTGGGGGCAATGAACTGCGGGAACTCCAGGATGGCGAGTTTTTCGGGGTGGTTGCGCAAAGCAGCGGGGCTGTTGAACACCTTGGCCCCTTCGCGTTCGGCCTGGCTCAGCAGGTGGGTGGCGTAAAAGTATTCGCTGTCAAAAGGCGGGTCGGTGCGCATGATGACGGCGTCAAAGTCTTTCAGCGAAGCTCGGCGCGTGGCGGTCTGGGTGAACCAGCTGTCTGGCTGTCCGGTGAGGGTGATGTCGCGCACCTGGGCAGACACCGCTTCGCCTTGCTGCCAGCGCACATCGGTCATCTGGCAGGCCACCACTTGGTGGCCGCGCTTTTGTGCTTCGCGCATCATCGAAAACGTGGTGTCCTTGTAAATCTTGAAGGACTCAAGGGGGTCGGCAATGAAAAGAATGTGCATGGCTGGACTGTGTCACAAAAAAAGAGGAAAACCTGACGCCGCAGTGTCTTATTGAAACGCCACCTCGGCAAAGCTGCGCAGCTTGCGGCTGTGCAGTTGTTCGGGTCCGGCGTTGCGCAGCAAGGTGACGGCGCGGATGCCAATCTGCAAATGCTGGTTGACGCGCTCGCGGTAAAAGTGGTTGGCCATGCCCGGCAGCTTGATCTCGCCGTGCAGGGGCTTGTCGCTCACGCACAGCAGCGTGCCATAGGGCACCCGAAAGCGAAAACCGTTGGCCGCAATCGTGGCGCTTTCCATGTCGAGCGCCACGGCGCGGCTTTGGCTGAAGCGCCGCTGCGGCGTGCTGGCCACGTTGTGGGTGGGCAGCAATTCCCAGTTGCGGTTGTCGGTGCTGGCCACGGTGCCGGTGCGCATGAAGCGTTTGAGCTCAGGGCCTTGGCAGCCGGTGACTTCGGCCACGGCTTTTTCGAGGGCCACCTGCACTTCGGCCAGTGCCGGAATCGGCACCCACAGCGGCAGCTCTTCGTCCAGCACATGGTCTTCGCGCACATAGGCGTGGGCCAGCACATAGTCGCCCAATTGCTGCGTGGTGCGCAGGCCTGCGCAGTGGCCCAGCATCAGCCAGGCGTGTGGGCGCAGCACCGCAATGTGGTCGGTGATGGTCTTGGCGTTGGCGGGCCCCACGCCGATGTTGACCATGGTGATGCCGCTGTGGCCCTTACGCACCAGGTGGTAGCCCGGCATTTGTGGCAGGCGCGGCGGTGTTTGGCCCAGGGCGTCCACCTCTTCGGCGGGCAGACCCACGCGCCGCGTGACCTGGTTGCCGGGCTCGACAAAGGCGATGTATTCGCTGTCCGGGTTGTGCATTTCGGCGCGGCCCAGGGCAATGAATTCGTCGATGTAAAACTGGTAGTTGGTGAACAGCACATAGTTCTGAAACCAGTGCGGTGAGGTGCCGGTGTAGTGGCGCAGGCGTTGCAGCGAATAGTCGATGCGTGGCGCGGTGAACAGCGACAAGGGGCGGCCTTCGGCGGGCGTGGGCTCGTGCGTGCCATTGGCAATCCCGTCGTCCATGGCGGCCAGGTCGGGCAGGTCGAACACCTCACGCATCAGGGCCTGTCTCTCTCGGCTCAGACTGCCTTCCATGTGTTCGTCGTCGGCGAAAGAAAAGTGGATCGGGATCGGCTGGTTGCTGGTGCCCACCTGCAGGCTCACGCCGTGGTTTTGCAGCAGCAGCGTCAACTGCTGACGGATGTAAAAAACAAACAGGTCCGGCCGGGTCAGGGTGGTTTCGAAGCGGCCCGGCTCGGCCACAAAACCATAGCTCAAGCGGCTGTCCAGGCCTTCGGGGCGGCGGCTGGCGCTGGTCACCTGCACCCGTACAAAAGGGTAAAACGCCCGCACGCGGGTGCCCGCCATGTCCGCGCCCGCCACAAACTCGCGCATGGCCTGGCGCAGGTGGTTCACGCTGTGCTGGTAGATGTGCTGGATTTGCGCCAAGGCGCTGTCGGCATCGTGGTGCTCGGATGGGGCAATGAAGGGCGGCAAGTGCTGCATGGTTTTCCTGGGCGGTGTGTCTGGCAATGATGCGCACCCCGTGCAGGGTGCATGTTGACCATTTTGCTGCAATCATGTGGCCCGGGTGTGTCATGCCAGCGCGTTTGTTGCCTAGGTGACCTTGCTGTTCTTGCCGGACGGGCATGCTGTGGCTCAGGCCAAGCCGACAGGGGCTGGGTCAGCATGTTTGGAGACCGTTCATGAGTCAAGCGCGCAAAGTCATCATCACCTGCGCCCCCACAGGGGCCATTCACACACCCAGCATGTCGCCGCATTTGCCGGTGACGGCCGACGAAATCGCCGATGCGGCCATTGCCGCAGCAGAGGCGGGCGCTGCCATCTTGCACCTGCATGCACGCGACCCTGCAGACGGCCGCCCCTCGCAAGATCCCGCGTTTTTTGTGCCGTTTTTGCAAAAGATCAAGGCCAATACCAACGCCGTGATTAACCTGACCACGGGCGGTAGCCCGCACATGACGGTGCACGAGCGCATGCAGCCAGCGTTGACCTTCAAGCCCGAGGTGGCGTCGCTCAACATGGGGTCGATGAACTTTGGCCTGTTTCCCATGCTGGACCGTTTCAAGAATTTTGAGCACGAGTGGGAGCGTGAGCACCTGGAAAAAAGCCGCGACCTGGTGTTCAAGAACACCTACAAGGACATCGAAACGATTTTGCGTCTGGGCACCGAAAATGGCACCCGCTTTGAGTTTGAGTGCTACGACATCAGCCACCTGTACAACCTGGCGCACTTCCGCGATCGGGGGCTGGTCACGGGGCCGTTGTTCGTGCAGTCGGTGTTCGGCATTTTGGGTGGCATCGGCCCGCACCCCGAAGACCTGATGCACATGCGCCGCACCGCCGATCGCTTGTTCGGCAAGGATTACCAATGGTCGATTTTGGGTGCAGGAAAAGGACAAATTGCGCTGGCCAGCATCGGCGCGGCCATGGGCTCGAACGTGCGGGTGGGGCTGGAAGACTCGCTGTGGATCGGCCCAGGACAATTGGCCGAGTCCAGTGCTCAGCAAGTGCAGCGCATCCGCACCGTGCTGGAAGCGCTGAACCTGGAGATCGCTTCTCCTGAAGAGGCGCGCAGTATGCTGGCGCTCAAGGGCGCCAATCGGGTGAACTTTTGAGGGTCACATATTCCGTCGGTACTGACCACCCACCTCAAACAGGGCGTTGGTGATCTGGCCGAGCGAGCAGACCCGCACCGCGTCCATCAGCACCTCGAACACGTTGCCGTTGTCGATCACGGCTTGTTGCAGCCGTTTGAGCATGGCGGGTGATTCGGCTGCGTGCAGGGCGTGGAAGTCGTTCAGGCGCTTGAGCTGGCTTTGCTTTTCTTCCTCGGTCGAGCGGGCCAGTTCCAGCGTTTCCATGACTTCGTCGCCCTTGGGGTTGCGGAAGGTGTTGACGCCGATGATGGGCAGCTCGCCGGTGTGCTTGAGCATCTCGTAGTGCATGCTCTCGTCCTGGATCTTGCCGCGCTGGTAGCCGGTCTCCATGGCGCCCAGCACGCCGCCGCGCTCGGCGATGCGCTCGAACTCGGCCAGCACCGCTTCTTCGACCA
>JAIXUG010000002.1 GCA_027484105.1 Comamonadaceae bacterium
CGAGTTGCCTTATGCGCTGCTCAAGAAAGTGTCCGGACGCATCATCAACGAGGTGCGGGGCATCAACCGGGTGACTTACGACGTGAGTTCAAAACCGCCTGCCACGATCGAGTGGGAGTGATACAAAGGCACCTTAGGGTGCCTTTGTTTTGGTACATTCAGATTGAATGTTCCTCCTCCAACCCTTGCTCCACATCGATCCGCAGGCGGTAGAACGTACCAAGTTCGATGGTGCTTTTGCCTCTGTCGTATCCGTGGGTCGTGACGGGCGCCGGTGCGGAACCCAAGTCCAAGGATGAAACACCGTGTTTGAACATTACAGCAAACCTTTGATCCCTCAGGCGGACTACCACCGTCGATTGATCAGTGCCGCGGGCCTGGCTTTGCTGCTGATCGGTGTCTCTCTGTTGGTGGGCGTTGTCGGTTACCACACCCTCGAAGACCAGTCCTGGGTTGATGCGTACCTGAGCGCGGCCATGATTTTGTCGGGCATGGGTCCGGTGGGCGAGCCGCTCAGCACCGCGGGCAAGGTGTTTGCCGCCACCTACGCGCTCTACAGTGGTTTTGTCGCGCTGATCTGTGTGGCTGTGTTGGGTGCGCCCGTGCTTCACCGTTTTTTGCACCGCTTTCACATCGAAGAGGAAGTCGACGCATGAATGGGCTGAGTGACGAGCAAGGCATGCGCATGGCCTTGGACCAAGCCCGTGAGGCTTTGGCCTCAGGTGAGGTGCCGGTGGGGGCGGTGGTCGTAAAAGATGGCCAGGTGATCGCCAAAGGCCGCAACGCCCCGATTGCCAGCCACGACCCGACAGCACATGCCGAGGTGGTGGCGCTCCGCGAAGCGGCCCGGGTGCTCGGCAATTACCGGCTCGACGGCTGCACGCTGTATGTGACGCTGGAGCCCTGCGCCATGTGCAGCGGCGCCATGCTGCACGCCAGAGTGGACCGTGTGGTGTTTGGCGCGGCCGACCCGCGCACCGGGGTGGCGGGCTCGGTCCTCAACCTGTTTGCGCACACCCAATTGAACCACCAAACCCAGGTCACGGGCGGTGTGTTGGCCGAGGAATGCGGCCAGCTGCTCAAAGACTTTTTCAGGCCCAAGCGAATGAACACACAGCCCCTCAGAGAAGACGCCTTGCGCACCCCCGATGAGGCGTTTGTCGGCTTGCCCGATTACCCTTGGCAGCCGCACTATGTGAACGACCTGCCCAGCATCGCTGGGCTGCGCATGCATTACTTGGACGAGGGCGATGCGAATGCGCCCTTGACCTGGCTGTGCCTGCATGGCAACCCGGCCTGGAGTTACCTCTACCGCAAGATGATCCCGGTCTGGCTCAGCGCAGGGCACCGGGTGGTCGCGCCCGACCTGATCGGTTTTGGCAAGAGCGACAAGCCCAAGAAGGACAGTTTTCACCAGTTCGTCAGCCACCGCCAGTCCTTGCTGGATTTGATCGAACGGCTTGACCTGCAGAGCGTGGTGCTGGTGGTGCAGGACTGGGGAGGCATTTTGGGGTTGACTTTGCCCATGGCCGCGCCCGAGCGTTACAAGGGTCTGTTGGTCATGAACACCACTTTGACCACGGGAGAGCAGGCGCTGAGCGACGGCTTTTTGGCTTGGCGCGATTGGTGCCAAAGCCAGCCGCTGTTCGACGTGGGCAAGTTGTTCAAGCGCGGCAACCCCGGTATGACCCCGCAAGAGACAGCGGCTTACAACGCCCCGTTTCCGGACAAGGGCTATCGCGCCGCGCTGCGCGCTTTTCCACCCATGGTGCCGGAGTTTGCCGATTCGCCCGGCGCGGCCATTTCACGGCAAGCGCGAGATTTTTGGCGCAATGACTGGCAAGACCAGAGCTTCATGGCCATTGGCCAGCAAGACCCGGTGCTGGGCGAGCCGGTGATGCGCCAGTTGCAAACTCAAATCAAAGGCTGCCCTGAGCCCATGCTGCTGCCCGATGCGGGCCATTTTGTGCAGGAGCAGGGCAGGGCGATTGCCGAGGCGGCTGTGCGACACTTCAAGCCCTGAAGACGAACACAGCACATGGCCCACATCTACATTTTTTCTCCCTCCAGTGCGGTACGCGACAAGGCTGCATTTCGCCGTGGCCTCAAGCGTTTGCAAGCCCAAGGGCACCAGGTCGAGGTGGACGAAGCGGCTTTGGCCAGCCACATGCGCTTTGCGGGTGATGATGCGACTCGCGTTGCGGCCATCAGCCGCGCAGCCGCCAGCGGCGCCGACGTGGCGCTGATCTCGCGAGGCGGCTATGGCCTCACGCGCATCCTGCCCGCCTTGCCCTACAAGCAGATCGCCAAAGCGATCGATGGCGGCATGCAGTTTGTGGGCTTGAGCGATTTCACCGCTTTCAACCAGGCCGTGTTCGCCAAAACCGGACGGATCAGCTGGCAAGGCCCGGCATTGGGTGAAGACTTTGGCCCCGAACAGGCGCCGGACGACATCATGCAAGCCTGTTTTGACGATTTGCTGCTGGAGCAAGGGGAGGGCACTGGCTGGCAGTTGCCCAAAGCCGAGGCTGAACGCCGCGTGCGGGTCAAAGACGCGCCGTTGTGGGGTGGCAACCTGACGGTGCTGACCTCGCTGCTGGGCACACCGTACTTCCCACAAGTCAAAGGCGGCGTGCTCTTTCTGGAAGACGTGGGTGAGCACCCTTACCGTGTCGAGCGCATGCTCACCCAACTGCTGCATGCCGGTGTGTTGGCCCAGCAAAAGGCGGTGCTGTTCGGTCAGTTCACCCATTACAAACTGGTGCCTGCGCACGACAAAGGCTTCAAGCTGACCACCGTGATCGACTGGCTGCGCGGCCAGATCAAGGCCCAGGTGCTCACTGGCTTGCCATTTGGCCATGTGGAAACCAAGGTGCTGCTGCCTGTGGGCGCCAAGGTGGACCTTGTCACCGAAGGGCGTGACGCACTGATGGTTTGGGGCCACATTTAAGCCTCTAAATGGCCTTGAAGCGAGGTCTGAGCAAGCCACCCCAGAGGCGATTCCAACGCCCACACGGAGACACCCATGAAATGGATCGGACGACTTGTTTTGTTGCTGCTGGCCGCTGTGCTGGTGCTGGGTGGCGTATTGGCCGTGCACTTGCTGCGCAGCATGCCGCAACTGGATGGTCAGCTCAAGTTGGCAGGCTTGAATAGCCAAGTCACCATCACCCGTGACGCCGCAGATGTGACGCACATTGAAGGTGCCACCGCCCTGGACACCTGGCGCGCACTGGGCTTTGTGCACGCGCAAGAGCGCGGCTGGCAACTCGAATTCAACCGCCGCTTGATGCGCGGTGAACTGTCCGAAATTTTGGGTGCGGCCACGCTGGACACCGACAAACTCATGCGCACGCTGGGCATCATCGGCATGGCGCACAAACAGTTGAAGGGTTTATCGCCCGCCACGCAAGCGGCCCTGCAGGCCTACAGCGAGGGCATTCAAAACGCTTGGGCCAGTGGCGCTGTGCGGCCATCGCCCGAATTCAAAATCCTCGGCACCGTGGCCGGTGGCTCCAAGGGGCAGGCCTGGTCGCCCGAAGACAGCCTGGGCTGGGCGCTGATGATGGCCCTCGATTTGGGCGGCAACTGGGGGCAAGAATTCGCCCGTTTGTCGGCCTCACAGGTGCTGAATCAGGAGCAACTGTGGCAACTCATGCCGCCTTACCCAGGTGAAAAGCCCGCCACATCCGTTGACTTGCCAGCCTTGTATGCCGAGCTGGGCGTCTACGCCCCCAAGGACAAGACCGCTTCAGCGACCCACACCGCCCCCAGCGGCCTGGCCCAATGGTCGGCCGATTGGGTGCGCGATGTCGGCATTTTGGAAGGCAAGGGCAGCAACAACTGGGTGGTGCCCGGCAGCCGCACCGTCAGCGGCAAGCCCCTGCTGGCCAACGACCCGCACTTGGCCCTGAGTTCGCCCGCCATCTGGTATTTCGCCCGCCTCAAGGCACCTGCCGGTGAATTGCCCGGTGGGCACAAGCACCCCGCGCTGGATGTGATCGGCGCCACCTTGCCCGGTTTGCCTTTTGTGGTGCTGGGCCGCACACCAGGCGTTGCTTGGGGGTTCACCAACACCGGACCGGACGTTCAGGATTTGTACCTGGAGCAACTGGACGCCTCCAAACCCGGCCAATACCGCACACCCACCGGCTGGGCTGCATTTGATGAACGGACCGAAACCATCCGGGTCAAAGGGCAGGGCGATGTGAGCCTGCAAGTGCGCAACACCCGCCACGGACCCGTCATCAGCGATGTGCAAGCGCAATACCGCCAACTGATCAACCCAGAGCGCTACGCCGTCAGCCTGCGCTGGTCAGCCTTGACCGAGGACAACAAAACCGTCGAATCGGGCATGTTGATCAATTGGGCGCAAACCGTGCCCGAACTGCAAAAGGCCTTCACCGACAACCATGCGCCCATGCAAAGCGTGGTCATGGCCGACACCTTGGGTGAAGTGGCGTTTCAGGCTGTGGGCAAACTGCCGACGCGTTCACCACACAACGACATCCGTGGCGTGGCACCGGCTCCCGGCTGGTTGGCCCAATACGACTGGACCGGTTGGTTGCCTGCAAACCAAAACCCTGCATTGGGCCGCGCCGCCATCGAAGCCAAAGGCTGGCACGCCACCGCCAACCAAAACATCTTGCCACCGGGCTATGCACATTTTGTTGGAGGAGACTGGACCACGCCGGAGCGTTTTGAGCGCATTGAGCAATTGCTGGCAGCAGCACCCAAACACAGCCGCGAAAGCCTGCAAGCCATCCAAAACGATGTTTTGTCTCTGGGCGCCAAGGCGCTGCTGCCGGTTGCGCTGACCGCCAAGCCTCAACACCCGCTGGGTGATCAGGCTTTGAAAATGCTCAGCACTTTTGATGGTCAGATGAAGGCCGACAGTGCCGCTGCGCTGGTGTTCAATGTCTGGGCCGACGAATTGACGCGGGGATTGCTGGTGCCGCATCTGGGCGCCGAGCGTTTCCAGGCGCTGTACGGCAAACGACATTTCCGCGCGGCGGTGGAAGGCATCCTGAAACGCTCTGACGCTTTTTGGTGTGGCGCCGCAGGTTGTCCAGCGCAAGTGTCTGCAGCGCTGGACCGTGCCTTGACCCGCATTGCGGCCAAAGAAGGCCATGACATGCGCCGCTGGCGATGGGGTGCTTGGCACCCGGCCATCAGCAGTCACAAACCTTTTGGCAAAGTGCCTTGGCTGAACAGACTGTTTGATGTGCGGACCGAAAGTGCAGGGGACTTGTTCACCGTGAATGTGGGTCAGTATTGGGCCAACGACCTCAAGGAACCCTTTGCCAACCGCCATGCCGCGTCGATGCGCGCGGTGTATGACCTGTCCGATGCTGAACAATCGGTCTTCATTTACCAAACCGGTCAATCTGGCCATGTTTTCGACCCGCGCAGTCGCTCGATGGCCGGCGCTTGGGTTGCGGGCCAATACCGACCGCTGCAAGCCCCAAACAAAGCAGTTCACCGCTTGCGCTTGACCCCTTGAGCCACACCCGTTCACAGAACATCTCATCTGCTGGACGACTGCTTAAGTGCTGCAGTCTGTTCATCACCGCCACTTGCATGTGTGTTGTGATGCGATGTGGTGTGCTACGCTTGTTACTTTACATAATACACATCGTGAGCAATTACATGCAACACAAAGCAGGTCAAAGATGTCTCAAAAAAGGACCTTGAATGTGTCCATGGTCTAACGCTGTGCCGGACGATCAGCCTGCGCATCACGACCTTGCTCATTCATGCGCTTTTGACGATCAGCCAATCGGGACAAGCCGGTTTCAATCAATTCACGGGCATTGGGCCGCTGACCCCTGATGGCGAAATCAAGGGCTGTCATACCCAGGTGATTTTTCAAGGTCAAATCTGCACCCGCCTGAATCAGAACCTTCACCGCTTCAGGACTGCCATACATGGCGGCCATCATCAAAGGCGTGGTGCCGTTGGGCGACTCGGCATCGATGTAGGCGCTTTCTTCGAGCAAAAACTCAACGATGGGCACGTGGCCGCCCGTCGCCGCGTAATGCAAAGGGGTCCAGCCGGGCTTGTTCACATCGGCGTCATTGGCCACCAATTTTTTGACCAAGGGCAAATATCCCTTCAGAGCCGCCAGCATGAGCGGACTTTCATCGTGGGCATTGCGGACCTCGGTCTTGGTTTGAGGCCAACTGGCCAGAAGCTCCGCCACTTTGAGTGAGGGCTCTCGAACTGCCAGCATCAATGCGGGTACGCCCTCCGGATTGACCGTGTTGGGGTCAAAACCTCTTTGTAAAAGTGATTGAACCGTGCGCACATTGTCAAACTGAACGGCTTTGAAGAAGTCTTCGTAGGAGCCCGCATTGGCTTTGATCTGAAAAGAAAAAAGTCCAATTAAAACAATGCACTTTATAGCTTTATTAAAGTTATACATGATGTAAATCAATGGGTTTGATCAAACAAAGTCAAGAAATTCCGGGTGGTCAAACGGCCCATTTCCTCGGCTGTACCGCCTCTCAGGCTGGCCAGCAGCTCTGCCACATACGGAACATAGGAAGGGTTGTTGGTCTTGCCACGGAAAGGCACAGGGGCCAAATAAGGGCTGTCGGTTTCAATCAAAAGGCGGTCGTCCGGGACAAATTTGGCCACTTCGCGCAAATCAGCCGCCGTTTTGAAGGTCAAGATGCCTGAAAACGAGATGTAAAACCCCAAATCCAGAGCCGCACGGGCAACTTGCTGGCTTTCGGTGAAGCAATGAAACACGCCGCCCGCACACCCTGCTCCGCCCGTTTCGCCCTCTTCTTTCAAGATGGCGATGGTGTCATCCGATGCCTCGCGGGTGTGAATCACCAAGGGCAGGCCCGTCTGACGCGCTGCACGGATGTGGGTGCGAAAGCGCTCTCGCTGCCATTCCATGTCCGCCACCGTGCGCCCGCCTTTGCGTTCGTCCATTTGGTAATAGTCCAGCCCCGTCTCGCCAATGGCCACCACTTTGGGGCGCGCTGCGCCGTCCAGCAAATCCTGCAAACTGGGTTCCTGCACGCCCTCGTTGTCCGGGTGCACACCCACCGTGGCCCACATGTTGTCGTTGTCCATGGCCAGCTTGTGGACCTCGTCAAACTTTTCCATCGTGGTGCAAATGACCAAGGCGCGGGTCACTTGGGCGGCCACCATGGCCTGCTGGATGCTGTCCAGCTGGCCCATCAGTTCCGGAAAATTCAAATGGCAATGGGAATCGGTGTACATGGCTCAGCCCTTGGACATCAGGGTTTGTTGGGCATCAGCGGTCAAGGCTTCCAGCATCAGACCGGCATTGAAGGGGTGCTCGGCTGTGCGCGCCGTCTGCATCAGGCGCTTGAACCAGTCGGTCAGTACCGACACAGACGCTTGGGTCGCGGGCAATTGCTGGGCATCAAAAAAGCGCGGCTCAGCCCCCGACTGGCGCAACACCAAATCGTGGCAAAGCTTTTGCAAGGCGTCGATGGCTTGCGCCGGGCTCAAATCGGCCAGGTGGCGGGCATCGCCCCCGCGCATGGCCTTGGGCAAAGCGGCCCACCATTCGGGCGACAAACCGGCTTGGGCTTGGCGCAACACATCGGTGGGGCGGCCGCCTGCGCTGCGGAGCAAGGCCTGCGCCACGGTCCCAGGTACGCCCTGCCCGCTTAGCCACGTCAAAGCTTCATCGGCCTCGGGCCACTTCATGGTGTGGGCCAAGCAGCGGCTGCGGATGGTGGGCAGCAGCATGTGCGACGCCTCGGTGGCCAGCACAAAGCGCACATCGCCCGGCGGTTCTTCCAGGGTCTTGAGCAGGGCATTGGCCGTGATGGTGTTCATGCGCTCGGCCGGAAACACCAGCACCGCCTTGCCGCGCCCCCGCGCATTGGTGCGCTGCGAAAACTCCACCGCGTCGCGCATGGCATCCACCCGGATTTCCTTGCTGGGCTTGCGCGTCTTCTTGTCGATCTCGTCCTGGGCTTTTTCCGACAAAGGCCAGCCCAGCTCGAGCATCACCGTCTCTGGCATCAACACCTCCAGGTCGGCGTGTGTGCGCACGGCCACCGCATGGCAACTCGGGCAGTCGCCGCAAGCACCTTGGGGTGTGGGCTTTTCGCACAGCCAGGCCGACACCAGGGCCAGGGCCAGGTCGTACTGACCCAAACCTGAAGGACCTTGCAACAACCAGGCGTGACCACGCTGGGCCAGCAAATCGGTGGCCTGGCGCGCAATCCAGGGGGCGTTCAAACCCGTGCTCATGCGGCCATCCGCTTGAGCCATTCGCTCACCACGCGGCCCACATCTGCGCCCACGGCCTCCATGCTTTGGGCGGCGTCGATGCGGGCAAAACGCGCGGGCATTTCAGCCTGGCGTTTGGCATAGCCAGCACGTACAGCGGCAAAAAAGTCGGCTGTCTGCGATTCAAATTTGTCCGGCACGCGGGCCGAAGCCAGTCGCTGTGCGGCGATGTGCGGGTCGAGATCGAACCACACGGTCAGATCGGGTTGGCGCAAAGCGCCATCGGGCAGGGCCTGGACCATGCGCTCCAACTGGGCCAGCACCTGCCATTCAAAACCACGGCCACCGCCCTGATAGGCAAACGTGGCGTCGGTGAAACGGTCGCACAGCACCACATCGCTCCGCGCCAGTGCGGGCTCGATCACCTGCACCAAGTGCTCACGGCGGGCGGCGAACATCAACAGCGCTTCGGTCAGCGCATCCATGGGCTCGTGCAGCACCAGTTCGCGCAGTTTTTCCGACAGCGGTGTGCCGCCTGGCTCGCGGGTCAGCACGACCGCCCTGCCCGCTTGGCGAAACAGTTCGGCCACGCGGGCGATGTGCGTGGACTTGCCCGCACCGTCGATGCCTTCAAAACTGATGAACAAACCGCGTGTCATGGTGTGTGAAATGAGCAAAACCCGATTGTCGCAGGCTCACGCCTGACCTCAATCCTTGGCCGTTTGAATGCCGCGCTGGTAGCGGTTGACCGCACGGTTATGCTCGTCGAGCGTGGCACTGAAGTGGCTGCTGCCGTCGCCCTTGGCCACAAAGTACAGCGCCTGTGTCTTGGCGGGCTGCACCGCCGCCAACAAAGCCGCCTTGCCGGGCATGGCAATCGGGGTGGGCGGCAAGCCGCCCCGGGTGTAGGTGTTCCAGGGGTTGTCGGTTTGCAAGTGGATGCGGCGAAGGTTGCCGTCAAAGGCCTCGCCCAAGCCATAAATCACCGTCGGGTCGGTCTGCAAACGCATGCCAATGCGCATGCGGTTGTGGAACACGCCAGAAATCAGCGGGCGGTCTGCACCCTGGCCAGTTTCCTTTTCCACAATGCTCGCCAATACCAAAGCCTCTTCAGGCGATTTGAGCGACACACCGGGCAAGCGGGCTTGCCAGGCGGCTTGCAGGTGCTTGTCCATGGCGCTGAGCGCGCGTTTGAGAACCGCCAAATCGCTGGCGCCTTTGGCATAGGTGTAGGTATCGGGATAAAAGCGGCCTTCCGGGTTGATGCCGGGGCGGCCCAGTTGGGCCATCAAGGCCGCGTCGTCCAGAGCCCGGCTGTCGGGCTTGAGCAATTCGGCCTTGGCCAAGGCCTGGCGCACTTGCCGCCAGTTCCAGCCCTCCACAATCGTCACGGTGCGCAGGCTTTCCTCGCCCCGCACCAGCATGTTCAGCAAGCGCTTGGGCGATGTGCCAGGGGGAATTTCATAACTGCCGGCGCGCATTTGGCGCGACTGACCCGACAGGCGAAACCAAGCGAAAAGCAAGGTGGGTGATGTGTCCACACCCGCATCGACCACGGCCTGCGCGATGGCTTTGGCCGATGTGCCCGGCTCGATCGACACATCAACCGGGCTGGCCCCTGGTGAACGCAGCGACATGGGGCCTTGCACCCAAAAATACGCCGCACTGGCCAGCGCCAAGGCCAGCACGACCAAACTGACCAAGCCCTTGAACAAACCTTTGATCACCCGCAACCCTTGAAAATGTCCGCACAGAACCGATTGACTCTGGCGGCTGATCATAATTGAGGCCTTCCAGCCTTTGCTCTGAGGCCCCATTCGGCCACCATTGAATTGGATGGGCCCTGCCAGCGGGGCTCACCTCACACACTTTGCCATGACCAACCCTTCCACCGCCCCCATCGACCACTTCGCTGCCCAGTTGCAAGGCCTTGCCGCCCTGCCCCATCTGGGTGTGATCCAGGCCCAAGGCGAAGATGCGGCCAATTTTTTGCACAACCAACTGAGCAACGACGTGCTGCTCTTGCCCGTGGGCCAGGCCCGTCTGGCCGCTTTTTGTTCGGCCAAGGGCCGCATGCAAGCCAGTTTTGTGGTCATCAAAACCGCGCCGGACACTGTCTTGCTGGTCATGAGCCTCGATTTGCTGGCCCAAACGCTCAAGCGCTTGTCCATGTTTGTGCTGCGTGCAAAAGTGAAGATGAGCGACGCCACGGGCCAATGGCAGCTGCGCGGCTTGTTGGGCGAAAGCGCCCGCGCCGTTGTGCCTCAGGGCTCGCCCTGGCAAACCGCCAGTGCCGATGTAGCCCACGCTGTGGCGCTGTATCCCGCCGTGCTGGGCGACACCCCAGTGCCCCGCGCCCTGTGGCTCGGTGCGCCATCTCAAACACCGCCCGCTGGGGCGGAGCTGTCCACCGACCTTTGGGATTGGGCCGAAGTCATGAGCGGCGTGACCCTGGTGACCCAGCCGCTGTTTGAGGCTTTTGTCCCTCAAATGCTCAACTATGAATCGGTCGGTGGCGTGAACTTCAAAAAAGGCTGCTACCCCGGCCAGGAAGTTGTGGCCCGCAGCCAGTTTCGCGGCACGCTCAAGCGCCGCATGGCGCGGGTTTTCAGCCCTGTGGCACTCAGGGCTGGGCAAGACGTGTTCACCCCCGCAGACCCCGAGCAGCCTTGCGCCACCGTGGTGCTGAGCTCGGCCAGGCCCGATGGGCAGGGTTTTGATGCGCTGGTCAGCGGTACGCTGGAGAGCCAGCAAAGCGGCTGGCGTGTAGAAAGCGCCCAAGGGCAGACGCTCGAGTTGCTGCCACTGCCTTACGCCCTGCTGGCTGATGTCTGAATTTCAAAGCTTGCGCACCATCTCGATGTGCGCAATCCCCGCGTCGTCAAAAACACCGCCATGTGCCTCAAAGCCTGAGCGCTTGTAAAAGCCTTCGGCACTGCATTGGGCGTGCAGGATGACCTGGTTGTCCCCCCGGTGCTGCGCAGCGTCCATCAGGGCGTGCAGCACGCGGCGGCCCAGGTCGCTGCCGCGCATCTGTTTTTTAACGGCCATGCGCCCGATGCGCGCCACACCGGGCGCGTGCTGAATCAAGCGGCCTGTGGCCAGGCACAGGCCCATGCGGTTCAAGGCCACCGCGTGCAAGGCGGTCTCGTCCTCATGGTCCAGCTCCAAGGCCACAGGCACTTTTTGTTCATCCACAAACACCTCATGGCGCAGCGGACTGGCCAATTTCTGGAAGTCGTGCCACGAACCCACATGCACCTGCACCATGTCTTCGCCGCGTTCAAAGCCTTCGAGCATGTCGCGCAAGGGCGCAGGGATGGCTTGGCTCTTTTTGGCCACCGGATCGGCGTACACATAAACCAGCTCGCTCGTGATCAGCAATTCATCGCCCCGAAAAATCGCGCCTGCAAAAGTCATGGACGAGTTACCGATGCGGTCGCAGCGCATGCACACCTCCAGAAAATCGTCCATTTCGGCGCTGGCGTGGTACTCGACGCTGGCCTTTTTGACGAACAAGTCACCGCCCAGTTGGTGCATGGTCTCGGCGTACGGCATGGCCAGGTTGCGCCAATAGTCGGTCACGGCGGTGTCGAAGTACATCAGGTAATGGCCGTTGAAGACGATTTTCTGCATGTCCACTTCGACCCAGCGCACGCGCATGCGGTGAGAAAAACGGAAGTCCTGGCGTTTCATGGGTTCAACTTTCAAAAGCGTGTTGCAAGGCCTTGCCTGCATCGGCGTGGGCTTGCAGGGCGTCGGGAATGGCACGGCCCATGGTAATGAAGCCGTGAATCACACCCCGGTAAATTTCAAGCTCCACCTGGACACCCGCCATGCGCAGGGTGTCGGCGTAGCGCACGCCCTCGTCCACCAGCGGGTCACATTCGGCCAAACCGATCCAGGCAGGGGCCAGACCGCTGTGGTCTGGGGCGTTGCCGGGGGCAAAGCGCCAATCGTCCCGGTCGTTCGCGTCGATGTAGCCGTCAAAAAACCAGTCGATGGTGGCTTTGTCAAGCATGAAGCCCTGGCCAAAGGTGTGGTGCGAAGCGGTGTCTTGGCGAGCACCGCAACCGGGGTAAAACAACAGCTGCAAAGCCAGTGTCAAACCCGCATCTCTTGCCATCAAGGCGCACACGGCGCTGAGCGTGCCACCTGCGCTGTCGCCACCCACCGCCAAACGGCGGCTGTCCAGCCCCAAGGTCTGCCCGTTCTGGTGCAGCCAGTTCAGCGCGTCCCAGCTGTCATGCACGGCGGTCGGAAAGCGGTGCTCGGGCGCAAGGCGGTAGTCCAGCGACACCACGGCACAGCGGCCTTGGCGAGAGAGCTGGCGACACAGCACGTCGTGGGTGGTGAGGCTGCCCACGGTGAAACCGCCGCCATGGATGTACAGCAGCACCGGCAAAGGCTGATCGCTGTGAGGTGCGTACAGGCGGGCGGGCATGGCGTGGCCGTCGCGCGCGGGAATGGTGAAGTCGTGCACACGGTCCACATGCGGCGCAGGCTGCAGGTCCAGCATGGGACCGCCAATGTCGTAAAACTCCCGCGCTTGGGCAGGCGTCATCGCAGCCATCGGAGGGCGGCCTGCACGTTCAACACGGTCGATCAGGCTGCGTGCGGCGGTGTTCAACAAGGACCGGGGGTTGGTGTGGTGGCTGCTCATGAATGCTCGAAGGGTTGGTGTCTGGGTGTTACCAACGTGACGGCTGGAGGGTCGGGCCGGATGGACAAGGGCACTTCCTGAATCAAAATGGACATCAATCGTACAACGCCCCAAACACAGGGTCTGATACCTGCTCAAACACCGGAGAACTTGGCATGTCTTTCATCAACTACGTCACCCAGATCCAGATCGACTTTGGCGCCGTGAAGCTGCTGCAAGCTGAATGTGAGCGCGTGGGCATCCGCAAACCGCTGATCGTGACCGACGCGGGGGTCAAAGCTGCAGGGGTGCTGCAAAAAGCCTTGGATGCCCTCCCCGGCTTGCCCGTCACCGTGTTTGACCAGACCCCGTCGAATCCGACCGAGTCGGCCGTGCGTGCCGCGGCAGCCCTTTACAAGGCGCAGGGTTGCGACGGTCTGATCGCGGTCGGAGGCGGCTCGGCCATTGACTGCGCCAAGGGCGTGGCGATCGCCGTCAGCCATGAGGGCCCGCTCAAAACCTACGCCACCATCGAAGGCGGCTCCCTCAAGATCACCGACCGGGTGGCCCCCATCATCGCCGTGCCCACCACCAGCGGCACCGGCAGCGAAGTGGCCCGCGGCGCGATTTTGATTCTGGACGACGGCCGCAAAGTCGGCTTTCACAGCTGGTTCATCGTGCCCAAAGCCGCCATTTGTGACCCCGAACTGACCTTGGGCCTGCCCTCCCTGCTGACTGCTGCCACCGGCATGGACGCGGTGGCACATTGCATGGAAACCTTCATGGCCGCGCCCTTCAACCCGCCTGCCGACGGCATTGCGCTCGACGGCCTCGCCCGTGGCTGGGCCAACATCGAGCGCGCCACCACGAACGGCCAAGACCGCGAAGCGCGCCTGAACATGATGAGCGCCAGCATGCAAGGCGCGATGGCCTTTCAAAAGGGCCTGGGCTGCGTGCATTCACTCAGCCACAGCCTGGGCGGTGTCAACCCGCGCCTGCACCACGGCACCTTGAACGCCATGTTTTTGCCAGCGGTGGTGCGCTTCAATGCTTCGGCTGAAAGCGTGCAAAAAGAAAACCGCCTGAACCGCATGGCCCAGGCCATGGGTTTGCAAAGCGGAACGGACATTCCCGACGCCATCCGAGACATGTGCGCCCGTCTGGGCCTGCCCAAGGGGCTGGGGGCCATGGGCGTCACCGAAAGCCTGTTTGATGCCGTGATCACCGGGGCCTTGGCCGACCATTGCCACAAAACCAACCCGCGCATCGCCTCGGCCGAGGAATACCGGGACATGCTGCTGACCAGCCTTTGAGTCTGGGCAGGTTCGTCGCGCTTGATCGCTTCGGACTTCAGGTCATTTCATGGCTGGGCATTTTGGCGCCCACATGCACCTCTCCCCGCGCTTCGGCCAGCTCGACCTGGCGCTGGCGCTCGGCCATTTTTTCCTTTTGCTCGGGCGTGCGCTGGTCGTGGCAGTGGGCGCAGCTCACGCCCAGCACATAGTGCGGAGACTGCTTGTCTTGCGCACTCAAGGGCCAGCGGCAAGAGCGGCACAACTCATGGTGCCCCATGCCCAGCCCGTGGCCCACGCTCACGCGCTCGTCAAACACAAAGCATTCACCTTCCCAGACGCTTTGCTCGGGCGGGATTTCTTCGAGGTACTTGAGGATGCCGCCTTCGAGGTGGTACACCTCTTCAAAGCCGCGCATTTTCATGAGCGCGGTCGACTTTTCACAGCGGATGCCACCGGTGCAGAACATGGCCACTTTGGTCTTTTTGCCGGCTTCGCCTTGCAGGTTTTCCTGCGCGTCCAGCCAGGCAGGCAGTTGCACAAAGTTCTTGATGTTGGGGTTGACGGCGCCTTTGAAGGTGCCAATCGCCACCTCGTAGTCGTTGCGGGTGTCGATGACCACCACCTCCGGGTCGGCCAGCAAAGCGTTCCAGTCGGCGGGTTTGACGTATTGGCCCACGGTTTTGTTGGGGTCCAGCTCGGGCACGCGCAAGGTGACGATCTCTTTTTTGAGCTTGACCTTCATGCGGGTGAACGGTGGCTTGGGGCTCCAGGACTCTTTGGGGGCCAGACTGGCCAGGCGCGGATCGGCCCGCAAAAACGCCAGCACGGCGCGGATGCCCGCTTCAGGCCCGGCAATCGTGCCGTTGATGCCCTCATGCGCGAGCAGCAGCGTGCCTTTCACATCGTTGGCCTCGCAGCAGGCTTGCAAAGGGGCTTGAAGGTCAACGAAGTCGGGCAAATCGACGAATTTGTAGAGCGCAGCGGTGAGGAAAGGGGTATCGGTCAACATGCCGTGATTATCCACTTTGCCATCGGGGTTATGCCGCATAAGTGGTCAAAACAACGTCAGCCGCTTCATTGCGCAATGGAATCAAGGCTTGGTAAGTGGCAGAGGCGTGCCAGTTCTGCGCATCGGCCAAAGAAGGGAAACGGATCACCACGATGTCAGGGTGTGGGTTCACGCCTGAAAAAGATTGAACCTGTTCACCCCGAAACACGAGCTCTCCACCAAAAGGGACCAAGGTGGCCAAGACTTGTGATCGGTATTGGGCCCATTTTTCTGGGTTTTTCACAGTCATTTGACCGACAACAAAGGCTTGAGACATGCGCACTCCTTACAAAGGCTGAACCATGGAGGCGTTGGGCTTGTGTAACCACTGGCTGAACTCCTCCGCCAATTGCTGGCTGGCACGGGCCGCCGCATTCCACACCTTGACCCGCCCCGCCAGATCGCGGTCATAGGTCATGAAATCCTTGCGGTCGGGCAGTTTACCGTTCGGCAGGGTTTTGACCCAGTCGGGGTTGGGGGCCAACACGATGGTGTGGTCCAGAAAAGGGGTGGCGCCATGCCGCCACTTGAGCGCTTTGTCGAGCCAACCCGGCACCACGCTTTTCTGAAAATGCGGGTAGAGCACAATGGACCGATCCGGCCCCTGAGTTGGCGCGGTCCAGTTCAGGTGCAAGTGGTAGTCGGTGATGCCGCCATCCCAATACGCGCCGCTCGGAGCGCCAGGAATGTCGTGCACGGCTTTGAGCGCGAACGGAATAGAGCAGCTCGCTTGCAGCGCGGGCATGAAATTGCCTTCCGTCAGGCCCACCATTCGGGTGCGGAAGTCTTGTGCGTCAAAAGGCAAAGTCGCGCCCTGCCCTGAAAACACCACCCGCTCCAGCCAGCCCCCCAAGGCACGGCGGTGCACGGCGTTGCTCAAGAAAGCCCCGGCATAGCCCAGCGGTGTGCCCAAGGGGTGTTCTCGGTGCAGGATGTGCCGCCCACGCGAGGTGACGATGTGCAGTTTGTAACGCGGGTGGCTCAGCACCTCGGCGATCCGGCCGCCATAGAAAGCTTGCAGGCTGTGGCCAAAGGCCTCGCTGACCTGCTCGGCGCTCACGCGCTTTTGACCCGGCAGCGGTTCGTAATGCTGGTGGATGTAGTCGTGCTCCAGCCGCTCAAACGCCATCACCGAATTGTTCAGGCACGCCGTGGCCATGCGCCATGCACCAATGGACGCCCCCACCAAGTCCACTTCCTGCTGGCTTTGTGTCAACCACTCACCAAAGATGAAACGGTCCAGAGGACCAAGGATCAGCCCTTTGGGTCCACCCGCCGCACCCGGAATGACGCCAATGTGCTCGGGCCGCAAACCGTGTTCGCGCATATGGGCCAGGGCCTTGGAGCCAGCGTGGATGTGGAGGGCTTGCATGGCTTTTACTTCTTGAGGCCTTGCAGTTTGGCAAAAGCGCTGGCCATGGCCGAGCCTGTGCCAGCGGGTGGCGAGGTGTAGCCCCCACCCGATCCGCCGCCACGCTGTCGGTTGTCACGCCCTGCCCCTTCAAACTTGTTGTCGCGCGGGCCCCTTCCGTCTTGTCCTTGTCTGGCAGGCGCAGCGTCCAGCTTCATGGTTAGGCTGATGCGCTTGCGGGCCACATCGACCTCCAGCACCTTCACCTTGACGATGTCGCCGGTCTTGACCACTTCGCGGGCGTCGGTCACGAACTTGTTGGCCAGCTGGCTCACATGGACCAGGCCGTCCTGGTGCACACCCAGATCCACAAACGCGCCGAACTGGGCCACGTTGCTCACGGTGCCTTCGAGCGTCATGCCTTCTTTCAGGTCTTTGATGTCTTCCACGCCATCGGCCAGGCGGGCCACCTTGAAGTCAGGGCGCGGGTCGCGGCCGGGTTTTTCCAGCTCACCCAGGATGTCCTGGATCGTGATCGCGCCAAACTTGTCGCTCACAAACAGCTCGGGGCGCAGGGTTTTGAGCACATCGCTGCGGCCCATGATCTCCTGAACTGGCTTGCCGGTCTTGACGATGATCTGCTCGACCACCGGATAGGTTTCAGGGTGCACGCCGGTCATGTCCAGCGGGTTGTCGCCACCCCGGATGCGCAAAAAGCCTGCGCTTTGCTCGAAGGTTTTGGCACCCAAGCCGGTCACTTTGAGCAAATCTTGACGCGTCTTGAACACGCCGTTGGCATCGCGCCAGCGCACCACCGACTTGGCGACGCTGGCCGACAAACCCGACACGCGGGTCAGCAGCGGCACGCTGGCGGTGTTCAGGTCCACACCCACCGAGTTCACGCAGTCCTCGACCACCGCGTCCAGGGTTTTGGCCAGCTCGCTTTGGTTCACGTCGTGCTGGTACTGGCCCACGCCAATCGACTTGGGGTCGATCTTGACCAGTTCGGCCAATGGGTCTTGCAGGCGGCGGGCAATGGAGGCCGCGCCGCGCAGGCTCACGTCCACATCGGGCATTTCCTGGCTGGCGAATTCGCTGGCGCTGTACACCGAAGCACCCGCTTCGCTGACCACCACTTTTTGAATTTCCACCCCATCGCGCAGGCGGGCCAGTTGCTTGATCAGGTCACCCGCCAATTTGTCGGTCTCGCGGCTGGCGGTGCCGTTGCCAATGGCGATCAGGTTGACGTTGTGCTTTTCGCACAGCTTGGCCAAGGTGAAGAGCGAACCCTCCCAGTCCTTGCGCGGCTCGTGCGGGTACACCGTGGCAGTGTCGACCAGCTTGCCGGTGGCATCGACCACGGCCACTTTCACGCCCGTGCGGATACCCGGGTCCAGGCCCATGACCACGCGGGGGCCAGCGGGTGCGGCCAGCAGCAGGTCACGCAGGTTGTCACTGAACACCTTGATGGCGACTTTTTCAGCCTCTTCGCGCAGGCGGGCAAACAAATCGCGTTCGGTGGACAGGCTCAGCTTCACGCGCCAGGTCCAGGCCACGCATTTGCGGATCAGGTCGTCCGAGGGGCGAGCCGCATGGCTCCAGCCCAGGTGCATGGCGATCTTGCCTTCGGCAATGCTGGGTTTGCCGGGTTCGGGCTCGACGGGCAGCACCAGTTTGGCGTCCAGCATCTCCAAAGCACGGCCCCGGAACACGGCCAGCGCACGGTGGCTGGGCACTCGACCAATCGGTTCGTCGTAGTCAAAGTAATCGCGGAACTTGGACACATCGGCATTGTTCTCATCCTTGCCGTCGGCCAGTTTGCTTTTGAACAGGCCTTCGTTCCACAGCCATTCACGCAGGGCTTGCACCAAAGAGGCGTCTTCGGCCCAGCGCTCGGAGAGCAAATCGCGCACACCGTCCAACACGGCGGCGGTGGTGGTGAAGTCAGCGCCTTCAATGGCGCCTGGGGCCAGCACAAAGGCTTGAGCTTCGGCGTGCGGATCGAGCGTGGGGTCGGCAAACAGCTTGTCTGCCAGGGGCTCCAGCCCGGCTTCGCGGGCGATCATGCCCTTGGTGCGGCGCTTGGGCTTGAAGGGCAGGTAAATGTCTTCCAGTTCTTGCTTGGTCGCCGCAGTGTCGATGGCGGCCAACAACTCGGGCGACATCTTGCCTTGGTCGGTGATGCTCTTGATGACGGCTGTCCGTCGGTCTTCCAGCTCTCGAAGGTAGCCCAAACGCGACTCCAGCTCGCGCAGCTGGATGTCGTCGAGGCCTCCAGTCACTTCTTTGCGGTAACGGGCGATGAAGGGGACGGTGGCACCACCGTCCAGCAATTCCACAGCGGCTTTGACTTGTTCAGGGCGGATCCGAATTTCAGAGGCCAGCTGGGCCAGGATTTTCTGCATGTTTCAGATCGCAAGGGTGAAAGAAAGGTGGCGAGTTTGCCACATGGACAAGGACCTTGAGAGACGTCTCCCCGCCAGGAGAACTCCTCTGAAATATTCAAAATGTTAAATTTATCAAAATGAATGATTTTTGGGTGATTTGACGCCCCACCCGCATTGCAAAACTGTAAACTTCATCGGAATTGATAAAACAATCAAGTTAATTGATTTTGATGTTTACATGGATGAAGGGCAGGTGCAAGATGATCCCGAAATCATGCCATCGGCTGTGCTTTTGGTTTGTGCTGACTTTGTTGACAGGGTGCCAAACCATGGATGGCGGTGTCATCGCCGCGTCCGAATTTGAAAAATTCACGCCCAAATCGGTCGACAAACGCATCATGAAAGAAGTGAAACTGCGTTGGGAGGTGCGTGAAGATGTCGCCCAGTTTTGCGCCAAGTCCATTGGCATGGGCCGTGAGCAAGCCTTCATCACCCCCCCAGTGGCCTGTGCGGTCTGGCATGTGGCCAGCAAAGAGTGTGTGATCGTCACGGGCACCCGAACCACCCATGTGGCTTTGGGCCATGAAGTGCGTCACTGCTTTGAAGGCCACTTTCACAAGTGAGTTTTGTCACTCACCCGCAAAAGCGCAAGCCGATCAAGCAGATCGCAAAGCTTGCCTCAAGCCTTGACCGAGTTCAGGCTTGGCGGCAAAGGGATCAGGGGGGTTGACGCCCATGACAATGGCTTCCATACGGCTTTGCACATTGCCCAAAGCTTGCGGGTGGCTGTAAATGTAAAACTGGCCACTGGCCACAGCGTCAAACACCTTTTGAGCGACGTCCGCAGCAGACACTTTGCCACTGCCCACAGCTTTGTCACTTTGCGCTTGTCCGATCAACTGGCTGGCCGTGGGTTTTTCGGCAGGCAAGTCTGCCGGGCGGTTTCGGTGACTTTGGCTGATGCCGGTAGGCACGAAATAGGGGCACAAGACACTGGCGCTGACTTGATCACTCACCAACTGCAAGTCCTGGTACAAGGTTTCGGTCAATGACACCACAGCGTGCTTGCTCACGTTGTAAATGCCCATGTTGGGGGGCGTGAGCAAACCGGCCATGCTGGCGGTGTTCACGATGTGGCCCTGGTAAGCCGGATCGGCTTTGGCCGCTTCGAGCATCATGGGCGTGAACAGGCGAACGCCATGCACAACACCCCACAGGTTGACACCCAGCACCCACTCCCAATCGGCCACCGAGTTTTCCCACACCAGGCCCCCTGCTCCCACGCCCGCGTTGTTGAACACCAAGTGCGGTGCGCCAAAGCGTGCTTTGACATCGGCCGCCAATTGCGCCATGGCTTGCGCATTCGACACGTCGACCTTGCGGGCCAGCACCTGAGCGCCCTGCGCGGTCATTTCGGCTTCGGCTTTGTCCAAGGCATCTTGCTGCACATCGACCAACACCAGGTTCATGCCCAGTTTTGCACCGATGCGGGCGCATTCCAGGCCAAAGCCGGAACCGGCACCTGTGAGCACGGCGGTTTTGCCTTTGTAGTTCTCGATCATGGGGAAACCTTTTTCAATGTGAACCCGACGCGCGGGAAATGGACGTGGACGGTGCCCGCGCGTTCGTCGTTGCGGCGCAGGGTGTAACGGGTGCGGGTGGCTGCCACCAACTCACCCTCGGATGGCTCGAGGCCAAAGTGGTCGGCTGCGATCGCCACCTGACTGCCCAAGGCGATGCCATGCTCGTCTTGGAAGACCTCGCCTTGCACAGACGCAGGGGTTGACCGGTGGGCAGCTTGCAAGGCTTCTTCAGCGCTGCATGGGTCGGGTGTGCCGTGACCGATGGCTTTCATGCGGGCCATCCAGCTTTTGACATCGGGGGTGGCGTCCAAAATGCCCGCCAAAGCAGGCGTGCGCTCTTGGGTGAACCACAGCGGGTGGTAAGCCGCAAAGTCGGCCACACAGGGCTGTGCGCCAAACAGGAAATCCTGACTGCCCAGGAGGCTGGCGATGCGCTGCAGGTAAATTTTGTAAGTGGCACCCGCATCGGCCGATGCCATGCGCGGCGCACCTGCCCGCATGGCGGCGCGATCGGCCACAAAGGCCTGCACGCCTTCGGCGGGTGCCCCCGCAAAAACCTGCGCCACGCCCGCAGGCTGGAAATTCCAGGCCATGGACGCGGTAAACAAGGCGCTGTCGGCCCACTGCGCCACGATGGGTGCAGCACCTTTGACCTCTTCTGGCGCGATGGAGGGTGTGGGTGCCCGCTGCTCCAAAATTTCACAGATGAGTGCCGTATCACAGTAAATGTCCGCGCCGATTTGCAACACCGGGGTTTTGCGGTAACCGCCTGTGAGCGCCGTGAGGTCTGGCTTGGGCATGATCATCGGGATGAACACGCTCTTCCAGGCCAATTGCTTGTAGCCCAGAATCAGGCGCACCTTCTCGGCAAAAGGCGAGCTCGGGTAGTGGTGCAGGATCAACTCAGACATGCAGGACTTCAGATCAGCTTCACCAGTTGCTTGCCAAAGTTTTTGCCTTTGAGCAGGCCCAGAAAAGCTTCGGGCGCGGCGGCCAGACCCTGGGCCACGGTTTCTCGGGGCCTCAGCTTGCCGGTGCCCACCAGGGTGCCGAGTTCCTGCAGGGCCTCGGGCCAGACTTCCATGTGCTCACTGACAATGAAACCTTCGATCTTCATGCGGTTGACCAGAATCAGGGCCGGGTTGGCCATGGGCAAAGGCGCGCCGTCGTAGCCTGCGATCATCCCGCACACCGCGATGCGGGCAAAGGCATTGGTGCGCAGCATCACCGCATCGAGCACCATGCCACCCACGTTTTCAAAATGGCCGTCAATGCCGTTCGGACAAGCCTCACGCAATGCTTTGGACAGCGAGAGGTAGTCCTTGTGCTCCTTGTAGTCAATGCAGGCATCAAAGCCCAACTCTTTGACCACGTAGTCGCATTTGTCTTTGCCCCCGGCAATACCGACCACGCGGCAGCCGCGGGCCTTGGCCAATGCACCGAAAGCGCTGCCGACCGCACCGCTGGCGGCACTCACCGTGACGGTTTCGCCTGCTTTGGGGGCGATGATCTTGACCAAGCCATACCACGCCGTGACACCAGGCATGCCCACCGCGCCCAAGTAATGCGACAGGGGCACATGGGTGGTATCGACCTTGCGCAAGGCACCGATGCCGGTGGCATCGACCACGCTGTACTCTTGCCAGCCGCCCATGCCAACGACCTGGTCACCCGCCTTGAATTTGGGGTGACGGCTGTCTACCACCTCACCCACGGTACCGCCGATCATGACTTCACCCAGTGGCTGTGGAACAGCGTAACTTTTGCTTTCGTTCATGCGGCCACGCATATAAGGGTCCAGGCTCAGGTAATGGTGACAGACCAGAACTTGGCCGTCCTGCAAATCGGGCAAGGCCAATTCCACCATTTTGAAATTGGCTGCTGTGGCCTCCCCCTGAGGACGGTTGTCGAGAACAATGCGGTGGTTGATGGGCATGAATGGCTCCGTGTCAATGAATAAAAGGTTGAGAAAATCAGTCGGTCGCAGGTGACGATGAGGCCCGCCTGGCCACGTATTTGAAGGTGCCCGTGGCATGCGCGCAAAGCTGTCCGTCGCTGTCGAAAACCTTGCCTTCGGTGAATGCCATGCTGCGTGTGCGGTGCAGCAGCTGCCCCTTGGCCTGAAGTGCCTGCCCTGCAGGCACTTTGGCTGGGCGCATGAAACTGGTTTTCATCTCGATGGTGACAACGCCCATGTCTTGCTCAACGCTGCGTGCTGCAGTGGCCATGACCACATCCAGCAGGGTCATCACCGCGCCACCGTGGGTCACGTCAAAAGAGTTCAGGTGGTGGGCCAAAGGCACATAGCGCAGTTCAGAATGGCCGCCCTCGAACTTCTCCAAGGTGAAGCCCAAGTGGTCCACAAACGGGATCACGGCGCCAAAAGGGATGCTCATGGTAGGGCCTTGGCGTTGATCAGCCGCCGATGATGGCACTGACACCGCCGTCCACAGCCAGCCACTGGCCAGTGATGTGCTTCCCGGCGTCAGACGCGAACAACAGGGTCAGTCCCTTGAGGTCCTCGTCGTCGCCCAAACGGCGAAGGGGGGCACCTTGAGCCATTTTGTCGGCCCCCAGTTGGGCCAGCAGGCCGTGCGTCATTTTGCTGGGAAAAAAGCCTGGGCAAATGGCGTTGACGGTGATGCCGTATTCGCCCCACTCACCCGCCAGCGCGCGGGTGAAGTTGACCACCGCGCCCTTGGAGGTGTTGTACGCGATGGTCTTCATCGCAGAGGGGTTGCCCGCCAAACCGGCGATCGAGGCGATGTTGACGATGCGGCCTTTGCCACGCGGAATCATGCACAACTTGGCCACTTCTTGAGCCAGAATGAAATAGCCTCGCACATTGAGGTTCATCACCTTGTCCCAAGCGGTCAATGGGTGGTCTTCGGCAGGCGCCCCCCAAGTGGCACCGGCATTGTTGACCAGGATGTCGATGGGGCCCATGCGCTCGACAGTCTCCGCGGCCAGACGACGGATGTCTTCTTCTTTGGCGCAGTCTGCAGCGATCCAGCGTGCGTCGATGCCAGCAGCTTGCAACTCGGCTGCGGCTTCTTCCAGGTCATCGGCTTTGCGCGAGCTGAGCATGATCTTGGCCCCGGCCTCACCCAGCGCGTGTGCCATTTGAAGACCCAGGCCGCGTGAGCCGCCGGTCACCAGGGCCACTTGGCCCGTCAAATCAAAAAGTTGTTGGATGGTGCGAGGCATCTGTCAGTCCTTGGGTTCGATGATGAAATCCATGCAGCGGCGTTCTTTGACCACCGCTTTCATGAAGGGTTTGATCGCCACATGATCGGGGTGTTGCTGGTAAGACGCTAGCACCTGCGCGTCATCGACCAACATTTGCAGCACGAGGTCATTGGTGCAGTCCATGCCCGGTGTGGACGTGGCCACTTCAAAAACGCGGATGCCGGGCACCACTTGGGCGCATGACAAAAGCAAAGCCTGCGCCTTGGCCAGGTTGGTGGCTTTGTCAGCGCCTTCGGCATGGTCGTGCAAGGACCACATGACAATGTGTCTGAGCATCAAAAGGCTTCCTCGGACAAGTCAGCGCAGGTGCTGTCGCGGCTGCGCACCACATTGAGCCAGGCACCGATCTTGGGCAATTCATAGCGGTAAAAAAACCGGCACGCTGCTTTGCGGCCTTGTGCCGCGGGGCTGTTGTCATCGCCCTGGCTGTGCGCCACATCGAGCCAAATCCAGGCGATCACCGTGTGACCAAAGGCCTGCAGATAGGGCACGGCGTTGGCCAAGGCCTGGGCGGGCTCGGCGCCGTCCCACGCCAGCTGTGTCGCTTGGCCAATTTGCTTCAAGGCATCGCGCAAAGCTGCGGATTCGGGCCCCCAAGCAGCTTGTGCCTGGGTGGCCGTGGCCAGCATTCGGTCTGCCAACAGCTGCAGACCTCGGCCTTTTTCCATCAACACCTTGCGCCCCAGCAGGTCCATGGCCTGGATGCCGTGGGTGCCTTCATGGATCATGTTCAGGCGGTTGTCGCGCCAAAATTGCTCCACCGGAAAGTCCCGGGTGTAGCCGTAGCCACCGTGGATCTGGATCGCCAGGCTGTTGGCCTCCAGACACCACTCGCTGGGGAAACTCTTGACGATGGGCGTCAGCACTTCCAGCAGCAATCGTGCAACATCGGCATCTTCGGGCGCGCCAGTGTGCTGTTCGTCCACCAAGCGTGCACAGTACAAGGCCAAGGCCAGGGCGCCTTCGCTGTAGGCTTTTTGCGCGAGCAGCATGCGCTTGATGTCCGCATGCTCGATGATGCGCACCTGAGGTTGACTGGCGTCTTTGCCCCCCGCCCCCGTGGGCCTGCCTTGCGGGCGGTTCTTGGCGTAATCCAGGCTGGCGTAGTAACCCGCCATGCCCAACATGGTGGCCGCCATGCCCACACCGATGCGGGCTTCGTTCATCATGTGGAACATGCACTTAAGGCCCTCCCCTGCTTGGCCGACAAGGTAGCCTATGGCACCGGACTGCCCACGCACCGGGTACTTGCCTTCACCAAAGTTCAGCAAGGTGTTGGTCGTGCCCCGCCAACCACACTTGTGGTTCAGGCCCGCCAGGGTAACATCGTTGCGCTCTCCGGTCAGCTGGCCTTGTGTGTCAACCAGTTTCTTGGGCACGATGAACAGGGAAATGCCCCGCACGCCAGGCACCAATTGGCCCTTGGCATCTGGAATTTTGGCCAATACCAGGTGGATGATGTTCTCCGACAGTTCGTGCTCGCCCGAAGAAATCCACATCTTGTTGCCCTTCAGGCGGTAACGCGCCCCCAAAGGATCGGATTCAAAGTCAGCGCCATCGGGCGTGGCGCGCGTGGTGACATCGCTGAGCGAGGAGCCTGCCTGGGGCTCACTCAGGCACATGGTGCCCGAAAATCGCCCATTGAATTCATTGACAGCAAAGACTTGTTTTTGCAGGTCTGTGCCATGCACCATCAACAAATTGGCGTTGCCGCTGGTCAGCATGCCCGAACCAATGCTGACCGAGGCCATGGCAAAAAAAGCATTGGCTGCGGCTTCGACCGTGTAGGGCAATTGCATGCCACCGATCTCGTAATCTTGCGCCGCACTGAGCATGCCGGATTCGGCATAGGCCTTGTAGGCCTCGTGAGTGGCTTGGGGCAATATGACCTTTTCACCGTCAAAGTGGGGCTCTTGGGTGTCCACCAGGCGGTTGAAGGGGGCGTATTTTTCCCGTGCAATGCGTTCGCAGGTGTCCAGCACCGCGTCAAAGGTTTCACGCGAGTGGTCGGCAAAACGCGCACGACCTTGGAGTGTCTCCACCTTCAGCCAATCGTGGAGCAGGAAATCAACGGTGGGGCGCAAGCTCATGACAATCAGTCTCTTCCAATTGAAAAAGGGCAAGAGACATCATGCCCCCTGCCCCTGTTCGCATCAGCCATCCAGGCGACAGCCAATACCGTTCACACTCACAGCACTTCAAAAATACCGCAAGCGCCCATGCCGCCGCCGATGCACATGGTCACGGCCACACGTTTCGCGCCACGGCGTTTGCCTTCGATCAGTGCATGGCCTGTCAGGCGTTGGCCCGACACGCCGTAGGGGTGGCCCACCGCAATCGCGCCACCGTTCACGTTCAAACGGTCCGCGGGGATGCCCAGCTTGTCGCGGCAATACAGCACCTGCACAGCAAAGGCCTCGTTCAGCTCCCACAAATCGATGTCATTGACAGTCAGTCCCAACCGGGCCAGCGCTTTGGGCACGGCATAAACCGGGCCGATGCCCATTTCATCGGGTTCGCAGCCCGCTACCGCAAAGCCGAGGAATCGGCCCAGTGGCTTGAGACCGCGTTGTTCGGCCAGCTTTTCATCCATCAGCACACACGCACCCGCGCCGTCCGAAAACTGGCTGGCGTTGCCTGCAGAGACCAAACCGCCAGGCAGCGCTGAACGCAGGCCGCTGATGGCTTCCAGGGTGGTGCCCTCTCGCAAACCTTCGTCTTTGCTCACCGTCACTTGTTTGGTGGTCATGCCCATGACCTTGTCCGCCACACCGGCGGTCACGGTGATGGGGGCGATTTCAGCGTCAAACAAGCCAGCTGCTGCGGCTGCACAGGCTTTTTGCTGGCTGGCGGCGCCGTATTCGTCCATGCGATCGCGACCGATTTTGTAGCGCTTGGCCACCTGCTCGGCAGTTTGCAGCATGTTCCAGTAAATTTCGGGCTTCATCTTGGCCAGCGCCAAATCCTGCAGCATGTGGGTATTCATCTCCTGCTGAACGCAAGAGATGCTTTCGACGCCACCCGCCACATAGACCTGTCCTTCTCCCGCGATGATGCGCTGAGCAGCCAAGGCAATGGTTTGAAGACCTGAAGAGCAAAACCGGTTGACGGTCATGCCCGACACGGAAATGGGCAAGCCAGCTTTGAGCGCGATCTGGCGGGCGATGTTGGCCCCGGTGGCGCCTTCGGGGTTGGCACAACCCATGATCACGTCTTCAACCTCGGCGGCATCGATGCCTGCGCGGGCCACAGCGTGTTGCACCGCATGGCCCCCAAGGGTGGCGCCATGGGTCATGTTGAAAGCGCCTTTCCAGCTCTTGGCCAAAGGGGTGCGCGCGGTAGAAACGATGACAGCATTTGTCATGATGGAACCTTTCAAAATGGAAACCGGTCATCCACCAGTTTCCGGACACGGATGAATCAGCTGAACGATTTGCCTTCGGCCACCAGGCGCGCCAGCAATGGAGCGGGTTGCCAGAATTGGGCGTCGTCGTGCGGGTTTTGGGCAAATCGCTTCATGGATTCGGCCACGTTGAACAGGCCCACGGTGTCGGCGTAATTCATGGGTCCCCCGCGCCAGAACGGGAAACCGTAGCCGGTGATGTAGACCATGTCGATGTCACTGGCCTTGCTGGCGATGCCCTCTTCCAGGATGTGGCACGCCTCGTTGACCAATGAATACACCAAGCGCTGGACGATTTCTTCGTCCGAAATCTTGCGCGGGGTGATGCCCAATGCAGCGCGGTGCTTTTCGATCATCTCAACCACCACGGTGCTGGGGATCGCATCACGCTTGCCCGCTTGGTAGTCGTACCAGCCTGCACCGGTCTTTTGACCATAACGCCCCATTTCACACAGCAAATCCGCGGTTTTGCTGTATTTCATGTTGGGCTTTTCCTGGTAACGGCGTTTGCGGATGGCCCAGCCGATGTCATTGCCTGCCAAATCGCCCATGCGGAAAGGTCCCATGGCAAAACCGAATTTCTCGACCGCTTTGTCCACCTGAGCCGGTGTGCAACCTTCTTCGATCAGGAAGCCTGCCTGGCGGCTGTACTGCTCGATCATGCGGTTGCCGATGAAGCCATCGCAGACCCCTGACACCACCGAAGTTTTCTTGATCTTTTTGCCAATGGCCATCACGGTGGCCAAGACATCCTTGCCAGTTTTTTCACCGCGCACCACTTCCAGCAACTTCATCACATTGGCGGGGCTGAAGAAGTGCATGCCAATCACATCTTGCGGGCGCTGGGTGAACGAGGCGATCTTGTTGACGTCCAGCGTCGAGGTGTTGGTGGCCAAAATGGCACCGTGCTTCATGACGGCGTCGAGTTTCTTGAACACCGCTTCTTTCACGCCCATTTCTTCGAAAACGGCTTCGATCACCAAATCGGCTTGGCCAATGTCGTCATAGCTCAGCGTGGCGGACAACAGCGCCATGCGCTCGTCGTATTTTTCCTGCTTGAGTTTGCCTTTTTTGACTTGGGCCTCATAGTTCTTGCGGATGGTGGCCACACCGCGATCGAGCGCATCTTGCTTCATCTCGAGCATCTTGACCGGGATGCCCGCATTGAGGAAGTTCATCGAGATGCCGCCGCCCATGGTGCCCGCGCCAATGACGGCAACGGATTTGATGTCACGCTTGGGGGTGTCTTCCGGCACATCCGGGATCTTGGATGCTGCACGATCGGCCATGAAAATATGACGCAGTGCGCGGCATTCTGGGGTCCACATCAAATTGATGAAGATTTCACGCTCGAAGACCATGCCGTCTTCAAACTTCTTCTTGGTGGCGGCCTCCACCGCATCCACGCATTTGGCTGGCGCTGGCAGGTTTTTGGCCATGCCTTTGACCATGTTGCGGGCGAACTGAAAGTAAGCATCGCCTTGGGGGTGCTTGCACGGCAGGTTGCGCACCAAAGGCAAGGGTGAACCATCGGCGTGTGCCGCTGCCACTTTTTTGGCCATGGCCATCGCCTCGTCGGCCAGGGATTCTGCAGATTGGGCCATGGCATCGAACAGCTTTTGGCCAGGCAACATGGCCAGCATCTCGCTCTTGATGGCTTCGCCGCTGACGATCATGTTGAGCGCTGGCTCAACCCCAATGACGCGGGGCAAACGCTGCGTGCCACCGGCACCGGGGATCAGACCCAGTTTGACTTCGGGCAATGCAATGGAAGTTCCCGGCGCTGCAATGCGGTAATGGCAGCCCAAAGCCAATTCCAAGCCTCCCCCCATGGCCACCGAATGGATGGCGGCAACCACAGGCTTGGACGAGTTTTCGCATGTTCGGATCACGCTGAGCAAATTCGGCTCTTGCAGGGCCTTGGGCGAGCCGAATTCACGGATATCAGCACCGCCCGAAAATGCTTTGCCTGCACCGGTGATGACGATGGCTTTGACCGAGGGGTCAAGGTTGGCTTTTTCCAAGCCACTGGTGATGCCCACGCGTGTGGACAACCCCAAACCGTTGACTGGCGGATTCATCAATGTGATCACCGCAACATCACCGTGGACTTTGTATTCAGCTGTCATGCTGGAGTTCCTTAGAGAGATAAATTAAAAAAGAACGACCGTTCGTTTTTTGCATTGTAGACAGAAATCAAGGGCGCGCCAAAAAAAATTTTGTCGCCCCTGAGACCCCAACTGGCTGAGGCGGTCAAACCTCGAGCCACTCCTTGCGGATGTAGCTGTTGGCGCGCAATTCGTCGGGTGTCCCCTCGAAAACGATGCTGCCATGACCCATGACCAATGCACGGTCCGAAATGTTCATGGCGATCGTCAGTTTTTGTTCGATCAACAAAACGGACACCCCCCGCGACTTCAAGCTTTGGAAGAATTGGCCCACCAATTCGACAATTTTGGGCGCCAAACCTTCGGTCGGCTCATCAATGATGATGAGATCGGGGTCGCCCATCAGGGTTCGACACAAGGTGAGCATTTGTTGCTCACCTCCAGAAAGCACACCCGCTTCGGTGTGCTCTCGCTCTTTCAAACGCGGAAACATGTTGAACATGTCGTCAAATGACCATCGGCCATTTTGACCGCTGCGCTTTTGCCCGAGCTGCAGGTTCTGATGCACGGTCAATTTGGGAAAAATCTCCCGGTTTTCGGGCACATACCCCAAACCTTCATGGGCAATCTCAAAAGCCTTTTTGCCTTGAATCGACTGACCTTTCCAGTCGATACGGCCCTGGCATTCAACCAAGCCCATGATGGCCTTGGCGGTGGTGGACCGCCCCGAACCATTGCGGCCCAGCAAGGCCACAATCTCACCGGGTGCCACCTCAAAATTGACGCCATGCAAAACATGGCTCTTGCCGTAGTAAGCGTGCAGGTTTTCAATCTTCAACATCAGTGAGCTCCTGCTTGACTGTCAGCCACAGGTGAACCCAAGTAGGCTTCCTGGACTTTGGGGTTGGCTCGGACCGCTTCGGGTGTGTCAAATGCGATCACCTCACCGTAAACCACCACCGCGATTTTGTCGGCCAAGCCAAACACCACCCCCATATCGTGCTCAACCGTCAACAGGGTTTTGCCCACGGTGACTTCCTTGATGAGTTGGATGAAACGAGAGGTTTCGCTTTTGCTCATGCCGGCAGTGGGTTCGTCCAGCAAAATCACATCGGCACCACCCGCAATCGTCACGCCAATTTCGAGTGCCCTTTGTTCGGCATACGTCAGATTCATGGCCAAGACATCGCGTTTTTTGTCCAGGTGGATCATGTCTAGCAGCTCATCCGTGCGGTCATTGGCATCCTTGAGGCCGGACAGAAACTTCATGAAGGTGTACTTGTAGCCCAGACTCCACAGCACAGCACAACGCAAATTTTCAAAAACACTCAACTTGGGAAAGATGTTCGTGATCTGAAAACTGCGCGACAAACCCATGCGGTTGATCTCGTAGGGCGTCTTGTTTTGGATGCGTTGTCCGTTGAGCAAAATATCGCCGGAGGTAGGTCCAAAACGACCACTGATCAAATTGAACAAGGTCGATTTGCCTGCCCCATTGGGGCCGATGACCGCGACGCGCTCTCCCGCGTTGACCGCCAAATCCACACCTCGGATGATTTCGGTCTTGCCGAAATTTTTGCGTACATCCTTGAGTTCAAGGGCGTAACTCATACAGCGGTCTCCCTGCGTTTGATTTCTTTTTCAATTTCGGTCTGGATCTCACCCCAATCACGTGCAAATTGGCGTCGGGCCAGCTCAAACAGACCCAATCCGGTGAGCATCACAAAGGCCGAACCGAACCAACTGTCCAGACCTTTGGCGTTCAAGGTGGTGCCCATGAATTTCACCGTGTCGCCCAGCGCGGAATTGAGCTGCAGGTGGTAAACCATTTCGATCATGGCCCCGGCGCCCGCCAACATGACCAAGGCCGTCAAGCCCAAGGCCAGGTAACTGGTCCAGATTTGACGAAGCTTGCCAAATTTGGCGACGCGCAAATTCATCATGATCAAACTGGCAATGCCACCTGGGGCATACATCACCATGAACAAGAAGATCAAACCCAGGTAAAGCAGCCAGGCCTTGGTCAACTCAGACAACAACACAAAGGCAATGATCATCAAAATGCCGCCGATGATGGGTCCGAAAAAGAACGTCGCGCCACCCAAAAATGTGAACAGCAAGTAGGCACCGGATCGGGCCGCACCCACCACCTCAGCGGTCACGATTTCAAAGTTGAGCGCACCCAAACCGCCCGCAATGCCGGCGAAAAAGCCCGAGATGATGAAGGCGGTGTAACGAACACGCTGCGTGTTGTATCCAATGAATTCCACGCGCTCGGGGTTGTCGCGCACGGCATTGAGGATGCGACCCAAGGGTGTCTGGGTGAACGCGTACATCAGCGCGACACACACAAAGGTGTAAACCGCAATCAGGTAATAAACCTGGATTTGCTGAGCGAAGGTGATGCCAAAAAATGGCTCCCCTGTCACGCGGTTTCCTGAAACCCCGGCCTCTCCGCCAAAGAACTCTGAAAACATCAGCGACATGGCAAACACCAACTCGGCCACACCCAAAGTGATCATGGCAAAGGGGGTGCCCGACTTGCGGGTGGTCACCCAACCGAGCAAGATCGCAAAACCCATTCCGGCCAAGCCCCCGACGATGGGAATCAAACTCACCGGAATATGGAGTTTGCCGCCCGTGACGGCATTCAGGGCATGAATGGCCATGTAAGAGCCCAGGCCTGTGTAGACCGCATGGCCAAAACTGAGCATACCGCCCTGACCCAGCAGCATGTTGTAGGACAGACAGGCAATGATGGCGATGCCCATTTGGGCCAACATGGTGATGGACAAATTGCTGGTGAACATCAAAGGAGCGAACACCAGCAGCAATGCAAATGTGCTCCAGATGACCCAGCGGCCAACGTTGTAAGGTTTGAATTTGTAAACAGCAGCCATGTCTTATCCCTCGCGCGTACCCAAGAGGCCCTTGGGCCGGAAAATCAGGATCAAGACCAGGAACAGATAGGGCAAGATGGGTGCCACCTGCGAAATGGTGAGTTTTGCGAAAGAGTTTTCCTGGGTGGCGGCTGACAAAGCCCAGCCCATGTCTTTGGCCAAAGTCAGGAACGAGTAGTCAATGGCAACGGCAAAGGTCTGGATCACACCGATCAAAATCGAGGCCAGAAAAGCCCCGGACAGCGAACCCATTCCCCCCACCACCACCACCACGAAAATCACCGAACCGACGGTGGCGGCCATGGCAGGCTCAGTGACAAAGGTGCTTCCGCCGATGACGCCGGCCAATCCGGCCAAACCAGTACCCGCACCAAACACCAACATGAACACGCGGGGCACGTTGTGTCCTAAAGCCTCCACCATTTCGGGGTGCGTCAATGCCGCTTGAATCACCAGACCAATGCGGGTGCGGGTCAAGAGCAACCACAAGGACAACAGCATCAAGATCGCCACCAGCATCATGAAACCGCGTGTGGCAGGAAACGGTGAACAAATCAGGCGAACAGATGCATCGGCAGCCGTGCAGGCTTCAGCAGGCGCCGCGCCCCATACAAAACTGAGACCATCGACCGAATGGTTGATCAGGGTGAAAGCCGAGCTGCGCAAAATTTCTGGCGGGGGAAATTCCACGGCCGTGCGCCCCCACACCAGTTGCACCAGTTCCAACAACACATAGGACAAGCCGAACGTCACCAACAACTCGGGGACATGGCCAAAGGGATGGACCTTGCGCAAAGTCAGGCGTTCAAAGACGGCGCCAAGCCCCCCTACGAGCAAAGGAGCGATCAACAGCGCCGGCCAAAAACCAATCCAGCCAGACAGCGTGTAGCCAAAATAGGCACCCACCATGTAGAAACTGGCATGGGCAAAATTGAGAACCCCCATCATGCTGAAAATCAGCGTCAGACCGGAGCTGAGCATGAAGAGCAACAGTCCGTAACTGAGACCGTTGAGCATGGAGATGATGAAAAACTCCATAACAAACTTTCCAGACCTTCGAGGGTCTAACTGCGTTACCGAAAGTGGGTCATGACAGGCCAGACCCGGTGAAGCAACAAAAAATCAAAAAAAAGACCCGATGAACAGCCGTTGATCGGGTCTCGACCCGGCTGGCAAGGCGCTGACGCGCGGTCAGCACCTGTCCCAGCCGAATGTTGAGGGCGCTCCGAATCAGCCAGGACGCTTCATCTGGCAGCTGGTGGGCGTGCTGGAGATGAAGGAGGGGAATTCGCGTACGGGCGCCAAGGTCATGCCGGTGTTTTCAGGGCTGTAGGGAAACTTCTTGTCCGCTTTTTGCCAGACCGTCATCCACAGCGGTTGCTGCAATTGATGGTCCAGTCTGCGCATCTGAACTTCACCGTGGTAGCTTTTGAAGGTCAAACCAGACAATGCCGCTGCCACTTTGACCGGGTCGGTCGATTTGGCCTTGGCCATGGCCTCACCCAGAGCGCTGTAGATTGAAATCACAGAGCCTGTGTAGAAGTCGTCGTTGAACTTTTGCTTGAACTCGGCCATCCACTTGCCCATGTCACCACCCATGTTGTAGTGGTTGTAGGAAATTTGGAACACACGGCCTGCACCGCCTTGTCCCAGGGCAGTTGGCGTGCCCGTCACACCGGTGTAATAGGTGTAGAACTTGCCGTTGTAACCGCCTTCGTTGGCCGCCTTGATCAGCAAAGCCAGGTCAGAGCCCCAGTTGCCGGTGATGACGGTGTCGGCTCCAGAGGCCTTGATCTTGGCGATGTAGGGTGCGAAATCGCGAACTTGGGCCAAAGGATGGAGGTCTTCGCCCACAATTTTCACGTCGGGCATCTTGCGTGCAAGGTTTTCCTTGGCAAAACGCACCATTTGATGGCCGTGGGAGTAGTTCTGGTTGAGCAGATAGACGTTCTTGATGTCTTTCTGGTCTTTCATGAAGGTGGTCATGGCTTCCATCTTCATGGACGTATCGGCATCAAAACGGAAGTGCCAGTAGCTGCACTTGCTGTTGGTGAAGTCCGGGTCCACCGCCGAGTGGTTCAGGAAGATGATTTCCTTGCCGGGGTTGCGCTCATTGTGCTTGTTCACAGCTTCGATCAGGGCACCGGCCACAGAGGAGCCGTTGCCTTGCGTGATGTAGCGAACACCCTGGTCCATGGCCGCCTTGAGCGCATTCAAGCTCTCTGCAGGGCTGAGTTTGTTGTCGATGCCGATGACTTCAAACTTGACGCCGGCCGGATTGATTTTGCTGAATTTTTCGGCAAAAAACTGGAAGCTCTTGAGTTGGTTGCTGCCCACAGGGGCCATCAAACCTGACAACGGGTCAATCCAGGCAATTTTGACAGTTTCACCCTTCTGGGCATAAGCACCCATGGCCGAGGCGGCCAAAGCAGTTGCAGCGATCAAACGGATGGTGGTTTTCATTTCAAGGTCTCCTGCGTTGTGAATCAAACATGTCCAGCGTAACCGCTGGTTAAATTAATGCGCTCGGGGTTTGCACCTAATGGATATCACTCGCGCGACTCCCGACTGACATGTGCCTAAAAAAAATCACAAGCCAGGCAACACGTAGTCAGCCAGCTGTTCTCTCAATTTTGTCTTGAGCATCTTTCCAGTGCCACCCAAGGGAATAGCCGCCACAAACACCACGTCGTCGGGAATTTGCCATTTGGCGGTCTTGCCCTCGTAGAAGGCCAGCAGCTCTTCGCGACTCACTTGCGCTCCGGGTTTCTTGACCACACAGACAATTGGCCGCTCGTCCCACTTGGGGTGGCGCATGCCGATGCAGGCGGCCATGGCCACAGCCGGATGCGCCATGGCGATGTTTTCCACATCGATCGAACTGATCCACTCGCCACCCGACTTGATGACGTCTTTGCTGCGGTCGGTGATTTGCATGAAGCCATCGGCATCGATGGTGGCAACATCCCCAGTGGGGAACCAGCCGTCCGCCAAGGGATTGCCGCCTTCTTGCTTGAAATAAGAGGCAATGACCCATGGACCTTTGACCAGCAAGTCACCGGTCGATTTGCCATCGTGCGGCAAGGTTTTTCCCTCGGCATCCACGATCTTCATGTCGATACCGTAGATGCAGCGGCCTTGCTTCATGCGCAGTTTCATCTGCTGCTCGGCCGGCAAACTCAGGTGCTTGTTTTTCAAAGTACACACGGTGCCCAAGGGGCTCAGCTCGGTCATGCCCCAAGCATGCAGCACATCCACGCCGTAGTCCTGTCGGAAGGCGTCGATCATGGCAGGCGGACAGGCTGAGCCACCGATCACGGTGCGACCCAGGGTGCTGAACTTCAAGCCTGCGGGCTTCATGTGACCGAGCAGCATTTGCCATACGGTGGGCACGCCCGCAGCGAAGGTCACGCCCTCGGCTTCGATCAACCCATACACCGATTGACCATCCAGTGCCGGACCAGGAAACACCAGCTTGGCCCCCGCCATGGCCGCGCTGTAGGGGATGCCCCAGGCGTTGACGTGAAACATGGGCACCACCGGCAAAATGGCATCGCGTGCCGAAATGCACATCGAATCGGGCAAGGCCGCAGCGTATGCATGCAAAACAGTGGAGCGGTGGCTGTACAAGGCCCCTTTGGGATTGCCCGTGGTGCCACTGGTGTAGCACAGGCTGCAGGCGGTGTTTTCGTCCAATTGCGGCCAGCTGTAATGGCTCGGTTGATGGGCAATCCAGTCCTCGTAACTCACCAGGTTGGGGATGCCGGTGTCCGCTGGCAGCATGTCGGCGTCGCACAAAGCCACAAAATGGGTGATGGTTTTGCAATGGCTGTGCATCGCCTGCACCAAAGGCAAAAACGTCATGTCAAAGCACAGCACCAGGTCTTCGGCATGGTTGGCAATCCAGGCCAATTGATCGGGGTGCAGGCGCGGGTTCATGGTGTGCAGCACACGACCCGATCCGCTCACCCCAAAATACAACTCCAGGTGGCGATAACCGTTCCAGGCCAGGGTGGCAATGCGTGCACCCTGTGGCAGGCTTTGCGCATCCAGCGCATTGGCCACCTGGCGCGAGCGGCGGGCCACCTGCGCCCAATCACTGCGGTGAATGTCACCTTCCACCCGGCGCGAGACAACTTCGCTGTCGCCATGGTGTTTATCAGCAAAGTCAATCAAGGAAGAAATCAGCAGCGATTGCTGTTGCATCAGTCCCAGCATGGGGGGTCTCCTGTCAGGTTGGTGGTTCTCAACCGTTTCATTGTGCACCCGAGTTCAGCGCTGTCTGGGGGTAAAACCCGCCAAACTGCGGGTGCTTGTCAAGGGCGTGACAATCAGAACCATGCCATCAGCCCCACCGGACTCCCCCGCCACCGGCCAAGAACTGCCCGTGCTCCACTGGACCCATCGCCTGAACCAACTGGGTCCCCGTTTTTTCACGCCCTTGCAACCCACCCCCGTGGCCGCGCCGCGCTGGGCTGCCCGCAACGAAGATTTACGCGCCGAGTTGGGCTGGCCCCGCGCGCTTTTTGACGACGAACACCTGCTGGCCTTGGCGGGCAATGCGCTGATGGCCGGATCTAAACCCCTGGCAACGGTCTACAGCGGCCACCAATTTGGCCAGTGGGCAGGGCAGCTGGGCGATGGACGCGCCATCTGGTTGGGCGAGGCCGAATCGACCCAAGGCCCGCAAGAAATCCAGCTCAAAGGCTCGGGGCGCACGCCCTATTCTCGCGGTGGCGACGGGCGGGCGGTGCTGCGCTCGAGCATCCGCGAATATTTGTGCAGCGAAGCCATGCACGGCCTGGGCATTCCCACCACACGGGCACTGAGCCTGGTGGCTTCGCCTGAGCCGGTCCGGCGCGAGACGGTGGAAAGCGCCGCTGTGGTGGCCCGGGTGGCGCCCAGCTTTTTGCGCTTTGGGCACTTCGAGCATTTTGCGGCCCAAGGTGACACCGACAGCTTGCGCACTTTGGCCGACCACGCCATGGCGCACCACCTGCCCGAGTGCCGAGCGCGCGCCGCGCTGTGGCAGGGCAATGTGTACGCGGCCTTGCTGGACGAGGTCCAAGACCGCACGGCCAAATTGTTGGCGCAGTGGCAAGCGGTGGGCTTTTGCCACGGGGTGATGAACACCGACAACATGAGCCTCTTGGGCCTGACCATCGACTATGGCCCCTTCCAGTTCATGGACGGCTTTGATCCGGGACACATTTGCAACCACTCCGACCACCAAGGGCGATATGCCTATGGCCGTCAGCCCAATGTGGCTTACTGGAATTTGTACTGCCTGGCCCAGGCCTTGGCCCCTTTGATCGACGACCAGGAGATGACGCTGCAGGTGCTGGAGGGCTATAAAACCCTGTTCCCCCGTTACCTGGGCGATGCCATGCGGGCCAAACTGGGCCTGGTCGGCGACTTGGCCCCCGAATCCGAACGCGAAACCGACTGGACCCTGGTCGAAGACGTGATGCAGCTCATGGCTGCCGAACAAGTGGACTTCACCATGTTCTGGCGGCAACTGAGCCAAGCGGTGGTTCAACAATCAAAAGCCACCACTTTGACCGATTCGGGCTGGAGCGCCGTGACCGATCTGGTGCTGGACCGCCCTCGCCTGCTGGATTGGCTGGCGCGCTACACCGAGCGCGCAGGCCAAACCGACTGGGCGGCCATGGGTCGGCAGATGCTGCGCACCAACCCCAAGTTCGTGCTGCGCAACCACTTGGCCGAAATCGCCATCCGTCAAGCCAAGGCCGGTGATTTCTCCGAAATCGACACCCTGCACAACTTGTTAAAGTCACCCTTCGAAGAGCATCCCGGCTTTGAAGCCTTTGCCGACTTGCCCCCCGATTGGGCGGGCCAACTGGAAATCAGCTGTTCATCATGAGCTCTATTCAAAAAACCGAACGCGAATGGCGTGACCTGCTGGCAGCCAAAAATGCCGAGCCCATGGCTTTTGCGGTGACCCGACAGGCCGCCACCGAGCGCCCCTTCACGGGCAAATACGAGGGCCACTGGGCCAAAGGCATTTACCGCTGCATTTGCTGCGACGCCGAATTGTTCTCCTCCGACACCAAATTTGACGCGGGCTGCGGTTGGCCCAGTTTTTTTCAAGCGTCCACATCGGGTGCCATAGAAGAGCGCGTCGACCTGAGCCACGGCATGCGCCGGGTAGAAACCGTGTGCGCCCAATGTGGCGCGCACCTGGGCCATGTGTTTGAAGACGGGCCTGCTCCCACGGGCTTGCGCTACTGCATGAACTCCGCTTCGCTAGACTTCGAGCCTTCCTGATCCCAACCGGCTGTGCTTTTGGCGCCAGCAAAACCACCATTTCATGAAATTCATCCTCGACTTTTTCCCCATCCTGCTGTTTTTTGGCGCGTACAAGATGGCCGACATCTACACCGCCACAGCGGTGCTGATGGGCGCCACCGTTTTGCAAACGGCCATCATCTACAAGATGGACGGCAAGTTGCAGACCATGCACAAGATCACATTGGTGCTGGTGCTGGGCTTTGGCGCCCTGACTTTGAGCTTGCACGACGAACGCTTCATCAAGTGGAAGCCCACCTTGCTGTATTCGGGTTTGGCCATTGCGTTGGCCGTGGCCCACTGGTTTTTGAAGAAAAACTTTTTACACATGCTGCTGGGCACGCAATTGCAGCTACCGCAGGCCGTTTGGCACCGCTTGAACCTGTCGTGGATGCTCTACTGTCTGTTCATGGCGGCCATCAACGCTTATGTGGCGCATTACTTCAGCACCGAAGCCTGGGTCAACTTCAAACTTTGGGGTTATGTCTTTCCCTTGGTCTTTATCCTTGGGCAGGGCCTGTACATTGCGCGTCATTTGCCCAAAGACGAGGTGAGCAAAGAATGAACACCCCAGTCCTTCCTCTCAGTGCGCAGATCCACCAACGCTTGACCGAACGCCTGACCCCCACCGAACTTCGCGTCATCGATGAAAGCGCAGCGCACGCCGGGCATGTGGGTGCCAATGACAGCCTTCAAGGGACACACATGCGGGTGTGCATCGCTTCTCCCCGGTTCCATGGGATCAGCCGAGTGCAGCGTCACCGCCTTGTGTATGATGCGCTGCAAGATTTCATTGACCAGGGTCTGCACGCTCTGGCCATCGAGCTGATCTGAACCCGGGCCGTCACCCATTGGTGACAGCCCCTTTTTTTGAACCCTTTACTGCACATCTGACTTAAGGTCTTTGAGGAAATTACGATGAAAAAGCAAATGCTCAGCGCCGCCCTGGTGGCCATGTTGGTGGCGCCGGCCATGGCGCAAAACCTGGCCGTTGTGAATGGCAAGCCCGTGCCCTCTTCGCGCGTCAAGGCACTGCAACAGCAACTCGAAGCTTCCGGGCGCCCGGTGACACCCGAAATCATGGTCCAAATCAAGGAAGAGCTGATTGCCCGCGAAGTCTTCATGCAAGAAGCCAAAAAGCGTGGACTGGATGCCAGCGATGACTACAAAAACCAGCTGGAGCTGGCGCGCCAAACCATCCTGATCCGTCAGCTGTTTGCCGACTTCCAAAAGAAGAACCCTGTCACTGACGCCGACATCAAGGCCGAATACGACAAGTTCGTCAAAGAAAACAGCGGCAAGGAATACCGTGCCCGTCACATCTTGGTGGAAAAGGAAGACGAGGCCAAGGCCTTGATCGCTGACATCAAGAAAGGGGCCAAATTTGAAGACTTGGCCAGGAAGGTTTCAAAAGACCCAGGTTCTGGTGCCAATGGCGGCGACTTGGATTGGGCGGCTGCCGGCAGCTATGTGGCCGAGTTCTCGGACGCCATGGTCAAGCTCAACAAGGGTCAGATGACCGATGTGCCCGTCAAGAGCCAGTTTGGCTTTCACATCATCCGTGTGGACGATGTGCGTGATGCAGAGTTGCCCAAATTGAGCGATGTCAAACCCCAGATTGCCCAGCAACTGCAGCAGCAAAAACTCAGCAGTTTCCAAGAAGGTCTGCGCAGCAAAGCCAAGATCCAGTGATCTGGTATTTGCTGACCTGAGAAACGCGACTTCGGTCGCGTTTTTGTTTTCTGAGGTTCTGCGGTCAAAAGGCTTGGGCGCGGGCTGGGGTTCAGAGGCGCTTCGCTTTGCCACATCACCCCATCCCGCGCCCAAGCCTTTTTCGGGGCGTCTCTGGAGGGCGTCTCCCAAACTGTCCGAGCCTTCAGCCCCGCCATGTCTTGGCTAACCACCAGCCGAAGGCGGCGCTAAATTTCACACCTGCACCAAAACCGGAACCCCGAATGTCCACGCCCTGAAGCGGTGGGCACTGGCCGGGGCGATGTGGCAAAGCGAAGCGCCTCTGAGCCCCGGCCAGTGCCCGCCGCTTCAGGGCTCCCCCAGTACCAAAGGGCTCCGGCATGCCCAAAAGACACAAGCTGGGATAATCCCAGCCCATGCAGCCTCACCACCTCGAACTTCTTGCCCCCGCCCGCACCTTTGACATCGGCATCGAAGCCATCAACCATGGCGCCGACGCGGTCTACATTGGCGGACCGTCTTTTGGGGCACGCTCCACGGCGGACAACTCGGTGCAAGACATCGCCAAGCTGGTGCAATACGCCCACCGCTTTCACAGCCGCATCTTTGTCACGCTCAACACCATCTTGCGTGACGACGAACTCGAAGCCGCGCGTCAACTGGCCTGGCAGTTGTATGACGCAGGCGTGGACGCGCTGATCATTCAGGACATGGGCCTGCTCGAAATCGACATGCCGCCCATCCAACTGCACGCCAGCACCCAGACCGACATCCGCACGCCCGAAAAAGCCAAATTCTTGCAAGACGCCGGTTTGAGCCAGATCGTGCTGGCCCGAGAACTCACGCTGCCGCAGATCAGTGCCATCCGTGACGTGATCGACACCGAGCGCACCGTGATCGAGTTTTTTGTGCACGGCGCTTTGTGTGTCGCCTACAGCGGCCAGTGTTTCATCAGCCACGCCCACACCGGCCGCAGCGCCAACCGGGGTGACTGCTCGCAGGCTTGCCGTTTGCCTTACGAAGTGAAAGACGCACAAGGCCGCATCGTCGCGCACGACAAGCATGTGCTGAGCATGAAGGACAACAACCAGAGCGAGAACCTGCGTGACCTGGTGGATGCAGGCATCCGCAGCTTCAAGATCGAAGGCCGCTACAAGGACATGGCCTATGTGAAGAACATCACGGCCCATTACCGCAAGCTGTTTGACGAAGTGCTGACCGAGCGCCCCGAGCTGGCTGCCGCCTCGCATGGCCGCGCCACCTTCAGCTTTGTGCCCGATCCGAACCAAAACTTCAACCGCGAGTTCACCGACTACTTTGTGCAAGGCCGCAAGGAAGACATCGGCGCTTTTGACACCCCCAAAAACCCCGGCCAGCCGATTGGTTGGGTCAGCAAGGTCACGCCTGAGCACGTCGAGATCACCACCGACGACCCGGCCACCAAGCTGCACAACGGCGATGGCCTGTGCTACTACGACCTGCAAAAAGAGCTGGTTGGCTTGCAGATCAACCGCGCCGAAGCGGCCAAAGTCAAAGGCGCTTGGAAGCTCTTTCCCAAAGACCCGATGAGCAGCTTCAAGGACTTGCGCCAAGGCGTGCAGGTCAACCGCAACCGCGACATGAGCTGGGTGCGCACGCTGGACAAAAAATCGTCCGAGCGCCGCATGAGCGTGTGGATGCAACTCGCGGAAATCGAAAGCGGTTTGCAACTGACCCTGACCGACGAAGCCGGTCACACCGGAACGGCCGAGCTGGCCATCGCCTGGCAAGCCCCCAAAGACACGGGCCAAGCCGAGGACAAACTCAAAACCGCTTTGGGCAAATTGGGCGACACCCTGTTTGAACCGCTGGATGTTCAACTGGCGCTGCAGCGCCCCTGGTTCGTGCCGCCCTCACAGCTCAACGCCCTGCGCCGAGACGCGGTGCAGGCGCTCGAAAATGCCCGCGCACAAGGCCTGCACCGCCTGCCGCGTGCGGTCCCGGTGCATCCGCCTGTCGCCTATCCCGAAGACACCCTCAGCTATCTGGCCAATGTGTTCAACCAAAAGGCACGTGACTTTTATGCCAAGCATGGCGTGAAGGTCATTGCCGCTGCCTACGAAGCGCAAGAGGAGCTGGGCGAAGTCAGCCTGATGATCACCAAACACTGTGTTCGCTTCAGTTTGAGCCTGTGCCCCAAGCAAGCCAAAGGCGTGACAGGTGTGCAAGGCACGGTGAAAGCCGAGCCCATGCAATTGATCAACGGCAAGGAAAAACTCACCCTGCGCTTTGACTGCAAGCCCTGCGAAATGCACGTGGTTGGCAAAATCAAGAAGTCGGTGCTCAACGCCGTGCCGGAAAGCCCGGTGCAGTTTTACAAATCACGGCCCGTACAAGGCCTGCACTGATTCAACAGCATCACACCAGCCAGTCCCAAGCCTGCAGCTTGAAAGTTCCGTCCAGCTGCCGCCAAACCACGGCTTGACTGGTTCGGGTGGTACCGTCCAACGTCACTTCCAGGCGCAGTTCAAACTGGGTCCCCGCCACCACTTGCTGTCGGGCCAGAATCACCTCTTTGAAGAGCACCCGCGCCTTGTTTTGCACCGCAAAAGTCTGCACCGCAAAACGAGCGGCCTCTTGGACTTCTGGCGCGTAGGGGTCCGCCTGGGACCAGGCCCCTGCCCGGGTCACTTCACCGGCAGGTGGTGAAGACGATGGCGCAGCAGATGGCGATGCGGGGCTTGCGGCAGGTTTGCAGGCCAGCATCGGTGCGCTGAGCACCACAACAACCAAGCCAAAACGCAAATGCCCCAGCATGCCCATGGACTCAACCCAAGGGCTTGAGCAGCTCGTCCAGATCAGACTCACCAAACAGCGGCTCCTGGCGTTTGACGGCGCCTTCGTACATGTCTTGTGCCAACTGGGCTTTGCGCTCTTGCAGGGCCAGCATGCGTTCTTCGATGGTGCCCTGGGCCACCAGCTTGACGACCCAGACGTTTTTGGTTTGGCCTATGCGATGGGCTCGGTCGGTGGCCTGGTTTTCCACCGCCGGGTTCCACCAAGGGTCGTAATGGATCACCGTGTCGGCTTGCGGCAGGTTCAGACCCAAGCCACCGGCTTTGAGGCTGATCAGGAACAGCGGCACTTGGCCGCTGGTGAATTGGTCAATGATCTTGTCGCGGTTTTTGCTTTGGCCCGTGAGCTTGACCCAAGGGACACCCAAAGATGGCAAGGCTTTTTCGATCAAGCCCAACATTTCGGTGAACTGTGAGAACAGCAAAATCTTGCGCCCTTCGGCCACCATCTCGGGCAACATGTCCAGCAGTTGTTCCAGTTTGGCCGATTCACGCACCTGACTGGCGGCACTCAATTTGAGCAAGCGCGGATCGCAGCAAACTTGGCGCAGCTTCAGCAAGGCATCCAGGATGGTGATTTGCGACTTGGCCAGACCTTGCGTCTGGAGCGCATCGCGCACGGTTTTTTCCATGCCCAGACGAATGGTTTCATACAAGTCGGCTTGTTGGCCCTGCAGCGACACAGGCATCAAGGTTTCGATCTTGGGGGGCAATTCGCTGGCCACCAGATCCTTGGTGCGGCGCAGCATGAAGGGCGTGATGCGGGCACGCAGCAGGGCCATTTTTTCGGCACTGCCTTGGCGCTCAATCGGGTTGCGAAACAACTCGGTAAAACGGCGCTGGCTGCCCAGAAAGCCCGGCATCAAAAAGTGAAACTGGCTCCACAATTCACCCAGATGGTTTTCAATCGGCGTGCCTGACAAGCAAAGACGGTGCACCGCCGGGATTTCGGAGACCACCTGCGCCGCGTTGGTGTTGGCATTTTTGATGTTCTGCGCTTCATCCAGCACCAGCAGGTGCCAAGGCACTTCCAGCCACATGTCGCGGTCGCGCGAGAGCAAGGAATAGGCGGTGATGACCACATCAAACCCGCTCAGTTCCTGCGACGACGCATGGCGCGACAGGCCGTGGTGGATGTGGGTGCTCAGATCCGGACAAAATCGGGCCGCTTCACGCTGCCAGTTGCCCAAAAGGCTGACCGGCGCCACGATCAAAGCGGGTTGGGTCAATCGACCAGCCAGCTTTTCGGTGAGGATGTGGGCCAGGGTTTGCAAGGTTTTCCCAAGACCCATGTCGTCGGCCAAGATACCCGCCAAGCGGTGTGCCCGCAAGAACTGGAGCCAATTCAAGCCCTGCTGCTGGTAGGGGCGCAAGGTGGCCAGCAGGCCGTCGGGCGGCGGCACTGTGGCCAGCGCCGTCTGGCCGCGCATTTGCTGCACCAGCTGCTGCAGACTGCTCGCACCTTGCCACACCGCACCTTCACCCAGGGATGCGGCCGTGCGCAGCGCATCGAGGCGCGACAGGCGCAATGCCTCGCCATGCCAATCGTGACCACGTTCGCCATGCAGCTCCATCAGCATGGCCAACCAAGGCTTGATCTTGGCTGTGGGCAGCTTCACATAGGCAGGCCCTTGCAGGTCAGGCAGGTACAAATGCTCCGGTACACGATCGGCGTATTCGGCATCGGTGACCGAAACGCCGGAGCGGGCCAGGGCCTTGAGGATCTCGGGCACCCAAGGCAGGATGTTGAGCCTCTGGCCATCGATGTCCATGCCCAAGGACAAATTGAACCAGGGCGAGGTGTCTTCAGAACCACCCTCAGCCCCCTCGCCGTTCATGCGCACATGCACATCCTGAACCAATCTCAGCCAATGGTTCAAACCTTCGGGTGGACGGACTTCAAAACCAGCTTCACGCAAGGGCGTGAAGTCGGTGTCCAGCCAGGCCAGCCATGAGGTCTGCCCCTCTGCACCAGGCATGCCCAGCACATTGTGGTCCCAAAGTGTGAAGCCCAGGTCTTCGAGCCGATCCCAAAAGACACGCTCCTGTGCGACGTCGCGCACCAGCAAAACAGACTGATCGCCTTGGCTCACCACCACACGGGCCTGGTGTTCAGGCCAATAGCCTGCACAATCGGCGTAGCGGAACTTCAGTTCGGCCTGAAACAGGCCTTGCTCATCACGCAGATGCGTGGGCACTTGCAAGATCCGCAGCACGGGCACGGGCGGAACGCCACGGATTTCGGGCAGCTGATCGATCACGGGTGGCAGTGGCAAGTTGCCCATGAGGTCCATCAGCTTTTGCTGGAATTTCAGCGCCACTTTTTCAGGCATGACAGGGGCCTGCGTCAGCAGCAAAACCTGTTCAGTGCTCATGCCCTGGGTGTCCAGCAAACCACAGGTGCCGTGTTGCAAATCAACAAACAAAGCGGGGTCGTTCAAGCCGAACAACACCCCCGCTTGATCCGATTGCATCTGGAGTTGCCAGCCCGCAGGCTGATGGCCCTGAGGGGGAACAGCCTGCCAATGGCCGCTGAACACCACGGTCTGGTCGGTCCACTGCAATGCTTGAAGCTTCTTGCCATCTTCCCACACCAGGCGGCCGGTGCGGCTGCACAGGCGCAGCAGCCAATGCGCGGCCACTCCCTGCAACTTGACAGCGTTTTGAAAGCCATAAGCACTGAAACTGTTGGTCGCCGGACAGGCCTTCATCAGGTCAAAAATACCGGGCTCATCGGGCTCGCAACTGCGCCAAATGGGATCGCTGGGATAGGGCTGGTGCGTGACTTTTTTGGGCTTGCCCCAATCGCCATTGGGCTTGCGCGCAGCCTGCTTGATGGTCAGGTGGAACACCGGGCGAGGCCCCACAGATGCGGGGGAGAGGCAATACAAAAAACGCTCATGGCCTTTGCCCGGCACGTTGAAAGCAGAGGGCACATGGGCCGATTGCAAGCGGCCCAGCCATTCGCGCACCTGGTATTCCGCTTGCTGCAGCGCTTTTTCCTCGCGCCAGCGCGAGAGTTGCTCGGTGTCTTGGGGTGCATCGAGGTGGTCCAGTGCCTCGCGCATGGCCAAGCCCTGCATGGCCGCCTGGATTCCCAGCGCAGCGCCATGCTTGCACAAGCGCCCGACCGTGCAGCTGCACGTGGAGCGCCAGCCTTGCAAATTTCCCCCATCCGAGACGCGCACATGCGCCGTGACGCGGTAAGGCTCTGAAGAGCTGCCCTCCACCTGTGCTTCGATGCGCCAGTCCTCACCGTCTGGCGTCAAGCGCGCCGACAGCACCTCGTTTTTGAGGTACAGCGAAGTGCCTTTGGCCCAGGAATTGGAGTCAAAGTAAAACGCCAGCTGCGAAGGGGGAAACCACTGATCAGACATGCAGGCATTCCAGTGCAAACAGCACGCCCATCCGCCGCATCAAGCCACCCACTTGCGGGCGTTTTGCCACACGCGCAGCCAAGGGCTGGTGGAGGAAATGTCACCGCTCGTCCAGCTCATCTGCACGTTGCGGAACACGCGTTCGGGGTGCGGCATCATGGCCGTGAAACGCCCATCGGCCGTGGTCACGGCCGTGAGGCCGCCCGCGCTGCCGTTGGGGTTGAAGGGGTACTGCTCGGTGGCTTGGCCGTGGTGGTCCACAAAGCGCATCGCGGCAATGGCCAGCGCTGCGTTGCCCCGGTGCTTGAAGTTGGCAAAACCTTCGCCGTGCGCCACGGCAATCGGCAAGCGGCTGCCTGCCATGCCTTGCAAAAACAGGCTGGGCGATTCCAGCACTTCGACCATCGACAGGCGCGCTTCAAAGCGCTCACTCTGGTTGGTGGTGAAGCGCGGCCAATCTTGCGCGCCGGGGATGATGTCGGCAAGTTCCGCAAACATCTGGCAGCCATTGCACACACCCAGACCAAAAGTGTTGCTGCGGCCAAAGAAACCTTTGAACTGATCGGAGAGCAAGGGGTTGAAGGTGATGCTGCGCGCCCAGCCGATGCCAGCGCCTAAAGTGTCGCCATAGCTGAAACCGCCACAAGCCACCAGGCCCTGGAAGTCGGCCAGATTGGCACGGCCCGATTGCAGGTCGGTCATGTGCACGTCGTGTGACTCGAAGCCCGCTTTGTGGAAGGCGTAGGCCATTTCCACATGCGAGTTGACACCTTGCTCGCGCAGGATCGCCACTTTGGGGCGGGACAGGTTCAGAAAAGGCGCGGCCACGTTTTCGGCCGGGTCAAAGCTCAGCGCCACATGCATGCCGGGGTCGCTGGCCTGGCCTGCAGCGGCATGTTCGGCGTCGGCACAAGCGGGGTTGTCGCGCTGCTGGCAAATCTTCCAGCTCACGCTGTCCCACACCTGGTGCAGGTCTTCGAGCTTGGCGGCAAACACCTCTTTGGTGTCCCGCCAGATGCTCAGTTCGCCCACGCCTTTGGGGATGGTCGATTGCACAGGCCGGGTCTTGCCAATGACATGCGTGTGTTTGGACAAACCGTGCTCGCGCAGGGTTTGCAGCACCGCGTTGCGCTCGGACGTGCGCACTTGCAGCACCACCCCCAGCTCTTCGTTGAACAAGGCTTTGAGCGTGAGTTCTTCGCGGCGGGCACTGACCTGGCCTGCCCAATTCTTGGCGTCGCCGTGGTCAGCGCGGCTGTCAGAAATGCCGTCGCCTTCGGTGACCAGCATGTCCACATTGAGCGCCACGCCCACGTGGCCAGCAAATGCCATCTCGGCCACAGCCGCCAGCAAGCCACCGTCGCTGCGGTCGTGGTAAGCGAGGATCTGGCCTTTGGCGCGCAGGGCGTTGACGGCCTTGACCAGGTTGACCAAGCTTTGCGGGTCTTCCAAATCGGGCACGCTGTCGCCAAACTGGCCCAGCACCTGACCCAGCACGCTGCCGCCCATGCGGTTGCGGCCTTGGCCCAGGTCGATCAGCAGCAAGCTGGTGTCATCGGTTTGCGCGTCCAGCTGCGGGGTCAGCGTGCCGCGCACGTCGGGCAAACTGGCAAAGGCGGTGATGATCAGGCTCACGGGCGAGGTGACTTGGCGGGTCTGGCCATCAGACTGCCACTGTGTGCGCATCGACAAGCTGTCTTTGCCCACGGGGATCGAGATGCCCAGCGCCGGGCACAGCACCATGCCCACGGCCTTGACGGTTTCGTACAGCGCGGCGTCTTCGCCCGGCTCGCCGCAAGCGGCCATCCAGTTGGCGGACATCTTGACGCGGGGCAGCTCGATGGGCGCGGCCAACAAATTGGTGATGGCCTCGGCCACAGCCATGCGGCCAGACGCTGCGGCGTTGAGCGAGGCCAGCGGCGTGCGCTCGCCCATGCTCATCGCCTCCCCGGCAAAGCCTGCGTAGTCGGCCAGGGTTACGGCCACATCGGCCACAGGCACTTGCCAGGGGCCCACCATCTGGTCGCGGTGCGTGAGGCCCCCCACGGCGCGGTCGCCGATGGTGATCAAAAAGCGCTTGGACGCGACAGTGGGGTGACTCAGCACGTCGATGATGGCTTGTTGCAAAGAAACGCCCGTCAAATCCATCGCGGGCGACTGGCGCGCCACGGTCTTCACATCGCGGTGCATTTTGGGCGGCTTGCCCAGCAGCACGTCCATGGGCATGTCGACGGCGACTCCCACGCTCCCCACTTCGTTTGGTTCGCTGCCCCCCGAGGGGGGTGTGCTGGCTTGGGACGGCCCGGCGCTGCGCACAGTTGATTCACTGCCCCTGTCTTCCAGCACCAACTGGCGCTCTTCGGTCGCGACACCAATGACAGCATACGGGCAACGCTCGCGCTCGCAAAAGGCGGTGAACTGGTCCAGCGATTCGGGTGCGATCGCCATCACATAGCGTTCCTGGCTCTCGTTACACCAGATTTCTTTGGGCGACAGACCGGATTCTTCGAGCTTGACGGCGCGCAGGTCAAAGCGTGCGCCACGACCGGCATCGTTGGTCAATTCAGGGAAGGCGTTGGACAAGCCACCTGCGCCCACGTCATGGATGGCCAAGATGGGGTTGTTCGCGCCCTGCGCCCAGCAGTGGTTGATGACTTCTTGCGCACGGCGCTCGATCTCGGGGTTGCCACGCTGGACCGAATCAAAGTCGAGGTCGGCCGCGTTGGTGCCGGTCGCCATGGAGCTGGCCGCGCTGCCGCCCATGCCAATGCGCATGCCGGGGCCGCCCAATTGAATCAACAAGCTGCCCGCAGGGAATTCGATCTTTTGGGTTTGCTCGGCGTCGATCTGGCCCAGACCGCCCGCGATCATGATGGGCTTGTGGTAACCGCGCACCACACCGTCCACGGTCTGTTCGAATTCGCGGAAATAACCCAACAAGTTCGGGCGTCCAAACTCGTTGTTGAACGCCGCGCCGCCCAAAGGGCCTTCGGTCATGATTTGCAAAGGGCTGGCGATGTGCTCGGGCTTGCCGCCCGCTTGGTCGGACAGGCCACCCCAGAGTTTGGACACGGTGAAGCCCGACAAACCCGCCTTGGGCTTGGAGCCGCGGCCGGTGGCGCCCTCGTCGCGGATTTCGCCGCCTGCACCCGTGGAGGCGCCGGGAAAGGGCGAAATCGCGGTCGGGTGGTTGTGGGTTTCGACCTTCATCAGCACATGGTGCAGGGCTTGTTCGGCTTGGTAAGCCGCGCCCTGCCCTGAATTTCTGGCGACAAAGCGCTCAATGTTGTAGCCTTCCATCACCGAGGCGTTGTCCGAATACGCCACCACCGTGTGCTGGGGGCTGATTTGGTGCGTGTTGCGGATCATGCCGAACAGGCTCTTGGGCTGGGCCACGCCGTCGATGGTGAACTCGGCGTTGAAAATCTTGTGGCGGCAATGCTCGCTGTTGGCCTGCGCGAACATCATCAGCTCCACATCGGTGGGGTTGCGCTTGAGACCCGTGAAGGCTTTGACCAAGTATTCAATTTCGTCATCGGCCAAGGCCAGGCCCCAGGCTTTGTTGGCGGCTTCCAATGCAGTGCGCCCACCGCCTAGCACGTCCACATGGTCCATCGGTGCGGGGTCGAGTGCGGTGAACAAGGCCGCTGCTGACTCTCGGCTGGGCATGGCCGATTCGGTCATGCGGTCGTGCAGCGCAGCGGCCACTTGACCCAACTGCTCGGCGCTCAGCTTGGCTGTGCTGAGCAAACCAGATTTCATCGTCAGGCGGAATTCGGTCAGGCGCTCGATGCGGCGCACCGCCAAACCGCAGTTGTGGGCGATGTCGGTGGCTTTGGACGCCCAGGGCGACACGGTGCCGATGCGAGGGCTGACCACGACCATGGGGCCGTCCACCGGTCCGGCATAGGGCTCACCGTAAGTCAAAAGTGCGGAAAGTGTTTGCTTGTCGGTATCGACCAAAGGCGTGGCCGTGGCGACCAGGTGGACAAAACGGGCTGAAATCCCCTGAATCTGAGGCGAAATGACGGCCAATCGAGGCAAAAGTTGGGCAATGCGAAAGTCGCTGAGGGCGCTGCCGCCTTCAAAAGTCGTGATGTGCAGGGACACGGGGTGGCCTTGTAAAGAGACAGAAAACCGTCAATCCGGGGCCGCTGACTGGGGCTGACCGGCAAAGGGGCTATTTTAAGGGGGGAAACACTGATCTGGCGCCGAGATGGACAGATCCATGACCGTCTTTTTCAAGAAGCAAAAAGCCGTGCAGCCCTTGCACGGCTTTTCGGGATATCCGGGAAATGACCGCTCAACCCAGCACCGAAGTCGCCTCCATCTCGCGCCGGATTTTGTAAGCGTGGGTGCTGGTGTCCATGGCCACGTCGTCCCAGGTCAGGCTTTGGCCTTTGGCCACCGGACGCAGCACTTTGACTCCGTGCGCCAGGCCCAAGGGCACGCCACCCATGCGTTTGGAAGTCGCCGCAGGCAGCAGCTTGCCCCAAACGGTGTACCCGCCCTCGCCGTCCAGCATGGCGCCGGGCTTCAAGTCGCGTTTGGCGGTGGCCACCACATCGGCATTCCAGCCGGTGGCCACACCGGTGGGCTCGTTGCGCAGGGCGACGCTGGCCACGCTCACACCCACTTCCAAGCCAATCAGGTGCCAGCGTTTGTAGAGGGTGAAGTAACGGCCCGAGGGGTCGGTGTGGGCGTTGTACTCTTCAAAGCAATTCTTGATGTAGTCGGTCTCGGCTTCGACCGTGACCCACACGCCCATGCGGATGTCGTAGGGAATTTTACGGCCGTCGGTCTCCAGGCTGGAGATCACCTCAACCATGCCCTTGCGCTCCAGGACGCCGCCTTCCGAGATGGGTCGGGTGACATAAGGGATGTCTTCCACGCTGGCCGGTGGGTAAAGCAAGCCATTGCTGGGCACGCCCAAACCGGTGGCGTTGGACACCGCCGTGCTTTCGATCGAGGGCTTGGAGCCATCCAAAAAGCTGTTGAACATTTTGGGGTTCAGCCCGCCTCGCTCGGCTTGCTCGGGCGTGAGGCCGTAGTAGCCCCAGACGGTTTCTGGCGTGGATTCGCTGAAATGCGGCAACCATTTGTGGCCCCGGCCCGCCGCCACCACCGGAAAGCCGCAGGTGCGCGCCCAGTCCACCAAATCGCAAATGAGCGCGGGTTGGTCGCCAAAGGCCAGAGAATAGACGACCCCTGCGGTCTGTGCACGCGTGGCGAGCAAGGGGCCGCAGAACGCGTCGGCTTCCACGGTGACGTTGACCACATGCTTGCGGTTCGCGAAAGCTTCCAGGATGTGGTCCACCGCGTGCAGGGGTGACCCGGTGCACTCGACGACCACATCCACCGCCGGGTGGCGCACCAGGCTTTGCCAGTCGTCGCCGACATGGGTGGTGCCTTTTTTCACCGCCTCGTCCAGGCTGCTGGCCATGAGGCGCTCGGGGTTCCAGCCCACCCGGGCCAGGTTGGCGCGGGCGCCATCTGGAGACAGATCGGCAATGCCCACCAAATGCACACCGGGGGTGCGCGGAATTTGCGCGAGGTACATGGAGCCGAATTTGCCCGCGCCGATCAGGCCGATGCGGATGGGGCGGTTTTCTGCCGCACGTTGCAGGAGTTTGGCGTGCAGGTTCATGCAGCTTCTTTCAGTGTTTCAAGAGAGGTGTGCAAAGCGCTTTCGGGCATGCCATCTTTCCAGGGCAAATCCACGGGATAGTGCTTCACCAGGCAATCGTCGGGCAGACAGCGGATGGGCGTGAAGTCGCGGTGGGCGATGTATTCGGGGCGCTTGTGGCGGCGAATGTGGTTGGACACGGCGCACAGGCTCAGGTACACACTCACCCGGTTCCAGGGCGAGAGGTTGCTGGTGGAGGCGTGCACCAGGCAGCTGTGGAACAAGATCATGGAGCCGGCAGGGCCGGTGGGGCTGACGATGCCGCCGTCCTTGTCACCTGCGCGTTGCACCAATTGGCGGATCAGGTCGTTGTCGACTGTCCACAGCGGGTAGCTGGTGGTGGACAGATCGTGTTTGGCCTCGACCACGCCTTTTTTGTGGCTGCCGGGGATGAACATGAGCGGGCCGTTGAAGGGGTTCACGTCGTCCAGAAAAATCGCCACGTTCATGGCCCGCTCGGTGGGCATCAGGTCGTCGTTGAGCCAGGTGCCGTAGTCCTGGTGCCACTGCCAAACATCGCCTTCAAAGGCCATCTTGCCGTTGATCTTGAACTGGTGCATGTACAGCGCTTCGCCAAACAGGTCTTCCACCGGTTCGATCATGCGGGGGTGGCGTGCCAGCTTGGCAAAAGGCTCGCTGTACATGTGGGCCGCAAAGTTGGTGCGCACGGCGTCGCTGCCTTTTTCGCGCACGTTGTAGGCCTCGCGGCGGCTGTACAGCTCCGGTACGGCATCGGTGAGGTTTTTGGTTTCTTCGGGCGTGAACAGGCCGGGGAAAAACAAATAACCATCGCGGTCAAATTGTTCCAGTTGCTCGGGGGTCAGTCTCATGCTTGTGCTCCTTGTGTGGCGGGAATAACGGTCATGGCCAACTGTTCGGCCAATCGCTGGGTCAATTGAATGCTTGCTGCTTCGGCATGGCCTTGCACCAGGCTCACCGCCCGCTGGCTGTCGCCTGCAGCAATCGCTTGGGCGATGGCCTCGTGTTCATCCCAAACAGATTGGCGCTGCTGGGAAGACTGGAGCACTGCGCCCATGACACGTTTGAGGTGGTGCCAATGCAGCTGAATGCATTGCCCGATCAAGGGATTGCCCGAAGCCTCATAAATCGCCTTGTGAAAAGCCAGATCGGCTTGAATCATGGCTTGCACGTTGCGGCTGGATTCGGCCATTCGCCCTTGGGCCATGACCTGTTGGGGCAACACAGCGCTTTTCTGGGCTGCCAACTGAACCGCCAAACCGTCCAATGCCACACGCACTTGGTAGACCTTGGCAATCCAATTCACATCCAGAGGCGTGACCTGTACGCCACGGCCGGGTGCGTCTTCGACAAAACCGTCTTTTTTAAGCAGGCGCAAGGCTTGCAGGACAGGTTGCCGAGAGACGGCAAAGCTTTTGGCCAGATCTTCCTGATTCAAACGTGTTCCCGGCTGCAAGGCCCCTTCGCTGATGGCATCGAGCAAACGGGCATACACCTGTTCGACCAGATCAGGCACTGTTTCGAGATGGATGGGTTGAAGTGTCATATTTGTATACAGAATACATCCATGTTTGTGGCAGCGAGCATGGTGTTTACCCGAGCAAGCATAAACCGGGGCGACATCAAGCCCGCTGCCTTCTGGGCCACAGGGGTCTTGTCCTGGAATGGACATTCACAGGCAAACCGAATGGGATAATCCCAAGCATGAGCATCACCATCAAAAACGCTGAAGACATCGTCGGCATGCGCGTGGCGGGTCGTCTGGCCTCTGAAGTCCTCGACTACATCACCCCTTATGTCAAACCAGGCGTCACCACCAACGAACTTGACCGCCTGTGCCATGACTACATCGTGCATGTGCAAAAAGCCATTCCAGCGCCACTCAATTACGCGCCAGGGGGCTACAAGCCTTACCCCAAATCGATCTGTACCTCGGTCAATCACCAGGTGTGTCACGGCATCCCCAATGACAAACCCTTGAAAAAGGGGGATTCGGTCAACATCGACATCACCGTGATCAAGGATGGCTGGCATGGCGACACCAGCCGCATGTTCATGGTGGGCGAAGGCTCAATTGCCGCCAAGCGATTGGCCGCCCTCACCTACGACGCCATGTGGAAAGGCATTGAACAGGTCAAACCCGGCGCCCATTTGGGGGACATTGGCCACGCCATCCAGAAATTTGCCGAAGGGCATGGTTTTTCGGTGGTGCGGGAGTTTTGCGGACACGGCATTGGCCGTGTGTTCCACGAAGAGCCGCAAGTGCTGCATTACGGCAAACCTGGCACCTTGACCCAACTGGTTGCAGGCATGGTCTTCACCATTGAACCCATGATCAACGCCGGCAAACGCGACATCAAGGAAATGGGAGATGGCTGGACCATTGTCACCAAGGACCATTCCCTGTCAGCCCAATGGGAACACACGGTGCTGGTCACCGAGACTGGCTACGAGGTGCTGACGGTTTCCGCGGGGTCTCCTGAGGTGCCGACTTTTGTGAACGCTCAAGCCATCGCCTGACATGTCAGCCTCACTTTTGCAGGCCGACCTGGTCTCGCTGCGCGAGACCTACAAAAGGGACAAAGCCAAGGTGATGTCCTCTTTGGCAGACAGTGCGTATGCCGCGCGAGGCCTGAAACAAAGCTTGAGGCAGCTGTCCATTTTGGCCGATGGTTTGTTGATTGAGCTGTGGAAACAGGCGGGCATGCCGCCCGAGCTCTGCCTGGTGGCCGTCGGAGGCTTTGGCCGCGCCGAGTTGTTTCCGCATTCCGACGTGGACGTGCTGGTGTTGCTGCCAGATGGCCAGTCGCCCGAACAAAGCCCCGAGCTCCAAGCCCAGATTGAACGTTTCATTGGCAGCTGTTGGGATGCGGGCCTGGACATTGGCTCCAGTGTTCGCACGCTGAGCGACTGTCTGGCTGAAGCCAGCAAAGACATCACGGTACAAACCTCTTTGCTGGAATCTCGACGCGTCACCGGCAACACCGCATTATTTTTGAACTTCCAGACCCGCTTCCAGCAAGCCATGGACCCACAGGCCTTTTGGGTGGCCAAAACACTGGAAATGCGCCAGCGCCATACCAAGTTTGAAAACACGCCCTATGCTTTGGAGCCCAACTGCAAAGAGTCGCCCGGTGGCTTGCGTGATCTGCAGGTCATCTTGTGGGTGGCGCGAGCAGCCGGACTGGGCAACAGTTGGGATGACTTGGCCCGCAAAGGATTGGCCACCCCGCTGGAAGCGCGACAAATCAAACGAAACGAAGCCTTGCTGGGGCTGATCCGCGCCCGCTTGCACCTGAAAGCCAAACGACGAGAAGACCGATTGGTGTTTGACTTGCAAACCAGCGTGGCGGAAACCTTTGGATTCGACTCGGATGTCACGCCCGAGGGGCGCTTGGCACTGCGCGCCAGTGAGAAACTGATGCGGCAATACTATTGGGCCGCCAAGGCGGTGACGCAGCTCAACCAGATCCTGCTGCTCAACATCGAAGACCGGCTCAAGACCGAGCGCGGTGAAAGCATCGACCAGTTTCGTCCTCTGAACGAACGCTTTTTTGAAAAAGCCGGTCTGATCGAAGTGGCCAGTGACGATCTTTACCAAAAACACCCTCACGCCATTCTGGAAACCTTTTTGCTTTACCAGGCCACGCCAGGGCTCAAAGGCCTCTCGGCGCGGACCCTGCGGGCGCTGTACAACGTGCGCTCGGTCATGAATGCACGCTTTCGCGCCGCCCCGGTCAATCGGCAGACCTTCCTGAAAATTTTGCAACAACCGCAAGGCATCACGCAGGCATTGCGCTTGATGAACGACACGTCGGTGTTGGGGCGTTACCTCTGGGTTTTCCGGCGCATCGTCGGGCAAATGCAGCACGACCTGTTTCACGCCTACACGGTGGACCAGCACATCCTGATGGTGCTGCGCAATGTGCGCCGGTTTTTCATGGCAGAACACACCCATGAATACCCCCTGTGCTCTCAACTGGCCACGGGCTGGGACAAGCCCTGGATTTTGTACACGGCCGCCTTGTTCCATGACATCGCCAAGGGTCGCGGTGGCGATCACTCCCAGCTAGGTTGCGCAGAAGTTCGAACCTTTTGCCGACAACACGGTGTCGACAAAGAAGATGCCCATTTGGTGGAATTTTTGGTCAGCGAACACCTGACCATGAGCCATGTAGCGCAAAAAGAAGATTTGGGCAACCCTGAAGTGATCCAGAAATTTGCGCTGCGCGTGCGCGACGAGCGTCACCTCACAGCCCTGTATTTGCTGACGGTGGCCGACATTCGCGGCACCAGCCCCAAAGTCTGGAATGCCTGGAAAGGCAAGTTGCTGGAAGACCTGTACAAGGCCACCTTGCGCGTTTTGGGTGGCAGTGCCCCCGATGCCAATACCGAGGTCCAGGCACGCAAACGGGAAGCCCTGATCGAGCTGGCGCGCCAAGCCCAGCCACACGAGGGCCAAAAGGCCTTGTGGGACACGCTGGACGTGAGCTACTTCATGCGACACGATGCCTCGGACATCGCTTGGCACGCCCGTCAACTGTCACGTCATGTGGCCATGCCAGACCCCGCCCACAGCCGCACCATCGTGCGAGCGCGCCCTTCGCCTGTGGGTGAGGGCCTTCAGGTCTTGGTCTTCACGCCAGACCAGCCCGACTTGTTTGCGCGCATCTGTGGCCACTTTGACCAATCGGGCTTCAGCATTCTGGACGCCCGCATTCACACCACCCTCAAGGGCTGGGCTTTGGACACTTTCCAGATCGTCACGCCGATGTTGCCCGAGCATTACCGCGAACTCATGAGCATGGTGGAATCTGGTTTGACCCAAATCCTGGAAAAACAAGGCCCCTTGCCCTCCCCTTCCCGTGGCCGAATTTCCAGACGTGTCAAAAGCTTCCCGGTCACACCACGCGTCAGCCTCAGTCCAGACGACAAGGCCCAAAAATGGCTGCTGAGCATTTCGGCCAGCGACCGGATTGGTCTGCTCTACAGCATTGCCACGGTGCTGGCCAAACACGGGGTTCACTTGCACCTGGCCAAAATCAGCACCTTGGGTGAGCGGGTGGAAGACAATTTCCTAATCAGTGGGCCGGAGCTCCAGCACAACCGGGCACAAATCGAAATCGAAACCGAGATATTGCAAGCCCTGCAGCCCACCTGAATGTCCCTTATGAATCCGTCCAGCCTCAAGTCCTCTCATCTCTTGACCACAGATCCTTTTGCCGCCGACCGCGACAACCCACCAGGGCGCCCTGAAAACACGGGCGATTACAAAAAAGCCCTGGCCTGTTTTGGCACCGGGGTCACGGTGATCACCGCTTACCACGACTGGCAAGATGTGGGCATGACCTGCAACTCGTTCAGCTCGGTTTCGCTCAACCCGGCACTTGTGTTGTGGAGCATCCGTAAAGCGGCCAGCAGTTTGATCGCTTTCACCGAGTCCAATGGTTTCATGGTGAATGTGCTGGCGCACGACCAGCAAGCTTTGGCGATGCAATTTGCCAGTGGCAACATGACGGAACGGTTCATGGGGGTCCCTGCCGAACGCCACCACAGTGACCGCCTGTGCCTAGCGGGCACCTCAGCCTGGTTTGACTGCGATTTGCACCAACTGGTGGATGCTGGCGACCACCTGATCGTGCTGGGCAAGGTGCGCGATTACGGTTGGAACGACACCCCCGCACTGGCTTACAGCGCCAGTCAATTTGGCCAATTCACGCCGTTGCCGTGAATACTGACACCTCGGAATACACGTAATGTGGTTACTCAACCTGAATTACGACCCCCTTGACATTAGCAGGTTGAACATCAAGCCTCGCTTTAGCAGTTGCCATGCCGATCAAAGCAAGACTTCGATCATCCGATGCAGCTTTCATGGCAGGTGGCACTTTAACAACCAAAACACCATCAGATGAAACGCCGACTGACATCTGATTTTTGCCACCTGAAGGCAAGCTGTAATCGACATTAACAAATCGCATTCCCGTGAGGTTGATATCACTGGAAGATGGTGTTGTCGTTGATACATTGGAAGCGCTTATGCTTCGACCTTGCTCAACAATGCTCAGGGCACCGCCAGATGCAATAGTGGACCCAGTTTGGTTAAATAATCCTACCGTATTGGATTTAACCTCTGCATCTTCTTTAGAAGCACTTTCGCTTGATGTGCTTTGAGCCAAAGTCAATGAAGAAGAATTCGGTGAAACCAAAAGATCCATACCCACATCTGCTTCACCAAAGTTCAAAACGGCTGCAAGCTTGATCTGAGGGGCCGGTGAAGTAGACACCGCAGACACTGCCACTCGTGCAGCAATCAACACATTTTCTTTTCTCGATTCAATGGTCTGGCTGCTCGTCGCAGTGGTCGCTGTGGTAGATGCAGTAGATGACTGAACAAGTGCGGGGAAAAACAGAGGCTGCTGAATAATTTTTGCAGAGACAAGATTTTCTGTTGAATCCAAACGGTAATCCGTAGGCACTGACCCATTTGCTCCATCAATCCGACTTATCGCCAATGAAGACACCACAACGGCATTGGCAGTTTGTGGATCGGCCGTGTTGAAAGATGCAGTTCCACTTAGTCTTGCGAAAGTGTCACCAGCAATCAATCCGGAAACAACAAATTGAGGTTCAAAACCTGACGGTGTTGATACGGTGCCATCAAATGGTTTACTCACGTTCGTGTTGGTTAAAGATGAAACCAACAACTTGGGCGTGATCGTGCCCGCTGCATCCGCTATCACCGGAGCGGTGAAGCTGTAGTCAGATGGCAAACTGCCGGCGCTAGAGCTGCTGATCACTAAACTTGGTATACCCGATGCACTGATGGTGCTAGATCCTGCACGTGGACTGCTGTATGACAGGGTCATGCCACTGGCCCCCAAATTTAAAACGTCACCTGCAATGCCACCAGTCACCGTTCCCGAAACCGAAGCACCTGTGGCAGAGGTTGTCCCATCGTAAGTTTTGGACAATGTCCCGCCAATGGAAGCCGATGAAACCGTGACCGCCACTGGTGTGATGGTGGCAGGCACAAAGGTGCTTGATGCACTCAAAACATAGTCGCTGGGCAATGAACCGTTGCTGCCCGTGATCCCTGTGATCGCCAATCCTGAAACGGTCACCTTGTCGGCTGCAAGGACGTGAGCATCATTGAAGGCAGATCCGGTGTTTGACAGCGTTGCAGCCGTATCGTTTGCGATCAAACCAGATACCGACAGAGTGGGTGAGAAACCAGCGGGCGCCGAATTGCTGCCATCGTAGGCCTTCGTAACACCTGAGTTGGTCATTGAGACTGTCAGGACGGCTGGGTTTATGGTGAAGTTGGCTGGAACGTAAGTCACGGCATAGTTACTGCCATAAGACAAGCTGTTCAGACCGATGACATATGTCCCTGCTCGAATGCCGGCAGCCCTGCTCAAAGCACCAGAAACTGCATCGTTGTTCACCACCGAGCCGGCGGTAATCTGGTGGGACAAGGCAGGGGCCGTTCCGCCATAGGTCATTGACTTGGCATCCGCTGTGATCGTGATGGGCCTGGGCGTGATGGTCAGGGCATTCACGAATGTCAGCGAATAGTTAGCAGCACAGCCCGAAACCGCACACGCGAAAGTTGGAGCCAGTAAGTTGGCTGTGCTGTAGGCATAAGTGCCTTGGGCTTTGAAGGCCGTAGCGGCTGTCCCCCACGCGATAGAAGAGATTGAATCACCGGTGTTGAAGGCACCACCAGTCAACGTGAACGTTGGCATGGTCGGATATGAATCACCATAAACCATGGTGGTGTTATCCAATGTGATCGTCAAGGGAATCATGTTCTGCCTGAAGAAAGCATAGATACCACTCGAAACACCCGAAGATGGCATGTTGGCTGGATCAACGTTGTTAAACGATCTAGCGGCTGTGGCCAAAGTCCCAACACCCGTACTTGCGCTGGGGTTACCGGAAAAAAGACTGACACGACCACCTACCCCTGTAGTCATCGTCCTGGTTCCGGAAATCACGATATTCCCACCGGTGTCAACCGGTGCAGAAAAAGCCGTACCCGCAATCAATTTGATGGCATTGGCCGTTGTATTGGTGGTTGCGATATTTCCAGAAACGTTGATGTCTCCATCTCGAGTCGAAACCAGCACTGTTCCCAAGGCTGATATGGCGCCATTGAGAATCACCTTTTTGCCGGACGTTGGACCATCGTTGATGACTTCCACGTTACTCGCGGTTCCCATGGTCGATGAAATTCTTGCAATGGTGATGTCGCCCGATACTGGAGTAGTTCCCGTCAAGCCGGTCCCATCCATCAGTTTAATGCTGATTTCAGAGTTATTGGATCGAATCCCATTGAAAGAATAACCAGTTGTGATAGCTGCAGCGCCCGTCAGTCGAGTAGAACTAACGCCAGCGGCTGCATCAAAATAGTTGGCTCTGATTGTCAAAGGGGAGTCACCAAGCATTAACTCAAGCCCGCCTGACAATGAAACAGATCTACCGGCGTAAAGCTGCGTGGCTCCAATGGCCGATGCACTGCCCATTCGGTTCAGTGTGTTCGCAGACAAACTGATGTCATCACGTGCACGTATGGTCACAGTGTTGCCGTCATTGCCTCTCATGATGAGTGTGCTTGTTGACGATGTAATGCCACCCTGATTTGCAGCGAGAACAAGACTCCCTGCACCCATTTGTCCACCGGCCGTATCAATAGTTGCAGCACTGACGTCTATGCCTGTTGCGGATGTCCCATCATGTCTGACGATGATATTTGCTGCTTGAGTAAATCCACCGGTTAAGGCAATGGCTCCAGTGTTGGCGCCAGATCGCATCCAAATATCAATCGTGCCAGTTCCAGCCTTCAACGTACCACCATTCAAATTGATCACAGCATTTCCAGCATCACGGTTCGCTGAAACAGCGCCCGGATCATTGGCCATGAGCGTCAAGTTGGCATCAACCAATTCAATCGTCCTGGGACTGCTCATGGTGATGCTTCTGCCTGCTTGCAAAGTCAAGTTGCCAGTGCCAGTGCTGATGATGTTGGATGAAACCGTGATGTCGTTGTTCGCCTGCAGCGTTAACGAAGTACCACTGCTCAATGTTGCAGCAATGTCGCTGGCCGCAATAGTACTGTTAGCTGATGGCGTTGTTGAAAATGTAGTGTCTGGATTGCCCCCCGTACCTGTTCCGCTTCCAATGGTGATGTTTTTAGGGTCCAGCAACAAACGACCGCTGAGTCCATTTGCCGCTGAAGCATTGACCCTCCCGGTGAAGCTCAATTGATCACGACTTGATACCTCCACCAAGCCCCCGTCACCTCGCAACGCGCCACCTTTTGCATTGGCGTTGCTGTTGAAAATGGTTTGTTGTTCGGACCACACAATGGCCGTTCCAGCATTGCCGTTTTGCGTGGCACTCACATCAAGCGTGCTGTCCAGCACCCGTGTTCGCAGTGCATTCACGATGTCGGTGTCTTTGCCCAGGTACCCGCCGCCGATGCGAACAGTTCCACCATCGCCCGCTTGTGCGCCCTGCCCCATGGTTTGCAGCGTTGCCGAAAGCACGGAGACTTCTGGTGCCGCCAAGGTGATATGTCCACCCACATTGCCGTTGGCTGAGACAAGACCAGACAACACAATGTCCGCACCAGTATCCACACGCACTGTGCCCCCCTTGGAGGTCAAGTCACCGTCGGCATTCATCTGGCCAGTGGCTGTTTGTTCAAAGCGTCCGCTGGCACGAGCACTGATGGCGCTGGCTGCCAATGTGCCCGCTTGATTGACCGTTTGGCCTTCCAGAACAATCCGACCATCTCTGTTTTCCAACCGCTGTGCGCGCACCACCCCACTGTTGTTCACAACGCCTTGAGTGATGTTGTCCACCGATTGGGCTGACAGCACTGCCATGCCACCATCTGCCCTGACAGTGCCTGTGTTCTCGACCAATGCGCTGGCAGCACCAGCGTTGACGCGGTACCTGATCAGACCGTCCCCCGCAAAGTCCACCGTGATGTCCTGCGCTGCACCCAGCAAGGTGCTTCCTTTGAGGGTGTTGATCTGTCCATCGTTTTTCACCACGGGTGCCAAGAACGCCACAGCACCGCCATTCGCGGTGGTGATTCGGCCTTGGTTGACGACAGCGCCCAAGGCATGCAGGCCACCTGCAGCGAAGCGGTAGTTGCCGTTCATGAAGTTGGCATCGCTGATGGCCAGGGTGGAGGCAACCAAACTGCCGACATCTACTTGGCTGCCTCGGCCAAAGACCACGCCAGCCGGGTTGACCAGCATGACTTGGCCATTGGCCGAAAGTCGACCCATGATTTGCGTCGGGTCTTGCGATTGGATACGGTTGAGCGCCACGGCCGACGCCGAGGGCTGCACAAAGTTCACGCTGGCATTGGCGCCAATGTTGAAGCTGCTCCAATTCGTGATCAAGCGGTCGGTGTTTTGATTCACCGTCATGGCTGCACCTTGTGCGCTGATGGCACCACTGCCTGACACGATTTGTCCACCCGTGGGCAATTGTTGGGTGCTCACGGTCTGTGCCATGGCCACGCTGGCAACGGCAGTCAGCAACAACGCCCCTGCAGAGCGCTTGCCACGCGATTTGGCGTTTTCCGCCACAGCCACCCAGGTGTTGGCAACTTCATTCCAGATGAGTCTGTAGGTATTGTTCATTTTTTAAATTGATCTGTGGATATTGATTGGCGAGTTCGATGGATCAATAGAACCAATTGCCTTGAAATAGGAGGCGCGATGCGCTTGCGCGTCCATCCGAGTTCATGCCTTCAATCGTGCGACCCGGGTTCGATCCGATTTTTTGTGCCCACATCACCCTGATGCTGTGACTTCCGGATTTGCTCAAATTAACGCCAAAGCCCCAACCCTCCAGGCCATAGTTGTTTCGACCTGTAGCAGTTGAAATCGGAAGGCCTTTGGTGTCTTTGTGAACGCTGATTCGGCCTGCGTCATGAAAAGCCACCAATTGCACCTGTCCCGCACTGGAGTTGAGGCTCTGCCAGTCATAACGCAGCTCAAGATTGGAGACCCAACCTGCATCACCGGTGGCTTCACCTCGCACGTAGGCACGCACGCCACCCGGTCCACCCAGACTGAATTTTTCGGAAGAATCAAGGTTCTTGCCTGCAGCTTGGCCATAGAGTGTGGCCACCAAAGTGAAATGGCTGCCAAGCCTTTGCAGACGGTTCAGGCTGTAATTGAGTTTTTCAAAATGCCCCTGTGAGTTGTAGCCCGCAGCATCGGCATCCCTGTCCGCCGCTAACCGTGACAAGTCGATCTGGCCGACTGTGACCCCCAAGCTGAAGTTGCTCAGACCGCCACCCGCAAAATTATCCAACTTGTCCGCAGACAAGTTGGCATTGAGCGTGTTGGCACGCTTGTCTTTCAAAAGACCGCTGCTGGAGTCATCTTGCATCGCTTTGTGGTTGAGCGAAAGACTGGTGTAAATGTTTTCAACCCGACTCCTTTGGATGGGGTAAGACAACATCACCGTGGCATTGTTCGAATTGCCCTTCAATCCTGCTGTTTGACCAACACCCTGAACAATCTTGTAGTTCATGGGACTCCAAATTGCACCCAGCTTGAGCCCATTGGCGCCAAGAGGAATGGTGTAACCCAAGCGAGCAAGATTGAGACCCTCTGCATGTATGACATTGAGGGTGTATTGATCGCCGAAGCCTTTGGGGTCGTTGAGTTGCAAACCCGCATTGATTTGAGCCACACCAGTGAAGCGGCTTCCATGGTTGTCTGCCATAACAGAGCCAGACACCAGTGGGCCTTGCTCGACGTTAAGGACAATGCGTGTGGCACCGGGGTTCACGCCTGGTTCAAGTTGGGCACGTGCAGTCAAACCAGGCAGATCACCCGCTACCAGCAAGGTTCGCTCCAAATCGGCTTCATTGGCCAGAGATCCGGCCTTGAGGTTGTGGCTTGCGATCGCTTCAACTTTGGATTTGTCGATACGGGTGGCTTTTTGGGTGTCCATTGACACTGAAAAAGCACTGCCCGATCCGTTGGCGCCATCAAGATGCCCTGGCAGGACTGCAATGCGAATCTGACCCTCTGTGATGTCTTGTTGCGGCAAAAAGGCTTGGGCCAAAAACCACCGCTGACGACGCAGCAATTCAGTGACTTGTTTGGAAATTCGATCTAAACCGGCAAAATCAACCTCTTTCCCAACCCACTGTTTCACCAAAAGATTCATTTCTGCGGTGGATACAAGGACATCATCCCCATCGAGCTTGAGCGATCTGATCACCACTCGCGGACCACTCAAGGGAACTTCTGCGGATGGGGCTTTTTGTTTTGGCAGTTCAGGCAGTCGTTCCGCAGGTCTTGTCTCTTGCCTGTTTTGCTGTTGCAAAATTGATCCTGCATCGGTCTGGGCATAGGCGCTTGAAGCGGCCAAAGCACTTTGCACAACTGCAACCGATACCAAATAACGCGTTTTTGGCATTTTTAACCCTCATATTGTTTCCATGAGGATAAGAACCATCAATACCTTTAAAAACGCAAAAAAGTCAGCTTTTAAATGATCAAATTACCTTACAGAATTTAAATTTCAAATTTCTGGACCACAATATGAGAATTTTTTTTGCTGCTTTCACATAACTATATAAATTCATGAAAGATTTAGATTTAACTACTTTGAGACTTTTTGTAGATGTTTCTGATACAAAAAGCATAAAAAGAGTGGCCGACCGAGAAAAAATCGATGCTTCGGCCATTACAAAAAGGTTCTCTAAACTGGAAGAACAACTTCAAACCACCTTGCTCAAAAGAATTCGCCAAGGCGTTGAAGTTACGCCCGAAGGGGCATTGTTCAGTGAACAAGCCAGAAGATTGGTCAACGATGCACGCCGACTGACAGAGAACCTGTCGCGACGCAACAATGGCCTCAGCGGCGTTGTCACCGTTGCATCGCACATGAGCAGCATGTCCTCGGTGTTAACTGACGATCTGGCCATGTTCATGAAACTGCACCAGCACGAATCCGTGCAACTGATCGTGAAAGAGGCGATCAGCAAAGATGCCGTTCAAATGGTGCGAGATGGACGTGCAGACTTGGCCGTGGTTTGGGACAACACCGAAACCAGTGACTTGCAGCATGTGGACTATTACAAGGATTTGATCATTGCTGTGGTGCACAAGGGGCACCCGTTGGCAAACCGTAAAGAAGTCAATTACGAAGAACTGATTGCCTACGATTTGGTCGCCGACAAACACACCAAACACACCGAAGCCATGCTCCAACGGTCTGGTGGAATCACTTGCGGTGATGCACGCATCGTGGTTCAGGTAGAGAGCAGCCAAAGCGCCATTCGGATGGCCGCAAAGGGTATTGGCATCTATATAAGCCAACAAAAAATTGCGCAATTACAAGTGTCCAACCTGGGGTTTGTGATGTTGCCGATCTCCGACAGCTGGACGCGTGTAAGGGTTAAATTGGTTTACAAGTCCAATTTATTCAGCCCTGTAGCCAAAGCCTTGATTGATCACTTGGCTCATCAACATCAGACACAAGCTAACTGACAGACGCTCATGAGACCTGATTTTTAAGCAACGTCAATAAGCTAGCAAAAATTTACCCAATTTCAGTCGGCTGAGATTTTGAGCTGACGGACATTAGCCGTTGCCTTGCTCCAGTCAGAGTGCAGCAGTCGATCAAATTGCTCGTAACCCAAATGACTGCTTGTCACGCCGATGGCGTGAAGTTGCCGTTTGACCAATGGATCTGACAAAACATCGCGCATGGTTTCATCGATGCGGATGATGGTGCTGTCAGGTACAGATTTGGGGGCCAACAGGCCAGCCCAGCTGGTCAATTGAAATCCCGGATACCCAGACTCAGAAAAAGTAGGCAGAGAAGGCAAATGAAGGGATCGTTGTAAACCCGTTGATGCCAAAGGAACCAACCGAGCTTCGGTTTGGAATTGATAGGCAACAAGCATTGGAAGCATGGCTGCATGGATTCGACCTGCCAGCAGATGTTGCACGGTCTCTCCTGTGCCTTTAAATGGAATGTGCGTCAGATCCAGACCGCTACGCGCGAGAAAGGTTGCCATGGCCACATGTGTGGCACTGCCAGTGCCCGATGAACCAAAATTCAAAGTGCGAGGGGATGCTGCAGCGCGCTTGACGAACTCACCCAGACTGACGACATGAAGATCGGCTGAAGCCACCAACACATATTCAGAGAAACCCAGAAAAGCGCCTGCTCTGAAACTGTTTAAAGGGTGATAGGACAACTGCGGGTGCAATGCGCCTGACAAGTGGAGACTCGATGCAGCCAGCAACAGCGTGCGACCGTCTGGTTGGCTTTTGGCCACAGACGCAGCCCCAATGGTGCCACCAGCACCCGAGATGTTTTGAATAATGATTTGTTTGCCGAGCGTCTGAGCAAATTGCGGTGCCAAAAGACGTGCAATGGTGTCTTGCGCAGAGCCGGCCGAAAAAGGCACTACCCAAGTGTTCAGCTCAGTGGCATTGGCTTGGGCCAAACCCGATGCAACCAAGCCCGCTCCCATTGTGAAACGGCGTCTTGAAATCATTTTTGTTTTCGAGGCGGCAAGCCAGTGTGCTGCGTCAGCAACTGCCCTTTTTTAGGTTGAGCATTGGACGCAATCCCTGCGCGCTTGGCAGTTGTCGACAAAGATACCGAGGACTTGGCCCCTGCCCCGGTGCTGTTTTTGCGCCGGGCGCTCTTGTAGCCGTCTTCGGCCAGCGGCTGCCAGTTTGGAATCAGGTGGTGCTTGCCGTTGCCAATCAAATCGGCACGTCCCATGGCTTTGAGGGCTTCTCGCAGCAGGGGCCAGTTGTTCGAGTCGTGGTAGCGCAAAAACGCTTTGTGCAGTCGGCGGCGTTTGTCGCCTTTGACGATGTCCACTTTTTCGCTGTCGCGGGTGATTTTGCGCAACGGGTTGCGGGTGGAGTGGTACATGGCCGTGGCGGTGGCCATGGGGCTGGGGTAGAAGGTTTGAACCTGGTCGGCCCTGAAACCGTTCTTTTTGAGCCAGATGGCCAGGTTCATCATGTCTTCGTCGCTGGTGCCGGGGTGGGCGGCGATGAAGTAAGGGATGAGGAACTGCTTTTTGCCGGCCTCTTCGCTGTACTTGTCGAACATCGACTTGAAACGGTCGTAGCTGCCGATGCCCGGCTTCATCATTTTGGACAGCGGGCCGCCCTCGGTGTGCTCGGGCGCGATCTTGAGATAGCCGCCCACATGGTGCTGTACCAGCTCTTTCACGTACTCGGGTGACTGCACGGCCAAGTCATAACGAAGACCCGAGCCGATCAAAATTTTCTTGATGCCCTTGAGGTTGCGCGCCCGGCGGTACATGTTGATCAGCGGGCCGTGGTCGGTGGTCAGGTTCTGGCAAATGCCAGGGAACACGCAACTCGGTTTGCGGCAGGCCGCCTCGATCTCGGGAGTGCGGCAGCCCAGGCGGTACATATTGGCCGTGGGGCCGCCCAGGTCAGAGATGACACCGGTAAAGCCTTTGACCTTGTCGCGGATATCTTCGACCTCGCGGATGATGGACTCTTCGGAACGGCTTTGGATGATGCGGCCTTCGTGCTCGGTGATGGAGCAGAAGGTGCAGCCGCCAAAGCAGCCGCGCATGATGTTGACCGAGAAACGGATCATCTCCCAGGCGGGGATTTTGGTCGCGTGGTCATGGCTGCCGTTTTCGTCGGCATAGCGCGGGTGCGGACTGCGGGCATAAGGTAAATCGAACACATGGTCCATCTCGGCCGTGGTCAGCGGAATGGGCGGCGGCGTGATCCACACGTCACGCGCAGTGTGGCCTTCGCCATGCGCTTGCACCAGACAACGGGCGTTGCCGGGGTTGGTTTCGAGGTGCAACACACGGTTGGCGTGCGCATAGAGCACCGCGTCAGATTTGACCTGCTCGTAGCTGGGCAGGCGGATCACGCTTTTGTCGCGGGGGGGGACTTTGTGCGTGCCTTTGCCACGAAGACGCGATGACAAGGCAGGGTTGGGCACAAAGTTGAGCGGCTGGATGGCGGCTTGTGCGCTGCGGGCTTGGGCCACAGCAGCCGACAAATCGGCATCAAGGTTTTGAGCGTTGTGGCCCGCGGCCACTTCTTTGGCTTCTTCCTCGCGGGCACACGTGGCGCCCTGCTCCCGCGCCTGGTCGGAAATCATCAAATACGGGTTGATGTGCGCTTCCACATGGCCCGGCGTGTCCACGCTGGTGGAGTCGATTTCGAACCAGCCCTCAGGCGTCTCGCGGCGCACAAAAGCGGTGCCGCGCACATCGGTGATTTGCTGCACCGGCTCGCGGGCCGCCAGGCGGTGGGCAATCTCGACAATGGCTCGCTCGGCGTTGCCGTACAGCAGCAGGTCGCATTTGCTGTCCACCACAATCGAGCGGCGAACTTTGTCAGACCAGTAGTCGTAATGCGCGATGCGACGCAGGCTGCCTTCGATGCCACCCAGCACAATGGGCACTTCCGGGAAAGCCTCGCGACAACGCTGGCTGTACACAATGGCGGCGCGGTCGGGTCGCTTGCCGCCCACATCACCGGGGGTGTAGGCGTCGTCGCTGCGGATTTTGCGGTCCGCCGTGTAGCGGTTGATCATGGAGTCCATGTTCCCGCTGGTCACACCCCAAAACAGATTGGGTTGACCCAGCTCTTTGAAGGCGTCTGCGCTGGTCCAGTCGGGCTGGGCGATGATGCCAACCCGAAAACCCTGGTTTTCCAGCATGCGGCCAATCACGGCCATGCCAAAACTGGGGTGGTCCACATAGGCGTCACCGGTGACGATGATGATGTCGCAGCTGTCCCAGCCCAGTTGCGTCATTTCGGCGCGGCTCATCGGCAAAAATGGAGCCGTGCCAAAGCGCTGCGCCCAGTACTTGCGGTAACTGGTCAGCGGTTTGGCGTCACGCGGGAAAAAAGAGACGTCGGTGAAGGCGTTCATGTGCAGGGCAGTCGGGGAAGCCCACTAGTGTAGGGGCTCGGGGGTAGACCTGCAGTTTGGATGGGCATCAGGTCATGACGCAATCGGCAAAGTAGCGCTTCTTGCCGTCATCGTCCTTGATCTCCACCAAGCCGTGGATGTCGGTTTCAAACCCTGGACACTTTTCATTGAACTCGCGCGCAAATTTCAGGTAATCCACGATCTTCTTGTTGAAGACCTCGCCGGGGATCAAAAGCGGAATACCGGGAGGGTAAGGCGTGACCAACCCCACGGTGATGCGGCCTTCCAGATGGTCGATTTCCACCCGCTCTGTTTTGCGCTGGGCGATGTGCGCATAGGCATCCGATGGGCGCATGGCAGGCGCAAGGTCAGACAGGTACATGTCGGTCGTCAACCGTGCAATGTCGTACCTGGCGTACATCTCATGCACATGCTGGCACAAATCGCGCAGTCCCATGCGTTCATAACGGGGGAACTTCTGGCAGAACTCCGGCATGATTTTCCACATCGGCTGGTTCTTGGCGTATTCGTCCTTGAACTGCTGCAAAGCGGTCAGCAAGGTGTTCCAGCGGCCCTTGGTGATGCCGATGGTGAACATGATGAAGAAGCTGTAGAGGCCCGTCTTCTCGACCACCACGCCATGTTCGGTCAAAAACTTGCTCACGATGGACGCTGGGATGCCGGTCTTGTCGAACTTGCCATCCAGGTCCAGGCCCGGCGTGACGATGGTGGACTTGATCGGGTCCAGCATGTTGAAGCCGTCGGCAAGCTGTTGACCGAAACCATGCCATTTGCTGGCCTTCTTGCGCGGGTCATTGCGCAAAATCCATTCATCGGCGCGACCGATGCCTTCTTCCGCCAGCTTTTCCGGCCCCCAAACTTTGAACCACCAGTCCTTGCCGTATTCGGCATCCACCTTGCGCATGGCACGCCGGAAGTCCAGGGCTTCGGCAATGCTTTCTTCCACCAGTGCCGTGCCGCCGGGCGGCTCCATCATGGCAGCCGCCACGTCGCAGCTGGCAATGATGCTGTACTGCGGCGAGGTCGAGGTGTGCATGAGATAGGCCTCGTTGAAAAGTGGCCTGTCAAGTTTGATGTTTTGGGCATCCTGCACCAGCACATGGCTGGCCTGGCTGATACCGGCCAGCAGCTTGTGGATGGATTGGGTGGCATACACCATGGACTCTTTGGGTCGTGCCCGCTTTTTGCCCATGGCATGGTAGGGGCCATAAAACGGATGGAAGGCCGCGTGTGGCAACCAAGCCTCATCAAAATGGAGGTTATCGACATAGCCGTCGAGCATGCTTTTGATGGTTTCGGTGTTGTAGAGCACGCCGTCGTAGGTGGACTGGGTGAGCGTCATCACGCGCGGCTTGACCTTTTTGGGGTCCACGCCTTTGAGCAATGGGTTGGCCTTGATCTTGGCCATGATGGCCGCAGGCTCGAACTCGCTTTTGGGGATGGGGCCAATGATGCCGAAATGGTTGCGGGTGGGCTTCATGAACACCGGGATGGCCCCGGTCATGATGATCGCATGCAGGATGGATTTATGGCAGTTGCGGTCCACCACCACCACATCACCCGGAGCGACGGCATGGTGCCAAACAATTTTGTTGGCCGTGCTGGTGCCATTGGTTACAAAAAAGCAATGGTCGGCATTGAAGATGCGTGCGGCATTGCGTTCGCTCTCGCCAATCGCGCCGTTGTGGTCGAGCAACTGGCCCAACTCTTCCACCGCGTTGCACACATCGGCGCGCAGCATGTTCTCACCGTAAAACTGGTGGTACATCTGGCCCACAGGGCTCTTCAAAAACGCCACACCGCCCGAATGACCGGGGCAATGCCACGAGTACGATCCTTCCTCTGCGTAATCCAGCAAGGCCTTGAAGAACGGCGGCTGTACCCCTTCGAGATAGCTTTTGGCTTCGCGGATGATGTGACGCGCCACAAACTCCGGTGTGTCCTCGAACATGTGGATGAAACCGTGCAACTCGCGCAAGATGTCGTTGGGCAAATGGCGGGATGTTTTGGTTTCGCCATAGATGTAGATGGGGACATCCGCATTCTTGCGACGGACCTCGTCAATGAAGGCGCGCAAATTGATGACGGCCGGATCGAGGTCTGGGCCAGGTGAAAATTCTTCGTCGTCAATCGACAAGATGAACGCACTGGCTCGGCTTTGCTGTTGCGCAAACTGCGACAAATCGCCGTAACTGGTCACCCCCAGAACCTCAAACCCCTCGGCAATGATGGCGTCAGCCAAAGCACGAATGCCCAAACCCGAAGTGTTCTCGGAGCGGTAATCTTCGTCAATGATGACGATGGGGAAACGGAATTTCATGGGCAGATCGGGCGGTGCGCCAAAAAGAGTCAAAGGAATTCGAACAGAGGCGAAGTTTAAGGATAAAAAGCCGTCGGCAAGCACCACAAATCACAAAATGGTCAAAAACTCGACCCCAGCTTGGGGACCAACCGACGGTCAAGAAATGCACAGGCCCTCCGAAATCCGCTTTTTCCACTGTTACAATCACAGGCTTCGGAGCGGTGGATGAGTGGTTTAAGTCGCACGCCTGGAAAGCGTGTGTGGGTTAATAGCCCACCGCGGGTTCGAATCCCGCCTGCTCCGCCAAAATAAAAAAGCCTGCACATCCATGCAGGCTTTTTTTCGTCTGTCCATGTCATGCCCGGCTTTGCCAGGCAGGCCCCCTCATAACGAGGGGGGATGGAACATCAACGCACCACAGCGATCTGCGAACGCTCACCACCTTTGTAGGTGTACAGGGTCAATGCGCCGTTCTTGATGTCGCCTTTTTCGTCAAAGGCGATGTCACCGGTCACACCCTTGTAGGTGATGCTCTTGAGTGCTGGCAGGTATTTGGCAGGATCGGCAGAACCTGCCTTGACCATGGCTGTGGCCATGACCTTGACCGCGTCATAGACGTAGGGGGCATAGACCTGAACATCGGCGTTGAATTTGGCCTTGAAATCGGCGCGGAACTTGTCCATGCCAACTTTTTGTTCACCTTCTACGCCACCCGCTTCGGCGCACACCACGCTCTCATCGCGCATCGCGTCACCGGCCAACTTGGCCAGCTCTGTGGTGCAAATGCCGTCGCCACCCATGAACTTGGCTTGGATGCCCAGGGACTTCATCTGACGCAGCATCGGACCGGCCACAGCGTCCATACCGCCAAAGAAGACGATGTCAGGCTTTTTGGCTTTGAGTGTGGTCAAAATGGCATTGAAATCCGACGCTTTGTCGGTGGTGAACTCGTGGCCAACAATGGCGCCACCGGCCGCCGTGACGGCTTTCTTGAACTCTTCGGCCACACCTTGGCCGTAAGCGGTACGGTCGTCAATCACAGCAATGCTTTTGCCTTTGAGGGTCTCGACGGCGTACTTGCCCAATGTGCCGCCCAAGTGCACGTCATCCGCCACGACACGGAAAGCACCCGCGTAACCCTGACGGGTGTACTTGGGGTTGGTCGCCGAAGGAGAAATCTGGGGGATGCCCGCTGTGTTGTAAATCTGTGAAGCCGGGATGGTGGTTCCCGAGTTCAGGTGACCGATCACACCGTTGACCTTGGCGTCGACCAGTTTTTGCGCAGCCGCCGTGCCCTGCTTGGGGTCTGCAGCGTCGTCCTCGGTCAACAGTTCAAACTTGATGGTTTTGTCACCGAGTTTGAGGCCCGCTGCATTGAGCTCTTCAATGGCCATGCGCGCACCGTTTTCATTGTCTTTACCCAAGTGGGCGATGGCACCACTGACCGGGCCCACATGCCCAATCTTGACAACCACCTCGTTGGAAACCACTTCCTTCTTGCCGCATGCGGCCAAAACAACAGCTGCCACCGCAACCGAGACCAAAGTCAAAGAACGTGCACCAGAAAATTTCATAGAAACTCCGAAAAAAATTGCTTCAATTAAGCAAGCCGCAAAGATACTTCAAAAAGCATCACTTGTGAGTAAGGGAAAACCAAGATTTCTTGACGTTCAAGAGGGTGATTGGCTCTTGGAAGAGGCATTGACCTTGTGTTGCCACGCCGATTCCAGCGTGCGGTGCACCAAGACAGCGGCCAAACGTTCAAATTCAGGCCGCAGTTGCTGCAACAACTCTGCAGACAAGGCCATGAAGGCTTGCTTTTCTGCCGCTTGGGCATCCAAAGCGCTCACCCACGAAGGGGGCACATCTTCGATGGCATCGGTCAAAGTGGGAATCTCGTCGGGCAAAGGACGGTATTCAGGTGAAGATTTGGAAATCGCGTTCATGGCTCTGAGGGCTTGGACAAATCGTGTTGCAGCAGTTCATAACCCAGACTTTTGTAATGCTTCCACCGCAGACGAGCCTGCGCTTTGCCATGGTCATCGCTGGAGACCACTTCAATCAAACGTTTGAACCGGTCAAATCCGCCAGGAACCTCATCGCCCAAGTTCACCAGCACATCGTCCATGCCCCACACCAGGGGGTCAGCCCCCAAACAGATGGGCGATGCGGCCTGCACCGGGAGCGGAGATTCGGCTGTGCAATGGGCCAAAAAGGAAACATCCTGAAAACGCCATAACTCGGCATCGAGCTGTCGCAATGTGCCTGTCGCGCCCACCACCGCCACACGCAATGACTGGGCGCGAACTTTGCGCAAGAGTCGACAGGTGTAGGTCAAACGTTCGGCGGTATTGAAGTGAAATTCAATGCGGGTCATCGATGCAGCGGCCCAAGGGACGGATCAAGCTTTGCGAACGGCAGTGGGTTGGGCCTTGACCAGGCTTTTGCGGGTGCGAGGTGCGGGCTTGGCGGTTTTGGATTTTTTGGCAGCGCTCAAGTCAGCCACATCGGTTTTGGAAGCCAGATCCGTCAGGTACTGCAACAAGAGTCCCACGGGACGACCCGTGGCGCCTTTGGCGGCACCGCTGCGCCAAGCTGTACCCGCAATGTCCAAGTGGGCCCAGGCAAAGCGCTTGGCGAAGCGCTGCAAAAACTTGGCCGCCGTGACCGAGCCTGCCTGACGGCCTGCGACATTGGCCACGTCTGCGAAGCGCGACTTCAGGCCCTCGGCATAGTCGTCATCAAGGGGCATGCGCCAGCACAGGTCACCCGAGACTTCACCGGCTTGCTCCAGGGCATGGGCCAATGCATCGTGGCTGGAAAACAAGCCACTGCGAACGGCACCCAAGGCGATCACGCAAGCGCCCGTGAGGGTGGCAATGTCAATCACCGCCTGAGGTTTGAAGCGTTCGGCATAGGTGAGCGCATCGCACAGCACCAAGCGGCCCTCGGCATCGGTATTCAAGATTTCAATGGTCTGGCCGCTCATGCTGGTGACCACATCGCCGGGTTTCACCGCCAGACCATCGGGCATGTTTTCAGTGGCGGGGATCAGGCCCACCACGTTGATTTTGGGTTTGAGCTGGCTCAAGGCCTTGAACACGCCCAGCACACTGGCCGCTCCCCCCATGTCGTACTTCATTTCGTCCATTTCAGGCGCGGGCTTGATGGAAATGCCACCTGTGTCAAAGGTGATGCCTTTGCCCACCAGCACCACTGGGGCTTGAGACGCCGAGGCACCGCTGTAACGCAGGACAATGAAACGCAGTGGCTCAGCCGCGCCCTGGGCCACGGCCATGAAGGCCCCCATGCCCAACTTGGCCACTTCCTTGGGGCCCAGCACCTCGCACTTGAATGCACGCCCGGTCGCCACCCCCTTGGCGGCCTGGGCCAGATGGGAAGGCGTGGCGTGGTTGGCTGGACGATTGGCCCACTCCTTGGCCAACTCCACGCCTGCGATCAAGGCTTGGGCATGACGCACGGATGAGGCATGGGCTTCGGTGACCTTCTCAGCGCTCACCCGCACCTGCTTGAGAACACGGGCTTTGGGTTGGCTCAAGGTGGTGGTGTAGGCGTAAGTGGCATCTGCCAAATGGGACAAGGCGCTCTGAAGGACTTGAGGCGATGCATCGCCCACCACATGCAAGCCCAGATGTTTGACCTTGGCCGACTTGAGTGCCCCCCAGCCGGACTGGACAGCGCTGCGAATTTGAGCGGGCTGGTTGTCTCCCGTGCAGACCACCACCAGGTGACGCTGCGAAATGCCCGGCTGGCAATACAAAGACAAGACCGCACCCGCCTTGAGCTCAAAATCACCCTGCTCTAGGGCTGTGGCCACCCACCGGGTGACAGGGTCATGCCCCAAGGCGTTCGGGGTGACTTGGCTTGGCCACAACACGAGGAGCGCGTCCAATGGCCCCTGAATCGCGGCAGACAGAGAAAGCTTTTCGATTTGGAAGTTCATAATTCGGGTTTTCCTGTTTTCCCGATGTTATTCCATTCCTCTTTACGCAAAGACCTGGCGCGCAACTTTGGGGCGACGCTGCTGATTTTGGCGACCATTGTCATGACGATCATCTTGATTCGGACATTGGGTCAGGCCAGCCGAGGCAGCGTCAACCCCTCGGAAGTGCTGTTGGTGATGGGCTTCAGCGTATTGGGACAAATGACCACCATCATCACCTTGAGCCTGTTCATCGCTTGCGTGGCCACCTTGTCACGCATGTATGGAGAAAGCGAGATGGTCATCTGGTTCGCCAGTGGTCAAGGATTGGGGCAATTCATACGGCCACTTTTTCGCTTTGCCTGGCCGATTTTTCTGGTGATCGCCTTGCTGGCCTTGTTTGTCTGGCCCTGGAGTCACCAACAAATTCAGGATCTCCGGCAGCGGTTTGAAAAGAGAAATGACGTGGAACGGATCGCCCCTGGGCAGTTTCAGGAGTCTGCGGGTGGCAACCGTGTGTTTTTCATCGACAAAGACAGCCCCGGTCAAACCTGGGGCAACAATGTGTTCGTCTCAAGTCGGGATGGTCGGCTTGAAAGCGTGACCACCGCCTCTCAAGGTCGCATTGAGTTTGTCGGCTCAGACCGCTTTTTGTTTCTCGAAAACGGTCAACATTGGTTGACCAACCTGGACACCGGCGAAACGCGCTTGACCCAATTTGAGCGCTACCAGCTGTTGATCGACACCGACATGGTCCCCATCAACAGCGTTCGCAGCAGCCGTCAAAGCAGCACCTTGCAACTGATTGAACAACCCAGCCTGAGCAACCAGGCCGAACTGTCCTGGCGGGTGGGCTTGCTGCTCACCGCCGTCAACATGGTTTTGCTGGCCTTGGCGCTTTCGGCCGTGAACCCCCGCGTGGGTCGCAGCTACCACTTGGGCTTGGCCTTGTTTGTGTTTGTGGCCTATTACAACCTGCTCACAGTCGGACAAAGTTGGATCAGCGCCGGACGGGTCGGAGCGCTGCCCTTTGTACTGGCTCTGCATGGCGGCATTTTGGCCTTGGCACTGGTGTGGCTGGGTTGGCGGCACATGAATTGGAGTTGGCGCAACCTGTGGCCCTCGACACTTCGCACCCCAGGAGCCTTGTCTTGAAAACCGTGCGCCGATTGCTGTATGGCGAAATCATCCGGGCTGTGGCTTTTGTCGCCTTGGGATTTTTGGCACTTTTTTTGTTTTTCGACCTGGTTGACGAACTGCAAGCCCTTTCGCGCTTCGCCAGCCAAGGCTACAAATTGCAACACGCCCTGCTGTTCATCGGGCTCAAAACCCCTTCTCACCTTTATGAGCTGTTGCCCATCTCGGTGTTGATTGGCAGCATTTTCGTGATGGCGCGTTTGGCCCAAAGTTCCGAATTCACCATCTTGCGGACAGGGGGCTTGGAGCCATGGCTGGCTCTGAATTCACTCTTCAAGTTGGGGTTGATTTTTACCGCCATGACCTTCTTCCTGGGGGATTACGCAGCCCCTTGGGCCGATCGCCAGGCGCAACAAATCAAGGCCCCGTTCCAGGGGCAACTGACTGTGGGACAAACAGGCGCCTGGTTGCGGGAGAAACAAGGCGATCGGCAATATGCGGTGAATGTGCGGCGTTTTGACGGCATCGACCAGATGCAGGACATTCGCATTCATGCCTTCAATGCCCGCGGTCAACTGCTGGCCATCACCAACGCCAAACAAGCACAAATACAAGCTGGTCAATGGCAACTGAGCCAGGTCGAGCACAAGGCGCTGCTGATGGCCACAAGCCCAAACGCAACCCAGCTGAGTGCCATCTCATTGGGCAGTCAAACCTGGCCCACCGGGATCAGTGCCGACATGGTGGCCGCCGCATTGTTGAGCCCAGACCGAATGAGCACCTGGGAGCTCTTTGGTTACATGCGACATCTCACGGTCAACAACCAAAATGCACAGCGTTACGAGATTGAGTTCTGGCGCAAAGTCTTCTACCCCTTGAGCTGCCTGGTGATGCTGGTGCTGGCCCTGCCTTTTGCCTACCTTCACTTCCGATCCGGTCAAATTGCAGGGCACGTCTTTGGCGGTGTGTTGGCAGGCATCAGCTTTGCACTCCTGAACAACGTTTTCAGCTTCATTGGCAACTTGCAAAACTGGCAACCGCTGCTGACATCGGCGGCGCCAGCCCTTTTGTACAGCGCCGTTTCTCTGGCCGCTTTCTGGTGGATGGTGCTTCGCCGATGACTTCTGAACCCTCTTTTCACACCGGCGTGGTGCTTTTTGCACACGGCTCACGCGACCCGCTTTGGCGACTGCCCATCGACGCGGTGGCCCAACGCATGGCCCAGCAGAAGCCACACATCCCTGTCGCGGTTGCTTTTTTGGAACTGACCGCACCTGATCTGCCCACCACGGTCGAGGACATGATGAAGCAGGGCTTGTCGCATTTGCGCATCGTCCCCATGTTTTTGGGTGTTGGCCGACATGCCCGTGAAGACTTGCCCGAACTCGTCAAGGGTTTGAGCCTGGCATACCCCCAGGTGAATTTTGAGTTGCTCCCGGCCATCGGTGAACATCCGGCGATGACCGACCTGATGGCACACATCGCCGCTGGCGATTCGGAGCGCTCCATAGACGAATAAAGCATAATGCAGGCTCAAAACATAACGAACAGCACATGAATCTGCACCAATTCCGCTTTATCCAGGAGGCCGCTCGGCGAAACCTCAACCTGACGGAAACCGCCAAGGCCTTGCATACCTCTCAGCCGGGCGTGTCCAAAGCGATCATAGAACTGGAAGAAGAACTGGGCATCGAAATTTTTGCGCGTCATGGCAAGCGACTCAAACGCATCACGGAACCCGGACAACACGTGTTGCACAGCATCGAATTGATCCTGCGCGAAGTGAACAACCTGAAAAAAATTGGCGAACAATTCAGCACCCAGGACAGCGGCACCCTGTCCATCGCCACCACCCACACCCAGGCCCGCTATGTATTGCCTTTGCCGGTGGCCAAGCTCCGAGAAAAATACCCCAAAGTCAACATCAGCCTGCACCAAGGTGCGCCCGATCAGGTGGCGAAAATGTTGCTCGACGACACGGCCGAAATTGGCATCGCCACCGAATCCCTGTCGGCTTACGAGGACCTGGTGACGCTGCCTTGTTACGAATGGCAGCACGTGCTGGTCCTGCCCTTGAATCACCCCCTGGCAGAAAAACCCCACCTGTCCCTGGAGGACATTGCCAGTGAACCCTTGATCACCTACCACCCTTCTTTCACAGGTCGCAGCAGGATCGACCAGGCCTTTGCCGCCAAAAAACTCACGCCCCGAATCGCACTGGAAGCCATTGACTCTGACGTCATCAAAACCTATGTGAGGCTGGGCCTGGGCATCGGAATCGTGGCCGAGATGGCCGTCAAAGATGACCCGGTCAAAGACCTGGCGGTTCGGCCACTGGGCACATTGCTCGGCATGAATGTGGCGCGTGTCGCGTTCAAACGCGGGGCTTACCTTCGGCAATTTGTGTACCAATTTGCCGCCCTGTTGAGCGATCGCCTGACGGCGCCACTGGTTGCTCGCGCCATGTCAGGCCATGACAACGATTACGACATTTAAGCCTTTAATCACCACGCCATGAACGCACGCACACCCGCACTCGCCTCCAAAGCGCCCAACATGGGCACGACCATTTTCACCGTCATGTCAGCGCTGGCCGCCGAAAAGAAAGCGGTCAATCTGGGCCAGGGCTTTCCGGACTTCCCGTGCGACCCCAAGTTGCTGGATCTGGTGAACGACGCCATGCGCGAGGGTCTTAACCAGTACCCGCCCATGACCGGCGTGGCGCCGCTGCGCGAAGCCGTCGCGTCGAAAATCTCGACCCTTTACGGCCGTCACTACGATCCCACGAGCGAGATCACCGTCACCGCAGGGGCCACACAAGCCATCCTGACCATCATCCTGGCCATCGTGCACCCGGGGGATGAAGTCATCGTGCTGGAGCCTTGCTACGACAGCTATGTGCCCAACATCGAATTGGCTGGTGGTGTGGTGGTGCGTGTGCCCCTCACACCAGGCAGCTTCCGTCCTGATTTCGAAAAAATCCGCGCCGCCATCACGCCCAAAACCCGGGCGATCCTGATCAATTCGCCCCATAACCCCAGCGGCATGATCTGGTCCCAGCAGGACATGCTCACACTGCAAGAGGTATTGGCCCCGACCAACATCGTGCTGATCAGTGACGAGGTGTACGAGCACATGGTCTACGCGCCCAACCAGCACTGGAGCGCCGCCCACTTTGACGGATTGGCCGCTCGCGCTTTCATCGTGTCCAGTTTTGGCAAAACTTACCATGTCACCGGCTGGAAGATTGGCACGGTGGCAGCGCCTGCGGCCTACACCGCCGAATTTCGCAAAGTGCACCAGTTCAATGTGTTCACCGTGAACACCCCCATGCAGCATGCCCTGGCACGTTACATGGCCGACCCCGCGCCGTATCTTGAATTGCCCGCGTTTTACCAGCGCAAACGTGACCTGTTCCGGCAAGGCCTGGCCCAAACCCATTTCAAGTTGTTGCCCGGCGAGGGCACCTACTTTCAGTGCGTGGACATTTCCGGTCTTCAGGTGCCGGAAAAAAACCTGAGCGAAGCCGACTTCTGCAAATGGCTCACCACCGACATCGGGGTCGCAGCCATTCCTTTGTCAGCCTTCTACGGCAACGGCTTTGACCAGAAAGTCATCCGTTTTTGCTTTGCCAAAAAGGACGAGACCTTGCTGGCGGCACTCGAAAAACTCAAGGGACTCTGATCTGCGGTGGGCTTTAGCCCCGCAGTCGCGGGGTCATCAGCCTCCATTCGAGCGATGGACTGTCGACAGCACCTCACTGGCGAACCAGTTTCCGTCTCAATCGTCTTCCAATGCACCGATAGCGGGGAACAGCACCTCGGTGTACCCAAATCGGCTGAAGTCGCGTATCCGCATGGGGTACAAACGGCCTGTCAGGTGGTCGCATTCGTGTTGAACGACGCGGGCGTGAAAACCGGCCACCGTGCGGTCGATGGGCTGACCCCATTCATCCAAGCCCGTGTAGCGAATGCGCGACCAGCGGGGCACCACCCCACGCAAGCCCGGGACCGACAGGCAGCCCTCCCAGTCCTCCTCTTCTTCCACGCCCAAGGGCGTGATCACGGGGTTGATCAACACCGTGGGTGGCACCTGTGGGCGGTCCGGGTAGCGAGGGTTGCGCGCGGTGCTGCCAAAAATCACCAACTGCACATTGACGCCAATTTGCGGTGCCGCCAGGCCTGCACCATGGACAGCCGCCATGGTGTCGCGCATGTCGGCGATCAGGGCGTGCAACTCAGCGGTGTCAAAAGTCTGCACAGGCTCGGCCACACGCAAGAGGCGGGCATCTCCCATTTTGAGGATGTCACGCACGCTCATGGCTTTTCTCCTGTCAACAACACCGCCAGCCCAGTGTCGTCCAGCACGGGCACGCCCAGCGCCTGGGCTTTCTCGAGCTTGCTGCCCGCTTCGGCACCGGCCACCACGTAATGGGTTTTTTTACTGACCGATCCGGCCACTTTGGCTCCCAACGCTTCAAGTTTTTCCTTGGCTTCGTCGCGGCCCATGCTTTGCAGCGTACCCGTGAGCACCACGGTGATGCCCGCCAGGGGCATTTCGGTGGGGGCCAGCGCGTCACCTTCGGGCCAGCTCACACCTGCATCGCGCAGGGCTTGCACCACCTCGCGGTTGTGCGGCTGGTCAAAAAAGGTGCGGATGCTGTGCGCCACCACCGGGCCCACATCGGCCACTTGCAAGAGTGCGTCTTCGCTGGCGGCCATGACGGCATCGAGCTGGCCAAAATGACGCGCCAGCTCTTTGGCCGTGGCCTCCCCCACATGGCGGATGCCCAGGCTGAAAATGAAGCGCCCCAGGGTGGTGGTTTTGGACTTTTCCAGCGCTTCCAGCAGGTTGACGGCCGATTTTTCGGCCATCCGGTCCATGTTCGCCAGGGTATCGAGCTTCAGGTGGTACAGATCGGCCAGGGTTTGAACCTGAGCTGTATCGACCAATTGGTCCACCAATTTGTCGCCCAGGCCGTCCACGTCCATGGCGCGGCGGTGGGCAAAGTGCCAGATGGCTTGCTTGCGCTGGGCGCTGCAAAACAGCCCGCCCGTGCAGCGGTGGTCGGCTTCGCCATCTTCGCGCTCGGCCAAACTGCCGCAGACCGGGCAGTGACTCATCATGGTGAACTGCGGCGCATCGGGCGGACGGCGGTCCAGCACCACCGAGACCACTTCGGGGATCACGTCGCCCGCTCGGCGCACGATCACGGTGTCGCCCACCCGCACGTCTTTGCGGCGGGCTTCGAGTTCGTTGTGCAGTGTGGCATTGGTCACCGTCACGCCACCCACAAACACCGGGGCCAGCTTGGCCACAGGCGTGAGTTTGCCGGTGCGGCCCACCTGCACGTCGATGGCCTGCACCGTGGTCATCTCTTCTTGCGCCGGGTATTTGTGGGCCACGGCCCAACGCGGTTCTCGGGTCACAAAGCCCAAGCGTTGTTGCTGCGCCAGGTCGTTGACTTTGTAGACCACCCCGTCGATGTCGTAAGGCAAGGCGTCCCGTTCGGCCGCGATGCGCTTGTGAAAAGCCACAAGACCTGATGCCCCTTGAACACAGGCGGTTTGCTGGGCGACCGGAAAGCCCCAAACCTTGAGTTGCTGGAGCATGTCGTAGTGGGTGCGCCACTGCGGACCGCCCTCGGCTGGTCCTGTGATGTCACCCAAGCCATAAGCAAAAAAGCTCAAAGGCCGCTCGGCGGCAATGCCTGAATCAAGCTGGCGCACCGCACCGGCTGCGGCGTTGCGCGGGTTGACGAAGGTTTTTTCGCCCTTGGCGCCGGCTGCAATGCGTTGGCGTTGGCGCTCGTTCAAGGCTTCAAAGTCGCCCCGGCGCATATAGACCTCGCCCCGCACTTCGAGTACTGGCGGCGCGTCGGTTGGCAAGCGCAACGGGATCTGGCCGATGGTGCGGATGTTGGCCGTGACGTCTTCACCCGTTTCGCCATCCCCCCGGGTGGCCGCTTGAGACAGAACACCGCCCTCGTAGCGCAAGCTCATGGCCAGGCCGTCGAACTTGAGTTCGGCCACGTAGTCCACGGCCGGGTCGGCATCGGTCAGGCCCAGCTCTTTGCGGATGCGGGTGTCAAAGGCCTCGGCCCCGCTGGCTTCGGTGTCGGTTTCGGTGCGGATGCTGAGCATGGGCACGCGGTGAGTGACCGGCGCGAAGGCGTCCAACACTTGCCCACCCACGCGCTGGGTGGGTGAATCGGGCGTCAGCAGTTCAGGATGCGCAGACTCCAGCGCTTGCAGTTCGCGAAACAGGCGGTCGTATTCGGCATCGGGAATTTCGGGCGCATCCAGGGTGTAGTAGGCATGCGCATGGTGATGCAGGGCTTGCGAAAGTTCTTGCACTCGACGAGCTGCCAACTCGACCGAACGGTTCAACGCTTTCGCTGACGCGTCTGCGCTGGACAAGCCATCGTCAAACAGATCTCCCACTTGGGGGCTCAAGGCGCGACCTCACTCAAGAAAAAAGGCGTCTCGCCTGGGGCGAGCCTGCAGACAACTCCCGGGCATCCAGGGCGTCGTAAAGCTGCTGCAAGTCCAAACCAATCTGATCCAACACCGACTCACTGAGGACTTGACCTTCACCGTCGGTGATCACACCGTCCATGGCCTGCGACAGCAAAACCGCGGCTTCCCGCAAACGAGCAAAAGGCTCATCTTCGCGGGCGGTTTGAGGCACATCCAGACTCAAGGCAAAGGAACGGATGGCCGACAGTGCTGGATCTTCGGCCAAGGCTGCATGGGTGTCGAAGGTGATGGAGAGCACCGGCGGCATGCCTTGAACGGCCGAGGGCAAAACCATGCGCCCGGGCATGACTCCCGGCACAAAACCCAAACGGGCCGCGTGCTGTTGGATGTATCCCGGACTCCAGGCTGCACTGCGGGCGCAAAGGGTAAAGCTCAATTGGGCATCGTGGGTGCTGGCAAATTGGTCAAGCTCACGGGCTCGGGCAACCTCCTCCAGCATGTCGCTGAAGCTGACCGTGCCACCTATGGCATCGGCAAACGCCTGGGTTTTGACGACGAACTCAGAAAACTCGATGTTGTTCAGCGCCCCCACCCGGTTGGCCAGTTGAACCCCAGCCTGAAATGCCGTGTAACGGCGCGAAGGGGCCAAGCCGTCCCACAAGCCCGTGTCTTGGGACAAACCTTCAACCGTGAACAATTTGCTGCCCACGCGTCGGGTGGCAGGCAGAGCATCCAAGGCGGCATCGCCTGACACCACCTGCTCCACTTCAATCAAGGCGATCACATCGATCAGGGCATCCAGTTGGGTTTTTCGCTCGGGCAAGGGCAAATTGGCGAAGCTGTCATCGAGTACCGGGTCAGAAGCCGCTGGCGGGCTCATGCCCAATTCGGTGCTCAAAATGGGTTCGATGTCTGACGGGGTGGGTTCCCGCAAGGGATCCGCTTGACGGGGTTCGTTCTTGCGGGCGGTCCAATGGTTGTAAATCAACACCGCCAGCACCGTCAGCCCCCCCAGGGCCGCCAGACTCAGTTGCAAGGAGCTCAACGATTCCAACATAAGTTCCTCAGGCCACATCGGCCAATGACACTGCAGACTCCATGTCCACAGCCACAATGCGAGATACACCCTGCTCCTGCATGGTCACACCGATCAACTGTTCGGCCATTTCCATGGCAATCTTGTTGTGGCTGATGAACAGAAACTGGGTTTCCTTGCCCATGCCCTTGACCAGTTTGGCATAGCGCTCGGTGTTCGCGTCGTCCAGCGGCGCGTCCACCTCGTCCAACAAACAAAACGGAGCCGGGTTGAGCTGAAAAATCGCAAACACCAGCGCAATCGCCGTGAGGGCTTTTTCGCCACCCGACAGCAAGTGGATGGTCTGGTTTTTCTTGCCCGGGGGCTGCGCCATCACCTGCACGCCCGCGTCCAGAATCTCGTCGCCCGTCATCACCAAGCGGGCATTGCCGCCGCCAAACAACTCGGGGAACATGCGGCTGAAGTGCTCATTGACGATCTTGAAGGTGCCGCCCAACAATTCGCGGGTCTCGGCGTCGATCTTGCGGATCGCGTCTTCCAGCGTGTTCATCGCCTCGGTCAGGTCGGCGTTTTGGGAGTCCAGGAAGGTCTTGCGCTCACGCGAAGTGCTCAACTCTTCCAGCGCAGCCAGGTTGACCGGCCCCAAAGCCGTGATTTCGCGCTGGATGCGGTCGATCTCACCTTGCAGACCCGTCACGCGCACCTGCCCTGCCTCGATCGAAGCGGCCACCGCCTCCAGGTCGGCTTGCGCATCGGCCAGCAGCTGGGTGTACTGCTCCAGCCCCAGACGGGCTGCTTGCTCTTTGAGCTGCAAATCGGTGATGCGCTGGCGCAGGGGATCGAGTTCGCGCTCAAACGAGACGCGCCGTTCATCGCTGGCACGCAACTTGGCGGTCAGGTCGTCGTAGGCACTGCGGCGGGTGGCCAGCGCTTGCTCGCGCTCCAGTTTCAAGGCCAAGACGTTTTGCAAACCGGCTTGCGCCGCAGCATCGGTCAGGCGGCTGAGTTCATCACGGGCGCGCTGCATGTCGGTGTCGATGCTGGCCACTTGCTGCTGCGCTGTTTCGATGGTGCGCTGCAGTTCGGCGCGGCGCGCGTCCAAGCTGCGTTGCGAGAATTGGGCTTCCTGGGCGCGGCGCTCCAGGCTGCGCTGTTGTTCGCGGCACTCGGCCAGCTTGCGCTCGGCCTCGATCACGCGCTCGTCCAGCTGGGCGTGACGCTCTTGCGTGTCGGCCAGCTGCATGTCCAGCTCTTCAAAACGGGCTTCGGCGGTCACGCGACGCTCTTGCAACTCGTCCAGCAAAGCTTCGACTTCGGCCAGATCGTTGTTGATTTGCTCACTGCGGGCGCGGGTTTGCGCCACCAACTGTGACAGGCGCAAGGTCTCGACCTGCAGCTCGTGGGTGCGCGACTGGCTCTCGCTGGCTTCGCGGCGCACGGTGATCAAACGTTGCGAGGCGTCGGCATAGGCCGCTTCGGCACGCACCAGCGCACTGCGGCTTTCTTCAGAAATCAGGGTCTGGGCACGCAGCTGTTTTTCGAGGTTTTCGATTTCCTGGGCACGGCCCAGCAATCCGGCTTGCTCGGAGTCTGGCGCGTAAAACACCACGCTGTTGAGTTGAACCGCATGGCCAGCCTGCACCAACAGGGTTTCACCCGCTTGCAGCTGGCCACGCCAGGCCAATGCTTCTTCCATGCTGGGGGCGGTGAAACAGCCTTGCAGCCAGTCGGTCAGCAAAGCTGCCAAACCCGCATCGTGCACACGCAGCAAGTCGGCCAAAGGCTGACAGCCTGCGGGCAGGCCGCTGCGCGCCACGGCTTTGGTGGCCAGCGGTGGACTGAAAAATGAGAGCTTGGCGGGCGGCGCGTCATTGGCAAACGACCGCACCATGTCCAATCGAGAGACTTCCAGCGCCGACAGGCGCTCACGCAGGGCCGCTTCGAGGGCATTTTCCCATCCGGGTTCGATGTGGATTCGGCTCCACAGGCCTTCGAGACCCTCCATGCCGTGCTTGGCCAGCCAGGGCTTGAGTTTGCCATCGGTGCGCACCTTCTCTTGCAGGGCTTTGAGTGCCTCGATCCGGGCGCTCAGATCGGCCAGGCGGGCCGATTCATCGTTGACAGAGACTTGGCGGCTGCGGCGGTCTTCGTCCAGCGCCGGCACCTGATCTTGCAGGTCTTGCAAGCGGGCTTCAGATTCTGCGCAAAGCGCTTCGGCCTCGGCCAGTTGCTGTTGCAAGTGGTGCAAACGGGCCTCATCGGGCGCGGCCAGGGCGTTGCGGTCGGTCAAAAGGCGTTCGCGTCGCAAGTCCAGTTGGCGCGATTGCTCTTCAACGTTGCGTTGGTCCGCAGCCAGCACGCCGATCTGTTGCTGCACCTGAACCACCGTCGCGCGTTGGGCGGTGGCGTCGTTTTGGGCTTGGCGCAGGGCTTCTTCCAGATCAGGCAAAGCCATGGCCTGCTCTTCCACCTGCGCGGCCAAGGTCATGCTCTGGTCTTCGGCCAGGGCCACCTGCGCAGCCAAGGACTCCAGCTCGGCCTGCGCGTCTTGGCTGCGGGTTCCCCACTGGGCGGTTTGTTCTAGCAATTGCTGCAGACGCAGCTCGGCACGCTGGCGGCCTTCCACCACGAATCGGATTTCGGCCTCCAGACGTCCCACTTCGGCGCTGGCTTCGTACAAAGCGCCTTGCGCCTGGTTGACCTGGTCGCCTGCGGCGTAATGCGCCTGTCGGATGGTTTCCAGATCGGCCTCGACATGGCGCAAATCGGCCATGCGCGACTCCAGCGCGTTGACCGCCTGCTCCACCTCAGACTTCATGCGGCCCTGATCGGCCTCGGCGTCTCGGCGCTTCAAAAACCAAAGCTGGTGCTGCTTGAGCGCGCTGTCGGCTTGCAGGGTGTTGTAACGCTGTGCCACTTCCGCTTGCTTCTCGAGTTTTTCGAGGTTGGCATTGAGCTCGCGCAGGATGTCCTCCACCCGGGTCAGATTCTCGCGGGTGTCCGACAGGCGGTTCTCGGTCTCGCGTCGGCGTTCCTTGTATTTGGACACCCCGGCCGCCTCTTCGAGGAACAAGCGCAGCTCTTCGGGGCGCGATTCGATGATGCGGCTGATGGTGCCCTGGCCAATGATGGCGTAGGCGCGCGGCCCCAGACCCGTGCCCAGGAAGACGTCCTGCACGTCACGGCGGCGCACCGGTTGGTTGTTGATGAAATAACTGCTGTTGCCGTCGCGGGTCAGCACACGTTTGACCGCGATTTCGGCAAACTGGCCCCACTGACCACCGGCGCGGTGGTCGGCGTTGTCAAACACCAATTCCACACTGGCACGGCTGGCGGGTTTGCGGGTGGTGGTGCCGTTGAAGATCACGTCTTGCATGGACTCGCCACGCAATTCCGACGCTTTGGACTCGCCCAGAACCCAGCGTACCGCGTCCATGATGTTGGATTTGCCGCAACCGTTAGGCCCAACCACCCCCACCAACTGCCCAGGCAGCAGGAAATTGGTTGGTTCGGCAAACGATTTGAAGCCTGAAAGCTTGATGGAATTGAGGCGCACGGCGGTCAGGCCAATCAAAAAAAGAACACGAAATGACGACAGCAGGCTGTCATCACCCCACACCAAAAGCCTGATTCCAGGCGATTCGAACAGTCTTCAATGTTAACCCAGCAGACCCTCTCGGATCATCCCGGATAATCGGGGGATGAATCCCCTACTCGCCAAGCTGCAGCCCTATCCTTTTGAGCGACTGAAACAACTCTTTTCGGGTGTGAAGCCCAACCCCGCATTCAAGCCCATCAGTTTGGGCATTGGCGAACCCAAGCACGCCACACCCGCCTTCATTCAGGAAGCGCTCAAGTCGGCGGTGGCGACGGGTTTGTCGGCCTACCCTGCCACAGCAGGCGAGCCCACTTTGCGCCAGGCCTGCGCCGCCTGGCTTCACACACGCTACAAGCTTTCTTTGGACGCAACCACCCAGGTACTGCCGGTCAATGGCTCGCGCGAAGCCTTGTTTGCCCTGACGCAAACCGTGATCGACCCGACCCGCCCCGGCGCGACCGTGGTCAGCCCCAATCCCTTCTATCAAATTTACGAAGGCGCTGCTTTGCTGTCGGGTGCCATGCCCTACTACGTGCCCAGCGACCCTGCGCGCAACTTTGCCAACGACTGGGACAGCGTGCCCGCCGAGGTTTGGGCCCGCACGCAACTGCTCTTTGTCTGCTCGCCCGGCAACCCCACCGGCGCGGTCATGCCGTTGACCGAATGGGACAAGCTGTTTGCCCTGTCGGACCAACACGGTTTCGTGATCGCGTCAGACGAGTGTTACAGCGAGATTTATTTCCGCGAAGAAGCCCCCTTGGGCGGCCTTGAAGCCGCCCACCAGTTGGGCCGCACCGACTTCAAAAACCTGATCGCCTTCACCAGCCTGTCCAAACGCAGCAATGTGCCAGGCCTGCGCAGCGGTTTTGTGGCGGGTGATGCGGCCATCATCCAACAGTTTTTGCTCTACCGCACCTACCATGGCAGCGCCATGAGCCCGGTGGTACAAGCGGCCAGCGTGAGCGCTTGGGGTGACGAGGCCCATGTGGTGGACAACCGCAACCAGTACCGCACCAAGTTCGCCCAGGTCACGCCTGTGCTGGCCCAAGTGCTGGATGTGAAGCTGCCCGATGCCAGCTTTTACCTGTGGGCCGGTGTGCCGCATGGCTGGCAAGGCGATGACGCAGCCTTTGCCCAAGCACTCTATGCGGCCGAGAGTGTCACGGTGCTGCCAGGCAGCTACCTGGCACGTGACATTAATGGCAAAAACCCCGGTCAGGGTCGCATCCGCATGGCGCTGGTGGCCGAAACCGCCGAGTGCCTGGAAGCGGCCGAGCGCATCGCCCGTTTTGTGCGCGCCCACCCGAACAAGGCTTGAACCATGCACACCGACCCCACCTGCGACAACACCCTTCGACTGGCTGAGCAGCTGATCTCCAAACCCTCGGTCACGCCCGATGACGCGGGTTGCCTGGACTTGATCACTGCCGCCCTGAAGCCACTGGGCTTTGTCTGCGAATTCATGGATTCCGGCCCGGACACTTTCCGCGTGCGCAACCTCTGGGCCAAGCGTGCAGGCACCTCCAGCCAAACTCTGGCTTTTGCAGGGCACACCGACGTGGTCCCTACCGGTCCCCTTGCACAATGGAGCAGCGACCCTTTCACCCCCACCCACCGCGATGGCAAGCTGTTTGGCCGAGGTGCGAGCGACATGAAGACTTCGCTGGCGGCCATGGTGGTGGCGGTGCAAGAGTTTTTGGCGGCCAACCCCAACCCGGCTTTGGGCATCGCCTTTTTGCTGACCAGCGACGAGGAAGGCCCTGCGCTCGACGGCACAGTGGTGGTGTGCAAAGCGCTCCAGGCCCGAGGTGACGCGCCGCAGTTTTGCATCGTGGGCGAGCCCACATCGGTGCTGCAAACCGGGGACATGATCAAGAACGGCCGACGCGGCACCATGAGCGGCAAGCTGACGGTCAAGGGCGTGCAAGGCCACATCGCCTACCCGCACCTGGCCGACAACCCCATCCACCGCCTGGCACCGGCGCTGGCCGAACTGGTGGGCATCCGCTGGGACGAAGGCAACGCCTTCTTCCCCCCCACCAGCTGGCAAGTGAGCAACATCCACGCGGGCACCAGCGCGAGCAACGTGATCCCCGGCGACTGTGTGGTGGACTTCAACTTCCGTTTTTGTACCGAATCCACACCCGAGAGCCTGCAGCAAGGCCTGACCGCCGTGCTGGACCGCCATGGTTTGAAATACGAGCTGAACTGGACCATCGGCGGTCTGCCGTTTTTGACCACCCCCGGCACCCTGGTGGCCGCCATCCAAAAAGCCATTGCCGATGAAACCGGTCTCACCACCGAGCTGTCCACCACCGGTGGCACCAGCGACGGCCGCTTCATCGCGCAAATTTGCCCGCAGGTCATCGAGTTTGGCCCGCCCAACGCCACCATCCACAAGGTCAACGAGCATGTGGCGCTGAGTGACATCGCGCCGCTCAAGGGGGTTTACCGCCGCACCCTGGAACAACTCAATGCAGGCTTGTCTGCATGAGCGCATTGACCCTCTCGGGTTTGATCGCGGCATCGGCCGAGCGGCTCACGCAAGCGGGCGTTGCGTTTGGCCACGGCACACTCAACGCCTTTGACGAAGCCGTCTGGCTGGTGCTTTGGCGCCTGGGCCTGCCGCTGGACACCGATCTGGACGAATTGGCAGCACAATCCCTGACGCCCGAGCAGCAAGCGGCGTGTGCGTCGCTGATCGAGGAGCGCATCGCCACCCGCAAACCCGCCGCCTACTTAACCAACGAAGCCTGGCTGCAAGGCGTGTCGTTTTACATCGACGAACGCGCCATCGTGCCGCGCAGCCTGATTGCCGAGGTGCTGGCCGACGGCACCATTGACGCCTGGTTGTCTGACCAGACCACCCGCGTGCTGGACTTGTGCACCGGCAACGGCAGCCTGGCCGTGCTGGCGGCGCTGGCCTGGCCCGAGGTGCAAGTCACCGGGGCCGATATTTCGAATGACGCGCTGGCCGTGGCCACCATCAACGTGGATCGCCACGCGCTGCATGAGCGGGTGAAGCTGGTGAACAGCGATGGCTTGTTGGCCCTGCCCGGCCCTTTTGATGTGATCCTGTGCAACCCCCCCTATGTGTGCCAAGTCAGCATGGATGCCCTGCCCGCTGAATACCGCGCCGAGCCCGAACTGGCCCTCGCAGGCGGCACCGATGGCATGGATTTCGTGCGCCAGCTGTTCAAGTCGGCGCCATCGCGGATGACGGAACAGGCAGTTCTGGTGCTGGAGATCGGCAACGAAGTCGCGCACTTCATGGCGGCTTTTCCCGACCTCGAAGTGGTCTGGCTCGACACCAGTGCAGGCGACGATCAGGTGCTGCTGGTCACCTGGGAATCCCTGCTTGCGCTGTGAATGCCCACCCCACCACAGGTCAAGCGATAACAAACCTTTGAACCTGACATCAAGCCGATGGTCAGATCGGCGAAAATGGCGCACGACACCTTTGAGGTCAGCCCTCAACTGACCCTACCCTCCTCCGGATCCCTTCCGGACACTGCTTTTCATGATTCAACTTAAAAACGTCACCCTCCGCCGTGGCTCTAAAGTGCTGCTGGACCAGGCCTCGGTCACCCTCAACCCCGGGGAAAAAATCGGCTTGGTTGGGCGCAATGGCGCAGGCAAATCCACCTTGTTCGCGCTGTTCAACGGCACGCTGCACGAGGACGGGGGCGATTTCGACATGCCCAAAGCCTGGCGCATGGCTCAGGTGGCGCAAAACATGCCCGAGACCGACCAGCCGGCATCGGACTTTGTGCTGGAGGGCGACACCCGCCTGGCCGAACTGCGCGAGCGTTTGGCGGCAGCCGAGGCCAGCGGCGATGGCATGGAGATGGCCCATGTGTACACGGACCTCGCCGACGCAGGCGACCATGACGCATTGCCACGCGCCGAGGCCCTGATTTTGGGCCTGGGTTTTCGAGTGGACGAACTGAACAAGCCAGTCAACAGCTTTTCGGGCGGCTGGCGCATGCGCTTGCAATTGGCCCGCGCCCTGATGTGCCCCTCCGACATCTTGCTGCTGGACGAACCCACCAACCACCTGGACTTGGACGCGCTGGTGTGGCTGGAAGCCTGGCTGCAGCGCTATGCCGGCACCATGATCGTGATCAGCCACGACCGCGAGTTTTTGGACGCAGTGACCAACGTGACTTTGCACATCGAACACGCCAAGCTGACCCGTTACGGCAGCAATTACAGTGGCTTTGAAATCCTGCGTGCGCAGCAAATGGAATTGCAGCAGGCCTCTTTTGCCAAACAGCAAGACAAGATCGCCCACCTGCAAAAGTTCATCAACCGCTTCAAGGCGCAGGCCAGCAAAGCCAAACAAGCGCAAAGTCGCGTCAAAGCGCTCGAGCGGATGGAAAAAGTCGCTCCGCTGCTGGCCGAGGCCGAATTCACCTTTGGCTTCAAGGCGCCCAACAACCTGCCCAACCCGATGCTGGCCATCAGCGAGGCGAGCTTTGGTTACACCGTGAACGAGGCACCCAAAGCCATCTTGCAAGGCGTCAGCAAATCGGTGCTGGCGGGTCAGCGCATCGGCATTTTGGGGGCCAACGGCCAGGGCAAGTCCACCCTGGTCAAGACCATTGCCCGCACCATGCCATTGCTGGAAGGCACGCTGACCGAGGGCAAGGGCCTGAACATCGGCTACTTTGCACAGCAAGAACTCGATGTGCTGCACCCGAATGACAATCCGCTGGAACACATGATCCGGCTGGCCAAAGAGCTGGGGCCGGGCAGTGGCGAACCGAGCCGCGAGCAAGACCTGCGCAACTACCTGGGCACTTTCAACTTCTCGGGCGACATGGTCAAGCAGTCCGTGGGCTCGATGAGCGGCGGTGAGAAAGCCCGTCTGGTGCTGGCCATGATCGTGTGGCAGAGGCCCAATTTGCTGCTGCTGGACGAACCGACCAACCACCTGGACTTGGCCACGCGCGAGGCGCTGTCCATGGCCCTCAACGAATTTGAGGGCACTGTGATGTTGGTCAGCCACGACCGCGCCTTGCTGCGCGCCGTGTGCGATGAGTTCTGGATGGTGGGTCGGGGCAAGGTCGAGCCGTTTGACGGCGATCTGGACGATTATCAAAAGTACCTGCTGGAGGAATCCAAACGCCTGCGTGAAGAGGCCAAGAATGCCTCACGCGAGCCGACCGTGTTGGCCACGGAGCCCGCAACGCAAGAGCCCTCACCAGCGATCGTGCCCGTGGCATTGCCCTTGGCCACAGCCCATGCCGCTGTCATCCGCAGCGCCGAACAACGCAAACTCGATGCGCAAAAACGCCAGCAATTGGCCGAGCAAACCCGTCCCTTGAAACGCGAATTGGCGCAAAACGAGCAACGCATGACGAGCATCGAGGCCGAAAAATCCCAGCTTGAACAACTGCTGACAACCCCACTGCCTCCGGCTGAAATTGCCGAAGCTGGCCGCCGACTCAAGGCCCTGGCCGATGAGGTGAGCACCCTGGAAGAGCGTTGGCTTGAGCTGTCTTCTTTGCTGGAAGAAGCGACTTCGACTTGAAAGCCCGCGGTCCTTCTCTTCCCTGGCGTCGCGGTCGAGCAGTGCCCAAATGAACGTCGATGCCATCAGAGCACCCCGCAGACTGCGGCATGAGGACTTGACAGGGCCACACAAAGAAAAAGCACTTTGAACCGAAGTACAAAGTGCTTTTGAATTTGGTGGGACCAGCGGGGGTCGAACCCACGACAAACGGATTAAAAGTCCGCTGCTCTACCAACTGAGCTATGGTCCCTGTGCTGTTGAGCGGCGCACTACAGCAAGACTCAGATTATAGCCTTAATTTGGCGGCTTAATTTGTGGCTTGGCCAAAAAATTCAAAATTTCGGAGGCCGCACACAGACCAAAGGTCGCCGTGACACTGACCACCGAACCATAGCCATGGCAATTGAGTGAGCCGTCGCCATCGACCGCGCATGAGGCGTCGGGAGGGGCCACGGACTCGCGGCTGAAGACACCAGAAACACCCATCCGCTGATCCCCTCGCGCCGCCTGGTGATGCTTGCGAAGTCGATAGCGCAACTGGGCCAACAGCGGGTCGTGCGTGATCCGCGACAAATCGTCGATGTCCACTTTGTGAGCCATGCGTTTACCACCCGCAGCCCCCACGGTGATGAAGCCCACTTTTGTCACCATGGCCCAATGGGCCAAAGCCACCTTGGCCTTGACTTGGTCACAGGCATCAATCAAGGCATCTGGCTGTTCTGACATCAATGCTGGCCAATTTTCCGGGCTGATAAAGTCATCGACCACATCGACTTGGCAATCCGGGTTGATCAAAGCAATACGGGCTTTCATCGCCAGCACTTTTGACTGCCCGGTGGTCACGCTGAGGGCGTGAATTTGCCGATTGATGTTGGACTCGGCAATATGGTCCATGTCGATCAAGGTCAGGCGCCCCACACCGGATCGCGCCAAAGCTTCCGCAGACCAAGACCCCACCCCACCCAAACCGACCACGGCCACGTGGGCTTGCCGAATACGCTGGGCACCGGAGACGCCATACAAGCGTTGCAGTCCACCAAAACGACGCTCGTCGGAGTCCTCAGAACTGGATGGGGCTGGCTTGGAGGTTTCGGGCATGGTAGTTTAGGCGTTCGAGTGCTGAAAAATCTGCTGGAGCATCAAGCGCGCCGCAGCTGCCAAAGCAATGCGATCCAAGCCCCCAGAAAAATGCCCATGACAGACAGGAGGCTGCCCACACTGAGCGTTGACAAGCCCGTCAAGCCTTGTCCAAAAGTACAGCCCATGGCCAATACCCCACCCAGACCCATCAATGAGCCTCCCACCAGGTGGCGCACAAAATCTGCTCGATCGGTGAAACTTTCCCAACGAAATGAGCCTTGCAACAAGGCACTGGCACAGGACCCGCACAACACCCCAAGCACCGTGACCATGCCCAAGGTCAAACGCTTGCTGCCATCGCTGAAGTAAAGCAAGGCATCCAGCCAGTAGCCCACGGGCGCGGTGAAGCTCAGCGCCTCCATGCGCCCACTGTGCGTGGTCAAGAAAACAGGCTCCAAAGTCTCCGGGTGTTCGGCGACAAAGCCCCAAACGCCACTGAGCCACCAGAACGCCACCACCAGCAGGCCCAAACCGGCTCCCGTCACCCAATTGGACAGGGTGTTGAATCGGCGATCACAAAGCACCCAAATGAAAAGCATCACAGCGACCACCGCGGCCGATACGCCAAGCGCATGGGGCAAGGCCAGGCCGGAGATCGAGGACAGCCACTGACCGACAAAAGGGCCTTCCTGCAAATGGACTGCCACAGGGTCGATGTAATGGACTCGCCAAACTGCGGTCAATCCACGCATCGTGGCCAAACCAGCAACGGCCATGGCCAACAACACCACCAAGGATTTCAAATTACCCGCCCCCAATCGGACCAGCGATTTGCTGCTGCAACCCGAAGCCAACACCATGCCAACGCCAAACAAGGCCCCACCAGACAGGCCAGACAACCAAGTCAGTTGGTGGTTGGCATAGATGGTGTTCAATGGGCTGATCCACCCGGCTGCGACCATGGCACCAAAACCCAAAATGGCCACCGCAAGGGCCAGGGCCCATTGGCGAAGGCGCGTGGCATCGCGCATGACCACCCAGTCACTGATGGCCCCCATGGTGCAAAAATGACCCCGGTGAATCCAGACGCCCGTCCAAAAGGACAAGACGAAACCGAGGGTCCAAATTTGAACCTTCAGTCCCTGAAGTTCATCGAGCGACATGAGTTGCATGCCGCATCAGCGCAGACGGCTCAATCGCTCACGTGCCGTGCCTGCTGTTTCAGAAGCAGGATGGGCTTTGATCAGGTCTTCCAATGTTTTTCGAGCACCTTTGAGGTCCTTGAGTTCCACTTGAACATTGGAAATGGCCAACATGGCTTCGGCTGCTCGCGGATGCGAGGGCGACTCGGTCAACAAGCGCTGAAAATTCGTCATCGCCTCTCGGTAAGCCTTGTTGGCGTACTGGGCATTGCCCAACCAAAAAAGAACCGAGGGCAAATAAGCGCTTTGAGGATGGCGCAGCAAGAAAGCGCCCAAGGCCGATTGCGCTGCCACAAAGTCGGCCTGGCGAAACAGCCCCATGGCGCGGTCAAAATCGGCCTTCTCAGCCGGATCCACCATGACCTCACGGCCATCCATGTTGACACGCACGGGTTCGAAACGACGCAAGCGGTCGTCCACACTGGACAAAACATCTCTTTGCCGGAGTTGAAGTTCGGTCAAATCCCTGGCAAGGCGCTCTTGCGCCCCCAGGCTTTGGGCCAATTCCGCGCGCAGTTTGTCAATTTGCGCTTGCAAATCGAGCAAAGCCGAACGCAGTTGCGTCACAGCCTGGTTGATTTGTTGGTTTTGCTGTTGGCTCTGTTGCTGGACAGCTTGTTCAACCAGGGTTCTGTTGGCAATTTGAGATTGTTCCAAGCGCTGGCGAAGGTCCAATATGGCCCGGCGCGCTTCGTCATCACCGAACAAAGCAGCCTGAGCGCTCCCCCCCCATAAAGCTGCAAGAAGAAACAAAACAAAGCTGGATTGTTTCAATCCCAAAACGGCTTGAGTCATGTCAGACCTCAATAGCGGATTTCAACGCGGCGGTTTTTCGCTTGGTCGATGTCAGAGCCACCCTCCGACAACAGCTTTTCTTTGCCAAAACTCACCGCTTCCAGCTGGGATTCAGGCACGCCCAACAGGCTCAAAGCCTGGCGAACGGCATCCGCACGCTTTTGGCCCAAGGCCAAGTTGTATTCACGACCACCGCGGTCATCGGTGTGGCCTTCCAAGCTGGCTTTGCGTTGCTTGTTCGCCTGCAGAAACTGGGCATGTGAAGCGATGACGGGACGGGCCTCAGGCCGAATGACGAAGCTGTCATAGTCAAAAAAGACCACGTGCGCCACACCCACTGGGCCTTGGCCTGGGGCCTTGGATTCCACAGAAACGGTGGGCATCCCGGTTTGTGCGCCGCCTTGACCGGCACCCACACCTTGTACCGCCACACCCGAGCCCGAACCCGTACCGGCCCTTGTCGATGTCGCCGCCCTGTCCTCCACCGGGACTTCATCGAGCTTCACCCCCGAGGCACACCCCGCCAACAAGACGCAAACCAACAAAACAGACCCCATTTGCTTTTTCATATACAACCTCGTGGAATAAAAACCGGAAAAAATCTCATGGTCGCGACGGACCCCAATGGGGCTCACGCAGATCGCCCACTTGCCCTGACAAACGGGCTTTGATCCGCCCGTCCAGTGTCGTGGTCATCAGGGCCTCTCCGCCCTGCTGCGTGGCATAGACCAACAAACGGCTGTTGGGCGCAAAACTGGGTCGTTCATCGGCGTTGGTATCGGTCAATGCGCTGGTTTGACCCGAGGCCAAATCCATCACATGAAGTTTGAACCCGGCTCCCGTGCGGGACACATAGGCCATCCAGCGGCCATCCGGACTCAGAGCGGGTGAAATGTTGTAAGTGCCATTGAAGGTCACACGTTCGACCGCCCCGCCTGAGGCGGGCATTTTGTAAATTTGCGGGTTGCCACCACGGTCGCTGACAAAGTACAAGGTCTGACCGTCGGGGGAAAAGGCTGGCTCCGTGTTGATGCTCCCACTGGTCAATCGCTGGGGCTCTCCCCCTTGCAAAGACACCCGCCAGAGTTGCGAGCCGCCATCGCGACTCAAGGTGGCCACGATGGAGCGGCCATCAGCCGACCAAGCCGGGGCACTGTTGGACCCTTTGAAATTGGCGATCTCGCGGCGCTGACCCGTTGCCAACTCATGGACATAAACCACCGGTTTGCGATTTTCAAACGAGACATAAGCCAAGTGACTGCCACTGGGCGACCATGAGGGAGAAATGATGGGCTCAGGGCTGTTGATGGCGGAACGCGCGCCCTCCCCATCGGAATCGGCCACCCACAGACTGTAGCGCCCCCCCGACTTGGTCACATAAGTGATGCGCGAAGTGAACAAGCCTGGCGTGCCCGTCAATTGCTGGTAAACCCAATCGGACAATCGGTGTGCAGACAAGCGCAAGTCCGCAGCACCCACAGTGTCCCTGAAATCGGCTTTTTCTTGGCCTTTGACCACATCCCAAAGGCGAGCACGCACATCGAAACGGCCATCGGCCAAGCGGGTCACTGAGCCCGCCAGCAAGGCCTCTGCTGAGGTCGCGCGCACAGAAGTCCAATCGGGTCGACTCATTTCATCCAGGACCCAATTGCCAGTGGGCAAGGGCTTGATCTGACCCGTCCGGGATAAATTGGCCTGCACAATCGAGGACAACTTCTGAGGGGATTGAGCTTCTGCCTTGAAAGGCGTGACCAAAATGGGCAATTGGGTCAAACCCACACCGGTGACTTCCACCCTGAATTGAGCCCATGCAGAAGTACTCAAAACCGAGAAGAAGACAAGACTCAACAGCCAACCCAAGCAACGTGCAGAAGAGTTAAACAGGTTCATGTGCATCCACGATCAGGGGGACCCTTGAAAGAATCAATCCTACATTCACTCATGCGCCAATTCTAACGGTGCGCCTGATCGTTTCCTGTGACACACCACACGGGCCTGCGGCTGGTGGACGGGCACATTTCGGGCCAGCCTGCGATTCCAGCATCCAGGCCTCCCAGATTGACCTGCTTACAATCAGAAAACATGCCTGCACACCCCCCCTCTCCTCCTCTGGATGCTCAGCAACCGAGCATTCCTCAACGCCTGCTGCGCTTGAAACCCTATTTCATGCGCGAGAAATGGGTCTGGATGCTGGCGATGGGTGCCACCCTCGTGGCGGCTTTGACCGAGCCCTTGATACCGGCCTTGTTTCAGCCTTTGCTGGACAACGGCTTTACAGGCAATCAGTTGCCTCTGTGGGCGATCCCTTTGGCCGTGATTGGCTTGTTCACTTTGCGTGGCATGGCCCATTTCGTGGCGCAATACGCTTTGGCCAGGGTGACGAACGACGGCATGGAGCAATTGCGCAGCGACCTGTTTGCCAAGCTGGTCAGAGCCGATTTGTCCTTGTTCAGGCGTCAATCGGCCAGCGCCTTGGCCAATACCGTGGTGTACGAAGTTCAAATCGGTGCTGCGCAGTTGGTCTCAGCGCTGATTGGGCTGACCCGCGATGGCTTGACCCTCTTGGCCTTGGTGGGCTATTTGATGTGGCTCAACTGGCAACTCACACTGGTGGTCTTCACCGTGGCCCCGGGGCTGAGTTGGATCATGAAAGTTTTGTCTCGGCGTCTGTATGGCTTGACCAAAGAAAGCCAAAAAGCCACCGACGATTTGGCCTATGTGGTGGAAGAAAATGTCTTGGCTCACCGCATGGTTCGCTTGCACGGGGCCCATGACCAACAAATGGGCCGCTTCAATGCCCTGGGGCAAAGGTTGCGGCGATTGGCCCTCAAGTCCACGGCAGCGTCAGCGGCCATGACGCCCTTGACCCAAATCATGGCCGCCATCGCCTTGTCCCTGGTGTTGGTGATTGCCCTGATTCAAAGCCAAGCACCAGGATCCGGGGCCACGGTGGGCGGTTTTGTGGCGTTCATCACGGCCATGCTGATGCTGATCGCCCCCATCAAAAGGCTGGCAGACGTGGCCAACCCCATCACCCGCGGCCTGGCGGCGCTCGAGCGGGGCTTGGCCTTGTTACACGACACCCCCGAAGAGAGCCAGGGACAGCACCGGGCCGAACGTGCCCATGGTGCCATTGAATGGCAAGACGTGACCGTGCAATTTGGCCCTGAGGATACTCCCGCGTTGTCGCACATCAGCCTGTCGGTCAAGCCGGGTGAAACGGTGGCCCTGGTCGGTACATCCGGGGCTGGGAAAACCACTTTGATCCAGCTCTTGCCACGGTTTTTGAACCCCACAAGCGGCGAGGTCCTGCTCGATGGGGTGCCATTGGCGCAATGGCATTTGGGCAGCCTGCGAAACCAACTGGCCATGGTCAGCCAGGATGTGATCATGCTCAATGACAGCCTGGCGGCCAATGTGAGCTTGGGACAGGCACCCGACAAAGACAAAGTCCAGCGCTGCCTGGAAGCGGCCAATTTATGGCGGCATGTGCAAACCCTGCCCCAAGGCATGGACACGGATTTGGGGCACAACGCCAACCAGCTCTCAGGCGGTCAACGCCAACGCCTGGCCATCGCCAGAGCCTTGTACAAAGATGCACCCATTTTGATTTTGGACGAGGCCACTTCCGCCCTGGACAACGAGTCTGAGCGCTTGGTGCAAGAAGCCTTGCAACGCCTCATGCAAGGCCGCACCACCTTGATCGTGGCGCACCGCTTGTCCACCATCGAACACGCTGATCGCGTGATCGTGATGGCGCAAGGCCGCATTGTGGAGCAAGGCACACCTGCACAGTTGCTGGCCAATGGGGGGGCTTATGCGCGCTTGCACCACCGTGGAGAGTGGTCCGGGGATGCCGAGAGCGCAGACGACGCCGCCCGCGCTTGAGGCGATTCAAATCAGGACAATGTCGTACTGTTCGGGCCCCATGCCCGATTCCACCTGAAGGGAAATCGGCTTGGCAATGAAGTCCGACAGGCCCGCCAAATGCTGGCTTTCCTCGTCTTGCAGCATGTCAATCACGGCAGAGCCTGCCACCACCCTGAACTCTCGCGGGTTGAATTGACGCGCTTCTCGCAAGATTTCACGCAAGATGTCATAGGCCACCGAACGCGGCGTTTTGACGATGCCCTTGCCCTGGCAACTCGGGCAAGGTTCACACAACATGTGGGCCAATGAATCGCGGGTGCGCTTGCGCGTCATCTCCAGCAGACCCAAGGACGAAAAGCCGCCAGATGAGGTTTTGACCCGGTCTCGGGCCAACTGCTTGCGAAACTCGGACAAAACCGCCTCTTGGTGGTCGGCACGGGCCATGTCGATGAAGTCAGCAATGATGATGCCACCCAGGTTGCGCAAACGAAGTTGGCGCGCAATGGCCTGCGCAGCCTCCAGATTGGTTTTGAAAATCGTGTCTTCAAAATTGCGCGCACCGACATAAGCACCCGTGTTCACATCGACCGTGGTCAACGCCTCGGTCTGGTCGATGATCAGGTAGCCGCCCGATTTCAGGTCCACCCGGCGCCCCAAGGCCTTGGCAATTTCCTCGTCGACCGCGTACAAGTCAAAAATGGGCCGCTCGCCCTTGTAAAGCTGCAAACGCTCGGCGGCTTTGGGCATGAATTCGCGGCCAAAAGCTTCCAGCTTGGCGAATTGCTCTTGCGAGTCGATGCGGATGCTTTGGGTGGTCTCCCCAACCAAATCGCGCAGCACGCGTTGCAGCAGTGTCAGGTCCTGATGCAACAAGGACGCCGGCGGCAATCGCACCGAGGCTTCCTTGATGCGCGCCCAGGTCTTGCGCAGGTAGGCGATGTCGTCTTGCAACTCTTCATCGCTGGAGTCTTCTGCGTTGGTGCGCAAAATGAAGCCACCTCCGGCAGGTCCCACCAAAGCCTGCAGCCTTTGGCGCAGGGCATCGCGCTGCTCCAGCGGGATTTTTTGCGACACGCCAATGTGATCGTCTTGCGGCAGGAACACCAGATGCCGACCCGCAATGCTGATTTGCGTGGACAGGCGGGCGCCCTTGGTGCCCATCGGGTCCTTGATGACCTGCACCATGAGGGCACGGCCTTCGAACACCTGCTTTTCAATCGGCACCAGCGGCTGACCGGTGCGGGCGGCGGCCGCCTCACCTTCGGCATGTTTTTGCCAGACATCGGCCACGTGCAAAAAAGCCGCCTTGTCCAGGCCGATGTCAATGAACGCCGATTGCATGCCAGGCAAAACGCGGGCCACTTTACCCAGGTACACATTGCCCACGAGGCCACGCTCCAGGGTGCGCTCCAGATGTAACTCTTGTACGGCACCCAACTCGACCACGGCCACACGGGTTTCCTGGGGGGACCAATTGACCAGAATATCTTGTTGCATCGCAATCATTGAATGAAAAAACAGGTGGACATGCCACAGTAGAAAAACAGCTTTGCCGCGCTGTGTCAGAGCCTACAGGCGAGCCTGAACACCGGCTTTCAACAGCGCACGCCCAGCGCGCGCAGCAAGGCAGCGGTCTCAAACAACGGCAAGCCCATGATGCCTGAATAACTGCCCCGGATCTGTTCAATATGGGCAGCCGCCCTGCCCTGCACCCCATAGGCACCTGCCTTTCCCATGGGCTCACCACTGTCCACATAGGCCTTGATTTGGGCTGTCGTCATGGGGGCAAAACGCACCCAGGACTCGGACACTGCCGACACCCGCTTGGCCCCCTTTTGCACGGCCACTGCGGTCAACACACGGTGGCTTTGACCCGACAAGCGCTGCAAGATCCGCACCGCATCGGCTGCATCCACAGGCTTGCCCAAAATGGTTCGACCCAAGCACACCGTGGTGTCGGCGCACAACACAGGGGCAGCTGCCAGACCCTGACGCTTCCAGCGCTGGACCGCGGCATCGAGCTTGTGGTCCGTGACCCGCGCCACGTAACGCGCAGGCGGTTCACCACCGCGCACGTCTTCCAAAGACTCGGCGTCCTCGTCAGGCCCGGCCAGCAGCAGTTGGTGGGACACACCGAGTTGGTCAAGCAACTGACTGCGTCGGGGACTTTGAGAGGCGAGGTAGATGAAGTCGCTCATTCGCGGTGGTAGGGGTGATTGGCGTTGATGGACCAGGCGCGGTAGAGCTGCTCGATCAAAAGCACCCGGGCCATGGCGTGGGGCAAAGTCATGTCCGACAAGCGGATGCGCTCGTGTGCGGCTTGCCTGAATTCTGGTTCGAGCCCGTCGGGGCCGCCAATGACCAAGGCCACATCGTCACCGCCCAGCTGCCAACTGGTCAGCCGGGCAGCCAGGGCCTGGGTGGTCAGGTTGGTGCCCCGCTCGTCGAGCACCACGATGCGGGTGCCACGCGGAATGGCCGCTTCGATGCGCTGGCGCTCGGCCGCGTACAGGTTGGGCAGGGTTTTGGAGCCCCGGGGCTCGGTTTTCACCGTTTTGAGCTCAACCTTGAGCTCAGGTGGAAAACGTTTGGCATAGTCATCCCAGGCTGTCTGAGCCCAGTCCGGCACACGCAGGCCGACCGCAACGATCAGCAGCTTCATGCAGGATCAATCGGCTTTGCGACGGGTGGCCGCTTGCACAGCCTTGCGGGCGGGTGCTTTTTTGGCTGCAGGCTTGCCCACGGTTTTCACCACAGGCTTGCTGCTGGGCTGGCTGGCCTTGACAGAAGCAGACTTGGCTGCGGTTTTTGCGGTGGCCTTGGCTGCCGGTGGCGCCAACTTGGCAGGGGCTTTCAAAGCGGGTTTGGCCTTGCCAGCAGCTTTTGGCGTTGACTTTTTGGCCGCAGGTGATTTGGCCGAAGAGGTTTTGGTCACCGCTTTTTTGGCAACCGAGTTCTTGATATGCCCTTTGACTTCGGCGCCTGTCGCCGGCTTGGGAGCACCCAACTTCAGGCGCACAGGCGTACCCCCCCAGATTTCTTCGAGGTTGTAGTACGAGCGGATGGTCGGTTGCATGATGTGCACCACGGCTGGGCCGCAATCCACAATGATCCACTCACCGTTGTCCTCGCCTTCGATGCGCGGCTTGCTGAAGCCCGCCAAGCGGACTTTGTCGCGGACGCTCGCAGACAGCGCCTTGGTCTGACGGTTTGAGGTCCCCGAAGCAATGATGACCCGCTCGAACAGGGAGGACAAGTGTTCGGTGTCAAACACCTGGATCTCTTGGGCCTTGACGTCCTCCAAGGCGTCCACGATGGCTCGCTGGAGTTTTTGGATGTCTTTTTTGGCAGCGTTATCGGTCATCAATGGGGCCTGTAAAGGTGGTGTTCGTGAATATAGCGCTCAACTTCGGGTGAAACCAGACCGGCGAGGCTCTGGTCTGTGGCCGCCAGCACACGGATGTCCGTGGCACTGTGAGGCATCAGCGGCATGTCCAAATGTCGAATGCGCGCTTGCAGGGTGTCAGAAAGCGATGCCAGTGATGGCGACCTGTTTGAATTTTCGTCCCAGGCAGGCACAGCCACATCCCGGCCTGCGGCGCAGATTATAGCGATGCGGTCAATTTCACCGATTTGGTGCCACGAGGCCAAGGACCGCCGCTGGTCGTCACCGATGAGCAAAAAGAGTTGGGCCTGCGGGTGTTGGGCTTGCATTTCGTGCAGGGTGTCCACCGTGTAGCTGGGACCGGTGCGGCGGATTTCGCGATCGTCCACCACCACCTGCGGCACATGCGCAAAGGCCAATCGGGTCATGGCCAAGCGGTGCTCGCCCGCAGACAATTGACGCGGCTTGTGCCAAGCCTGGCCTGTGGGCAGGATGCGCACTTGGTCCAGTCTCAGTTGTGCAATGGCCGTCTCCACCAAGGCCAAGTGCGCCAAGTGCGGTGGATCGAAAGCACCGCCAAAAACACCCAGGCGCGACGCAAGGGGCGCACCGTCAAGGCCTGGCGTGACAGGATGTGCGGGTGACAAACTCAAACCCAGTCCTTGGGCACCAAAAAGTGGCTGAGTAAGCGTTCCTCCGGCGAGCCAGCCTCATCTTGGCGTTGGTAAGACCAGCGGACCTCCGGGGGCATGGACAGCAGGATCGACTCAGTGCGACCACCTGACTGCAGGCCAAAATGCGTACCCCGGTCCCAAACCAGGTTGAACTCGACATAGCGACCGCGGCGGTACAGCTGGAAGTCGCGCTCGCGCTCACCATAGGGTGTAGCCATGCGACGCAGCACAATCGGCATGTAGGCCTGCAACAGTGAGTCCCCCACGCTTTGCAACATGGCAAAACTTTGATCCATGCCCAGCTCGGAGAAGTCGTCAAAAAAGATGCCGCCCACACCGCGCTGCTCGTGTCGGTGCTTGTTGCAAAAATAGTCATCGCACCAGGCCTTGAAGCGCGGGTGCAAACCGGAGCCAAACGGGGTCAAGGCGTCCTTGCAGGTCTGGTGGAAATGCACCGCGTCTTCGTCAAAGCCATAGTAAGGCGTCAGGTCCATGCCGCCGCCAAACCAGGCCACGGGCGACTTGCCCTCGGGTTTCGCGGCGATCATGCGCACGTTCATGTGAACCGTGGGCACATAGGGGTTGCGCGGGTGAAACACCAAAGACACCCCCATCGCTTCAAAGGCCGATCCGGCCAGTTCAGGACGGTGTTGGGTGGCCGAGGGTGGCAACTGGGGCCCGGTGACATGCGAAAAACCACAACCGGCCCGCTCGAAAACAGGTCCACCTTCCAGAATCTGGGTGATGCCATTGCCTTGAAGTTTTTCGCCCGGGTCTTTTTGCCATGCGTCACTCAAAAAGGGGGTGCCGTCAAGGTCCGTCAGGACCCCGGTGATGCGGGCCTGCAAGCCCAGCAGATAGGTTTGGACGGCGCTGAGTTCGAAGCTGGTGCTCATGGTGAATAGGAAAGTTAAAAGGTCTCAGGAAATGGTCGTGTTTGGGGGCGCTGCAGAGGGCCTTGCCTGAGCAGGGCTCCAAGGCACAATGGGGCCCATCTGGTGCGCATGGAAGCCTTGAACACCAGCAAAGACACGGGCCATGTGGGCGTAATCTTGCTCCACCTGACCTGTCAATTCATAAAAATCAACGACGCTGAAGCGTCGCTGCCCCCAGTCCAGCTTGACCAAGGCCAAGGGGACCTGCGCCCCGAGAGCCAGTTGGTAAAAACCGCTGCGCCAACCCGGTGTGTGGCTGCGCGTCCCTTCAGGCGCCAGGCCCAGCCACAGCAGCTGGTCCTTTTGCTTGTGCTGCTCAAACACATGCACCATTTGACCGACCACACCCCTGGAGGAGCTGCGGTCGATCGGGATGCCCCCCACCCAACGCATCCAGGAGCCAAGCAGTGGCAACTTGAACAGCGCGTCTTTGCCCCAAAAGTGTGCAGGAATGCCCAGCGCCCATTTGGCCAACATGCCGATCGGGAAATCCCAGTTGCTGGTGTGCGGGTAAACGATGGCCACGCCCTGTCGCGCAGGAAAACCATCAAAGTCCACGCGCCAACCCAGCATTCTCAAAATCCAACGGGCCAGACGGGAGCCTTTGAAGGTCACAGGATGGCGGGTTGAGGTGTTCATGAAGGAAGAGGCTTCAGTTTTTGATGGCGCGATAACCAATGTCTCGGCGCATCTGCAGGCCATCAAAAGCGATCTGACTGGCGCTCTGGTAAGCCTTTTGCTGTGCTTGCTTGACCGAATCGGCCAGCGCCGTGACACACAACACGCGTCCACCCGAGGTCAGGATTTGCCCCTCCTGTTCGGTGGTTCCCGCATGGAAAACCATGACCTCATGGCTGTCCAAGGGCAAGCCGGTGATGGCATCGCCCTTGCGCGGGCTCATGGGATAACCGGCCGCAGCCATGACCACGCCCAGGGCGACGCGGCGGTCCCAGTCCAGCTCCAGTTTGTCCAGACCTTCAGAGGTGGCGGCCATCAGCACATCCAGCAAATCCGATTTCAGGCGCATCAGGATTGGCTGGGTCTCGGGGTCACCCATGCGGCAGTTGAACTCCAGCGTTTTGATGCGGCCTTGCGGGTCGATCATCAGGCCTGCGTACAAAAAACCGGTGTAGGGGATGCCGTCTTTTTCCATGCCCCGAATGGTCGGCAGGATGACTTCGCGCATGGCACGCGCATGCACCTCGGCGGTCACCACGGGCGCGGGTGAATACGCCCCCATGCCTCCGGTGTTGGGACCCAGATCGCCGTCTTGCAGGCGTTTGTGGTCCTGGCTGGTGGCCAGAGCCACCACATTTTTGCCGTCGCACAGCACCATGAAGCTGGCTTCTTCGCCTTGCAGAAATTCCTCAATCACCACGCGTGCACCGCTGGCGTTGTGCGCGACGCCCAGGGTGTCGTCCAGCAACATGAAGTCGATCGCCTCATGCGCCTCGGCCAAAGTCGTCGCCACCACCACACCTTTGCCCGCAGCCAGGCCGTCGGCCTTGATCACGATGGGTGCCCCCAGGCGATCCACGTAGGCGTGGGCCAAGGCTGCATCGGTGAAAGTTTCAAATGCAGCCGTGGGAATGCTGTGGCGCTGCATGAAGGCCTTGGAAAAAGCCTTCGAGCTTTCCAACTGTGCCGCCGCCTGGGTGGGGCCGAAAATGCGCAAACCATGGGCCCGAAAATCATCCACGATGCCGTTTGCCAACGGGGCCTCGGGCCCGACCAGGGTCAAGCCGATGCCATGGTCAATGGCCCACTGACGCAAGTCCACGCCATCTGTGATCGGCACATTGATCAGGTTCGGATCGCGTGATGTGCCCCCATTGCCAGGGGCCACATACACCTGCTGGATCTTGGGCGATTGCGCCAGTTTCCACGCCATGGCGTGCTCTCGACCACCGCCGCCGACAACCAATACTTTCATCCAACTTCCTTAAACGTCGATTTCGGCGTTGTGAAACACGTTCTGCACATCGTCCAGATCTTCCAGCACATCGAGCAACTTCTGCATTTTGACCGCATCTTCGCCTTGGAGCGAAATGCTGTTTTCCGGCCGCAGGGTCACTTCGGCCATATCGGCCACCAAACCAGCAGCCTCCAGCGCATTTTTCACGGCTTCAAAGTCTGCGGGCGTGGTCAACACCTCTATGGCCCCCTCCTCGTCGGTGATCACATCTTCGGCACCCGCTTCCAGCGCCACTTCCATGACCTGGTCTTCGCTCGTGCCGGGTGCAAAAATCAACTGACCACAATGCTTGAACTGAAAAGCCACCGAACCTTCGGTGCCCAAGTTGCCGCCATGCTTGCTCAGGGCGTGCCTGACTTCGGCCACCGTGCGCACCCGGTTGTCGGTCATGGTGTCCAAAATGATGGCCGCGCCACCAATGCCATACCCTTCGTAGCGAATTTCCTCGTAACTCACACCTTCCAGGTTGCCGGTGGCCTTGTCCACATTGCGCTTGATGGTGTCGGCGGGCATGTTGGCCGCCTTGGCCTTCTCAATGGCCAGTCGCAGTCGGGGATTGGCGCTGGCATCACCACCGCCGGTGCGGGCCGCCACCATGATCTCGCGCACCACCCGGGTCCAGATCCGCTGGCGTTTTTCGTCTTGCCGACCCTTGCGATGTTGAATATTTGCCCATTTGCTGTGGCCAGCCATCGGAAATTCCTTGAATGTTGATTTAACCTAGAGGCTGAATTTTACTTTTCATGAACAAAGGAAGATCAACGATGCCCGAACCGATGTTGATGGCTCAAAACGCCCAGGTGCGGTGCCACCTCTTGCCAGGTCTGTCCAACCGGCATGGCCTGATCACCGGGGCCACCGGAACCGGCAAAACCGTCACCTTGCAAACCTTGGCCGAAAATTTCTCTCGCATCGGCGTACCGGTCTTCATGGCCGACGTGAAAGGCGACCTGACCGGCATCAGCCAACCCGGGAAATTCGGCGACAAACTCGCATCTGTGCTGAGAGACCGGGGCATTGATCTCCCAGAGCCCTTGGCCTGCCCCACCACTTTGTGGGACGTTTTTGGCGAGCAAGGCCATCCGGTACGCGCCACGATTTCGGACATGGGACCGCTGTTGCTCACCCGCATGCTGGGACTGAACGACACCCAGGCCGGGGTCTTGAACCTGGTGTTCAAGATTGCCGACGACAACGGTTTGCTGTTGCTGGACATGAAAGACCTTCGGGCCATGATGCAGTACGTGGGCGACAACGCCAAATTGTTCACCACCGAGTACGGCAACATCAGCGCCGCCAGCATTGGGGCCATTCAGCGTGGTCTTATGCAAATCGAAAGCCAAGGCGGCGATAAGTTCTTTGGCGAACCGATGCTCAACATCGAAGACTTCATGCAGACCGATGCGCAAGGTCTGGGTGTGGTCAACATCCTGGCCGCTGACAAGCTCATGAACTCACCGCGCCTTTACGCCACCTTCTTGTTGTGGATGCTCTCTGAGCTCTTCGAGGTCTTGCCCGAGATCGGCGACCCGGAAAAGCCCAAACTGGTTTTTTTCTTTGATGAGGCCCATTTGTTGTTCAAGGATGCGCCTGCGGCCCTGATCGAGCGCATCGAGTTGGTGGTGCGCTTGGTGCGCTCCAAGGGCGTGGGGGTGTACTTTGTCACACAAAACCCGCTCGATATTCCCGACACCGTGCTGGGCCAGTTGGGCAACCGAGTGCAGCATGCTTTACGCGCCTTCACGCCACGCGATCAAAAAGCTGTGAAATCCACCGCCCAAACCATGCGCCCCAAAGCCGGCCTGAACATCGAAGCGGCCATCACAGAGCTGGCAGTGGGTGAGGCTTTGGTGAGTTTTCTGGACGCCAAAGGACGCCCCTGTGAGACCGAACGGGTGTATGTGTTGCCCCCGGCAGGCCAACTGGGCCCCATCACCTCGGCCCAGCGCCAAGCGCTGATCGCAGGGTCTCTGGTCGCCGGGGTGTACGAGCAAGCGCAAGACCGGGAATCGGCCTATGAGCGGCTCAAAGGACAAGCGGCTGCCCAGGACAACGCTTCTGCCAACCCCAAGCCTTTGCCTGGACAGGGTCCAGCGCCGGATGAAAAAACCTCTGGTGGCTTGATGGGCTCCCTGTCTGAGATGCTTTTTGGTGGAACCGGCCCCCGCGGCGGCCAACGTGACGGCGTCGCCCAAATGGTCGTCAAAAGTGCGGTTCGTACCGTGGGCTCAGCGGTCGGTCGCGAAATCGTTCGAGGGGTGATGGGCAGTTTGCTGGGTGGCCGCCGACGCAAATGAAGCACAAGCGCTCAGGCCCATCCAAAACCCCTCGGGTGTTTCGACAACAAGCGCGCTTGGGGTTTGGCAACGCTGAATAAAAAAAGGCCCCGAGGGGCCTTTTTGGTGGGTTCCATCCAGCTCAGTTGGCCGTCGCTTCTTCGGGCTCGGCAGGCTCGGAGCGGGAAGAACGGGCTTCCTTCTTGGGATTGGGCGTGATGTCCAACTGCACTTCGTCCTTGCTGTCGATGTCCACCGTGAGGCGGCCACCCTCGGTCAGACGGCCGAACAGCAATTCGTCGGCCAAAGCCTTGCGGATGGTGTCCTGGATCAGGCGTTGCATCGGGCGAGCGCCCATGAGGGGATCGAAGCCCTTCTTGCCCAAAAACTTTCGCAGGGCATCGGTGAAGGTGACTTCGACCTTTTTCTCGCCCAACTGGGTTTCGAGCTGCAGCAAAAACTTGTCCACCACGCGCAAGATGATCTGCTCGTCGAGCGGCTTGAAGCTGACCATGGCGTCCAGGCGGTTGCGGAACTCCGGGGTGAACAGGCGCTTGATGTCGCCCATTTCGTCCCCGGCTTGACGCGGGTTGGTGAAACCAATGGTGGCCTTGTTCATGGTCTCGGCGCCCGCGTTGGTGGTCATGATGATGATCACGTTGCGGAAGTCGGCCTTGCGCCCGTTGTTGTCGGTCAGCGTACCGTGGTCCATCACCTGCAGCAGCACGTTGAAAATGTCTGGGTGGGCTTTTTCGATCTCGTCGAGCAAGAGCACGCAATGGGGCTTCTTGGTCACGGCTTCGGTCAACAAACCGCCCTGGTCAAAACCCACATAACCTGGAGGCGCGCCGATCAGGCGACTGACAGCGTGACGCTCCATGTATTCGGACATGTCAAAACGGATCAGCTCGATGCCCAGGATGTAGGCCAACTGTTTGGCCGCTTCGGTCTTGCCCACACCGGTGGGGCCGGAAAAGAGGAAGGAGCCAATCGGTTTGTCGGTCTTGCCCAGGCCCGAACGCGCCATCTTGACCGCAGAGGCGAGCACTTCCAGGGCTTTGTCCTGGCCAAACACCACGGACTTGAGGTCACGTTCGATGGTCTGCAGCTTGCTGCGGTCGTCGTTGGAGACATTGGCTGGCGGTATCCGCGCAATTTTGGCCACGATGTCTTCGATCTCGGTTTTGCCAATGGTCTTTTTGCGTTTGGAAGCCACCTGGATGCGCTGCGCAGCGCCGGCTTCGTCGATGACGTCAATCGCCTTGTCAGGCAGCTGGCGGTCGTTGATGAATTTGGCCGACAACTCTGCTGCGGCTTGCAAAGCGGCAATGGTGTATTTGACGCTGTGGTGGTCTTCAAAGCGGCTTTTGAGGCCTTTGAGGATGTCCACCGTCTCCGACACCGTCGGCTCGACCACGTCCACTTTCTGGAAGCGGCGCGACAAAGCGGCGTCTTTTTCGAAGATACCCCGGTATTCGGTGAAGGTGGTCGCCCCGATGCACTTGAGTTGACCGCTCGACAAAGCCGGTTTGAGCAAGTTGGATGCATCCAAAGTGCCGCCTGAGGCAGCACCCGCACCGATCAGGGTGTGAATTTCATCGATGAACAGGATACCGTTTGGCTTGTCCTTGAGGGACTTGAGCACACCTTTGAGGCGTTGCTCAAAATCTCCACGGTATTTGGTGCCTGCCAAAAGCGCGCCCATGTCAAGGGAATACACCGTGGCCTCGGCCAGGATCTCTGGCACGGTGCCCTGCGTGATCCGCCAAGCCAGGCCTTCAGCGATGGCGGTTTTGCCGACTCCGGCCTCGCCTACGAGCAGTGGATTGTTTTTGCGGCGTCGGCACAGGATCTGGATCGTGCGCTCCACCTCGTAGTCGCGGCCGATCAACGGGTCGATCTTGCCGTCTTTGGCCGCCTGGTTCAGGTTGTTGGTGTACTGCTCCAGGGGCGAGGCTTTTTCGTTGCGCTCACCTGCGCTGGATTCTTCGCTGTCGGAACTGGCAGGCGAGTCCGATTTGGCCGCTTCGGGTGGGTCGGTCTTGCGAATACCATGGGCAATGAAATTGACCACATCCAGACGCGTGATGCCCTGTTGGTGGAGGTAATACACGGCGTGAGAGTCTTTTTCACCAAAGATGGCAACCAGCACATTGGCACCGGTCACTTCTTTTTTGCCGTTGCCAGTGGACTGCACATGCATGATGGCGCGCTGGATGACGCGCTGAAAACCGAGTGTAGGCTGTGTGTCCACTTCTTCGGTACCCGAAACCTGCGGCGTGTTGTCCTTGATGAAATTGCTCAAGGCTTTGCGCAAATCATCAATGTTGGCTGCACAGGCGCGCAGCACCTCGGCGGCGCTGGGGTTGTCCAGCAAAGCCAGGAGCAAGTGCTCGACTGTGATGAATTCGTGGCGTTGTTGCCGGGCCTCAACAAAGGCCATGTGCAAGCTGACTTCCAATTCCTGGGCAATCATGTGATTTCCTTATGCCTTGCTGAGTAAATGAGATAAATGGGAGGTGAGGCACATCGGTGCTTATTCAATAGGCTCACAGACACATTGCAGCGGGTGACCTGCCTGTTTGGCTGCATCGAGCACCTGATCGACCTTGGTGGTGGCGACGTCACGAGAGTAAACGCCACAGACGCCTTTACCGTCCAAGTGGATCTTGAGCATGATCTGCGTGGCCGATTCACGGTCTTTGCTGAAGAACTCCTGAATGACCATCACCACAAACTCCATCGGGGTGAAATCGTCATTGAGCATCGCCACCTGGTACATCTGGGGCGGTTCAATTTTTTGGGCGCGCCGCTCAAGCACCACCGAATCGACGCCATCGGGGGTCTGGGGTATCGCGGTCGGCAGCGTCGGATTTGCAGGTTTTTTCGTTGCCATGAAATCATTCTATCGATGCTTTCATCCCCTTTGAGGTTCAGGCATGAAAAGTCTTGATGCCCTTGCGGCCAAAATCCCACCCCGGGAAAACCTCACATTGACAAATTCATCAGCTAATACTCAAACTGAATCATCTCATCAAAAATGGAGACATCGTATGCCCAATGGCACGGTCAAATGGTTCAACGATGCCAAGGGTTTTGGCTTCATCCAGCCAGACGGCGGGGGAGCAGACGCCTTTGCCCATTTTTCAGCCATCCAGATGGAAGGCTTCAAATCCCTGAAAGAGGGTCAGCGGGTTCAATTCGAACTCTCGCAAGGTGACAAAGGCTTTTTGGCGCTGGACATTCAAGCCCTCGAGGCGGGAACAGATCCCACCCCTGCCAAACTGCACGTTCCGCCCGATGACGCCGGCGGATCAGACGGTCGCGATTAGAAACCTGTTCACCCACGATCATCGGCTTGTCAGCATCATTTAAGATCCAATTGTGTTTGGATGTCGTTGATTGATTTTCATGAAACCTGAATCTCTGCAGAGGTCCGTGATGTGGGCCCATCGGTGTTTCCGCCGTTTGGGGGTGATGCTTTTGAGTGCCCTCTTTTTGGCGGGTTCAGCCCATGCGCAAGGCAGCCCACAGCTGAATTTGGAGCGGACGCTGTTGATGGCGGGCATGCACCGTCTGGATGTTCAGGTGGCACAAACACCCTCCCAACACCAAATTGGACTGATGTGGCGCAAGGACATGCCCCCCCATGAAGGCATGCTGTTTGTGTTCGAGCATGCGACAACCCAGTGTTTTTGGATGCGCAACACCTTGATTCCTCTGACCGCTGCGTTTTTGGAAGATGACGGCACCATTGTCAACCTGGCCGACATGAAACCCCAAAGTGATGAGTCGCATTGCTCCGCAAAACCCGTTCGCTACGTGCTGGAGATGAACCAAGGCTGGTTTGCCAAACGTCAAATCAAGCCGGGTTTCAAGCTGGGAGGCGCCATTTTCAACAAACGCCCCGGGTGAGCGACCGGTCAGAACCGCCGCTGGCTGGTCTCAAACGCCCCAGACCACAGCAGACTCCTCCGCCTGACAACGTTTGAGCATTTTGACCATGGGCGCGGCGCGTTGCGATAAACGCACAGGGTCCAAGACCTCCGCTTCATCCACCGCCAAACCACTTGGCTGGGGGTTGGCGGATATGGCGTTCTCCCTGACTTGCTGTCGAGCCGCCTCGTCTTGTTTGACCGCCGCTTCGAGCCGGGCAATCACCTCGGGCAATTGGGCCACCTCGATGATGCCTCGCTCTGCACCGTGGCCCAGCATGATTTGGAGCAGCCTGCGCGCGTCCGGCGCCAACATGATGAGGTCGGCTGCGGCTTTGGATTTGAATTTGAACAACATACTGAACTCCTGAAGTGGAAGATTCAGCGGCCAACCATCTCCACGCCATCGTCTTCGACGGAATCGCCCTGAATCAAGGCTTTGAGTTTATGGCTGGCATGGAAGGTGGCAACACGACGTGCATCAATAGGAATCAACTCTCCTGTTCGCGGATTGCGCCCAGGACGCGCCGCCTTCGTGCGGATCTGGAAGTTGCCAAAACCGGAAATCTTGACCTCTTCGCCGGCAATCAGCTTGTCCACGACCAGATCAAAAAATGCGTCAACCATGTCCTTGGACTCGCGCTTGTTGAGACCAATTTGCTCAAACAGCAAGTCGGCCAGATGCGCCTTCGTCAGGGCTGGGGTTTCAAGGGATTCAAAACTGATTTGCATGGCCTTTTCAACCACGCAATCGCGCGGCCACCTCTTGTGTCAGTTGGGCCATGATGGCGTTCATGGCTGCATCAATTTGGGCGTCGGTGAGTGTGGCGTCGTCGTTGTGCAGCGTCAAGCGAACGGCCAGGCTTTTCTCACCGGCGGCCAAGCCACCAGCGCCTTCGGTCTTGGGGCGGTAGATGTCAAACATGACCGCATCACGCAATAAGCCCTGCGTGGGGGCACTGTGGATGGCGCCCAGCAACTGGTCATGGGTGACGGACTCGGCCACAATGACCGCGATGTCACGCTCCACCGCTTGAACCTTGGCCACAGGCTGGGCCACGGGCACGGGACGGCGTGTCACGGCCTCAAGGTCCAGCTCAAACAAAACAGGGGCGTGCGGCAACTCCCAAACCTGTCTCCAGCGCGGATGCAGCTCCCCGACATGGCCAATCACCACGCCATCCATCAACACCTGGGCCGAACGGCCCGGGTGCAAGGCGGGGTGTTCTGCCACCACAAATTGAGCTTTGAAGGGCGCCAGCAACTTTTCGACATCGGCCTTGACGTCGTAAAAATCGACGTTGCGGGCTTTACCCTGCCAGCCCAAAGCGTCAACAGGCCCCCAGGCCATGCCCGCTACACGCATGGGCTGGTCAAAACCTTGCACCGTCGCGTCGCTTTCGGGGACAGTCGCATCGCGCAAGAACACGCGGCCCAGCTCGAACACGCGCACGCGGTCGGCCTTGCGGTCGGCGTTGAACTTGACGACCTGCAGCAGCGAGCCAATCAGGCTCGAACGCATCACGCTCATTTGGCTGGCGATCGGGTTGAGCAGTCGGATCGGGCTGGTGTTGCCCACCAGTTCTTTTTCCCAAGACTCCTCGACAAAGCTGTAGTTAATGGTTTCCTGGTACCCCAGCGCGGCAACCGCGCGGCGCACGGCCGAAGGACTGCGCTCGGTCTCTGGGCGCACTTTGGCGGTGATGGGGGCCAGAGGTGGCGTTGTGGGCAGGTTGTTGTAGCCCACCATGCGGGCCACTTCTTCGATCAGGTCTTCTTCGATCTGCAGGTCAAAGCGGAAGCTGGGCGGCGTCACCGTCACAGTACCCTCGCCTTCGGCGACTTGCAAGCCCAGACCGCGCAAGGCGTCAGCACACTGCTGCTGGGTCAAAGGCATGCCAATCACCTTGACCGCACGGGCCACACGCAGCGTGACGGGCTTGATCGCAGGCAGGTTCAGAATCTGGTCGTCGATGGGGCCGACTTGGGTCTCGGGCGTACCGCAAATGTCCAGCACCAGCTGGGTGATGCGCTCGATGTGCTCCACCGTCAATTGTGGGTCCACACCACGCTCAAAACGGTGACCGGCGTCGGTCGAGAAGTTGAAGCGGCGCGAACGGCCTGCAATCGAGGTCGGCCACCAAAAAGCGGCTTCGATGTAGATGTTTTGCGTGCCGTCGGACACGGCGGTGGCATCACCACCCATGATGCCGGCCAGGGATTCGACCTGACTGTCATCGGCGATCACGCCCACCTTGTCGTCCAAAGTCACGGTGTTGCCGTTGAGCAATTTCAGCGACTCGCCGGCCTGACCCCAGCGCACCTGCAGGCCGCCGTGGATTTTGTCGAGGTCGAAGATGTGTGACGGGCGACCGAACTCGAACATCACATAGTTGGAGATGTCCACCAATGGGCTCACGCTGCGCTGGCCGCAACGGGCCAGGCGGTCAACCAACCACTGTGGTGTCTGGGCTTTTGTGTTCACGCGCTTGACCACACGCCCGCTGAAGCGGCCGCACAGGTCTTTGGCGTGCACTTTGACGGCGAGCTTGTCGCTGATTTGGCTGGTCACCACTGGGAAAGTTGGGGCCTTCAAGGGCGCACCGGTCAGAGCCGCAACTTCACGGGCAATGCCGTAGACGCTCAGGCAGTGCGCCAGATTGGGCGTGAGCTTGAGCGTCATCAGGGTGTCGTCTAAATTCAGGTACTGGCGGATGTCTTGACCCAAGGGGGCATCAAGCGGCAACTCCAGCAGGCCACCGTGGTCTTCGGCGATCTTCAGCTCTTTGGCCGAGCACAGCATGCCCTGGCTTTCCACGCCACGCAATTTGCCCACTTTGATCAGGAAAGGCTTGCCGTCTTCACCGGGTGGCAACTCGGCGCCCACCATGGCGCAGGGCACGCGGATGCCCACGCGAGCATTGGGCGCACCGCACACGATGTTGAGCAAACTGCCCTGCCCCACATCCACTTGGCACACGCGCAGGCGGTCGGCATTGGGGTGTTGCACGGCTTCCTTGATTTCACCGACCACAATCATCGTGAAAGGCGGGGCCACGGGCTCGAGCTCTTCCACTTCGAGACCGGCCATGGTCAAAGTATCGGCCAGTTGCTGGGTCGTCAGGGGCGGGTTGCAAAACTCGCGCAACCAGGATTCGGGAAATTGCATGACTCGTGTCTCGTGTATCGGACTGGGGTGGGAATTACTGGAACTGGCTCAGGAAGCGCACATCGCCGTCAAAAAAGAGGCGCAGATCGTTCACGCCGTAGCGCAGCATGGTGAAACGGTCCATGCCCATGCCAAAGGCAAAGCCGATGAAGCGCTCGGGGTCCAGGCCCATGTTGCGCACCACGTTCGGGTGCACTTGTCCGGAGCCCCCCACTTCGAGCCAGCGACCAGCCAGCGGGCCGCTTTGGAACTGGATGTCGATCTCGGCGCTGGGTTCGGTAAAGGGGAAGAAACTGGGCCGAAAGCGCAACACCAGATCGTCGCTTTCGAAGAAGGTGCGGCAGAAATCGGTGACGACGACCTTGAGGTCCTTGAAACTCACGTTCTCGCCAATCCACAGGCCTTCGCACTGGTGGAACATGGGCGAGTGGGTGGCATCGGAGTCGACACGGAAAGTGCGGCCTGGCGCAATGACACGGATTTCAGGCATGCCCTGACCTGCGTCGAGTTGGTTTTTGTAGCGTTTGACGTGCTGCACTGCATGACGGATCTGCATGGGGCTGGTGTGCGTGCGCAGCAAATGGCCGCCTTCGACATAGAAGGTGTCGTGCATGGATCGGGCTGGATGGTCTTCGGGCGTGTTGAGCGCCGTGAAGTTGAACCAGTCGGTCTCGATCTCGGGGCCTTGGGCCACTTCAAAGCCCATCGAGCCAAAAATATTCTCGACCCGTTCCAGCGTGAGCGAGACAGGGTGCAAACCACCCACATGGGTGCTGCGGCCTGGCAGTGTCACATCCAACGCTTCGGCTTTGAGCTGGGCATGCAGCTCGGCATCGGCCAAAGCCTGGCGCCGGTCATTCAAGGCGGTCTCGATCGCCTGTTTGGCGATGTTGATGGCCGCACCCCGGGTTTTCTTTTCTTCCACGCTCAGAGCGGCCATGCCCTTCATCAGCTCGGTGATGCGACCGGCTTTGCCCAAAAATTGGGCTTTGGCATTTTCGAGGTCAGAGGGGGTCAATGCCTGCACAAAACTCTGGCGTGCAGAATCAACCAGGGTGTCCAGCTCGTTCATGGTGTGGAATCGTTAATTATCAAAATAAAAAAGGGATTGAAGCCTTTGTGAGCCTCAATCCCTTTGATCGAGTGCGCGGCATGAGCACGAATGCTCATGCCACTCATGGACTCAAGCTGCGGCCAGTTTGGCTTTGACTTGGTTCACGATGCCAGCAAAAGCGGCCTTGTCGTGCACGGCGATGTCCGCCAGCATCTTACGGTCGATTTCGATGGCTGCCTTTTTCAGGCCATTGGCGAACTGGCTGTAGGTCAGACCGCATTCACGCGCAGCGGCGTTGATACGGGCAATCCACAACTGACGGAACACACGCTTTTTAGTGCGGCGGTCACGGTAAGCATATTGGCCGGCCTTCATCACCGCCTGTTTGGCGATGCGGAAGACATTGCCGCGGCGACCGCGGAAACCTTTTGCAAGGGCCAAAACTTTCTTGTGACGGGCGCGTGCCGTTACACCACGTTTAACGCGAGGCATATTGATTCTCCTTGTTCGTCAGTGATTACAGGCCAGCCATGGGCAGCATTTGCGCGATGTGACCCATATTGGTCTCATGCACAGCCACTGCACCGCGAAGGTGGCGCTTGTTTTTGGTGGTCTTCTTGGTCAGGATGTGACGTTTGAAGGCTTGCCCGCGTTTAACGGTTCCACCGGGACGAACACGGAAGCGCTTTTTAGCACTGCTTTTGGTCTTCATCTTGGGCATTTGAATGCTCCTTTGTTTGTGCTCGTGAGGCGTCTGCAAATTCTTTGCAGCCTTGTTGGCCCCGAGCCACTTTTAACAAAAGCTGCTGGTAGGCAGCTTTTGATTCGACCAGCCCGAAAGCCAGTCAAACTCTTCATCAAGCCGATTCGGCAGTGGCAGTTGCGTCAGCAGACTTGCCGCCCACAACTGGCTTTTTGCGTCCAGGCGCAATCATCATGATCATTTGGCGCCCTTCCAATTTTGGAAATTGCTCCACAACAATCGAATCTGCCAACTCATCACGGATGCGGTTGAGCAAAGCTAAACCCAATTCCTGATGTGTGATTTCACGACCACGGAAACGCAAAGTGATTTTGCACTTGTCACCATCGTTCAAAAAACGACGGATGTTGCGCATCTTGATGTTGTAGTCCCCATCGTCTGTGCCAGGCCGGAACTTCACTTCCTTGATGTCAATCACCGTTTGCTTGGCTTTGGCTTCTGCCGCACGCTTTTGCTCTTGGTATTTGAACTTGCCGTAGTCCATCAAGCGACACACCGGTGGTGTGGCCGTGGCGGCAATTTCAACCAAGTCCACATCCATCTCACCTGCCAGCCGCAAGGCCTCGGCCAGAGACAAAATGCCCATGGGCTCATTGTCGGGGCCCGAGACACGAACCTCAGGGGCCATGATTTCACGGTTCAAACGGTGTTTACGTTCTTCGCGTTGACGACGATCACGAAATTCGGTAGCGATGACTCAATCCTTTGTGGAAAAAACTGCAACATGCAGCCCAACCCTCTTTGTGCCCACGGGCCAAAGCTTGTGGCGAAACTCACCTTCAGGCTTTAGAAGCGATGTCGGCTGCAATGAGTTCAATGAACGCATCGATCGACATCACACCAAGGTCTTTGTTACCTCGGGCGCGCACTGCGACGGTACCTGCTGCCTTCTCCTTGTCGCCGGCGACAAGAATGTAGGGCAGCTTTTGCAACGAATGCTCGCGTATTTTATACGTGATTTTCTCGTTGCGAAGGTCCAACTCGACCCTAAGGCCTTGATTTGACACCGATTTTTGCAGTTTTGCAGCGATTTCACGACAGTAATCAGCTTGCGCATCGGTGATGTTGAGCACAGACACCTGGATGGGAGCGAGCCAGCTTGGCAGCGCCCCGGCATGCTGCTCCACCAAAATGCCAATGAAACGCTCCATGCTGCCAACAATGGCCCTGTGCAAGATCACGGGGCGCTGGCGCGAACCGTCTTCGGCCGTGTACTCGGCATCGAGCCGCTCGGACAGGTTGAAGTCCACCTGAATCGTGCCGCATTGCCATTCTCGACCGATGGCGTCTTTCAAGGTGTATTCGATCTTGGGGCCATAGAAAGCGCCATCGCCTTCTGAGATCACGAACTCGCAACCGGAGTCTCGCAAGCTGTCCATCAAAGCTTTTTCGGCCTTGTCCCACAACTCGTCCGATCCAATACGGGCTGCTGGGCGTGTGGAGACCTTGTACAAAATGTTGGTGAATCCAAAATCGGCATACACCTTCTTGAGCACCTTGGTGAATGTGTCGCACTCGGGCAGGATTTGGTCTTCGGTACAAAAAATGTGACCGTCGTCTTGCGTGAAACCACGCACACGCATGATGCCGTGCAAGCCACCCGAAGGCTCATTGCGGTGGCACTGTCCAAATTCACCGTAGCGCAAAGGCAGGTCGCGGTAACTTTTGATGCCTTGCTTGAAGATCAAAATATGACCTGGGCAGTTCATCGGCTTGAGCGCATAGTCACGCTTTTCCGACTCGGTCGTGAACATGTTGTCGCGGTACTTGTCCCAGTGTCCGGTCTTTTCCCACAAGCTTTTATCAATGATCTGAGGACCTTTGACCTCTTGGTAGCCGTTGTCACGGTACACCTGGCGCATGTACTGCTCAATGGTTTGCCATACCGTCCAGCCCTTGGGGTGCCAAAACACCAGACCCGGAGCGTGCTCGTCAATGTGGAACAAATCCAGCTCGCGCCCCAGTTTGCGGTGGTCACGTTTTTCGGCTTCTTCCAGGCGCAGCAGGTACTGCTGCAAGTCTTCTTTGGTGGCCCAGGCCGTTCCGTAAACGCGCTGCAGCATCTCATTTTTGCTGTCTCCGCGCCAGTAGGCTCCAGCCACCTTCATCAGTTTGAAGTGTTTGAGTTTGCCCGTACTGGGGACATGAGGGCCTCGGCAAAGATCTTCGAAATCGCCTTCACGGTAAAGGCTGACAGCCTCACCGGGTGGAATGGCACCAATGATTTCGGCTTTGTAGTGCTCACCCAGACCCGTGAAATACGCAACGGCCTCATCACGGGGTAAGACCCGACGAACCACGGGTTCATCCTTGGCTGCCAGTTCAGCCATGCGCTTTTCGATCAACACCAGGTCTTCTGGGGTCAAGGCTCTGGGGCAAGAGAAGTCGTAATAAAAGCCATTGTCAATCACGGGACCAATGGTGACTTGGACATCCGGAAAGAGGCTTTTGACCGCATAAGCCAGCAAATGCGCAGTCGAGTGGCGGATGAGGTCCAAACCTTCAGGGTCCTTGGAGGTGATGATGGACAACCTGGCGTTTTGGTCCATGCGGTAACTGGTGTCGACCAATTGGCCATCAACTCGACCTGCCAAAGCGGCTTTGGCCAATCCCGAACCAATAGAGGCCGCCACCTCTGCAACGGTGACAGGGCCTGGAAACTCTCGAACTGAACCATCTGGAAGCGTGATTGTGACCATAGGGATAAATATCAAGCGCACTCACTGAACACGCCAAAAAGAACAAACAATCCCCGATTTTCACACAATAAAACTTTGTCCAATGGCAGACCCAGCCACACCTGATTTCATTCGGTTCATGACCAGACACAAGACCCCATAAAGGCGATGACGTCAGGGAAATGTGGGGATGCTTGGTTTAAGATAGTGGTCTTCTTTTTCATCCTGTAAAAAAGCACCATGATGACAACGCCTTCAGAACGCTCCCGAATCATTTACACCTTGACCGATGAGGCGCCACTGCTGGCGACAGCGGCTTTTTTGCCGGTGATTTCCAGCTTCACCAAGCCCGCCGGCATTGACGTCCAAACCAGCGACATTTCGGTGGCCGCTCGCATCTTGGGCGAATTTTCTGATTTGTTGCCGCCAGAGCAGCGCTTGCCCAACAATTTGGCCGAACTCGGCAAGCTCACGCTCAGCCCCAAAGCCAACATCATCAAGTTGCCCAACATCAGCGCATCTGTGGGGCAACTGACCGCCGCCATCAAGGAATTGCAAAGCAAAGGTTATGCCCTGCCCGATTACCCCGATGCGCCAAAAAACGATGAAGAAAAAGCCATCAAGGCACGCTACAGCAAATGCATTGGTTCGGCTGTGAACCCTGTGTTGCGCGAAGGCAATTCAGACCGCCGTGCGCCCAAAGCCGTCAAAGAATTCGCGCGTAAAAACCCCCACAGCATGGCTGAATGGAGCCAGGCCTCGCGCTCCCACGTTTCGCACATGCACGCTGGTGACTTCTACCATGGCGAAAAATCCATGACGCTGGATCGCCCACGCGAAGTCAGGATGGAGCTGATCACCAAAAGCGGCAAAACAATCGTCTTGAAACCCAAAGTCGCGTTGCTTGATCGCGAAGTCATCGACAGCATGTTCATGAGCAAGAAAGCCTTGCTCGAGTTCTACGAAAAAGAAATCGAAGACGCACACAAGACCGGCGTGATGTTCTCATTGCACGTCAAGGCCACCATGATGAAGGTCTCGCACCCCATTGTGTTTGGTCACTGCGTGAAGATTTTTTACAAAGAAGCATTTGCCAAGCACGGCGCCCTGTTCAAAGAATTGGGCGTCAACGTGAACAACGGCATGGCCGATCTCTACAGCAAGATCACGTCATTGCCCCAATCCAAGCAAGACGAGATCAAGCGCGATCTGCATGCCTGTCACGAAGGCCGTCCCGAATTGGCCATGGTGGACTCCGCCAAAGGCATCACCAACTTCCATTCACCCAATGATGTGATCGTGGACGCGTCCATGCCCGCCATGATCCGCAATGGCGGCAAGATGTGGGGCGCGGATGGCCGCTTGAAAGACGTCAAGGCCGTGATGCCCGAGTCGACTTTTGCCCGCATCTATCAGGAGATGATCAACTTCTGCAAATGGCATGGCGCATTTGATCCCAAGACCATGGGCACCGTACCCAATGTGGGCCTGATGGCGCAACAAGCCGAAGAGTACGGCTCGCACGACAAGACCTTCGAAATCCAAGAAGACGGCGTGGCCAACATCACCGACATCAACACCGGTGAAGTGCTGCTGAGCCAAAACGTGGAAGAAGGCGACATCTGGCGCATGTGCCAGGTCAAAGACGCCGCGATCCGCGACTGGGTCAAACTGGCCGTCTCCCGTGCACGCAATTCCGGCATGCCCGTGGTGTTCTGGCTTGACCAGTACCGCCCTCACGAGGCGCAACTCATCACCAAGGTCAAGATGTACCTGCACGAGCACAACACGGCAGGTCTGGAAATCCAGATCATGAGCCAGGTGCGCGCCATGCGTTACACCTTGGAGCGCGTTGTTCGCGGTTTTGACACCATCAGCGCCACGGGCAACATCCTGCGCGACTATTTGACCGACTTGTTCCCGATCATGGAACTGGGTACATCGGCCAAGATGCTGTCCATCGTGCCGTTGATGGCCGGTGGTGGCATGTACGAAACGGGTGCCGGCGGCTCCGCACCAAAACATGTGCAACAGTTGGTCGAAGAGAACCACTTGCGTTGGGATTCGCTGGGTGAATTCCTGGCCCTGGCGGTGTCGCTGGAAGACCTGGGCCTCAAAACAGGCAACAAGAAAGCCGGTATTCTGGCCAAAACGCTGGATGCAGCCACGGGTAAGCTGTTGGACAACAATAAGAACCCCTCACCCAAAACCGGACAGCTCGACAACCGCGGCAGCCAGTTTTATTTGGCCATGTACTGGGCGCAAGAACTTGCCGCGCAAACCGAGGACGCCGAATTGGCCAAGCATTTTGAGCCCCTGGCCAAAACCCTCACCGCCCAAGAAAAAACCATCGTGGCTGAATTCGCTGCGGTGCAAGGCAAGCCCGTGGACATCGGCGGTTACTACTACCCCTCTGCCGAGAAATTGAAAACCGTCATGTGCCCGAGCAAAACCTTCAATGAAGCACTCAAGACCGTTTGAGGCCCCTTCAACGCACTCAAGTCCGCTTGAGCGCCAGACGCAAAAAAGCCACCGCAAGGTGGCTTTTTTGTGAGCGCTGCACAACCTGCCCGAAGGCAGGCCATCAGCCGTTCAGTGGAACTGCTCTTCTTCGGTCGAACCGGTCAAAGCCTTCACCGAAGAGGAACCGCCTTGAATCACGGTGGTCACGTCATCGAAGTAGCCTGCACCCACTTCTTGCTGGTGAGACACGAAGGTGTAACCCTTGTCGCGTGCAGCAAACTCAGGCTCTTGCACCATTTCGGTGTAATGCTTCATGCCTTCGCCACGGGCGTACGCGTGGGCAAATTGGAAAGTGTTGTACCAGTTGATGTGGATACCAGCCAGTGTGATGAACTGGTACTTGTAGCCCAGTGCCGACAGGTCTTCTTGGAACGACGCGATTTGCTTGTCGTTGAGGTTTTTCTTCCAGTTGAAAGAAGGTGAGCAGTTGTAAGACAAGAGCTTGCCAGGGCATGCTGCGTGCACCGCTTGCGCGAATTCGCGAGCGAAGCCGATGTCGGGCACGCCGGTTTCACACCACACCAAGTCGGCGTAAGGCGCGTAGGCCACGCCGCGGCTGATGGCTTGCTCCAAGCCGTTCTTGACGCGGTAGAAACCTTCTTGGGTGCGCTCGCCGGTCAAGAAAGGCTTGTCGTTGGCGTCATGGTCTGAGGTGATCAGGTTGGCCGCTTCAGCATCGGTGCGGGCCAACACGATGGTGGAGGTGCCCATGACGTCGGCCGCGAAACGGGCAGAGATCAATTTCTCGCAAGCTTCTTGGGTCGGGACCAAGACTTTGCCGCCCATGTGTCCACACTTTTTCACTGCCGCCAATTGGTCTTCGAAATGCACACCAGCAGCGCCGGAGGCGATCATGTTCTTCATCAATTCGAACGCATTCAACACGCCACCAAAACCGGCTTCCGCATCGGCCACGATGGGCAAGAAGTAGTCGATGAATTCTTTGTCACCGGGGTTGATGCCACGGCTCCACTGAATTTCGTCGGCGCGCTTGAAGGTGTTGTTGATGCGACGAACCATCGTGGGCACCGAGTCGTACGCGTACAGCGACTGGTCAGGGTACATGGTTTCGGACGTGTTGCCGTCGGCAGCGACTTGCCAGCCTGAGAGATACACCGCTTCCAAGCCGGCTTTGGCTTGTTGCATGGCTTGACCAGCGCTGATGGCACCAAAAGCGTTGACGTAGCCTTTTTTGGCGCCGCCATTGACTTTTTCCCAGAGCTTTTCGGCGCCACGCTTGGCCAAGGTGTGCTCGATGGGCATGCTGCCGCGCAAGCGCACGACATCAGCTGCGCTGTAACCGCGCTTGACACCCTTCCAGCGGGGGTTGGTGGCCCAGTCTTTTTCAAGGGCTGTAATTTGTTGTTCACGGCTCATTTGTTGGGTGATATCGGCGGGCATGGAGAACTCCTGAGGTCAAATGGTTGAAGGGCGACAACACGTGAATGCCTGATGTCGTTGATTAAATCTTAACTCTTCTATAAGACAATCAACTATTCTTATGTCTTATACAAGACTTTTATTTTGTCATTTAAATTCAACAAGTTATCTTGTTAATTTTGTATAAAAAAATAATTTTCCATAATGCTGAAATATAATATCGAATCTCTTTCTTGTTTTTTCATATTGAGAAAATAACCAACGGAAGATGAAAAGCAAAAAAGACACCCCAACAAGATCCATCAGCTCAGCTGAACCAACAGTCAAAAATATTTCTCAGGTGTAAGCAAGCTTGGACAAACAGTTGAAGACAAAAAGCCAAGGTGACAAGCGCAATAAAAGCAACAGAAGACGGGTAAATCAGCAACAACACCTAGATAAAAATAACTTTTCTGCTTGAGAACTGCCACTTTCTCAATTAGCATCACATTGGCTGTAAACACATCGTTTCTCAGCGGCGAACCCACTTCCGACCAAAGGAATTTCATCATGGCAACTGCGAAAAAAACCCCGGCCAAAAAAGCTGCAGCTCCCGCAAAAAAAGCAGCACCGGCCTCCAAAGCGGCTCCAGCTAAAAAAGCTGCTGCCCCAGCTAAAAAAGTGGCGGCTAAAGCACCCGCCAAAAAAGCTGCTCCCGCGAAAAAGCGCACACCCAACCCTGCCTTCATGAAGGCTCTGACCCCCAGCCCCGCATTGGCCGCTGTGGTCGGTTCAACCCCTCTGCCACGCACCGAGGTGGTGAGCAAGATGTGGGTTTACATCAAAAAGCACAAACTGCAAGACGCAACCAACCGCCGCGCGATCAATGCCGACGACAAGCTCAAGGCTGTGTTCGGCAAAGCCCAAGTCACCATGTTCGAAATGGCTGGCCTGATTGGCAAGCACCTGAAGTGATTCAGTGACGCTCATGAAAAAACCCGCCTCGGCGGGTTTTTTCATGGTTCAAGCTTTGTCAGGCGCAAGACCAGGATGGGCGCAAATCACGCCCCTGATTGGCGAGTCAGCGCGGCTTGGGTGATGGCACTCAAAGTGCCTCGTGTGGTGATGACTTCCGGGTCCAGCACGATCTCGATCAGGCTGCCCCTTGGACTGGCCAATGCTGCCAAAAAAGCAGCCTCAAACTCGTCGGTTCGAGTGATGCGAACTCCTGAATAACCATACGCCTCGGCCAGCGCTGCAAAATCGGGATTTTGCAGCTGTGACCCTGTCACATGCTGCGGATACTCGCGCTCCTGATGCATGCGAATCGTGCCATACATGCCGTTGTTGAGCAGCACGATGATGCTTTTGCCACCGTGTTGTACCGCAGTGGCCAACTCTTGACCGTTCATCAAGAAGTCTCCGTCTCCCGCGATGGTGAATGCCAAACGCCCGGTCAGCAAATTCGCCGCAATGCCTGCTGGGACACCATAGCCCATAGCCCCCACGGTGGGGGCCAGCTGAGTTTTGCAACCTTTGACCAAGCCATGGTGACGGTAAAAACGGTGCATCCAGCTGGCGAAGTTACCCGCACCATTGGTGAGCACGGCGTCTGCTGGCAAATGCTTTTGCAACACAGCCACGATGGCGGGCATGTCCACCGTGCCAGGCAAGCTTTGCGGCTGAAGGTTGGCGAGGTAATCGGCATGCGCGGCTTGGCTCCAGGCGGTCCATGGCAGTTCATTGGGTGCTGTGAGAACCTCCAAGCTGCGGGCCGCAGCGTTCATGGTGGCATGAATGGCCAGATCGGCCTGATAGACCCGATTGAGCTCTTCGGCGCTTGCATGAACATGCACCAGCTTTTGCCGGGTTTTTGGCGCTTGCAGCAAGGTGTAGCCACCCGTGGTCATTTCTCCCAAGCGGGGGCCAATGGCCAGGATCAAATCAGCCTCGCGAACGCGGGCAGCCAAAGCGGGTCCAATACCGATGCCCACATCGCCAGCATACAAGGGGTGGTGGTTGTCAAAGGTGTCCTGAAACCTGAAAGCGTTGGTCACAGGCAATTGCCAATTTTCGGCAAATCTTTGCAAGGCTTGTGCCGACTGGGGTGTCCAGCCGCCGCCGCCTGCGATCACCAAGGGTTGCTTGGCCGCAAGCAACATATCGCGCAAAGTGCGCAATGCTCCCGGATCGCTCCAGGCCTGCACGGGCTCGACCCGAGCCAAAGGCTGGGCTTTGACGGTCTGGGTCAACATGTCTTCAGGCAGCACCAGAACCACCGGGCCGGGGCGGCCGTTCATGGCGGTGGCAAAAGCACGGGCCACGTACTCGGGCAAACGCTCGGGGTCGTCCACCCGCTCGACACGTTTGGCCATGCCTTTGGTTGAAGGGCCAAAAAAGTGGGTGTAATCCATTTCCTGGAAGGCTTCACGATCGCGTGTATCGCTGGCCACATCGCCCACAAACAAGACCATCGGTGTCGAGTCCTGGAACGCCGTGTGCACCCCAATCGAGGCATTGGTGGCTCCGGGACCGCGTGTGACAAAACAAACACCCGGGCGCCCTGTCAACTTACCTTGCGCTTCGGCCATAAAGGCAGCGCCACCTTCTTGTCGACAGATCACAAAACGCAACTGGTCCCGGTGCATATGAAAACCATCCAGCACGGCCAGATAGCTTTCACCGGGCACACCAAACGCATGGGTGACGCCTTGGGCCAGGAGGCATTCCACAAGCAAGTGGCCCGCAATTTTTTCAGTCATGGGCGCATTGTGCCCAAGCCCAGCTGACTGCGGTGTCACCCCCGTGAACGCCGATCAAGAACTCGGTGGTGTGAATTGCTCTGCCCATCAGCTTGGCTCTGTCACCTGAAAATCAAACACACCAGGATGCTGAACCGGGTCGACACTGACTTGCACCCTGCTCTTGGGCGGAAAACGGCCTTCAAGCAAAAGCTTGGACAAGGGGTTTTCCAAACGTTGCTGAATGGCACGCTTGAGCGGACGTGCACCAAACACGGGGTCAAAGCCTACCTTCGCCAATTCCAACAATGCCGCAGGGCTGACTGCCAAGGTCAGGTCCATCCGGGCCAAACGGGCTTTCAACACCTGCAACTGAATTTCTGCAATCGACGCGATATGTTTCGCATCCAAGCCATGAAAAACCACCGTTTCATCGATGCGGTTCAAAAACTCGGGTCGGAAATGGGTTTTCAATTCATCCCACACCGCGTCCTTGATGTCCTCTAAAGGCTGACCCACCATGGACTGAATCAGGTGCGAACCCAAATTGGAAGTCATCACGATCACCGTATTCTTGAAATCCACGGTGCGACCCTGACCATCGGTCAAGCGACCATCGTCCAGCACCTGCAGCAAGACGTTGAAGACGTCGGGGTGGGCTTTCTCGACCTCGTCGAGCAGCAACACGCTGTAGGGCTTGCGGCGCACAGCTTCGGTCAGGTAGCCACCCTCCTCGTAGCCCACATAACCAGGAGGCGCGCCAATCAGACGGGCGACGGAGTGCTTTTCCATGAACTCGCTCATGTCCATGCGGATGAGGTGCTCCTCGCTGTCGAACAAGAACCCGGCCAGCGCTTTGCACAACTCGGTCTTACCCACGCCGGTTGGCCCCAAAAACAAGAACGAACCGGTGGGACGATTCGGATCCGACAGGCCCGAGCGCGATCGGCGAATGGCATTGGCGACAGCGGCTATGGCTTCGTCCTGGCCCACCACGCGCTGGTGCAGTTTGTCTTCCATCTGCAGCAATTTTTCTCGCTCGCCTTGCATCATTTTTGACACTGGAATGCCCGTCGCACGGGACACCACTTCGGCAATCTCTTCGGCACCCACCTGCGTGCGCAGCAGACGGTGCGACGGTTTTTCGCCCGGCATGGCCTCTTTGGCCTGCACTTCCTTGAGGGTCTTTTCAAGGGCTGGTAGCTTGCCATACTGCAATTCGGCCACTTTGTTGAAATCGCCCTTTCGGGTCAACTCTTCGATCTGCTGCTTGATCTGGTCGATTTGTTCGCGCACCTGCTGCCCACCTTGGGCCTGCGACTTTTCGGCACGCCAGATTTCCTCCAGATCAGCCACTTCTTTTTTGAGTTTTACGATCTCTTCCTCAATCAAGGCATAACGTTTTTGTGAAGCCTCGTCACTTTCCTTGCGCACAGCCTCTCGCTCGATCTGCAGCTGAATCAGACGGCGGTCGAGCTTGTCCATGACCTCTGGTTTGGAATCGATCTCGATCTTGATCTTGGCCGCTGCTTCATCGATCAGGTCAATCGCCTTGTCGGGGAGGAAACGGTCAGTGATGTACCGGTGGCTGAGTTCTGCCGCCGCCACAATGGCCGGGTCAGTGATGTCGACGCCATGGTGGATTTCGTATTTCTCCTGAAGTCCGCGCAAGATGGCGATGGTGGCCTCCACGGTTGGCTCATTCACGATGATTTTCTGGAAACGGCGCTCCAACGCAGCATCTTTCTCGATGTATTTGCGGTATTCGTCCAGGGTCGTCGCTCCAACACAATGCAACTCACCACGAGCCAACGCAGGCTTGAGCATGTTGCCCGCATCCATGGCCCCTTCGGCCTTGCCTGCGCCCACCATGGTGTGCAACTCGTCGATGAAGACAATGGTCTGACCTTCGTCTTTGGCCAGTTCGCTGAGCACCGATTTGAGTCGCTCCTCGAACTCGCCCCGAAACTTGGCCCCGGCCAGCAATGCCGCCATGTCCAAAGACAAGACACGCTTGCCTTTGAGCGAATCGGGCACCTCCCCAGCCACAATCCGCTGAGCCAAACCTTCGACAATGGCGGTTTTGCCCACACCGGGTTCACCAATGAGGACCGGGTTGTTTTTGGTGCGCCGCTGCAAAACCTGGATGGCGCGGCGAATCTCGTCATCGCGACCGATTACCGGGTCGAGCTTGCCGATGCGGGCGCGCTCGATCAAATCGATGCAGTATTTCTTGAGGGCTTCGCGCTGACCTTCGGCATCGGCACTGTGGACGTTTTGTCCACCGCGCACGGCGTTGATGGCGCTTTCCAGGTTTTTGCGGTTCAGGCCATGCTCTTTGGCCAAGCGGCCAGCTTCGGTTTTGCTCTCTGTCAATGCCAACAAAAACAATTCTCCGGCAATGAACGCATCACCTCGCTTGATGGACTCTTTTTCGGCCGCCTGCAACAACTTGACCAGATCCGGACCGACTTGCACCTGGTCTTGTCCTGTCACCTGAGGTAAGCGCGCGACGGCACCCTCAGAGGCTTGTAACAAGGCAGGAACTTGCACCCCTGCACGCTGCAAAAGGGCTTTGGGACCATCGTCTTGCTTGAGCATGGTGCTCAACAAATGCACCGGCTCAATGTAGGCGTGGTCCTTACCCAATGCAAGGGATTGGGCATCAGCCAAGGCTTCCTGAAATTTGGTGGTGAGTTTGTCAATACGCATTTGAGGATCTCCAATGCTCATTTAGCTTGGGCTGGCGGCCCTATTTTCAAGGCCCACAAGGCTTCTCTGTTTGCCTAGAATCAAAGACATGAACATCCATCAACTTTCAGTCCACCATGATGAGCGGCAGGACCGCCTGATGCTTCGCCTGAATACCCAAGACAGTCAGGAGTTCCGGTTTTGGCTGACACGCCGCATGGCGCAGCGCTTCTTACCCATCCTGACGCAATCGGCAGAGCGTCTGGAGGCGGCCCAACCTGGCGTGGCAGCCACCGACCCCGTCAGCCGTCAAATTCTGAGCGATCTGCGCCGAGAAGACTTCCTGAAAAAGGCCGACTTTGCCACACCATTTGAAAACTCTGCGACCCACTTACCGCTGGGTCCGCATCCCATGTTGGTGACCGATGCCCATCTGGATTTTCAAGTCCAAGGCGGTCTGGACCTGACCCTGGAGGACAAAACCGACCCCCAACATCCCCAAGCTTGCCTCATGCACCTGCAGGTCAGCCTGGTGCACGGCTTGGTGCACCTGATGGCGCAAGCTGCCGAAAAAGCGCAATGGGGCTTGGGCGCCGGACCCGAGCCAGCTCCAGACAACCCAACGGCGACTAACGCTGCCCCTACCCGCTATGCGCATTGATTTGAAGCGGCACAGGGCCTGAACAGCCATCGGCTGGGGGATCTCAGGAGTTTCGCAGTTCAATGCCCCATCGCGCTAAGGCTAGCTCATCGGCGACCCGCGCATCCACCCAATGAGCGCCCGCGGGCGTTTGCTCTTTTTTCCAAAATGGGGCCTGGGTTTTGAGGTAATCCATCAGGAACTCGCAAGCCTTGAAGCTCTCAGCCCGGTGCGCCGAGGTCACGGCCACCAGAACAATTTGATCAGCAGGCAACAATCGACCGACCCGGTGCACCACGCGTGCGCCAAAAAAGTCAAACCGCAGGTGCGCTTCCTCAATCATGGCCTCTATCGATTTTTCGGTCATTCCCGGGTAATGCTCAAGCTCCATGGCCTGCACCTGATCCTGCAACTGCCCAGTGAGGGCCAGCCGATCGCGCACAGTGCCCACAAAGCTGCACACAGCGCCAACGCGCAGGTCTTGCGCGCGTAAGGTGGCCAACTCATGACTTACATCGAAGTCCTCGGTCTGAATGCGGACGCGCGGATGCATGACCTCAGCCTCCGGTGACGGGAGGAAAAAACCCCACTTCACAGCCTTCGGTCAAAACCGCATTGTCTTGCACCATGACCTGGTTCAAGGCCATGCGTACAGGCCGGTGGAGCGCCAACGCCTCTTCGTAAACGGCTCCTCGTGCCATCAACTCAAGACGCAGACCCGCAAGATCGCCAGCATGGGTCTCCCAGCTTTCCTGGGATTGGCCCAAGTCCTCACGCAGAGAAGCAAAAAAACGCAGCTGGACAATCATGACAACCACTCCGCAAAAGGCCAAAAATCAACCATCTGACCCTGTGCAATGGTTTGACCAGCAGGATTGTCCACCACCCCGTCGGCCCAGACCACAGAAGTCAAGACACCTGAACTCTGGTTAGGAAAAAGATCCAAACCACCTCGGGCATTGCGCTTGACACGCAAGAATTCACGACGCTTGTCTGCTTTTGGCCAGTCAAAATGCGCAGGCAGACGCAGGCAAGGTGGATCGGTTTTCACCACCCCTTGCAGCCTCAGAAGCATAGGTCTGACCAGCAACAAGAAAGTCATGTAACTGGACACCGGGTTGCCAGGCAAGCCCACGAAATGGGCTACTCCGGGTTCGGTTTCACGGCGCACATGGCCATACGCGAAAGGCTTGCCGGGTTTCATGGCAATTTGCCACAACTCCAATTGCCCCAGCGACTGCACTGCCGGTTTGACATGGTCCTCTTCGCCCACCGACACACCGCCACTGGTCAGGATCAGGTCATGGTGGTCGGCTGCTGTTTTGAGAGCCGCCACGGTTGCTTCACGCCGGTCGGGAACGATGCCCAAGTCGCTGACCTCGCAGCCCAAACGGTGCAGCAGACTTCGCAGAAAAAAACGGTTCGAGTTGTAAATCGCTCCCGGCGGCATGTTTTGCGGCGCCACATCACCGGGCATGATCAACTCATCCCCCGTGGAGAACAGTGCGACTTTGGGCCTGCGCATCACAGGAAGGTGGGCCAGTCCCAAACTGGCGGCCAAGCCCAGCTCGGCCGGCCCCAATTTTTGCCCCTTTTGCAAAGCCGTGTCACCCCGGCGAATGTCTTCGCCACTGCGGCGAATCCATTGACCGGCTTCTGGCGTGGACAAAAAACGGATCTGCGGCGCAGAACTCTCCTGCACACCATCATCTTTTGTCACATCCTCTGCCAAGGCTTCGGTTTGCTCTTGCATCACGATGGCATCGGCCCCCGGCGGTACGGGAGCACCCGTGAAAATGCGCGCGGTTTGCCCTGCTTGCAAGGCCTGACCGGTTTGACCGGCCGCAATGCGCTGGGTGACCAACAGCACTTTTCCTGGCTCAGGCAAATCGGCGCAACGCACCGCGTAGCCATCCATCGAGGAGTTGTCAAATGCAGGCACCTGCATCGACGACACCAGATCCTCAGCCAACACGCGGCCATCGGCATCGAAAGTGGCCACCGACACGCATCCAGAAAGCGGTTGGATGCGCGACAACAAGGTGTCCAGCGCATCGGCCAGAGGCATCAGGGGCGCGCGGGGTGTGACGGCCATATCCATTCACTGGCAATGCTGCCGGATGTAGGCCTTGATCAGCGCCACATCGGCGGCCATCAATTGGACCCGTTTGGGCAACAGCTCAATGCCTTCAAACTGTGCGGGGCGCTCGGGTTCTTGACCCAAGGCCTCGACAATCGTTGCAGCGAACTTGATGGGCAAGGCTGTCTCCAGCACGATCATCGGCACATTCGGGTCCAGATGTTCTCGGGCCACCTTCACACCATCGGCGGTGTGGGTGTCAATCATCGTGCCGTACTGGGCAAACACCGACTGAATGGTTTTGAGCCGGTCGCTGTGGGTGCTGCGGCCGCTGTCAAAACCATAAACGGTGGCCGCTTTGGCAAAGCGGGGGTCTTTCGAAAGGTCAAAAAATCCCCGCTGACTCAGGCCCGGTCCAAAAATGCGTTGTGTCGTGAGCGCATCACGGTCAAGCAGATCAAAGACAAAGCGCTCGAAGTTGCTGGCCTTGGAGATGTCCATAGACGGGCTGGAGGTTTCGTGCGTATCAGCAGTGCCGCGAACACGGTACAGGCCTGTACGGAAAAACTCGTCCAAAACGTCGTTTTCGTTGGTGGCCACCACCAGCCGCTGAATCGGCAAACCCATCATGCGGGCCACATGGCCCGCGCAGACGTTGCCAAAATTACCGCTGGGCACCGTGAAACTCACCTGTTGATCGTTGCGGGTCGTGGCCTGAAAGTAGCCCGCAAAGTAGTAGACCACTTGGGCCAACAAGCGCGCCCAATTGATCGAGTTGACGGTGCCAATCTTGTATTGACGCTTGAAATCGAGGTCATTGGAGACCGCCTTGACCATGTCCTGGCAATCGTCAAACACACCATCGACCGCAATGTTGTGAATGTTCTCGTCCAGCAAACTGAACATCTGTGCCTGTTGGAAAGGGCTCATGCGACCATGCGGGCTGGTCATGAAAACGCGCACCCCTTTCTTGCCGCGCATGGCGTATTCGGCCGCGCTGCCTGTGTCGCCTGAAGTGGCACCCAAAATATTGAGCGTTTCACCCCGCCGAGCCAGCTCGTACTCAAACAAATTGCCCAGCAACTGCATGGCCATGTCTTTGAAGGCCAAGGTGGGACCATTGGACAGGGCTTCCAGGAACATCTCGGGCTGGACTTGGCCCGACGCCTGCAAAGGCTTGAGCGGCACAATTTCATTCGTGCCGAACACTTCAGGTGTGTAAGTCTTGCGGCACAGAGCCAGCAAATCATCGCGTGGAATGTCGTCGATGTAGAGCGACAGCACCTCAAAAGCCAAATACGCATAGCCTTGCCCATGCCAGACTTCGCGCAAGCGGGTCAACGCCAAAGCGTCGATTTGCGGGTAGCTTTCGGGCAAGTACAAGCCGCCATCAGGGGCTAATCCTTCCAACAGGATTTCACAAAATTGTTTGCGATCTGCATGACCGCGTGTCGACAGGTAACGCATCAGTTCAATTCTTCCTTGCGAATGCGCACAATGGGAGCCATCACGGTGGGCAGTGCTTGCATCTGAGTCAGCACCGCATTCAAGGTGCCTTCGCGGGTGTCGTGGGTCAAGATGATCACGTCGGTCTGGTTTTCGTCCGCTTGGCTGACCTGGTCGGCTTCGCGCTGCAAGACCGCGTCAATGCTGATGCCCGCTTCGGCCAGCAAGCCAGTCAGCTTGGCCAACACGCCCGCCTGATCGGCCACCCGCAGGCGCAGGTAATAACTGGTCGACACCTCGGACATGGGCAAGACTTCCAGTGCGCTCAGAGCGCCGGGCTGGAATGCCAGGTGTGGCACGCGGTTCAGCGGATCGGCCGTGTGCAATCGGGTGATGTCCACCAAATCGGCAATCACCGCACTGGCGGTGGGTTCAGAGCCTGCGCCTTTGCCGTAATACAAAGTGGTGCCCACGGCATCGCCTTGCACCATCACGGCATTCATGGCGCCTTCCACGTTCGCAATCAGGCGCTGAGCAGGCACCAAGCTGGGGTGCACACGCAACTCTATGCCCTGCGGCGTGCGTTTGGTGATGCCCAGAAGCTTGATGCGGTAACCCAGCTGCTCGGCATATTTGATGTCCGCCGCACCCAGTTTCGTGATGCCCTCAACATAGGCCTTGTCAAACTGCACCGGGATGCCAAAAGCAATGGCGCTCATCAAGGTGACTTTGTGTGCCGCATCCACACCCTCGATGTCAAAGGTCGGGTCGGCCTCGGCATAGCCCAAGCGCTGCGCCTCTTTGAGCACCACGTCAAAGTCCAGTCCCTTGTCGCGCATCTCCGACAAAATGAAGTTGGTGGTGCCGTTGATGATGCCCGCCACCCACTGGATGCTGTTGGCGGTCAAGCCTTCACGCAAAGCCTTGATGATCGGGATGCCCCCGGCCACCGCCGCTTCAAAAGCCACCATCACGCCCCTGGCTTGGGCAGCTGCAAAAATTTCGGTGCCGTGCACGGCCAGCAAGGCCTTGTTGGCCGTGACCACATGCTTGCCTGCTGCAATGGATTCCATCACCAAAGCCTTGGCGATGCCATAACCGCCAATCAGCTCGATGACAATGTCAATTTCAGGGTTGGCAATGACCTCACGTGCATCCGCCACCACCTGGACGCCCTCACCCACCACTTGTCGGGCACGCGCCACATCCAGATCGGCCACCGTGGTGATCTCAATGCCACGACCTGCGCGACGCTGGATTTCTCCTTGATTGCGGCGCAACACATTGAAAGTGCCGCTGCCCACGGTGCCAATGCCCAACAGGCCTACTTTGATCGGTTTCATCTCTAGCTTACTCAGGTTGCGCCCGGCTTTTGCGGGCAATTCTTGAAAAAATCAGGCCACCAGTTTCTCAGTGCCAAAACGCTTGCGCGCACCTTCCAAAAAGCGGGCGACTCGGGCAATCGCTTCGCGCAAATCGTCTTCATGAGGCAAAAACACAATGCGGAAATGGTCCGGTGCTGGCCAGTTAAAACCCGTGCCTTGGACCAACATGACTTTGGTCTCTTCAAGCAGTTGCAGGAAAAAGTCCTGATCATCCTTGACCGGGTAAATCTTCGGGTCAAGTCGAGGGAACATGTACAAAGCCGCACGGGGCTTGACACAACTGACACCGGGAATGGCGCTGATCAAGGCATGGGCCAGGTCGCGCTGCTTGCGTAAACGTCCGCCTTCTGCCACCAACTCATTGATGCTTTGGTGCCCACCCAAGGCCGTCTGGATGGCCCACTGTCCGGGGACATTGGCGCACAGGCGCATATTGGACAGCATGTTCAGGCCTTCGATGTAGTCACGGGCTATTTTCTTGTCGCCAGAAATCACCATCCAGCCAGCGCGGTAACCACAAGAACGGTAGCTTTTGGACAATGAATTGAAGGTCAAAGTCACGACGTCTTGAGACAAACTGGCCAAAGGCGTGTGTTTGGCACCGTCATACAAGACCTTGTCGTACACCTCGTCGGCAAAAATCACCAAACCAAATTCGCGCGCGATGGCCACGATGCCGCGCAGCAACTCGTCTGAATACAGCGCGCCTGTGGGGTTATTGGGGTTGATGACCACAATGCCTTTGGTGCGGGGCGTGATCTTGGCGCGGATGTCGCTCAAATCGGGCATCCAACCATTGGCCTCGTCGCAGTGGTAGTGAACCGGTGTACCACCCGACAAACTGGCCGCTGCAGTCCACAAGGGATAGTCGGGCGATGGCAGAAGCAACTCATCACCATCATCGAGCAAGCCATTGGTGGCCATGACGATCAATTCGCTGGCACCGTTGCCAAGGTAAATATCGTCCAGCGTGACCCCCAAAATGCCCTGTTTTTGGGTTTCGTGCATGACCGCCTTGCGCGCCGCAAAAATGCCTTTGCTGTCGGAGTAACCCGCCGAATTGGGCAGGTTTCGGATCATGTCTTGCTGAATTTCCTCAGGGGCATCAAAACCAAAAACAGCCAAATTTCCGATGTTCAGCTTGATGATCTTGTGGCCATCTTCTTCCATCTGGCGCGCTCGGTCCATGATGGGGCCTCGAATGTCATAGCAAACATTGGCGAGCTTGGCAGATTTCTGGATGGTCTTCAAAGTGCCTCCAAAGGCGGTTGCAATAAGGGAAAACCTATAATTTGACCACAATTCCTTGTCCGATTTGGCGACATGATCAGCACATTGATGCAGATGTTGAATTGATTCTCCAACTTCCAGTTCATGAAATTACAACCCGACAAGTCCAATGCACCCACCATCAATGCTTACGGCCTCGGGTGGATCGAGGTCAATGGGGTGCGATTTGAGGCGTCCTTGTTCGTCAGCAGCTTACCGGACTGTCCTCCTTCTCCGTGGGGAACAAGTCAGTTTGAAGCCCTCCAAGCCAGCCACTTTGAGATGTTGGAAGAGCTTGGTGCCGAATTGATCATCTTTGGCAGTGGCCATCAACTTCGATTTGCAAAACCTCAATGGTTGCGAACCCTGATGGCTCGGGGCATAGGGGTTGAAACCATGGACTCGGCTGCTGCATGCCGCACCTACAATATTTTGGCCAGCGAAGGGCGTAAAGTGATCGCGGTCATTTTGGTCGAACCCTAAAGGCAGCCTATTGCCCCAAGCTGCCCCCTTTTTTAACAATTCGGCGATTTGCCAGACCCACAGCCACCCCCCGTTCAGAGTAAAATAGCGGGTTGCTAAGGCCAATGGCCTTCAGTGCGGGTCTGTTGTTTGAATCAGGCCAGCGCTCCACCTGTCAAGCGAGATCAATGATTTATGGCGATCGTTCTGAACAAACCCCTCCCTGAATTTGAAGCCAACGCCACCAGCGGTCTTAAAGTTTCGAACATCTCCCACATCGGTCAAACCGTTGTTTTGTTTTTTTACCCCAAAGACAACACACCTGGATGCACCACGGAAGCGATGCAGTTTCGAGACAAGTACAAGGACTTTGTCAAAGCAGGCGCCTTGGTGTTGGGCGTCTCCCGTGACAACATGAAGTCACATGACGACTTCAAAGCCAAACTTGAATTGCCATTCGAATTGATCGCCGACACCGAGGAAAAAATGTGCCACATGTTTGGTGTGGTCAAAAACAAGATCATGTACGGCAAAAAAGTCAAAGGCATTGAACGCAGCACCTTCCTGATCGGTCCTGATGGCACCTTGAAACAAGAATGGCGCGGCCTGAAAGTGCCAGGTCACGTTGAAGAGGTTCTGCAAGCGGTCAAAGACCTCAAAAAAGCGATCCCAGCCTGATGATTGAGGTCTGGCAACCCTGTCACAGGGCTCATGCATAATGGTTTCATGCTGTTGAACCTTGACTCATCTCTTCGCTCACAAAGCCACCTTGGTCTCCAGGTGGCTTTCTCTTTTTTGGCTACCGCCAACGCGCACATGTAAAGAAGCCCTCTCATGCCACTGCCACCTGCCCCCACTCAACGCGCCAGCCGATTGACCGACAAAGCATTCAAAACCAGCATTGACGACAGCGAAGCCGTGCCTGAAATTGAGACCTCCCCGCTGAGCACCAGCGTTGCAGCGGCTCATTCCGAAAGAGTCTCCCCTCATGCTGACAGTACTCAACCCAGGGCCCGGCCTAACCGCGCCCACAAGGGAACCCCTGCAAAGCCCATGACCGCACAGAAGAGCTTGGCCGAAGAGACAGCAAAAACACAAAAATCTGGCCGCCCTGCTTCAACCACTAAGCAGCGAGCTCGTCGCACGAACGGCCCCAGCAAACTGTTCGTGCTGGACACCAATGTGCTGATGCACGATCCGATGAGTCTCTTCCGCTTTGAGGAGCACGATGTTTTCTTGCCCATGATCGTGCTGGAAGAGCTCGACAGCCACAAAAAAGGCATGACCGAAGTGGCTCGAAATGCCAGACAAGCCAGTCGCTCGCTCGATGCACTGGCTTCAGCTCAAGCCGATGACCTGGGTCAGGGCTCGCCACTGAATGCCACTGGTTACACAGATGCCATGGGCCAATTGTTTTTTCAGACCCAAGCCCTGGATCTGAGCCTGCCCCTGGCCTTGCCACAAGGCAAAGCAGACAACCAGATCCTGGGTGTCGTCAAGGCGCTGGGGCAGTTGCATGCGCCACGTGACGTGGTGCTGGTCTCCAAAGACATCAACATGCGCGTCAAGGCCCGTGCGTTGGGGCTTCAGGCTGAGGACTACCAAAACGACAAAACTCTGGAAGACGGTGACCTGCTTTATCCGGGATCGTTGGCCTTGCCTCCCAATTTTTGGGTCCAAAACGGCAAAAGTGTTGAAAGCTGGCAACAAGGTACCCACACGTTCTACCGGATCAGTGGCCCCATCGTGCCCAGTCTGTTCATGAACCAGTTTGTTTATTTCGAAGCACCGGGCGAGCCCAGTCTGTACGCGCGCGTGACCGAAGTCAGGGGAAAGACCGCTGTGCTTCGCACGCTCAAGGACTTCACGCACCACAAAAACGCTGTTTGGGGCGTGAACACGCGCAACCGTGAGCAGAACTTCGCCATGAACCTGCTGACCGACCCGGACATTGATTTTGTTACTCTGGCAGGAACCGCTGGCACAGGCAAAACCCTCATGGCCTTGGCCGCTGGCTTGACCCAGGTGCTCGACGATCGGCGCTACACCGAGATCATCATGACCCGCGCCACTGTGAGCGTTGGGGAAGACATCGGCTTTTTGCCCGGCACCGAAGAAGAAAAAATGGGTCCTTGGATGGGTGCGCTTGACGACAACTTGGAGTTCTTGGCCAAAGGTGACGGCGGCAATGCAGGTGAGTGGGGCCGTGCAGCCACCAACGAACTCATCAAGAGCCGTATCAAGATCAAGAGCATGAACTTCATGCGTGGCCGCACCTTCATGAACAAGTACGTGATCATCGACGAAGCACAGAACTTGACACCCAAGCAGATGAAAACGCTCATCACCAGAGCAGGTCCCGGAACCAAAATCATCTGCATGGGCAACTTGGCCCAAATCGATACCCCCTACCTCACCGAAGGCTCGTCAGGCCTGACGTACGCTGTCGACCGTTTCAAAGGTTGGGCACACGGAGGTCATATCACGCTCGCACGGGGCGAACGCTCCAGATTGGCCGACTTTGCCAGCGAGGCGCTTTAAGCCCCTGCTGACCCGCCCCATCAGGTCTCAGTAATCGTCGCTGAGGCCTGAGGCCAGGCTCTCAAAACGTGTGAGGTTCTTCAGGAAGGTCAAGCGGACCGTGCCAGTCGGACCGTTACGCTGCTTGCCGATGATGATTTCGGCCACGCCGGGATCTTTGGAATCCTTGTTGTAATAGTCGTCGCGGTAAATGAACATGATGATGTCGGCATCCTGCTCAATGGCGCCAGACTCGCGCAAATCGCTCATCATGGGTCGCTTGTCGGTGCGCTGCTCGACGCTTCTGTTGAGTTGAGACAAGGCAATGACCGGGCACTGCAATTCTTTGGCCAACATTTTGAGGCCCCGAGAAATTTCGCCCAACTCGGTGGCACGGTTATCACCACCCGAGCCGCCCGAGCCACTCATGAGCTGCAAATAATCCACCACTATCAAACCCAACTTGCCGCACTGGCGCGCCAGACGACGGGCGTTGGCCCGCAATTCAGAGGGTGTGAGGCCCGGCGTTTCATCGATGTGCAAGGACACCGTGCGCAGTTTTTCAATCGCCTCCGTCAATCGCGGCCATTCTTCGTCACTGAGTTTGCCTGTGCGCAAGTGGCCTTGGTCAATGCGCCCAATCGAGCCCACCACACGAACCGCCAACTGAGAAGCACCCATCTCCATGGAAAACACGGCCACCGGCAAGCCCTCGTTCAAGGCCACATGCTCGGCAATATTGATCGCAAAAGCTGTTTTACCCATCGAAGGACGTGCAGCCAATACCACCATGTCACCCGGCTGCAGGCCAGAGGTCATGCGGTCAAGGTCATAAAAACCAGTGGGCACACCCGTGATGTCGTTGGGGTTGTCGGCCATTTCCTGCACGCGGTCAAGCAACTCCACCACGAGCGTGTCCATCGACTGAAAGCCCTGCTTCATGCGCGAACCTTCTTCACCGATGTTGAAGATTTTTTGTTCGGCTTCGTCCAGGATACGGTCGATTGCTTTACCCTGAGGGTTGAATGCATTGGTCGCAATTTCGTCACTGGCCGAGACCAGCTTGCGCAAGATGGCGCGTTCCCGCACGATCTCTGCGTAACGCCGAATATTGCTGGCGCTTGGCACATATTGGGCCAAGGAATTCAGATACGCCAAGCCACCCATTTGCTCAGCTTTGCCCTGATTTTGCAAATGTTCGCTGACGGTGATCACATCGGCTGGTTTGGACACATTGACCAGTGCACCAATGGCCGCGTATATCAACTGATGTTCATGGCGGTAAAAGTCCGTATCAACCAGCAAATCCCCCACCCTGTCCCAAGCTCCGTTGTCCAACAACAACCCACCCAAGACGCTGGATTCGGCTTCGATCGAGTGCGGCGGAACTCGCAGACTGGCGACCTGACTGTCACCAGACAGATCGGTTGGATAAGGCATCAAAGCAGGGGCAAAGACAGCGGACATGAACAACCCAACTCAAAAGGCAATGTTAGCCGCGAATGGCTGCGCCCACCGGGACAACCCTGTGGATAAGCTCTGTAAATCCGGTGAGAAACACATTGATTCCTGACAGTTGGCACAAGCCGGTCAAAAAAAAGCCGCCAGGCTCTGGGCCAGGCGGCTTTTACGGAGAACCTGAGGATGATCAGGCTGTTTCGCCGTAAACCGACACGGTCACGTCCACCACCACATCGGTATGCAAAGCAACGGAAACCGTCGAATCGCTGACAATCTTGATGGGGCCATTGGGCATGCGGATCTGGGATTTGAGAAGCTTGTAACCTTGCTTGTTCAACTCTTCAGAAATGTCGTGGTTGGTCACCGAACCGAACAAACGGCCATCAACCCCCGCTTTTTGCGACAACTTGATGACCAGGCCATTGAGCTTATCGCCTTGAGCTTGGGCTTCAGCCAACTTGGCAGCAGCGGCTTTTTCAAGCTCAATACGGCGCGCTTCGAATTCGGCCTTGTTGGCTTCAGTGGCACGGCGTGCACGGCCTTGTGGAATGAGGAAATTGCGGGCGTAGCCATCTTTGACTTTGACGATATCGCCCAGATTACCCAGGTTCACAACCTTTTCGAGCAGGATGATTTGCATGGTTGGACTCCTTAGACTTTGTGCTGGTCGGTGTAGGGCAACATGGCCAAAAAGCGTGCGCGCTTGATGGCGGTGTTGAGCTGACGCTGGAAGATCGCGCGAGTGCCTGTCAGGCGTGCAGGAATGATCTTGCCGTTTTCGGCGATGAAGTCACGCAAGGTGTCCACATCTTTGTAGTCGATCTCCTCGACGCCAGTCACGGTAAAGCGGCAGAAACGCTTGCGCTTGAACAGCAGCGACTGGGTGTTGCGCTTAGGGCGCTTGTCTTTGTTGAATTTTTTGAACGTGGCCATGGGGCCTCCTGAAATTAATCTTGATGGAACTCTTGAATGTGCAACACGACACTTTTACCTTGTCGAGGGGTGGCCAAAAAGCCTTGAAACGTCCAGACACTGCCTACCGCTTGTTTGACCAGTCTCTCGGCCAATGGACCGATGGCCAAGGCACGAAGCTTCAACTGGACTTTGCGCATTTGACCTGCCTCCAACAATTCAGAGGCATGCTCCAGAATCAGATCCAGAGCGGGCAAACCAGCGGGTGTGTATCGCAAAGCTGCTTGCTCGGCAATACAGGCGGTCAGTTCGGTATGGTTCACTCCTCTAAAGGTCAGTATCAGGCGGCGAATTCGGCTTGCTGGGACTTGCGAGCTTCTTCACGCTCGACAGTCTTCATCATGGACGAAGGACCCGTGTCAGCTTTTTTCTTGAGCACCGTCAGGTGACGCAGCACAGCATCGTTGAACTTGAAAGCGTGTTCAAGCTCGGCCATGACCGTTAGGTCGGCTTCGATGTTCACGCACAGGTAGTGGGCTTTGCCCAGCTTGTTGATCTGGTAGGCCAGTTGACGGCGACCCCAGTCTTCGACACGGTGGATGCTGCCACCGCCGGTAGTGATCATGCCTTTGTAGCGCTCCAGCATGGCTGGCACTTGCTCGGACTGATCGGGATGGATCAGCAAAATGATTTCGTAATGACGCATTGAGACTCCTTGAGGTTAACCCAAACGGTTGGAATAGCTGCCCCCAGCGTCTGACGGGGTGCAGCAAGGCGAAGCCTCAAATTATAAGCCGGATTTCACAGGCCTGGAAAGCTGTCTGAACCCGTTTTGGCCAAAGATCTGTCACCGGTGCCGGAGTTGGAAGATGGCTGGGGGATCAAAAAGGTACTCAAAATCATGACCCCAAAGCCAACGGGAACGCCAAATACGCCAGCAGACAAAGGCTGGATACCCCACCACAGGCCGTCATAAGGGTCCAGACCCCAAAAATGACGCACTCCGGGGGCATTGACCAACAAGTAATAAATGGTGACCCCCAAGCCCGACAACATGCCCAAAATCACCGCGGGTCGATGAACACGGGACCAAAGCATGCCCAACACCATGCCGGGGAAAAAGGCGGATGCCGCCAATGAAAAAGAGGCAGACACCAAAGCCAAAATTTCAGCGGGCTTGAATGCGGCCACCATCGCAGCCAACATGGCCACAGCCAGCAAGGCAAATTTGGAGAGGATGACGCGCCCCTCTGGAGACTTGGGGGCGGCGCCACTGTGGGGACGCATGTCACGCACCAAAGCGTTGCTGATGGTCAACAACAGACCATCGGCTGTCGACAAAGCCGCAGCCAATCCTCCTGCCGCCACCAAACCAGACACGACAAATGGCATGCCGCCTAACTCGGGCGTGGCCAACATGATCATGTCTGCCCCCAACTTGAGTTCACCCAGTTGCAAAATACCGTCGCCATTGACATCCGAAAAAGACAACAAATCAGAATCCAATCTGGCCCATTGCGCCATCCAGCTGGGCAGTGTGTCAAACGAGCTCCCTACCAGATTGCTGAGCACCTCAAATTTCACCAAGACAGCCAGGGCTGGAACGCTCAAATAAATCAAGCCAATGAAAAACAAGGACCATGCCACCGAACTGCGCGTCTCCGCCACGGTCGGAGAGGTGTAAAACCTGGTCAACAAATGAGGTAAGCCAGCGGTACCAATCATGAGACAGAAAACCAAGGCCAAGAAGTTCAGTCTGGACTCGTTGAAAAGCCGTGCCTGAACGGCTCCCCCTTCGGGATCTCCGGAAAAGGACTGCGTGTGTGTCGGCATGCCGCCCAAAGGGCGTGAGCGTTCCAAATTCTCGAGCTTGGCTCGTGTCCATTCTTCACGCGCTTTAGCAGGATCTTGGGGCACGGCCAAAAGTTCACGGCGAACCTGTGCGATGGTGGCAAAGTCAGCCCCCTCGGCTTTGAGGGTCTGGATTTTGCCTTCCAGCTCTTGACGCAGTTCCTCAATCGAGGTCTCCACATTTTGGAGTCGCGACGCATACATTTTGGCGCGTTGGGCAAATTCACGGCGCACCTCGAGTTCACCCGGGTCGTCCATCAAACGTTGCTCAATCTCTGAAATGGCAGACAACTGAGAACCATAGACCAGAGGTGCCACAGGATTGCCCAATTGTTTGTAAGCCAGCCAAGACACGGGGATCATGAAGGCCAACAACAGCATGATGTACTGAGCAACTTGGGTCCAAGTGATCGCTCGCATGCCCCCCAAAAAAGAACACAGCAAAACGCCCCCCAAACCGAGCAAAATACCAATTTCAAATTGAACACCCGTCAGCCGGGAAGCTATCAGACCAATGCCATAGATCTGAGCCACGATGTAGGTGAAAGAGCACAAAACCGAGGCCAAGGCGGCAATCACGCGAGGCCAACGTCCCCCATAACGATGGTCAAAATAATCCGGCAATGTGTACAGCCGCATGGCACGCAACTGCGGGGCGATCAGCAAAGCCACTAAACAAAAACCGCCAGTCCAACCCAGCACATAAGCCAGTCCACCAGGTTGATCGCCATTGCCTGAGAAGCCCTGAAGGTAGAGAGCGCCAGCCAAGCTGATGAAAGAGGCTGCGCTCATCCAGTCTGCCGCGGTGGCCATGCCGTTGTACATGGCAGGAATACGGCGTCCCGCCACGTAGTATTCGTCTTCGTCAGTGGTTCGGCCCGCGATGCCAATCAAGGCATAAATCATGACGGTGCTGAACAGAAAAATGGGACCAATCAAATTCCGGGACAAACCCATGCTTTCGGCCCAGGCCATCGCGCCGATCAAACCCAGCAGGAAAAACACATAGATGAGCACATTGCGGTGCAGCCGCCACCGATAAGCCGAAGACTTGGCGATGTCCACGGAATTGCTCGTCGCCATGATGAGATCCGGCCTCAACGACCCAGATTCGTCCAAGTCTCAATGACCGTGTCCGGATTGAGCGAGATCGAGCTGATGCCTTGGTCCATCAACCAATGGGCAAAATCAGGATGGTCTGAGGGGCCTTGGCCACAAATGCCGATGTATTTGCCCTGAGACAAACAAGCCTTGATGGCCTGTGAGATCAGCGCCGTCACGGCCGGGTCGCGTTCGTCAAAATCAGCCGCCAGCAGTTCCATGCCGGAGTCACGATCCAAACCCAAGGTCAATTGGGTCAAGTCGTTCGAGCCAATCGAAAAACCATCGAAAAATTCCAGGAACTGCGTGGCCAGAATGGCATTGCTGGGCACTTCACACATCATGATGACCTTGAGATCATTTTCGCCACGGCGCAAACCTTGTGAAGCCAACAAGCCGGTGACCTTCTCGGCTTGTCCCAAGGTGCGCACAAAAGGCACCATGATCTGCACGTTGGTCAGACCCATTTCGCCGCGTACGCGCTTGAGGGCTTCGCACTCCATGGCAAAGGCCTCTCCAAAATCGGCGCTGATGTAGCGGGCAGCACCTCTGAAACCGAGCATCGGGTTTTCTTCCTCCGGCTCGTAGCGACTGCCGCCAATCAGCTTGCGGTATTCGTTGCTTTTAAAGTCCGACAAACGCACGATGACCGGCTTGGGCCAAAAGGCTGCGGCGATGCTGGCTACACCTTCGGCGACTTTGTCAACGTAAAAAGAGCGGGGAGAAGCGTGACCACGCGCCACCGATTCCACGGCCTTTTTCAAGTCGGCATCAATGGCGGGGTAATCCAGGATGGCCTTGGGATGCACACCAATGTTGTTGTTGATGATGAACTCCAGTCGCGCCAAACCCACGCCCGCATTGGGCAGCTGAGCGAAATCAAAGGCCAGTTGAGGGTTGCCCACGTTCATCATGATTTTGGTCTTGATTTCAGGCAAAACACCGCGCTGGACCTCGCTGACCTCGGTTTCAAGCAAACCATCGTAAATGTGACCGGTATCGCCCTCTGCACAGCTGACGGTGACCAAAGTGCCGTCAGCCAATTGCTCGGTGGCATTGCCGCACCCCACCACCGCAGGGATACCCAACTCACGGGCAATGATGGCCGCGTGACAGGTGCGTCCGCCACGATTGGTGACGATGGCACTGGCGCGCTTCATCACCGGCTCCCAGTTGGGGTCGGTCATGTCGGTCACCAGCACATCACCGGGCTGGACCTTGTCCATTTCGCTGATGTGATGCACCAAGCGCACGGGTCCGGTACCGATCTTCTGACCAATCGCCCTGCCCTCTGCAAGGATGATGCTTTTGCCTTTGAGTTTGTAACGCAATTCGGGCGTTCCCTTGGCTTGGCTTTTCACGGTTTCAGGGCGGGCCTGAAGGATATAGAGCAAGCCATCGGTGCCATCCTTGCCCCACTCGATGTCCATCGGGCGACCGTAATGCTGCTCGATCACCACCGCATAACGGGCCAGCTGCTCGACCTCATCGTCGGTCAGGCTGTATCGGTTGCGCAGTTCAGTGGGCACGTCGGTGGTTTTGACCAACTTGCCCGAGGCGGCTTTTTCCTGCGCGCTGGCGAACACCATCTCGATCAGTTTCGAGCCCAGATTGCGGCGGATCACGCTGCGTTTGCCCGCGGCCAGCATGGGTTTGTGCACATAAAACTCGTCCGGGTTCACAGCACCCTGCACCACCGTCTCGCCCAGACCATAGCTGGAAGTGATGAACACCACATCTTCAAAGCCCGACTCGGTGTCGATGGTGAACATGACGCCCGCTGCACCCAAATCAGAACGTACCATGCGTTGAACACCTGCGGACAATGCCACCTCGGCGTGCGCAAATCCCTTGTGCACCCGGTAACTGATGGCGCGGTCGTTGTACAGGGAGGCAAAGACCTCTTTCATCTTGTGCAGCACATCTTCAATGCCCACCACATTCAAAAAGGTTTCCTGCTGCCCGGCAAAGGAGGCATCGGGCAAGTCTTCGGCTGTGGCCGAAGAACGCACAGCAAAGGAAGCCTCCGGATTGGCACCTTGCAAACGCGCAAATTCACTGCGGATGGCTTTTTCCAAATCGGCCGGGAAAGGTTGAGCCTCGACCATTGCACGGATTTCGGCACCCGCAGCGGCCAGGGCACGTACATCTTCGGTGTCCAGCGCATCCAGTCGGGCGTTGATCCGCTCGGTCAGGCCGCCGAATGACAAAAATTGCCGAAAAGCGTGGGCGGTGGTGGCAAAACCGGTGGGGACACGAACGCCTGAGGGCAACTGGGAAATCATCTCTCCCAAGCTGGCATTTTTGCCACCGACCGACTCAACGTCCGTCATGCGTAAAAGTTCAAAAGGCACGACCAAAGCGGTCTCACTGAAAAGAACAGACATGCTAAAGCTCCAAAGTTAAAACCGGTCACCAGGGCGGCGTGTCAGGGCTGGGTTGTTCTTGGTGTGGGCGCACTCACCGCAAGGCCATGGATAATTGACTGATTCTAGGGGTCATCTGAGGCCCATCATTTGAAATAAATTACAAGCATGCCCAAACGCACTGTTTTTTTCGTGTCTGATGGCACCGGTATCACGGCCGAAACGTTTGGCAACGCCATCCTGGCCCAATTCGACATGAAAAGTCGACATGTTCGCTTGCCATTCACCGACACCATCGACAAGGCACACCAAGCCGTGCGGCAAATCAACCACACGGCCGAAACCGAAGGCACTAAACCGATTGTTTTCACCACGCTGGTGAATATGGAGGTCTTGAAGGTGCTGCAGGACCATTGCCAGGGCATGCTGCTGGACATGTTTGGCACCTTTGTAAACCCTCTGGAAAACGAGCTCGGCATCAAGTCTCACCACAGGGTAGGCCGTTTTTCAGACGTGAGCAAAAGCAAGGAATACCACGACCGGATTGAAGCGATCAATTTTTCACTAGCGCATGACGATGGACAATCCAACCGCGATCTGGAATCGGCCGATGTGATTTTGGTAGGCATAAGCCGCAGCGGCAAAACCCCAACCAGCTTGTATCTGGCCATGCAGCACGGCCTGAAGGCGGCCAATTACCCCTTGATTCCGGAAGATTTCGAGCGGAAACAATTGCCGCCAGCACTGATGCCACATCGACAAAAGATCTTTGGCCTGAGCATCCAGCCAGAGCGCTTGTCTGAAATCCGATCGGAGCGGCGCCCCAACTCGCGTTACGCCAGCCTTGAAAACTGCCGAATGGAAGTCTCTGAAGGTGAAGCCATGATGCGCCGATCCGGCATCCGCTGGTTGTCGACCACCACCAAGTCCATCGAAGAAATCGCCACCACCATCTTGCAAGAGATCAAACCAGACAGGCTGATTTACTGAACAGGGTTTTCAATCAGGCCCTTGAAGACAAGTCTGGTTGAATAGGCCCAGGTGATGCTCGCTGGTGAAGCGCGGGCTCTGAGCCTCAAGCCAAGGTGGCTGCAATCTGCTCGGCGTATTGGCGTGCCTGCGCAGCATCACGCGCTTCCACCATGACACGCAGCAAGGGCTCAGTGCCACTGGCCCGAATCAAAACCCGTCCAGTCTCGCCCAACTCGGTCTCTGCCGAACGGGTAGCTTCCCACAAGGGCGAATGACCTTGCCAGTCAAAACCCGGTTTCAGGCGAACATTGATCAGGGTTTGCGGGAACAGGCTCACACCTTGCAGCAGTTGCGCCATGGTTTGACCACTGGCCACACAGGCTTGCAGGACCTGCAAAGCACTGACCAAGCCGTCACCCGTGGTGTGCTTGTCCAGGGCCAACAAGTGGCCCGAGCCCTCTCCCCCCAACAACCAGCCTTTGTCATGCAAAACTTCCAGCACGTAGCGGTCACCCACCTTGGCGCGCACGAACTGGACCCCGCGCTCTTTGAGCGCCACCTCCACCGCCAGATTGGTCATCAAGGTGCCCACTGCGCCGGGCACCGCTTCATCGCGAGCCAAACGATCCGCCACCATCAAGTACAACAACTCGTCGCCATTGAACAAGCGCCCGGAAGCATCCACCACTTGCAAGCGATCGGCATCGCCATCGAGCGCAATGCCGTAGTCGGCTCCATGGTCCTTGACGGCTTGCACCAAAGCTTGAGGGTGCGTGGCCCCAACACCCTTGTTAATGTTCAGGCCATCAGGCGAACAACCGATGGCGATGACCTCGGCCCCCAATTCGTGAAACACCTTCGGGGCAATTTGGTAGGCCGCACCGTGGGCAGCATCCACCACGATTTTCAAGCCCTTGAGGGTGAGTTCATTCGGGAAGGTGCTTTTGCAAAACTCGATGTAACGCCCGGTTGCATCATCGAGCCGCATGGTTTTGCCCAATGACGCTGAATCGACCCAGACCGGGTCCTCCATCAATGTGGCCTCCACTTGTTCTTCCCAGGCGTCTGGCAGTTTGTTGCCCTGGGCATTGAAGAACTTGATGCCATTGTCAGGAAAAGGGTTGTGGCTCGCGCTGATCACCACCCCCAACGAAGCCCTTTGCGCTCGGGTCAGGTAGGCCACAGCAGGAGTGGGCACGGGACCCAGCAGCACGACATCGACGCCCGCAGAATTGAAGCCCGACTCCAGCGCACTTTCCAGCATGTAACCCGAGATGCGGGTGTCCTTGCCAATCAAAACGACCGGATGGGCCTCATGGGCCTTGAGCACGCGACCGACGGCATGGGCCAGACGCAAGATGAAATCGGGCGTGATTGGGCTTTGCCCCACAGTGCCCCGAATGCCGTCGGTACCGAAATATTGACGCGCCATGAAATCCCTTCGTAATGGAAGTCGTCTGCAAAATTTTAACGGTGCTCAGGCACAGGTCGGCTGACAGGGCTGGCCCGATGGTGCGTCAAGGCACCAGGCCCTCCGCCTGGACTGCGGCCCACACCTTGAGCGCATCCACCGTCGGCTTGACATCGTGCACCCGCACCAAGCTGGCGCCCTGCTGCACCGCCAACAACGCCGCTGCCACACTGGCAGCCTGACGCTCCGATGGCTCGGGCACCTCCCCTTGGTGGGCCAACACAGCGCCCAAGGACGATTTGCGCGACCAACCCGCCAACACGGGACGGCCCAGCTGCAACAAATCGGCTTGCCGGGCCAGCAGGCGAAAGTTTTGTGCCACAGTTTTGCCAAATCCAATGCCCGGATCCAGCACCAAGCGATCGGCCGCCACCCCCTGAACAGTCAAGGTCTGCAGACGTTCAGCCAAGAAGTCCCCTACCGTCTGCAGCACATCACCCGTCATGGTGTGCACTTGCATGCTTTGAGGATCGCGGTGCATGTGCATCAAGCACACGCCACAGCGCGGGTGCGCAGCCACCACGCTTTCGGCACCGGCTTGGCGCAAGGCCCAAATGTCATTGACGATGTCCACCCCCAGGTCCAACACCGCCTGCATCACTTCGGGTTTGCAGGTGTCCACCGAGATCGGCACCTCCCAGCGCACCACTTCACGCAGAAAGGGCATCAGGCGGCCCAATTCCTCTTGCGCGGGCACCACAGATGCACCCGGGCGGGAGGATTCTGCCCCCACATCGAGGATGGCCGCTCCCTCGCGCAGCAACTGCTCGGCATGGCGCAGCGCCTGCGTGGTGCCTGCGTGCTGACCACCATCCGAAAAAGAGTCGGGGGTCAGGTTGACGATGCCCATGACTTTAGGGCTTGATAAGTCCAAGTCAAAACGCGTCGTTTGCCAAAACAGTCCGTCCCTCGTTTGCGATGGCCTATCCATGTGTTGAGCTCCATACAAAACGGGACCCGAAGGCCCCGTTTTGATCAATGCATTCGAAAAATCAGGCCGGTGTTGTCACCGGTTCGGTTGGAACCGTGGGTGTACCACCCCCACTGTTTCCACCCGAGGGAGGCGTGCGAGGCGTCCAGTCCTTGGGCGGCAAAGGATCGCGACCGGCCATGATGTCATCGATTTGGTCCTTGTCGATGGTTTCCCACTCCAACAGCGCCTTGGCCATGGCATGCATCTGGGCACTGTGCTCTTCGATGAGTCTTCGGGCCAAGCTGTATTGCTCGTCGATGATGCGGCGCACCTCCAAGTCCACCTTTTGCATGGTGGATTCGCTCATGTTGGTGGTTTTGGTGACCGAGCGGCCCAGAAACACTTCGCCCTCGTTTTCGGCATACACCATCGGCCCCAACGCATCGGTCATGCCATAACGCATCACCATGTCGCGGGCAATGGAAGTGGCTCGCTCAAAGTCGTTGCTGGCACCCGTGGTCATCTGGTTCATGAACACCTCTTCGGCAATGCGACCACCAAACAACATGCTGATCTGATTCAGCATGAACTCTTTGTCGTAGCTGTACCGGTCTTTTTCGGGCAGGCTCATGGTCACCCCCAACGCACGGCCACGGGGGATGATGGTGACCTTGTGCACGGGGTCGCACTTGGGCAATAGCTTGCCAATGAGGGCGTGTCCCGCCTCGTGGTAGGCGGTGTTTCTGCGCTCTTCTTCGGGCATGACCATGCTCTTGCGTTCAGGGCCCATCAAGATCTTGTCTTTGGCCTTTTCAAAGTCCTGCATTTCCACCACTCGGGCATTGCGCCTCGCCGCCATCAAGGCCGCTTCATTGCAGAGGTTGGCCAAGTCCGCGCCGCTCATGCCGGGTGTACCACGGGCAATCACTGTAGGGCTCACATCCTGGCTGACGGGGATCTTGCGCATGTGCACGTTCAGGATTTGCTCACGACCACGGATGTCAGGCAAAGTCACATAAACCTGGCGATCAAAACGGCCGGGGCGCAACAAAGCGGCGTCCAAGATGTCGGGACGGTTGGTCGCGGCCACCACGATCACGCCGAGGTTGGTTTCAAAACCATCCATCTCGACCAGCATCTGGTTCAAGGTTTGCTCGCGCTCGTCGTTGCCACCGCCCAAGCCGGCGCCACGCTGGCGTCCCACGGCATCAATTTCATCAATGAAGATGATGCAGGGCGCGTTTTTCTTGGCGTTTTCGAACATGTCGCGCACACGCGATGCGCCCACGCCCACGAACATTTCCACGAAGTCAGATCCAGAAATGCTGAAGAAAGGAACTTTTGCTTCGCCAGCAATGGATTTGGCCAACAAGGTTTTACCGGTACCAGGTGGGCCCACCAAAAGCAGACCTCGGGGAATGCGTCCGCCCAACTTTTGAAAACGTTGCGGATCTTTCAGAAAGTCCACCACCTCTTTGACCTCTTCCTTGGCCTCGTCACAGCCTGCCACGTCGGCAAAGGTCACCTGGTTGCTGTTTTCATCAAGCAAACGGGCTTTTGATTTACCAAAACTGAAGGCCCCACCTTTGCCTCCACCTTGCATCTGGCGCATGAAATAAACCCAGACACCAATCAGCAAAAGCATGGGGCCCCAGCTGACCAACAAGGTCATGAGAAGAGAACCCTCTTCTCGTGGTTTGACATCAAACTTCACACCGCTGTTGATCAAGTCACCCACCAGGCCCCTGTCCAGGTACGTGGCTGTGGTCTTGATGCGCCGCTCATCCAGCGTGATGGCAATGATTTCAGTGCCGCCGGGGCTTTCAGAAATCGTGGCACTCTTGATGCGGTTGCTGCGAACCTCTTCAAGAAAATCGGAATAACCAATGGCGTTCGCACCAGCAACGCCACGGTTATCAAATTGCTTGAACAAGGTGAACAGCACCATGGCAATCACCATCCAAACGGCAATTTTGGAAAACCAGGGGTTATTCAAGAGACGCTCCAATCGAAAAAAAGATTCCTACCATTCTAGGCCCGGGAACTGACGCCAAAGCAGAAAGTAGGGGTTTTGGCCCTTGAAAAGGGAGGGATTGCAACATCAAACCGACGTTTTCAGCCCCATGCCCACCAAAAAAGTCTCCGCTGACTTGTCGCGGGACGATTTGGGCTTGATGGCTTTGACCACCTGGAAGGTCTCTTTGAACATTTTCACGATCTGGCTGTAACCACTGCCGTGAAAAACTTTGACCACCAAAGCACCCTGCGGCTTCAGGTGGTTTTGGACAAATTCCACGGCCAACTCGATCAAATGCGTCACTCGGGCCGCATCGGTCGAATCGATCCCCGAGAGGTTGGGCGCCATATCGGACACCACCACATCCACTTGTCGCCCCTGCAAGGAAGCTTCCAACAAGGCCGCCACCTCGTTTTCCCGAAAATCACCCTGAATGAACTGAACCCCCTCCACAGCTGCCATGGGCAAGATGTCCAATGCGATGATGCAGCCGTTGAGCTCACCCACGGCCGCACCATTGGGAGACAAACGACGGCGCAAATACTGACTCCAGGCACCGGGCGCTGAACCCAGGTCGACCACCAAATCGCCTGGACGGATCAAGCCCAAAGTTTCGTCAATCTCCTTGAGTTTGTAGGCTGCGCGGGCTCGGTAACCCTCTTTGAGGGCAAACTTCACGTAGGTGTCGTTGACATGGTCATTCAGCCAAGCCTTGTTGACTTTTTTACTTTTGGTTTTGACTTTCATTCTTTCGCATCCTTGCGGGGATAATACGGCAATGCCCCAAATACAACTCACACCTGCCGAGCGCAAAGTTTTCCGCGCCGATGCCCACCACCTTGATCCGGTCGTCATGATCGGCGGCGATGGCCTGACCCCTGCCGTGGTCAAAGAGACCGAAGCGGCCCTCAATGCCCATGGGCTTATCAAGATCCGCGTACTGGGCGATGATCGCCCAGCGCGCGAAGCCATGTTTGCTCAATTGGCCGACCAACTCAATGCCGCGCCCATTCAGCACATCGGCAAACTGCTGATCTTGTGGCGGCCTCAGCCTGAGAAGGTCAAAACCGTGGACGAAGACCGAAAAGCAGGTCCTCGCGACTTCAAAATCCTCAAGTACAGCTCACGCGGCGGTCAAAAACCCGAGGTCAAAACCGTGCGTGTGTTGGGCAACCAACGCTTGGCCGCAGGCGGTCAGATCAAGCGGGCAAAACCCAAGCAAAAATCCGTCAAAAAAGGCCGTTTGGACTGACAAGCTCAGTCTAAGGCCCAGTCACTTGCTCCAAAGGCCGTTGTTCACCGGCCTTTTGTGGGGGTCGCCTACGGCATGCGGCCAGTGCACGGAATGGACGCATCAAATGTAGGAAACACCCACAATTTCATAGCGGCGCACACCCCCCGGCGCCTGCACTTCGGCCACATCACCCTCTTCCTTGCCGATCAAGGCACGCGCGATCGGGCTGCTGATGTTGATCAAGCCCAGCTTCAAATCGGCCTCGTCCTCTCCCACGATCTGGTAGGTGACGGACTCGCCGGTGCTCTCGTCTTCCAGTTCTACGGTGGTACCAAACACCACTCGACCACCCGCATCCACGGACGCTGGATCAATGATCTGTGCGGCTGACAATTTGCCCTCGATTTCCTGAATCCGGCCTTCAATGAACCCTTGTCGGTCTTTGGCTGCATCGTATTCGGCGTTCTCACTCAGGTCACCTTGAGCGCGCGCTTCGGCAATGGCCTGAATCACGCCAGGGCGGTCCACGGTTTTGAGGCGATGCAACTCTTCCTTGAGCTTTTCAGCACCGCGTTTTGTGATCGGAATGGTTGACATGTTCGGTTCTCCAAAAGCAAACCGCCGAGCTTTGAGACTCGGCGGGCATTGTCAGCATTATGCCCTGCCCCCAGCCAAGGACGCAGGGAGCCAGGCGAGGGTTCAGTCCGCCAGTTGAGCGTGCATTTCCTGAACGGAAATGACCCCAAGCTGGTCCATGTACTTCATGCCTTCGACAGCGGCTTCCGCGCCAGCGATGGTGGTGAAGGTGGTGACGCGGTTGAGCAAAGCCGAGGTGCGGATGTGGCGCGAGTCAGCGATCGCATTGCGGCGTTCTTCGACTGTGTTGATCACCAATGCAATCTCGTTGTTCTTGATCATGTCCACAATGTGAGGGCGGCCTTCGGTCACTTTGTTCACGGTTGCACAAGCCACACCGGCAGCCTGAATGGCCGTCGAAGTGCCCTTGGTTGCAATCAACTCAAAGCCTTGCGCGACCAATTGGCGAGCCACTTCGATGGCACGCGCCTTGTCGTTGTTTTTGACCGAAATGAATACTTTGCCCGAAGACGTGCCATCGGCTTTAGTGGGGCGTGGCAGCTTGGTACCCGCCCCCAGCTGACTTTTCACAAAAGCTTCGCCGAAGGTCTTGCCCACGCCCATGACTTCGCCCGTGGACTTCATCTCGGGACCAAGGATGGTGTCAACGCCTGGGAACTTCACAAAAGGGAACACCGCTTCTTTCACGCTGAAATAAGGGGGCGTCACTTCTTTCGTGATGCCTTGTTTTGACAAGGTCTGGCCCGCCATGCAACGCGCAGCCACTTTGGCCAACTGAATGCCCGTGGCTTTGGAGACATAAGGCACTGTGCGGGAAGCGCGGGGGTTGACTTCCAGCACGTAGATCACGTCTTGGCCGTCCACATGCTGGATGGCGAACTGCACGTTCATCAAACCCACCACATTCAGTGCACCAGCCATGGCCGCCGATTGGCGCTTCAGCTCGGTCACGGTCGCTTCTGACAAGGAGTAAGGCGGCAATGAGCACGCGGAATCACCGCTGTGCACACCGGCTTGCTCGATGTGCTCCATCACGCCGCCGATGAAGGTCTTGCCTTCGGGGTCACGCAGACAGTCCACATCGCACTCGATCGCATCGTTCAAAAAGCGGTCCAGCAACACCGGCGAATCGTTCGACACCTTGACCGCCTCACGCATATAGCGCTCCAAATCGCGCTGCTCGTGCACGATTTCCATGGCACGGCCACCCAGGACATAGCTGGGACGCACCACCAAGGGGTAACCCAAAGCAGCGGCCTTCTCCAAGGCTTCGGGCTCAGTACGCGCGGTGGCGTTGGGCGGCTGACGCAGACCCAGGCTTTGCAACAGTTTTTGGAAGCGCTCACGGTCCTCAGCCGCATCGATCATGTCGGGGCTGGTGCCGATGATCGGCACGCCAGCTGCCTCGAGACCCAAAGCCAGTTTCAACGGTGTTTGACCACCGTACTGAACGATGACACCCGTCGGCTTTTCCTTGTCCACAATTTCCAGCACGTCTTCGAGCGTCAATGGCTCGAAGTACAAACGGTCAGAAGTGTCGTAGTCGGTTGACACGGTCTCGGGGTTGCAGTTGACCATGATGGTTTCGTAACCATCTTGGCGCATGGCGAGGGCCGCGTGAACGCAGCAGTAGTCGAACTCAATGCCTTGACCGATGCGGTTCGGGCCGCCCCCCAAGACCATGATCTTCTTGTTGGTCGTGGGTTCAGCTTCGCACTCACCGTCGCCGTTGCCTTCATAGCACGAGTACATGTAGGCGGTGTCGGTGGAGAACTCGGCCGCGCAGGTGTCGACGCGTTTGTAGACAGGGCGAATGTTCAGCGCATGACGCCGAGCGCGCACCACATGCTCGGTGGTCTTGAGCAATTTGGCAAGACGGCGATCAGAGAAACCCTTCTTCTTCAAAGCGCGCAGTTCAGGCGCCGTGATGGCTTCCAGCGTGGTCTTTTCCAATTCCAGTTCGATCTTGACGATCTCTTCGATCTGCAACAAAAACCAAGGGTCGATCTTGGTCAAGGCAAACACCTCGTCCACAGTGAGACCCATGGCAAAGGCATCGCCCACGTACCAAATGCGCTCGGGGCCGGGCTCACCCAGCTCCTTTTCCAGCACTTCACGGTCTTGGGTTTTTTCATTCATGCCGTCCACGCCGACTTCCAAACCACGCAAGGCTTTCTGGAACGACTCCTGGAAGGTGCGGCCCATGGCCATGACCTCGCCCACCGATTTCATTTGGGTGGTCAAACGGCTGTCGGCAGTGGGGAATTTTTCAAAAGCAAAACGTGGGATTTTGGTGACCACGTAATCAATCGAAGGCTCGAACGATGCGGGGGTTGCACCACCGGTGATTTCGTTGCGCAATTCATCGAGGGTGTAACCCACAGCCAGCTTGGCCGCGACTTTGGCAATCGGGAAACCTGTGGCTTTGGAAGCCAAGGCCGAAGAGCGCGACACGCGCGGGTTCATTTCAATGACCACCATGCGGCCATCATTGGGGTTGATGGAAAACTGAACGTTGGAGCCGCCCGTGTCCACGCCGATTTCACGCAACACAGCCAAAGAGGCGTTGCGCAATATTTGGTATTCCTTGTCGGTCAAGGTTTGAGCAGGTGCCACGGTGATCGAGTCGCCGGTGTGCACGCCCATGGGGTCCAGGTTTTCGATCGAGCACACAATGATGCAGTTGTCCGCCTTGTCGCGCACCACTTCCATCTCGTACTCTTTCCAGCCAAGCAGTGATTCTTCAATCAACAACTCGTTGGTGGGCGATGCCTCCAGGCCGCGCTTGCAAATCGTCTCGAATTCTTCGGGGTTGTATGCGATGCCACCGCCCGTACCACCCAGCGTGAAGCTGGGCCGAATGACGGTGGGGAAACCCACACGCTTTTGGACGTCCCAAGCTTCTTCCATGCTGTGGGCAATGCCGGAACGGGCCGATCCCAGACCGATCTTGGTCATGGCGTCCTTGAACTTCAGACGGTCTTCGGCTTTGTCGATGGCCTCGGGCGTGGCCCCAATCAGCTCAACTTTGTACTTGTCCAGCACGCCGTTGTGCCACAGGTCCAGCGCACAATTGAGCGCCGTTTGGCCACCCATGGTCGGCAAAATCGCATCGGGCCGCTCTTTGGCGATGATCTTTTCGACCGTCTGCCAAGTGATGGGCTCGATGTAGGTCACATCGGCCGTGGCCGGGTCGGTCATGATCGTGGCAGGGTTGCTGTTGATCAAAATGACTTTGTATCCCTCTTCGCGCAAAGCTTTGCAAGCCTGCACCCCAGAGTAGTCGAACTCGCAGGCCTGACCAATGATGATCGGGCCGGCGCCAATGATGAGGATGCTTTTGAGGTCGGTGCGCTTTGGCATGTTATTTCGCCTCCATCAGGTGGATGAAGCGGTCAAAGAGGTAAGCAATGTCGTGCGGGCCGGGCGATGCTTCGGGGTGACCCTGGAAACAGAACGCGGGTTTGTCTGTGCGGGCCAGCCCTTGCAGCGTGCCATCAAACAACGACACGTGCGTCGCACGCAGATTGGCGGGCAAGGACTTTTCGTCCACCGCAAAACCGTGGTTTTGGCTGGTGATGGACACGCGCCCTGAGTCGAGGTCTTTCACGGGGTGGTTCGCGCCGTGGTGGCCAAACTTCATCTTGAACGTCTTGGCACCACTGGCCAAGGCCATGATTTGGTGCCCCAAGCAAATGCCGAAAGTGGGAATGCCGGTTTCGATCAACTCGGCGGCTGCCGCAATCGCATAATCGCAGGGCTGTGGGTCGCCAGGACCGTTGGACAAGAAGATGCCATCGGGCTTGTGCTTGAGCACCTCAGCTGCTGAGGTCTTGGCGGGCACTACTGTGACTGTGCAACCGCGCTCGGCCAACATGCGCAAGATGTTTTTCTTGACGCCAAAGTCATACGCCACCACATGGAACTTGGGCGCGGTCAAGTTGCCGTAGCCTTCACCCAAAGTCCACTCGGTTTGTGTCCATGCGTAGGACTTGGACACCGTGACTTTTTGCGCCAGATCGAGGCCGGCCATGTTGGGCGCGCCTTGGGCTGCGGCCACAGCCTGATCGATCAGGGCTTGCGTCACTTCCTGCCCTTTGGCCAAGCCCACAATGGCACCGTTTTGGGCACCTTTGGTGCGCAAGATGCGGGTCAGCTGGCGGGTGTCGATGTTGGCAATTGCAACCGTACCGGCGTCGATCAGGTAAGAAGACAGGGTTTGGCTGGAGCGGAAATTGCTCGCCATCAAAGGCAGATCTTTGATGATCAAGCCAGCGGCATGGACTTGGTCGGCTTCGATGTCTTCCGTGTTGACGCCGTAATTGCCAATGTGCGGGTACGTCAGGGTGACGATCTGCTGGCAATAGCTGGGGTCGGTGAGGATTTCTTGGTAGCCGGTGAGCGAGGTGTTGAACACCACTTCGCCGACTGTGGAGCCTGTGGCTCCGATCGAGTTGCCGATAAAGACCGTGCCGTCTGCGAGCGCCAAAATGGCGGGCGGGAAGGTTCCCTGAAGAGACAAAAGCACTGGGTTCTCCGGAATAGTTCGGGTACGCCTCAGCACTCACCAGAGAGGGGATCTCTTTTTGGCTGCTTGTTAGAGGATTGGGCCTGGGATGGACTGTGGCGTACGGGTTGATGCGGGAAAGCCTCTTATTATAGCTGAGGACTGCTCGAAAACCCTGACAAAAATGCCCCCAGCTGTACCCAAGCAAGTTATTCAGGGCATCGCGGTCGCACTCGCGTGCAGACAAATGGCAGCGGCCGTGGCCACGTTCAAGGACTCTTCTCCACCAGGCTGGGCAATGCGCACTTTTTGCGAAGCCAGGGCCATCAACGCGCCACTGACGCCCTGCCCTTCGTGGCCAAACACCCAGGCACATTTGGACTTCAGGGTGCCACGCTGCAACAATTCGTGCAAAAAAGGTCCCTCGTGCGAGCTGGTGGTCAGCACAGGCAACTGCAAAGTGGCCACATCGTCGACGCTGACCGACTCCACCAAGTGCAAGCCAAAATGCGCGCCCATGCCCGCACGGAGGACTTTGGGTGACCACAGCGCCGCAGAGCCCTTGATGGCCAGAACCTGGCGGTAACCAAAAGCAGAGGCACAGCGCAAGATCGCCCCGACATTGCCCGCGTCTTGCAAGCGGTCCAACACGACGGTAGATGCAGTTGGCAGCACCTGATCAACAGCTTGCCAGGCCACCACAAAACCCATGCGGGCAGGCGACTCCAAACCGCTCAAAGTGGCAAACAAGGCATCGGGCAAGACAAAGACTTTGTCACTGAGCCCAGCCCAACTGGGGCCCTGCTCCGCCCAAAAAGATTCGGTCAATACCACCTGCAAGGGCCGAACCCCGCGCTCCACCGCCGCGCGGCACAGGTGATCGCCCTCCAGCCAGTACTGTCCGACTTTGCGGTAAGCGGAGCTGTCTTGCGCCAAACGTCGCCACGCTTTGAGTTGGGGGTTATCCCGAGAAGTGATCAGATTCATTTCTTACTCCGGGCCACTGGCGCAAAGCTCATGCGGTGACATGGCGCCGGGCCATGGGCTTGCAAGGCCGCCAAATGCTGCGCCGTGCCGTAGCCCTTGTGCTGATCAAAACCGTACACCGGGTATTGAAGGTGCATCTCGTCACACAAACGGTCCCGATGCACCTTGGCCAATATGGAGGCCGCCGAAATGGCAGGGACCAGCGCATCGCCCTTCACAATGGCCTCGGCCCTCAGAACCAAAGTGGGCAGGCGGTTCCCGTCCACCAGCACCAGCTTGGGTGGCAGACGCAAAGCCTCGACGGCCCTTCGCATGGCCAGCATGGTGGCCTGCAGGATATTGAGCTCATCGATCTCCTGCACCTTCGCCTCGGCAATGGCGAAGCACAAAGCCCTTGCCCGGATTTCATCAAACAGCGCCTCGCGGCGCTTGGCAGTGAGTTTTTTGGAGTCATTCAAGCCGCGAATGGGGTTCAAATCGTCCAGGATCACAGCAGCGGCCACGACCGGACCCGCCAAAGGCCCGCGACCAGCCTCGTCCACCCCGGCCGTCAGGCCTTCTGAATCCCAATTCAAGGTTTTTTGCTCAAGCAGCAAGGACTTTTTCGAGGGCATGGGTGCTCAGTTGTGCGGTGTCGCGTTGCAAGTTCAGGTGCAACTGCTCAAAACGGGCTTGCAATGCGTCTACACGGTCAGGACGGGTCAACCATTCCAAGGTGGCTTGAGCCAATGCCTCGGGCGTGCAATCTTCCTGCAGGAATTCGGGCACCGCAAAGTCTTGGCACAAAATGTTGGGCAACCCCACCCATGGCTGCAACTTCTGGCGCTTCATGATTTGCCAGCTCAACCAATTCATATGGTAGGCAATGACCATGGGCCGCTTGAACAAAGCCGCTTCCAGTGTGGCCGTGCCGCTCGCGATCAAAGTGACATCGCAGGCGGCCAACACCGCGTGCGATTGGCCCGCCACGATCTGCAAACCAGGCAGGCCTCCCAGGTCACGAACCATCGACTCAATCGCACGCATCAAACCAGGCACAGCCGGCAAGACAAATTGCAGGTGCGGTTGGCGCTGCTGCATACGTTGCGCCGCACGGATGAAGCGCGGCGTCATGTGCTCGATTTCCGAGCGCCTGCTGCCAGGCAGCAAGGCCACCACAGGCCGATCTTGATCCAGACCCAGCAGCGCTCTGGCCGCATGGCGATCGGGGTGCATGGCGATGGTGGACGCCAGTGGATGACCGACATAAGTCGCGTCAATGCCCGCGCGTTCCAGCAACTCGGGCTCAAAGGGAAAGAGGCACAGCATGTGGTCCACGCTGCGTCGGATTTTTTCAATGCGCTCAGGACGCCAGGCCCAGATCGAAGGGCACACAAAATGCACCGTTGGAATGCCCGCCGATTTGAGTTGCGCCTCAAGAGCCAGGTTGAAGTCGGGCGCATCGACCCCGATGAACACCTCCGGTGGTGCAGCCAGCAGTCGCTCCTGGAGCTGCGCACGAATGGCCACAATGCCACGGTAGTGGCGCAGCACCTCCACATAACCGCGCACCGCCAGTCGTTCATGTGGCCACCAGGCGTCAAAACCCAGGGCGGACATGCGAGGCCCGCCGACGCCATGGCCCTGCGCTTGTGGCCAACGCTCGCGCAAACCTTGTATCAACAAGCTGGCCAACAAGTCCCCTGAAACCTCCCCGGCCACCATGGCAAAGGACAAAGCCCCCGCAGGGGCTGTTTGCAATGAACTCAAGTCCGGTTCGCTCAACGAACAATCCCGCGCTGGGGTGAGCAAACCGACAAAAAGTCCAGCATCATTTGCACATCCGGGCTTGCTTCAGGTGTTTTCTCGACCAGCGCACCGATACGGGCCATGGCCTCACTCAATGGCAGACCGTCGCGGTAAAGCGCCTTGTGCATGGCTTTCACGGCTGCAATGCGATCGGACGAAAAACCGCGTCGGCGCAAGCCTTCATAGTTCATCGAGCGGGCGTTGGCCGGTTGGCCCTGGGCCATCACAAAGGGGGGCAAATCGGCAAACAACAAAGAGTTCATGGCGGTAAAACTGTGCGCGCCGATGCGGCAAAACTGGTGCACAACCGTAAAGCCACCCAAGATCACCCAATCATCCACCACCACATGCCCTGCCAATTGCGTGTTGTTGGCAAAAATCGTGTGGTTACCCACCTGGCAATCGTGCGCCAGATGAACATAGGCCATGATCCAGTTGTCGTTGCCCACCGAGGTCACTGCTCGGTCTCCCGGCGAGCCGATATTGAAGGTGCAAAACTCGCGGATCGTGTTGCGGTCCCCGATCAACAACTCACAAGGCTCGTTGTTGTATTTCTTGTCTTGAGGAATCGCCCCCAAGGAGTTGAACTGAAAAATTCGGTTATCGCGGCCAATGGTGGTGTGGCCCTCAATCACGCAGTGGCTGGCGACAGTGGTCCCGGCATCAATGCGCACATTCGGACCGATCAGGCTGTAAGGGCCGACAGAAACCGAGCTGTCGAGCTCGGCCCCGGGACTGATGATGGCCGTGGGGTGAATCAAACTCATGGTTTTCAAGCCTGCGGTATTTTTCGCATGGTGCACATCAACTCGGCTTCGGTCGCGATGTCATCGCCTACTTTGGCGCGCGCCTTGAACTTGAAGATGCCCGCCTTCATGCGGTCAAGCTCCACCTCCAGAATCAACTGATCACCCGGCTCCACTGGGCGCTTGAAACGCGCGCCGTCGATGCCCGCAAAGTAGTAAACGGTTTGGTCATCGGGCGTCTCGCCCAAAGTATCAAAAGCCAGCAAAGCGGCGGCCTGAGCCAGCGCTTCGAGCATCAACACCCCAGGCATCACAGGCCGATGCGGGAAGTGACCCAAAAAATAGGGCTCATTGATGGACACGTTTTTCAGGGCTTTGATGCGAGCACCCTTTTCAAGTTCCAGCACACGGTCAACCAACAATATAGGATAGCGATGCGGCAATTGTTTGAGAATTTTGTGGATGTCCATCATGATCATGAGTCCTTGTGATTCGAAATGCAGCTCTCCAGTGCCTTGATGCGTTCACGCAAACGAGACAGTTGTTTGAGGCTGGCGGCGTTTTTTTCCCAATTGGCATTGCTGTCCAAGGGGAACATGCCTGTGTATTGACCGGGTTGAGCAATGGATCGGGTCACCACAGATGCCGCCGAAATGTGCACATGATCGGCCACGGTCAAATGTCCCAACACCACAGCACCCCCGCCCACTGTGCAGTGCGCGCCAATACGGGCGCTGCCAGCCACCCCCACACAACCCGCCATGGCCGTGTGAGCACCGATGTGCACGTTGTGACCAATCTGAATCAGGTTATCGAGCTTGACACCATTGCCGATGACAGTGTCTTCCAGGGCCCCCCTGTCAATACAGGTATTAGCACCGATTTCCACATCATCGCCAATGCGCACCGCACCCAACTGCTCAATTTTTTCCCACTGGCCCTGGTGCAAGGCAAAACCAAAACCGTCAGCCCCCACCACAACACCGGAATGCAAAATACAACGCGCCCCCACGGAACACCCTTCGGAGAGGGTGACACGTGACTTGAGGACGGTGCCCGCCCCAATGCTTGCGCCCCGCTCGACCACACACAAGGGACCGATCACCGCGTCTTCAGCGACATGGGCTTGAGGATCGATGACCGCCGAAGGATGAATCCGAAAGGCTCGTTGTGTCTGCTGTGCTTGTTTCCACAAGCGGGTCAAACGAGCGAAATAAAGGTAGGGGTCCTCGGTGATGATCAGGGCACACCCCTGACGGGTTGACTGTTCAAAAGCCGGCGAAACGACGACGCAAGCGGCACCGCTGGTAGAGAGTTGACTTTGGTACTTGGGGTGACTGAGAAAACTGATCTGCTCTGGGCCAGCAGTCTGCAAGGGCGCCAAACCTGTGATGGTCATGTCGGGCGATCCCAAAAGCCGCCCCCCCAACTGCTCAACAATGGCCGAAAGAGTCAAACCCACGACAGAAGGCCAGGAGATGCGCGTTACCGGCCAACAGAGGCATTGAGCGCCTTGATGACTTTGTCGGTGATGTCGTGTTTCGGGTGGATGTAGACAGCTTCTTGAAAGATCACATCGTATTTTTCAGATTCCGCCACTTGTTTGACCGCACGGTTGGCACGCTCCACCACGATTTGCTGCTCTTCGTTTTTGCGCGCATTCAAGTCTTCCTGGAATTCACGACGCTTACGCTGGAACTCGCGGTCTTGGTCAATCAATTGCTTTTGTCGCGCTGTGCGCTGGGACTCCGCCAATGTCGGTGCTTCACGCTCAAAACGCTCAGAAGCCAGTTTCAGGGCATTGCCATTTTCAACAAGCTCTTTTTCACGGCGAGAAAATTCCTGTTCCAGTTTGGCTTGCGCTTGCTTGGCGGTGGCCGCCTCACGGAAGATCCGCTCGGTGTTGACAAAACCCAATTTGATTTCTTGGGCCTGCACCTGCAGTGTGAACAAGGATGCAGCCAAGAAGCTGCCCAAAACGGTGATTCGTTGAAACGTGTTCATTAGAAAGAAGTTCCAATTTGGAATTGAAGTCGCTGGATTCTATCGCCAGTCTGTTTCACGATGGGCGTGGCGTAGGAGAATCGCAAAGGCCCCATGGGAGAGATCCAACTCAGGCCCACGCCGGCGGAGACCCGCAGTTGATCCAGTGACACCGGCTCATTCGCCCCAAAGGCCCGGCCCGCATCGGTGAAACCGAACAAACGCAAGGTTTTGTCATTGCCCGCACCCGGGAAAGGGGTGATGAACTCTGCATTGAAAACCAACTTTTTCGGTCCACCGAGATAGATCAATTGGGGATTGGTGGCGTTGAAGGGCTCTGAAGGTCCCAAGGTAGTACGCTCAAATCCTCGCACGCTCCCCAGGCCACCCACATAGAAATTCTTGAAGAGCGGAAATTCCTGGCCATTGAGTCCCTGGCCCCAACCCACATCCGCATTGAATGCGAAAGTGTATTTTTTGGTCAAGGGGATGTACTGCTGGAATTGGTAACTGGCTCTGGCGTAATGTGAATCACCGGCCAAACTGACATCCGAATTGAACCTTTGCAAGGCACCACGGGTAGGAACCAAAGCGCTGTCCCTTCGATCTCTTGCCCATCCCAAAGTCAACGGCAAAGCCGTTCTTTTCTCGCGATAAGGCAACCAGGCGTCAGGCATCAGAATACCCGTTCCCTCTTTGACTTCTGTTTGCTCGGCGTTGACCCCTACAAACACAGTATCGGTCTCGGTGACAGGCACCCCAAAGCGAACACCCAAACCAGTGTTGATCAAACGATATGAATTGATGTTGCCAAAAAATGGGCGCGTCGTCCGATGAAAAACGTCCAATGTCCTGGATATGCCATTTTGGGTGTAGTAAGGGTTGGTCGTGCTGAGCACCAGGTTTTGGTTGAAGCGACTGGTGTTCACTTCCACGGCCAGAAAATTTCCGGAGCCAAAGGCATTGTCCTGGCGAATACCAAAATTCAGAGCCACTTTTTCAACCGACGAAAAACCAGCCCCCAAGGAAATGCTCCCAGTGGGCTTTTCGGTGACCGTGAACAGCAAATCGACTTGGTCCGGTGCACCGGGGACTTCCAAGGTTTCAACGTTCACACTTAAAAAATAACCCAAACGGTCGACCCTGTCACGAGAAAGTCGAATTTTGTCCCCGTCATACCAGGCGGACTCCAGTTGGCGGAATTCGCGCCGGATGACTTCATCACGCGTCCGGTCGTTACCCGCCACCTGGATGCGACGGACATAGGCCCGTCGGGATGGTTCGGCTTGCAAAACCAATTGAACACGGTTGTTTTGGCGGTCAATGACCGGTTTGGCCTCAACCCGGGCAAAAGCAAAGCCGAACTTTCCGAAATACTCTGTGAAAGCCTTGGTGGTTTCAGCCACCGTTTCGGCGTTGTAGGGCTTGCCGACGGCGATCTTGATCAATGACTTGAACTCGTCGTCTCGATCCAGGTAATTGCCCTCAAGGGTCACGCCCGAGGTCACAAAGCGCTCGCCTTCGGTGATGTTGATGGTGATCGACATCTCTTGTTTGTTGGGCGCCATGGCCACCTGGGTGGAGTCTATTCGAAACTCCAAAAAACCACGCGACAGGTAATACGAACGCAGGGCTTCCAGGTCAGCATTGAGTTTGGTGCGGGAGTAGCGGTCCGACTTGGTGTACCAACTCATCCAGCCACCGGTGTCCAAATTGAACTGATCACGCAAGGTTTGGTCCGAAAACGACTGGTTACCCACAATGTCGATCAGGCTGATTTTCGCGGGACCACCTTCTGTGATGGTGAATGTCAAATTGACACGGTTACGGTCCACTGGGGTGGTGGTCGAGACCACTTCTGCACCATACAAACTGCGGCTGATGTATTGACGTTTGAGTTCTTGCTCAGCTTTGTCAGCGAGCGCCTTGTCATAGGGTCTCCCCTCTGACAAACCGATGTCGCGCAAGGCCTTGGTCAATACATCTTTGTCAAACTCCTTGAGTCCTACGAACTCGACCAACGCCACAGAGGGCCTTTCTTCCACCACCACAACCAACACATCGCCCTGCGTTTCCAAACGCACGTCCTTGAAGAGGCCCAGCGCAAAAAGGGCGCGAATGGCGCTGGTGCCCAAATCAGCGGTGTAACGGTCACCCACTCTCACGGGCAAAGAGGCAAAAACGGTGCCGGGCTCGATCCGCTGCAAGCCTTCAACGCGGATGTCACGCACGGTGAAAGACTCAACCGCCAGGGCGGGCATGCTCAACATCACACAGGCAAGCGCAGGCCATCCGAAAGACAAGGTGGGGAATCGGTTATCAATAAAAATCATGTTGCGATCGTTTCAAGACCAAGGTGATCCGAGATGAAAAATCAGTCATTGCCTACCTTGTGGGAACTGTCTACAAGGTCAACTGGCACACCTTGCGTCAAAGGCAGGCCCACGTTGATCACGTCCAGAAAAACTAAAAACCCGTGAAGATAATACATCAGGCAAGCTCAGTTTCTGGCAGGGTGCTCAGGCCTTCACCCATGCAGTCTCAGAATGCTTTGACGGGCCTCTGCGCGGCTGCTCGCGTCCAAAGCCAGCAGGTCATCCAGACAAACAGGCTGAGCAAAGCTCAACCGATCCAGTGTGGACCGGTTCACGTCGTGTATCTGATCAAAACGAATGCGACGGGTCAGAAAAGCATCCACCGCCACCTCATTGGCAGCATTCAAAACGGCGCAACTGCCGGGCATACCGCGCAAGGTCTCCCAAGCCAACCGAATTCCGGGATAACGCTGCAAATGACCTGGCTCGTCCATGGCTTCAAATGTCATAGCCGACAAGGCGTGAAAGTCGAGCGCCTCTGCCCCCGACTCCATGCGCTCAGGCCAACTCAGGCCATAAGCGATGGGCACACGCATATCGGGGGTGCCCAACTGCGCCACCACAGAATGGTCCCGGTATTGCACCATCGAATGGATCACGCTTTGTGGATGAATGACCACTTCGAGCTGATCGGGTGACATGCCAAACAAATAATGGGCCTCAATGACTTCCAGGGCCTTGTTCATCATGGTGGCCGAATCGACGGATATTTTGCGTCCCATGACCCAATTCGGGTGCGCACAGGCTTGCTCAGGCGTGACATCTTTCAGAGTCATGGGATCACGGCTGCGAAATGGACCACCCGAAGCCGTCAGAATGATTTTTTGCACGCGGCGCTGCCAGGTGTTGGGGTCATCGGGCAAGGATTGAAAAATCGCTGAATGCTCGCTGTCAATGGGCAAGAGTGTGGCCCCACCCTCCCGCACAGCGGCCATGAACACCTCACCGCCCACCACCAAAGCCTCCTTGTTGGCCAGCAGCAAACGTTTGCCTGAACGGGCGGCCGCGATGCAAGGGGACAAACCGGCAGCGCCCACAATGGCTGCCATCACAGCATCCACCTCAGGTGCACTCGCCACCTCGTCCAGCGCTGAGGCTCCCCAGCGCACTTGCACGGGCAAACCTTCGGCACGCACACGTTTAGCCAACACCCGTCCTGCGGCCTCTTGCGCCATGACTGCCACCTGAGGCCTGTAACGGGCACACTGTGCCAGCATCAATTCCACCTGGCTGGATGCCGTCAGGGCATGGAGCCGGAAACGATCAGGATGAAGACCCATCACATCCAGTGTGCTGGTTCCGATGGATCCGGTTGATCCCAAAATGGTGATGCATTGCGTCGGGTTCATGGGGTGTCCTCTTCAAATCCAGGCCACCAGCATCATGGCCCATGGCAAAGTTGGTAGCAACGCGTCGACACGGTCAAGCACGCCACCGTGGCCGGGCAACAAGCCCGAACTGTCTTTCATGCCCGCGCTGCGCTTGACCAAGGACTCAACCAAGTCACCGACCACGCTCATGACGGTCATGAACAAAACAGCAGGCAAAGCCACATACCAGGCTTGAGACCAGATCAGACTGAAAAAACTCAGCGAATGGCTTGACCGATGGCTGTCAAACGCGACCCAAGCCGCCGACACCAACAAGACACCCAAGGCACCACCAATGGCGCCCTCCCATGTTTTTCCCGGACTGATCGAGGGTGCCAGTTTCACCCGGAACCAACGCCCGCCGAGTCCTCGTCCAAAAAAATAGGCGAACACATCAGCGGCCCAGACCAACACCAGCACCGACAACAGGAAATTCACCCCGCGCTGATGCGCTTGGGCCAAAGCCAGCCAGGCCAATACCAAGAACAGCAAGCCCGCCAGCCAACGCAAGGATCGTGGCCATAAACCCCAACCGGCGACGCCGCGTTGCAACATCCAGGCACTCAGCAAGACCCACATTGCACCAGCCAAAAGCCATACCTGTGGGGGCGTTTGCACCGCCCAACCCGCTTGCACCAAAAGCAAACAAGTCACCACGCAACTGCCCGCTCCGAACCATGACATCACAGCGCCATAGCCATTGAGTCGCCCCCATTCCCAAGCGCCGGCACCAATCAACACCAAGGTCAGCACCATCAAGGGCCAAGGGTTGACCGCAAACAAGGCAGGCAACAACATCGCCAGCAAAACGACTGCGGTGATGACTCTTTGCTTGAGCATTCAGACTCCAAAAAAAAGGCCGCCAAGTGGGCGGCCATTCAGACCGTGGGGAATGCCACGGCGCTGCCAGGTCTTAAACCGCCATGATTTCTTGTTCTTTGGCAGTCACGAGCTGGTCGATTTCCAGCATGCGCTTGTCGGTTGATTTTTGCACATCGGTTTCGGCGCGCTTTTGGTCGTCTTCCGAGGCCAACTTATCCTTGACCAGTTTTTTAACCGATTCGTTGGCGTCACGGCGCAGATTGCGCACGGCAATCTTGGCGTTCTCACCTTCGGTGCGCGCCAATTTGGTCATTTCCTTGCGGCGCTCTTCGCTCATGGGCGGCATGGGCACGCGGATCAACTCGCCCATGGACGCTGGGTTCAAGCCCAATTCACTTTCGCGAATGGCTTTTTCAATTTTGGCCCCCATGCCCTTTTCCCAAGGCTGAACACTGATGGTGCGTGAATCGAGCAGGGACACATTGGCCACCTGAGACAAAGGCACCATGGAGCCGTAATAGTCCACTTGAATGGTGTCCAGCAGAGCAGGATTGGCTCTTCCTGTGCGGATTTTGGTGAGATTGTTTTTGAAAGCCGCAATGGATTGGTCCATTTTGGTTTCCACTGTTTTTTTGATGTCTGCAATCGTCATGAAGTTCTCCTCAACAAAACAGGCCTCAAGCATGCACCAGAGTGCCCTCGTCCTCGCCCAACACCACGCGCCGCAAAGCACCGTTCTTGATGATCGAAAACACCTTGATGGGCAGCTTCTGGTCACGGCAAAGTGCAAAAGCCGTGGCATCCATGATGCCCAAATTGCGCGAAATGGCTTCATCGAAGCTGATTTCACTGTAACGCGTAGCAGAAGGGTCTTTTTTCGGATCGGCGGTGTAGACGCCATCCACCTTGGTGGCCTTGAGCACCATCTCTGCACCGATTTCAGCCCCGCGCAAGGCCGCGGCCGTGTCGGTGGTGAAAAATGGATTGCCCGTACCCGCAGCAAAGACCACCACCTTGCCCTCTTCGAGGTACTGCAAGGCCTTGGGGCGGACATAGGGCTCGACGACCTGATCGATGCCGATGGCCGACATCACACGGGCCGTCAAACCCGCTTTGTCCAGCGCATCGGCCAAAGCCAAGGAATTCATCACGGTGGCCAGCATCCCCATGTAGTCGGCTGTGGCTCGATCCATGCCCACAGAGCCACCCGCCACACCCCGAAAAATATTGCCACCCCCAATGACCACCGCCACCTGAACACCCAGTCGGTTGATCTCGGCGATCTCTTCAGCCATGCGCACGATCGTGGCACGGTTGATGCCAAAAGCATCATCCCCCATCAAGGCCTCACCGGACAGCTTGAGCAAAATGCGCTTGTAGGCTGGCTTGGTTGAGGACATGAGGGGCTCCTTGAGGGTCGATGTGGATGGCAGGTGGGCAGGTCAGCGTTTCTGTGAAGTCAAGCAGCACCTTGGGCTGCGGCCACTTGCGCGGCCACTTCGGCGGCGAAGTCGTCAACTTTCTTTTCGATGCCCTCACCCACCACATACAAGGTGAAAGCCTTGACGGTGGTGCCCGCAGCCTTGAGCATTTGCTCCACAGTCTGCTTGTCGTTCTTGACAAAGGACTGGTTGAACAAGGACACTTCTTTCAGGTACTTTTGCACCGAACCCTCGACCATCTTGGTGGCGATGTCGGCAGGCTTGCCGGACTCAGCCGCCTTGGCTGCTGCGACCGAGCGCTCTTTTTCGATCAATTCGGCAGGCACTTCGGCGCTGGTCAAAGACACAGGCTTCATCGCCGCCACATGCATGGCGACGTCTTTGGCTGCAACCTCGTCACCTTCGTATTCGACCAACACGCCAATGCGGGTGCCGTGCAAGTAGTTGGCAATCTTGGCGCCGCCAGCCGCACGCTTGAAGCGGCGGAAGCTCATGTTCTCGCCAATCTTGCCGATCAGACCCTTGCGCACTTCTTCCAGAGTGGGGCCAAAACCATCCTGGCTGTAGGGCAGAGCGCCCAGAGCAGCGATGTCGGCTGGGTTGTGTTCTGCCACCAACTTGGCCGCGGCATTGGCCAATGCCAAGAAGCTGTCGTTTTTGGTCACGAAGTCGGTTTCGCAGTTCACTTCGATCATGGCGCCTGTGGTGCCATTGACGAAACTGGTCACAACGCCTTCAGCGGTCACGCGAGAAGCGGCCTTGCCAGCCTTGGTGCCCAACTTGACACGCAACAACTCTTCGGCTTTGGCCATGTCGCCTTCGGCTTCGGTCAGGGCTTTTTTGCACTCCATCATGGGAGCGTCGGTTTTTGCGCGCAGTTCAGCGACCATGCTTGCGGTAATTGCAGCCATTTGATTTCTCCGTATTCAGTCTAAAAGTCAGATTAAAAAAAAGGGGCCACGAAGCCCCTTTCATCGAGTCTTTGGAATTCAGGCAGAAGCGTTGGCTTCTTCAACGAATTCATCAGCGCCTTCGGTCACGGCTTTGACCACGTCGTTGACCGCATTGGCGCGGCCTTCGATGATGGCGTCAGCGATACCGCGGGCATACAAGGCGACGGCTTTGGCCGAGTCGTCGTTGCCGGGGATGATGTAGTCGATGCCTTCGGGCGAATGGTTGGAGTCCACCACACCGATCAATGGGATGCCCAGCTTCTTGGCTTCCGAGATGGCAATTTTGTGGTAGCCCACGTCGATCACAAAAATCGCGTCAGGCAAAGCGGCCATGTCCTGGATGCCACCGATGTCTTTTTCGAGCTTTTCCATCTCGCGCTTGAACATCAGTTGTTCTTTTTTGCTTAAGGCTTCGAGGCCGACTTCTTGTTGCGCCTTCATGTCCTTCAGACGCTTGATCGAGGTCTTGACGGTCTTGAAATTGGTCAGCATGCCGCCCAACCAGCGCTGGTCGACGAAGGGCACACCAGCGCGCTGGGCTTCGGCAGCCACCAGCTCACGGGCTTGGCGCTTGGTGCCGACCATCAAAATGGTGCCGCGGTTGGCAGACAACTGCTTGGCGAACTTGATCGCGTCCTGGAACATCGGGAGCGATTTTTCCAGGTTGATGATGTGGATTTTGTTGCGGTGGCCGAAGATGAAGGGGGCCATCTTGGGGTTCCAGAAGCGGGTTTGGTGGCCAAAGTGGACACCGGCTTCCAGCATTTCGCGCATGGTAACGGACATAAAAAATACTCCAAAGGTTGGTTCTAAAATCCAGTCCACTGATCGTGGCAGCCATGAAAACACTGCACACAACACCTTGTCGGGACGGATTCGCGGATTAACTTTGCAGGCAAAAGGCCACTGGTGAGCATGTGGGACATGACACACAAAAGACAGCCGCCGTGCTTGGCAAAGCCTTAGGATTATAGCACCCTGACCCCGCCGAAAGTGTGCTCCATGAAAGCTGACCTGATCGCCACCCGACAAGCCATCCGAACTGGCAGCCTCCACCCCCAAGCCGTGGCCGAAGAGTGCCTGAGCCTGGCCCACAGCTCAGCTTGCGAACATGTATTCATGCAGCTGACACCCGATGTGCTCAGACACACGGCCCAGCAGTCTGGCATAGCGTCCAGCCCATTGGCTGGGCTGTCGGTCTCCATCAAGGACTTGTTTGACATTGAGGGGCAGGTCTCCAAAGCAGGCTCGGTGGTTCTGGAAAACCGCCCTCGCGCAAGCCAAGATTGCACAGCGGTGGCCCGTTTGCGGGCTGCAGGCGCTGGCCTCATCGGTCGGACCCACATGGTTGAATTTGCTTTTTCAGGGGTGGGCATCAACCCGCATTACGGCACACCTGCCGCCTGGGATGCGCAGAAGAATCAAGCCGCTGGCGCCCCCGGACAGCCCCATGCGCCAGGCGGCTCCAGCTCTGGGGCGGCAGTGTCGGTGGCCACAGGGGCCGCCTTCATTGGTTTGGGCTCAGACACCGGAGGCTCCATTCGGGTACCCGCAGCCTTGAATGGTATTGTGGGCTTCAAAAACACCGCTCGACGGGTCCCCACCCAGGGCGCATTGCCCCTGTCCACCACACTTGACACCGTTTGCGCCATGACGCGAACAGTGCGCGACACGATTTTGGCCCACGAGGTGCTCTCTGCCCGGCGAGTGCCCCAGGGCCAACGCCCCCTGTCAGGCTACCGCCTGGCGGTGGTCAAAACCCTGATGCAAGACGGCATGGATGCCACAGTCACGCGGGCCTTCGAGCGCAGCCTGAACACGCTGCGCGCCGCTGGCGCCTGCATTGAAGAGATCACACTGAACGAGCTGAACGAGCTGGCCCCGATGATGCGCACGGGCGGCTTCAGTCCCGCCGAGGGCTATGCCTGGCACCGGGAGATGATCGACCAGGAATCCGAGCGCTATGACCCCCGCGTGCTGAAGCGCTTGATGCTTGGCGCGGGCATGAAGGCCCACGAATATATGGATCTGGTGCATGCCCGCCATGACTGGATCCGAAGGGTAGAAGTTGCCTTGCTGGGTTGTGACGCTGTCCTGTCGCCCACCACACCCATCACCGCCCCCAAAATCAGCGATGTGGCCCCGGGGGCCGAGCGCGATGCCGAATTTTTCAGGGTCAATGGCTTGCTGTTGCGCAACACCAGCGCCATCAATACCCTCGACGGATGCGGCATCTCCCTGCCCTGCCACGCCCCGGATGAATTGCCTGCGGGCTTGATGGCCTGGCACGCAGCCATGCACGACGACAGCATCTTGCAGTTGGCCCTGCTGCTTGAACCCTTGCTGCAAAAGCCCTGAATCCATGCAAGGCTTGAGCCCTACCGTGGCCTGGCCCCTTCTGGGGCCAGAGCAAGTGCGGCGACTCGAGCCTGCGCTGCAGGCGCGCAGCCCCACAGCCTTGATGCAAAACGCGGGCCTGGCCTGCGCCCGATTGGCATTGGCCATTGCGCCCCATGCGCGGCGCATCTGGGTCGCGGCAGGCCCGGGCAACAACGGTGGCGATGGCCTGGAAGCGGCCCTGAACTTGCATCGATGGGGCAAGGAGGTGGTGGTCAGCCACATGGCGCCACAGCGGTCTGCCCCAGCCGACGCCCAAAAGGCATTGCAACGGGCGCAGCAGGCCGGGGTTCGAATTCAAACCAGCGTGCCCGATGACTGGCTGCGGCACATGGATGCGCGCGATCTGTGCATCGACGCCCTGCTGGGCATCGGGGCATCGCGCCCCTTGAGCCCCCTCCTGCAAGATTGGATTTTGGCGCTCCAACACTGCCCGGGGCAGATATTGGCCATCGACGTTCCCACGGGTCTGAACCCGCAATCGGGTCAATGGCTGGGCCGTGAAAACGGTGACGACATGGCCGTGCAAGCCGACCACACCCTGAGCTTGATCGCGCTGCAGTCCGGTCTGCTCATGGGGCATGGGCGCGACGCCAGCGGACACATCTGGCTGGAAAACCTGGGCTATCAACCCGACGCACACCAGGAACAGCCTGTGGCCTGGCTCAACCGCCCCGCCACCCCAACGCCCAAGCCACATGCCAGCCACAAAGGCAGCCATGGCGATGTGGCGGTGATTGGGGGCCAAGGCATGAGCGCAAACAGCCTGGGCATGACTGGAGCGGCCATTTTGGCCGCCACCGCCGCCTTGTACACAGGGGCCGGGCGCGTCATATTGAGTCTATTGTCTGGACACACCAGCGAAAGCGCACCGCCAGATGTGATGCAACGGCACTGGTCCCAACTTGACTTGGAAAAACTGCTGGTGGTTTGCGGCTGCGGTGGGGGCAGCGCAGTGACTGCGGTGTTACCCGAGGTGTTGCAGCGCAGTGCCCAGTTGGTTCTGGATGCGGATGGTCTCAATGCCTTGGCACAAGACGCCCAACTGCAGGGGAACTTGCGCCAACGTGCCATACAACAGCCCACTGTGATCACCCCACATCCTCTGGAGGCGGCCAGGCTGCTGGGCACCCTGACTGCACAGGTCCAAAATAACCGCATTCAAGCGGCCCAAGACCTGGCCGAGCGTTTTCAATGCTGCGTGGTCTTGAAAGGCTCGGGCACCGTGATTGCCACACCTGGACAGACGCCTCGCATCAACACCTCAGGCAACGGCCGCCTGGCCATGGGTGGCACAGGTGATGTGTTAGCTGGTTTGGTGGGTGCCCGCATGGCGCAAGGCATGAGCGCCTTCGACGCCGCCTGCACGGCTGTGGCACAACACGGTCAAATGGCCGATGGCTGGCCAAAAGACGAGGCGCTCACCGCCAGCCGACTGGCGCAAAGCCTTGTCTGAAAAGCCTCAGCGCCTTGGCTTGGTTGTCCTTTGGCCTTTTTTCTTGGCGGCTGCCTTCTTGACGGAGGCTTTGAGGGCCTGAATGGGCGAGCGGTTGCGCTCGGCTTCGGCCAATCGGCGGTCGGCGGCACCCCGCTTCTTGCCGCGCCCCTCATCGCCTTGGGCTAAAACCCCCTTGTCGCGCATGGCGCGCGGCACCAGATCGTCACCCGGATGGACCAATCGGAAGTCGATCTTGCGACCATCCAGATCCACCCGGCTGACCTGCACCTGCACCCGGCTGCCAATGGCATAACGGATGCCCGTGCGCTCGCCACGCAGCTCTTGGCGCAACTCGTCAAAGCGGAAATACTCACCGCCCAACTCGGTGATGTGCACCAAACCCTCGACATACAGGGCGTCCAGAGTCACGAAGATGCCGAAGCTGGTGGCCGCAGACACCACGCCGCTGTACTCCTCGCCCAAATGTTCGCGCATGTATTTGCATTTGAGCCACGCTTCCACATCGCGGCTGGCTTCGTCAGCGCGGCGCTCGTTGGCACTGCAATGCAGGCCCGCAGCCTCCCAAGCGCGCTGGTCGGCGGCCGACATGCGCACCCGCGGGGCTGGCGATTCTGGAAAATCGCCCTTTGCAGCACGGCTTTTCTCCAGCCTTTTGCTCAGTTTGGCGTGCGCCTCGCCCGGCACAGGCAAGCTGGGCAGCGTGTATTTGCGGCCCAGCAAAATCGACTTGATGACACGATGCACCAGCAAATCCGGGTAGCGCCGGATCGGGCTGGTGAAGTGGGTGTAGGCCTCATAGGCCAAACCAAAGTGCCCACTGTTGATCGGCGTGTAAATGGCCTGCTGCATGGAACGCAGCAGCATGGTGTGGATCTGTTGCGCGTCCGGGCGGTCCTTGGTCGCGAGCGCAATCTTTTGGAACTCGCTGGTGTGCGGCTCGTCGCTGATGTTCATCCCCAAGCCCAAGGCCTTGAGGTAATTGCGCAAGATGTCTTTTTTCTCGGCTGTGGGGCCTTCGTGCACACGAAACAAGCCGGGGTGCTTACCTTGCTGGATGAAGTCGGCGCTGCAGACGTTGGCCGCCAACATGGCCTCTTCAATCAAACGGTGCGCTTCGTTGCGCACGCGCGGCACGATCTTTTCTATGCGTCCGCTTTCGTCGCACACAATTTGCGTTTCGGTGGTTTCAAAATCCACTGCACCACGCACAGCGCGCGATGACAACAACGCTTTGTAAACGTCCTGCAAATTCATCAGGTCGGTCACGCGCGCCTTGCGCTTGGCCGCTTCCGGCCCCCGGGTGTTGGCCAAAATGGCCGCCACTTCGGTGTAAGTCAAGCGTGCATGGCTGTGCATCACCGCCGGGTAGAACTGGTAGGCATGCACATCGCCCTTGGCATTGACCAGCATGTCGCACACCATGCACAAACGGTCCACATCCGGGTTCAAGGAACACAAGCCGTTGGACAATTTCTCGGGCAGCATGGGGATCACACGGCGCGGGAAATACACGCTCGTGGCACGGTCGTAGGCATCGATGTCAATGGCGCTGCCGGTTTGCACATAGTGGCTCACATCGGCAATGGCCACCAACAAACGCCAGCCTTTGCCGCGCCCCACTTTGGCCGGTTCGCAATACACCGCATCGTCAAAGTCGCGGGCGTCTTCGCCGTCAATCGTGACCAAAGGCACATCGCGCAAATCCACCCTGTCTTTGCGGTCCTTGGCCAGCACCTTGTCAGGCAAACCCTTGGCCTGGTCCAGGCAAGCCGCAGAAAAGGCATGCGGCACGCTGTATTTGCGCACCGCGATCTCGATCTCCATGCCCGGATCGTCTATTTCTCCCAGCACTTCCTTCACACGTCCCACCGGCTGCCCAAACAAGGCGGGCGGCTCGGTCAATTCAACCACCACCACCTGGCCCGGTTTGGCCGTGCCTGTCGCCCCTTTGGGGATCATCACATCCTGACCGTAGCGCTTGTCCTCGGGTGCCACCAGCCACAAGCCACCCTCGTGAAGCAATCGCCCGATGATGGGTTGTTCAGGACGCTCAACAATCTCGACGATGCGGCCTTCTGGTCGTCCCTTGCGGTCTTGGCGCACGATGCGCACCTTGACGCGGTCCTTGTGCAAAACAGCACGCATTTCATTGGGAGACAAATAAATATCTGACTCGCCGTTGTCACGGATCAAAAATCCATGGCCATCGCGATGGCCTTGAACACTGCCCTCAATTTCTTCCAGCAAGCCGCTGGGTGGCGCTACTTTTTTGATATACAATCCTTTGATTCCTGAGGCGCCCAGATGGCGGAATTGGTAGACGCACTAGTTTCAGGTACTAGCGAGTAACATCGTGGAGGTTCGAGTCCTCTTCTGGGCACCAATCTTATCGAACCCGATAAGTTCAATGCATCACAAGCCGTTGATTTCCAGTCAGCGGCTTTTTTATTGCCGAGGGCACCTTGCTGGGCACCCCAGCCGCGCGACAGGCAACGCGAACGCGCCGTTTGAGGACTGGCCTGCAACGCGCCTGAACCCCTCAAACCGGAACCCCCACCAAATCGTGGCCTTCCACGCTCACAATCCGTGCACGAGTGAACTCGCCCACTTTGAGGGTCTTGCTCAATTTTTCGGGTGGCAACAAACGCACCACACCATCAATTTCGGGCGCATCGCCAAAACTGCGGCCTACGCCACCGCGTCGCCCCATGGCCGGTGCGGAATCCACCAAAACTTGCATGGTGGAACCCACGCGCTGGTGCAAACGGGCTATCGACACCTCTTCAGCCACCGCCATGAAGCGCGCACGACGCTCTTCCCGCAAGGCTTCGGGCAACATCCCGGGCAACTCATTGGCTGTAGCACCCTTCACGGGGCTGTACGCGAAACAACCTGCACGGTCAATTTGCGCCTCACGCAAAAAGCCCAACAAGTGCTCAAACTCTTCTTCGGTCTCGCCCGGAAAGCCGGCAATGAAGGTGCTGCGAATGACCAACTCAGGACACATTTGGCGCCAACGCTGGATACGCTCGAGGTTTTTCTCGCCACTGGCCGGACGCTTCATGCGGCGCAGCACATCCGGGTGGCTGTGCTGAAAAGGGACATCCAGATATGGCAGCACCAGGCCCTGAGCCATCAGGGGGATGATGTCGTCCACACTCGGGTAGGGGTAAACGTAGTGCAAGCGCACCCAGGCATCGTGCGCGCGTGCCATCTCACCCAGCGCCTGCACCAGTTCGAGCATCCGGGTTTTGACCGGCTTGCCGTCCCAAAATCCCGTGCGGTATTTCACATCCACGCCATAGGCTGAGGTGTCCTGGCTGATCACCAGCAGTTCTTTGACGCCGCCTTCGAACAGCGCTTTGGCTTCTTTGAGCACATCGCCAATCGGGCGTGAGACCAGGTCCCCGCGCATGGACGGGATGATGCAAAAAGTGCAGCGGTGGTTACAACCTTCGCTGATTTTCAAGTAGGCATAGTGACGTGGCGTGAGCTTGAGGCCCGCTTCGCCAAAGCCCCCGGGCACCAAGTCCAAAAACGGATCGTGTGGCTTGGGCAAATGCGTGTGCACCGCATCCATCACCTCTTGCGTCGCATGGGGGCCTGTCACCGCCAACACGCTGGGATGCATCTCCAAAACCATATTGCCACCGCCCTCGCCAGTTTTGGCGCCCAGACAGCCGGTCACGATCACTTTGCCGTTTTCATTCAGGGCTTCGGCAATCGTGTCCAGGCTTTCCTGGATGGCTTCGTCAATGAAGCCACAGGTGTTGACGATGACCAGGTCAGCGCCTTCAAAGGTTTTGGAGGTCTGGTAACCCTCGGCGCTCAATTGCGTCAGGATCAACTCGGAATCGGTCAGCGCCTTGGGGCAGCCCAAGCTGACAAAACCCACTTTGGGGGTCGGGAGGGAGGCTGTTGTGGTCATTTCACTCATGCCTGCATTGTCCCTGCAAAAACGACCGCCCCATCACAAAACTCGAAGAGGCGACCATCAAGACCTCAAACCCATGGCGCCCAAAAGCTGCTCTGTGTTCTTTTGAATTTGCTTTGTCATTTGTTCTTGCATTTGAACCATCACACTTTGCGACGGGTTCGCCAGGCCCGAAAACATGTTTTGCATCATGGGCGTCTGCCACTGCATGAACTGGGCCCAGACCTCTGGGCTCAAGGCCGGGCTCGACTCACCCAGTTTGTTTTGCCAGTCCATGAAGGACTGAACGTGACTCTCCAAGTACGAACCCATATGGGTTTGCATGGCGTGGCCATAAAAACGGATGATGTTGGACAACACGGCCTCGCTGAACATCGGCAAACCCGCCGACTCTTCTTCGAGGATGATTTGCAGCAAGATGGTCCGGGTCAAATCATCACCCGTTTTGGCATCCACCACTTTGACCGGGGTGGCCATCATGACCAATTTCTTGATCTCCGCCAGGGTGATGTAGCTGGAAGTACGCGTATCGTAGAGACGGCGGTTCGGGTATTTTTTGATCGTGCGCACGCCATCGCTGCCCAACGGGGCATCCGTCGGCGCAGCCTGAGGCGCCCGTGTCGCCTTGACTTGTGACTTGGCCGGCAAAGAGATCTCCTGGTGACACACAGCAAATGAGAAATCTGCTGCAATGCACCATTTTGGCATGTGGCTCTGTTTTGCTGGCCTTGGTTAACCCTGATCTCAGGGCTTGCATCCACACCATGGAACGTTCGGTTTTTTGTTGAATTCGCGTCCATCGGCCCCTTTACCTGCGAAAATACACCACTATGTTCACCGGAATCATCACCGGCGTGGGGCGAATCGTCGCCATCCACGACCTGGGTCGCTCATCTCAACACGGCAAACGCCTCACCATCGAGGCCCCCGCCGGGTACCTCGACGATGTGGGCCTGGGCGACAGCATCGCCCTGAACGGCGCTTGCATGACCGTCACCACCTTCAACCCAAGCTGTCATCAGTTCACCATTGACATCTCGGCCGAATCCCTGGACAAAACCAGCGGGCTGGACCAAGCAGGCAGCGTGAACCTCGAAAAAGCGCTGCGTGCCCACGACCGTCTGGGCGGGCACATCGTGTCAGGACACGTCGATGGTGTGGGCCAAATCAGCCATTTCGCGCAGATCGGCGAAAGCTGGGAATTACGCGTCTTGGCCCCCCATACATTGGCCAAATACCTGGCTTACAAAGGGTCCATCACCGTCAACGGCGTCAGCCTGACGGTGAACAAGGTGACCGATTTGCCGCAAGGTTGCGAAATCAGCATCAACCTGATCCCCCACACCGTCGACCACACGGCCTTGGGCAGCCTGAAAGCGGGCAGCCGGGTCAACCTCGAAATCGACACCGTCGCCCGTTACGTTGAGCGCATGCTCAGCGCGGGCCTGACCCAGAAAGATCCCGCATGAACGCCCCCGAGCAACTGACCCCCGTGGCGATTTCGCCCGTCGAAGACATCGTGGCCGAGATGAAAGCTGGCCGCATTGTGATTCTGGTGGACGAAGAGGACCGCGAAAACGAAGGCGACCTGGTGCTGGCCTCTGACCACGTCACGCCCGAAGCCATCAACTTCATGGCCCGCTTTGGTCGGGGCCTGATTTGCCTGACGCTCACCCGCGAACGTTGCGAATACCTGAAGCTGCCACCCATGGCGGCGCGCAACGGCACCGTTTACAGCACCGCCTTCACCGTGTCGATCGAAGCCGCCGAGGGCGTGACCACCGGCATCTCGGCCGCTGACCGCGCCAAGACCGTGCAAGTGGCCGTGGCACGCAACACCCAGCCCACTGACTTGGTGCAACCCGGTCACATCTTCCCGCTGCAAGCCGTGGACGGCGGTGTGCTCATGCGCGCTGGCCACACCGAAGCCGGTTGCGACCTGGCCGCCATGGCGGGTTGCAGCCCTTCCTCCGTGATCTGCGAGATCATGAAAGACGATGGGACCATGGCCCGTCTGCCCGATTTGCAGCTGTTTGCCGCTGAACACGGCCTCAAAATTGGCACGATTGCCGACCTGATCCAGTACCGCAGCCGTCACGAGTCACTGGTTGAACGCATTGGCAGCCGCCCGCTGCAAACCGCGCACGGTGAGTTCACCGCCCACGCTTTCCGCGATCAACCCAGCCAGACCGTGCACCTGGCCCTCGTCAAGGGCCAATGGTCTGGTGATGCTGAAGTGCCTGTTCGTGTGCACGAACCTCTGTCCGTCCTGGATGCGCTGGAGATCAACCGTGCCATGCACTCCTGGAATCTGGACACCAGCTTGCAATACATCCATGCCCAAGGCTGCGGTGTGGCCGTGCTGCTCAACTGCGGCGAATCGGCAGACCAGTTGCTGGCCCAGTTTGAAGGCCGAGCCCGTTCCGCCCAAGCGCCCGTTCGCGGCAAGATGGACTTGCGCACCTACGGCGTCGGTGCACAAATTTTGCGCGAGTGCGGCGTCCACAAAATGAAACTCATGGGCCAACCCCGCCGCATGCCCAGCATGACTGGCTACGGCCTCGAAATCACCGGCTACATCCCCAAGGAATAACCATGCTTGACGCCAACAAAGGCCTTGCCGAAGAACTCGACGGCCAATTTCTGCACATTGGCATCGTGCAGGCCCGCTTCAACGAAGACATCACCAACGCCCTGGCCAAAGCCTGCATTGCAGAACTCGAGGCGCTGGGCGTGACCAGCATCGACCACGTCATGGTGCCCGGTGCCCTCGAAGTGCCCGTCGCCTTGCAAGCCATGGCCGAGCGCGCCGAATACGACGCGCTGATCGCTTTGGGCTGCATCATCCGTGGCGAGACTTACCATTTTGAGTTGGTGGCCAACGAGTCGGGGGCAGGCGTGAGCCGCGTGTCGCTGGACTACAACCTGCCGATTGCCAATGCGATCTTGACCACCGAAAACCTCGAACAAGCCATCGTGCGCCAGACCGAAAAGGGCCGTGATGCAGCACGCGTAGCGGTCGAGATGGCCTGCATCATGGACGACCTGTCGGCCGATCTGGCCGAAGAGTTTGATGGCGAAGAGAACCCGTGATGAACGACCCGAAAACCCCAACGGAAACACCCCCCGCAAGCGCCCCGACGGCAGCTGCAGGCACCCGCAAGTCTTCGGCCAAACCCGCTCGCAGCCGCTCGCGTGAATTCGCCTTGCAGGCGCTCTACCAGCACATCGTCGGCAAAAACGACGCCTCGGACATCGACGCCTTCACCCGCGACCTGTCGGGTTTTCACAAAGCCGACTCGGCCCATTACGACGCCCTGCTCTACGGCTGCACCGAGCAAGCCCAGGAATTGGACGCTTTGATTGCACCCAGGCTCGACCGCAGCTTTGCCGAAATCTCGCCCATTGAGCGGGCCATCATGTGGATCGGCGTCTATGAAATGCGGCATTGCCTGGACGTGCCCTGGCGCGTGGTGCTCAACGAGTGCATCGAGCTGGCCAAAGACTTCGGCGGCACCGATGGTCACAAATATGTGAACGCTGTGCTCAATGGCCTGGCTCCCGATTTGCGCAGCGCCGAAGTGCAAGCGGACCGTCATAACGGTCGCGCCCAATAAACCACTGACCATGCGCATCTCCGAGCGAGCCGAGCGGATCGAGCCCTTTTGGGTGATGGAAGTGGCCAAGGCCGCCACGCAAAAAGCCCGCGAGGTCGCACACACCGACCGCCCGGTGGTGTTTTTGAACATCGGCGAGCCCGACTTCACCGCCCCTTCCCGCGTCCAGCAAGCGGCCCAAACCGCCATTCAAAGTGGCCAAACCCAATACACCCCCGCGCTGGGCCTGGACGCACTGCGCCAAGCCATCAGCCAATGGTACGCCTCGCGTTTTGGCGTGCAGGTGCCCGCCAGCCGCATCGTGGTCACCGCCGGGGCTTCGGCCGCTTTGCAATTGGCCTGTCTGGCCTTGATCGATCGGGGCGACGAAATCCTGATGCCCGACCCGAGCTACCCCTGCAACCGCCACTTCGTGAGCGCGGCCGAGGGCACAGCCGTGTTGCTGCCTACCACGGCGCAGGAGCACTTTCAACTCAGCGCTGCCAAAGTGGCTGCAGCTTGGGGGCCGCATACCCGGGGCGTCTTGCTGGCATCGCCCTCCAACCCCACAGGCACCTCGATTGACCCGACCGAGCTGGCCCGCATCGTCGAAGTCGTGCGCAGCCGTGGCGGCATCACCTTGATCGATGAGATCTACCTCGGGCTGAGCCACGACGACGCTTTTGGCCAAAGCGCCCTGGCCCTGGGCGAGGATGTCATCAGCATCAACAGCTTCAGCAAATACTTCAACATGACCGGCTGGCGTCTGGGCTGGTTGGTGGTGCCCGAGGCCTTGGTGCCCGTGCTGGAGCGCTTGGCACAAAACCTTTTCATCTGTGCCAGCTCCGTTGCGCAACAAGCAGCCCTGGCTTGCTTTGAGCCCGAGAGCCTGACCGAATACGAGCGCCGCCGCGCCGAATTCAAGGCCCGGCGCGATTACTTCATCCCGGCCCTGAACGACTTGGGGCTGACGGTACCCGTGCCACCCGATGGCGCTTTCTACGCTTGGGCCGACTGCACGGCCGCTTGCCAAAAACTGGGCATCAAAGACAGTTGGGACTTCGCCTTTGCTGCCCTGGAGCATGCCCATGTGGCCATCACACCAGGGCGCGACTTTGGCACCGACCAGACCGCCCGCTTTGTGCGCTTTTCCACCGCCAACTCGATGGCCGAATTGCAAACCGCCATTGCCCGCCTGAAAGCCTGGTTGCAGCCATGACCCCCAGCACCGCCCCTTTTGAGCACCCCATTCGCATTTACTGGGAAGACACCGATGCGGGTGGCATCGTGTTTTATGCCAACTACCTCAAGTTTTTTGAACGCGCCCGCACCGAATGGCTGCGGGCTCTGGGCTTTGGCCAGCAGCTGTTGCGCGACCAATCGGGCGGCATGTTTGTGGTGTCTGAGACCGCCGTCAAATACCACTCGCCTGCCCGCTTGGACGACTCCCTGGTCGTCACCGCCGAGTTGCAAACTGGCGGCAAAGCCAGCCTGAGCATTGCCCAACGCGCGTATTTGCGCATGCCCAACCAAGACGACCGATTGCTGGCCGAAGGCACCATTCGCTTAGGCTGGGTCGACAGCATCACCTTGAAACCTGGCCGCATTCCGGCCCCTGTTCTGGAAGCCCTGAAATGAACCAAGACATGTCCATCGTCTCGCTGCTTTTGCACGCCAGTTTTGTCGTGCAGCTGGTGGTGCTCATTTTGCTCAGCATCTCCGTGGCCAGTTGGGCGGCCATCGTGCGCAAGATCACTGCCATCAAGCGCATCAAAAATTTGAACGAAGAATTTGAACGCGTCTTTTGGTCAGGCACCAGCCTCAATGAGCTGTTCAACGCCGCCAGCCAAAACGCCAAACTGTCGGGCCCGATGGAGCGCATTTTTGCCAGTGGCATGCGCGAATACCAAAAACTGCGCGAACGCCGCATCACCGATGCGGGCACTTTGCTGGACGGCGCACGACGCGCCATGCGGGCGAGCTTCCAGCGAGAAATGGATGTGGCGGAGTCAAAACTCGCCTTTCTCGCCTCTGTCGGATCCATTTCGCCTTATGTGGGCTTGTTTGGCACCGTGTGGGGCATCATGCACGCCTTCACGGGCCTCGCCAATTTGCAGCAAGTGACCTTGGCGGTTGTGGCGCCAGGCATTGCCGAAGCCCTGGTGGCCACCGCCATTGGCCTGTTTGCCGCCATCCCGGCTGTGCTGGCCTACAACCGCTTTTCGCACGATGTGGACCGCATCGCCATCAAGCTGGAAACCTTCATCGAAGAGTTCTCCAACATCTTGCAGCGCAGCCTGGGAGCCAATGCTGCCACGGGCAGCGGTTCGGCATCCGGCCATTGAGAGAGGCCCAACAACATGCCCTCCACAACCTCCCGAGGCCGCGGACGCCGCACCATTTCTGAAATCAACATGGTGCCCTTCATCGACGTGATGCTGGTGCTGCTCATCATCTTCATGGTCACGGCGCCCATGATCACCCCCAGCATGGTGGATCTGCCCAGCGTGGGCAAAGCTGCCAAACAGCCCGACAAAGTGGTCCAGGTCGTGATCCAAAAAGACGAACGCCTGGAACTGGTGAGCGAAGGCAAAACCGACAGCGCCACGCTGCAAAGCGTGGCCAGCAGCGTGAAGCGACTGGTGGGCGACGACACCAACACGGCCGTGGTCATCAGCGCCGACCGGACGGTGAAATACGAAAAGGTGGTGCAGGTCATGGACAGCCTGCAACGGGCTGGCATTGCCCGGGTGGGCTTGTCGGTTCAGCTGGCCCCTTGAAAAGGACACGGGTTTGACCGCCAAGGCCACACCGCACCTCGAATTTGCGCCTCCTGAGCCGCCAGGCATGGGCCGTGCCTGGCTGGTCGCCCTTGTCGCGCATGCTTTGTTGTTCTTGGCCTTGGGCCTGGCCACGGCCTGGAAAACCCAACCGCAAACTTTGCAAGCCGAAGCCGAGTTGTGGTCGGCCGTGCCGCAAGCCGCCGCCCCTCGCTTGCAAGAACCGCTGCCCAAGCCGGAGCTCGTGCCTGTGCCGGAACCCCAAGCCACGCCGCCCGCCAAACCCACTCCGCCACCAGCCCCAGCCCCTGATCCCGCATTGGCCCTGAAGGACGCGCAAATCGCTCTGGAAAAGAAAAAACAAGAGGAAAAGAAAAAGGAAGCTGAAAAACAAAAGGCAGACAAAGAAAAAGCCGAAAAAGAAAAAGCCCTCAAGGAAAAAGCCGCCAAAGAAAAGTTGGAAAAGGCCAAGGCTGAAAAAGAGAAAGCTGAAAAAGACAAGGCCGCGAAAGCCAAGCTCGAAAAAGAAAAACTCGCGAAAGAGAAAAAGGCGCAAGAAGACAAAGAGCGAGAGAAAAAGAAAGCCGCCGAAAAAGAAAAGGCCGACAAAGCCGAGAAAGCCGAAGCCGCCAGGGCAGACGCCTTGCGCCAGGAAAACCTCAAACGCATGCAAGGCATGGCGGGGGCTTCGGGTGGCGAAAACGCCACCGGCACCGCCCTCAAATCCTCCGGCCCGTCGGCCACTTATGCGGGCCGCTTGGTCGGTCGGATCAAACCCAACATCACCTATCCAGGCGATGTGGTGGGCAACCCCAGGGCGGAGGTGGAAGTCCGCGTGGCACCCGACGGCACCATCCAAAGCCGCCGCATCCTTCAATCCAGTGGCAACAAGGCTTGGGACGATGCGGTTTTGCGCGCGATCGACAAAACCGAAATCTTGCCCAAGGACACCGATGGCCGGGTCCCCCCGGTGATCGTGCTGGGGTTCAGGCCGCTCGATTGACCGAGCGCTGCGCCAAGGCATGTCCGGGATCTGGCACCTCAACTTTGGGCTGGTCATGCCGATACATATTCACCGGAGCTCAATTCAGACTCCGACGACTCACCCTTTTGGCTGTTCGCACCCATGACCCTGAAAACCCTCTTTGCCGGCTTGATGATCGCCGTGGGATGGCTGCCCATGAGCAGCGCATGGGCCCAAAAGACCCCAGCCAGCGCGTGTTTTGTGGCCCATTTCAAATCGCTCGCCCTGCGCACCCATACACCTGAGGTGCGGGCCACGATGGCCAAGGCTTGGCTGGAGCGCAACGCCGGCAGCTGCACAGACGTGCAATTGGCCACCCTCTTGGCCAACAGCCCCAATTGGTTGGGCACCGCCTTGACGCTGGAGATCTCCTCCATCCTTGAAGGTGCCATCGAGGCCAAGATTGCAGGCAACCCCGAATTGATGGGAAAGCTGTATGAGTCACTGGGCAAAGAAGGTCAGCCACCCAGCATGACCAGCTACAACACCCCCACACCCAGAGCGCCTGTGGTCAGGCCCATGGTGAACACGGGTGTGATGGCGGGCAGCCCCAATTTTGGCTCCATCACCGGCAACACCACGGTCAATCAAAACAACAATGCATTGAACACTGGCAACAACAGCAACGCCGCCAACACGAATCAAAATGCCTCGCCGCAAGCCCGATCCACCCCGACGCAAGGGGATAGTTCGGATTCGTCAAACAATTGAGACGATCGCTGGCGAACAGCCCCCTGGTTTCGCCTCACTCATAAACAATCCGAGCCTGCCCCTGATCGGCTTGCGCCATCCAACTGGCCAAGGCGGCATCGCTGGGGAAAAACTGCGCCGATTCCCCCAGCGCCAGCTCGGCTCGGGCAGCCCAGTCTTGCTGACGGCGCTCCAGCACCAAGCGCACGGGCAAGCCTTTGACCAGGTCGCCATGCTCGGTTTGCACCCTTTGTGCAGGAAATTCACGCACCAGCCGTGCAATGTCGGGCGCACGCCCATTGGCCGCCACGCGCAGGTATTTGCCGTAGCGACAACGGGCAGCGCCCAAGTCCATGATCTGTTCGACCTTGAGGCGAAAGCCGCCTGAAAACCTGTCGGCCTGCATTTTGGCCGTGACGACGATGAGTTCGTCGTCTTTGAGCAGGTGCTTGGCAGACTGGATCAAGGCTTCATCGGCCGTGGCCTCCATCACGCCGGATTTGTCATCCAGTTTGAAGATCGCCACTTTGCCGCGTTGGCCATTGATGATGCGCAAATCACCCACGATGCCTGCCAGCACCATGGACTCGCGGCTGTCGATCAAATCGTCGATCTTGCGCCGCGCAAACTGGCGCACCTCGCGCTCGACCGCATCAAACAGATGGCCGGACAGGAAAAAGCCCACGGCTGTTTTTTCGAGCAGGAGGCGTTCCTTGATGCCCCAGGGCATGACATCGACCAAGTCGGGCTCTTGCGTGCTGGAGCCATGCGAGTCGTCGCCCAACATGTCAAACAATCCACCTTGGTTGGCATTGGCCGTGGTGGCGTTGGAAAACTCAAATGCCCGATCAATGCTGGCCGACAAGGCCGCCCGGTTCATGTGCAAGGAATCAAACGCACCGGCCTTGATCAGCGCGTCCACCGTGCGCTTGTTGATGCGGGTGCGGTCGACACGCACCGCAAAGTCAAACAAGCTGGTGAATGGCCCGCCCTCTTGCCGAGCGGACACGATGGCTTCGATGGCCTGTTGACCCGTGCCCTTGATCGCGCCCAGGCCGTAACGGATCACTTTGTCAGTGACTGGCTCGAAACGGTAATGACCACGGTTCACATCCGGAGGGTCAAAGGTCATGCCGAACTTCAAGGCATCTTCGTAAAGCACCTTGAGCTTGTCGGTGTCGTCCATTTCCACGGTCATGTTGGCACAGAAGAACTCGGCCGTGTAGTGCACCTTGAGCCAACCGGTGTGATAGGCCAGCAGCGAGTAAGCGGCGGCGTGCGACTTGTTGAAGCCGTAGCCTGCAAACTTTTCCATCAGGTCAAAGACCTCGTCGGCTTTGTCTTGCGGAATATTGTGTGTGGCCAAAGCGCCTGCACGGAACTTCTCGCGGTGCTCGGCCATCTCTTCGGCTTTTTTCTTGCCCATGGCGCGGCGCAGCAAGTCCGCGCCACCGAGCGAGTAGCCGCCCAAAATCTGCGCCGTCTGCATCACCTGCTCCTGGTAGACCATGATGCCGTAGGTCTCGCTCAACATCTCGGCCACCGCCGGATGCGGGTACTCCACCGCTTCACGTCCGTGCTTGCGCGCCACAAAGCTGGGGATCAAGTCCATGGGCCCCGGGCGGTACAAGGCGTTCAAGGCGATCAGGTCTTCCAAGCGGCTCGGGCGCGCATCGCGCAACATGCCCTGCATGCCTCGGCTTTCAAACTGGAACACGGCCTCGGTTTTCCCGTCTGAAAACAACTTGTAGGTCGCCGCATCGTCCAGGGGAATGTTTTCAAAGGCAAAGTTTTCCTGGCCCTTGTGCCGCTTCATGATGAACTCGCGGGCAATTTCCAGAATGGTCAAAGTGGCCAGGCCCAAGAAGTCAAATTTGACCAGGCCCGCCGACTCCACATCGTCTTTGTCGTACTGGCTCACCGCGGACTCGCTGCCCGGTTGTTGGTACAGCGGGCAAAAATCGGTCAGCCTGCCCGGGGCAATCAAGACCCCCCCCGCGTGCATGCCCACATTGCGGGTCATGCCTTCGAGTTTTTGCGCCAACTCGATCAGGGTCTTCACATCCTCTTCACGCTCAATTCTCTCGGCCAGGATGGGCTCCATGGCGATCGCATAGTTGTTCTTGTCGCCCTCTTTGGGGGTGGCAGGCGGGTACTGCAGCGTGACCGACATGCCCGGCTTGTTGGGGATGAGCTTGCTGATGCCGTCGCAAAAGGTGTAGCTCATGTCGAGTACGCGGCCCACGTCCCGGATCGCCGCACGCGCTGCCATGGTGCCGAAGGTGGCAATTTGCGAGACCGCATTGCGGCCGTATTTGTCCTTCACATAGTCGATCACCCGGTCGCGGTTGCTCTGGCAAAAGTCGATGTCAAAGTCGGGCATTGACACCCGCTCGGGGTTCAGGAAGCGTTCAAACAGCAAGCTGTATTGCAGTGGGTCCAGATCGGTGATCTTGAGCGCATAGGCCACCAGCGAGCCCGCACCCGAACCCCGCCCCGGGCCCACCGGGCAGCCATTGTTCTTGGCCCACTGAATGAAGTCACCCACGATCAGGAAATAGCCTGGAAAGCCCATCTTCAAGATCGTGCCCAGCTCGAACTCCAACCGGTCCACATAGCGCTGGCGCTCGGCCTCGCGTTTGGCTGCGTCGGGGTAGAGATGAATCAGGCGCTCGTTCAGACCCTCGTGTGAGACGTGGCGGAAATAATCATCCACCGACATGACCACGCCATTCACCGGCGGGATCGGGAAATTTGGCAGCTGAGGCTTGCCCAGCACCAGCGTCAGGTTGCAGCGCTTGGCGATTTCCAGCGTGTTGGCGATGGCGCTCGGCACATCCGCAAACAGCGCGCACATCTGCTCAGCCGACTTGAAATACTGTTCGCGGGTGAAGCGGCGCACCCGGCGCGGATTGGCCAGGATCTCACCCTCCGATATGCAGACCCGCGCCTCGTGCGCTTCGTAATCTTCGGTGGTGAGGAACTGCACGGGGTGCGTCGCCACCACTGGCAAACCCAAGCGGGCGGCGAGTGCCACAGCTGCGGCCACGTGGGGCTCGTCTTCCGGGCGGCCTGCGCGTTGCAGTTCGAGATAAAAACGGTGCGGAAAAATCGAACCCAACTGCAAAGCCACATCCGCAGCCTTGTCGGTGTCACCCTGCACAATCGCCTGCCCCACCGGCCCGGCTTGGGCACCGGACAACAAAATCAGGCCTTCGGCCAACTCCTTCAGCCAGGCCAGCTTGACCACGGCCACACCCTTGCCCGCGTTTTGCGTCCAGGCACGGGCAAGCAGCTCGCAAATGTTCAGATAGCCCTGGTGGCTCTGCACCAAAAGCACCACGCGGCTCAGCACGGCTGGGTCGCCACCCAAACCTTCGAGGTTGACCTCTGCCCCCAATATGGGCTTGACGCCCTTGCCACGACCTTCTTTGTAGAACTTGACGCCGCCAAACAAGTTGTTGAGGTCGGTGAGGGCCAAGGCAGGTTGGCCATCTTTGGCCGCCGTTTTGACCACCTCATCGATGCGACAGGTCGAATCGACGACCGAAAATTCAGAATGAAGGCGCAGGTGAACAAACATAGACTGACATTGTAGAAGGTCACCTCCGGCAAGCCTGTCCCTCAATCGCCCCGCCATTCTTCAGTCTCTCAAGACCTGCAGCACCTCTGAGCGGAACTCGCGTCCGTACAAAATCAGCACCACCAGCGCCGTGGCCACCACCAGCGCCAGCGGCGAGAAAAACCAGGCCATGGCGGCAAAAGAGAAGTAATACGCCCGCAAACCATCGTTGAAGGTTTCTGCGGCGGCACTGACCAAATTGCCCGCCCGCTGGGCATAGTGCTGCCGGTCATGCTCGCCACTGGCAAAGGATTCAGGCGGCGGCATGCCGCCGATGGCCAGGGCCACAAAGGTGTACTGCCGCATCGACCAGGAAAAGCGGAAAAAGGCATACACAAAGATGCCCACCAACACCAAAATTTTGAGCTCAAACACCAACAAGGGCGTGGGCTGGGCAAATGGAATTTCGCCCACCAACTCGGCCGCCTTGTTGGTCGTGCCCAACAGCGCAAACAAACCGCCAATGATGATGATGCTGGTCGAAGAAAAGAAGGCCGGGGTTTGCGACAAGTTTTGGGTAATCAGGCCGTCCAGCATGCGCGGATCGCGCGCTGTGGCTTGCAGCATCCAGCTTTGCCGATAGGTGTTGGTGGTGGCGATCAGGCTTTTGTCCAACTTGCCGCGAATCCGTGCAAACCAGGCGTAACCCACCCACAAACCAAAAAATGTGAACAGCGCCAGCCAATCAGACCAGGGCAACAAAGAAATGATTTTCATGCCCTGATCGTAGCAAGTGCCGGGCAGTTGTCGAGGTGGAAAACTCCGACCCGTCGCCCCAAGCCAGGGGCGTGCCCGTCACTCCGGCTTTTGAGCGGCGGCTCGCCTTCGCTCAACCGCGCAGTTTGGCGGCGACAGCGGCCACGCGCGCGCCATAGGCTTTGGCCGTATCCAAATCACCCTGGGGAATGTCCTCGGCGGGGCTCGTCGGTCCCACTTGGGCCATCACACCGGAGTTGGAGCCGATGCGGTTGATGGTGCCGTCGTTCATGGCGGGCTGCCCCACCCAAACCATGCCTTGCTGCATGGCCAGGGTGATGAAGTACTGGATGGTGGACAGTTTGTCGCCGCTGGGACTGGCCGAGATGGTGAAACCGCCCGCGACCTTGTCTTTCCAGGCGCTGGTGAACCAGCGCTTGGACGTGGCGTCTGCAAATTTCTTGAACTGCCAAGAAGCCATGCCCATGTAAGTGGGCGAACCAAAAATGATGGCATCGGCCGCATCCAAAGCGGCCCAATCGGCCTCGGTGATGTTGCCATCGGCGTCGATCGCGATCACCTGTGCGTCAGCGCCCTGGCCCACGAACTGGGCAACGCGCTGGGTGTGGCCGTAGCCCGAGTGGTAAACAACAACTGTTTTAGCCATGAGAAAACTCCTTCAATAAAAAGACAGAGGGGGGTGAAATTCAGGGCGCCAGATCGAACACCAGGACTTCAGCGTCCTGGCCTTCGCTCAAGGCCAAAGAAGACTCGGACTGCAGCAAGGCCGCATCGCCCGCAGCCAGCACCTGGCCATTGACCTTGAGCGCGCCGCGCACCAAAAACACATACGCCTTGCGCGCCGTGTTCAGGGGCAATACCGTGCCTTCCGCGCCATCGAACAACCCGGCGTACATGCGGGCATCGGCGTGGATTTCAACCGCGTGCGCAGCCACGTGGGCCTCCTTGGCGGGGGCAGCCACCAAGGCCAATTGCCCACGCTTGGCACTTTCGGGCACGGTTTTTTGCTCATAACCGGGGTCAATGCCGGTCACATTGGGTTCGATCCAGATCTGCAAAAAATGCGTTGACTGACCTTCAGCGTGGTTGAACTCGCTGTGGCGCACACCGCTGCCGGCGCTCATGCGCTGCACGTCCCCGGGCGGGATGCCCTTGACATTGCCCATGCTGTCCTGGTGGGCCAGGTTGCCCGACAACACATAGCTGATGATCTCCATGTCGCGGTGGCCGTGTGTACCAAAACCGGTACCGGGGGCAATGCGGTCTTCGTTGATGACACGCAAGTTGCCCCAGCCCATATGGGCCGGATCAAAGTAATTGGCAAAAGAAAAGCTGTGAAACGATTGCAGCCAGCCGTGGTCGGCAAAGCCACGTTCGGTCGATTTGCGGATGTTGAGCATGGGGATCCTTTCAAGAAGCCAAGTCTTGCGCTTGGACAGGTTTGAACTTTAGCCCCGCGAGCCCCCTTGAAAGTTGCCACGATTTGCTGGCATCATTCAAAGTAATTGAATGATCAAGCAAACACCATGCAAACACCCCGTGATTGGCTGACCCCCGAAACCCTGCTGATGCTGCAAACGATTGACCAAAAAGGCAGCTTTGCAGCCGCCGCACGCGCCCTGCACCTGGTGCCCAGCGCCCTGACTTACCGGGTGCGCCAACTTGAAGATGCACTCGATGTCTTGCTCTTTGACCGCAGCGCCCGTCAAGCGGTGCCTACCGCCGCTGGCCGCGAATTGTTGCGAGAAGCCGCCCGACTGCTCGACGACATGGACGCCGTGGCCAACCGCGTGCGTCGCGTGGCCACCGGCTGGGAAGCCGTGCTCACCGTGGCTGTTGACGGCATCATTGCGCGCAACGTGGTGATGGATCTGTGCGCCCAGTTTCTGGCATTGGCTTCGCCCACCCGGCTGCGGCTGCGCTACGAAACCCTTTCGGGCACGCTGGCCGCGTTGACCTCGGGACAGGCCGATCTGGCGCTGGGCGCGGTGGCCGTGGCGGGGCAAGCCAAAGACATTCACCACCTCGAACTTGGGCAAGTGCCCTTTGTGTTTGCAGTTTCACCGCACCACCCCTTGGCAGCCTTGGCCGAGCCCCTGAGCGATGCCCTGCTCGCTCAACACCGCGCCGTGGCGGTGGCCGACTCGATCAGCCGAGGATCGGGACTGACCATTGGTCTCCTGGGAGGCCAAGATGTGTTCACCGTGCCCGACATGCAAAGCAAGCTGGAGGCGCAGTTGCGCGGTCTTGGCGGCGGATTCCTGCCTGAATCGCTCGCCCGTCCGTACATCCAAACCGGTCAATTGGTGGTCAAACAAGTCCTCTCGGTTCGCCACAATGCCAGCCATTACGCTTGGCGTGACAGCCCCCAAGCGCCCGCAGGGCAAGCCTTGCGCTGGTGGCTGGCACAACTGGCGCAGCCTGCAACGCGACAGGCCCTGCTGCAGCCAACTCAGGGTTGACCAAGGGATCAACCTCTTGAACAAGCATCAGGAATAACCCACCCATGCTGCCCACAGGCATGTTTCTCGGATAAAGTGAACCCATGACCACACAACACATCGCCATCATTGGTGCCGGCATGGCCGGCGTCACCTGTGCACGCACTTTGCGCCAAGCCGGACACAAGGTCACGATCTTCGAAAAAAGCCGTGGCTTGGGCGGTCGCATGGCCACACGCGCCAGCGCCTTTGGCAGCTTTGACCACGGGGCGCAGTATTTCACCGTGCGCGACCCGCGTTTTGAACTGGCCATTGGCACCGCCCCAGGCGTGTGCAAACCCTGGAGCGCCAATGCCGTGCGTGTGCTGGACCCCAACGGGCGGGTGATTGAAGCCGGCTTGCCTGGCGGCGAGCGGCATTGGGTGGCCGCACCGGGCATGAACGCTTTGGTCAAGGCTTGGGGCGCGCCCTTGGTCGAAGACGGCCATGTGCTGCTGCAAACCCGCGTGACGCAACTCATGCCCGACCGCTTGAAGAAAAACGGCTGGCAACTGAAAGCCGAAACAGAAGGTGGAGGCCAACAGGTTTTTGCAGGCTTTGACAAAGTCCTTTTGGCCATTCCACCCGAACAAGCCAAAGCTTTGCTCAAGGCTTCGGGCCTGAGTGACCTCGCCCAGCCACTGGACGCGGTGCGGGTGGACCCTTGCTGGACCCTGATGTTGGCTTACCCCCAAGCCGTGCAACCCGGCCTGATCACCTTGGGGCCGCAGTGGAATGCCGCCCGCAGTACCCACCACCGCATCGCCTGGATGGCGCGTGAATCGTCCAAGCCAGGGCGCGAGCGCATCGAGCGCTGGACCGTGCAGGCCAGCGCCCCGTGGTCGGCCGAACACGTCAATGACACGCCCGAGCGCATCACCGGCAAGCTGATCAAGGCCTTTGCCGAAATCACCGGCATACGCGCCACCCCTTCCCACGTGGATGTGCAACGGTGGCTGTACGCCAAAACCGCTCAGCCTCTGGGCAAAAGCCACCTGTGGTCTCAATCGCCAGGCATTGGCCTGTGCGGTGACTGGTGCTTGGGCCACCGGGTCGAAGACGCCTTCATCTCCGGTCTGGAGCTGGCTTTGGCGGTGCTGCAAAAACGCTGAAAGTCATGAACGTGGGCTACACAGGCCGGTTCGCGCCCTCGCCAACCGGCCTTTTGCATGCCGGCTCGCTGGTGGCCGCTTTGGCCAGTTGGCTCGATGCGCGCGCCCACGGTGGCCAATGGCTGGTGCGCATCGAAGATGTGGACACGCCACGCTGCGTGCCTGGGGCCGACCGGACCCTCTTGCAGCAGCTGGCCTGTTGCGGTTTGGTGCCCGACGGCCCGGTGCTGTGGCAAAGCCAGCGCCATGCCGCTTACCAAAGCGCACTGGACACGCTGGTCCAAAAAGGCTGGGCCTACCCTTGCGGCTGCTCACGCAAAGACATCGAAAGCGCCTTCGAAACGACGCAAGCTCAGCCGCTGCCCCGCCACCAAGCGGCGGTTTACCCCGGCACCTGCCGCCACGGCCTGAACGGCAAACCTGCCCGCGCCTGGCGGCTCGATGTGCAGGCGGTGCAAACCGCGCTGGACCTGCCCGCACTCACCCACTGGAACGACCGCCGCTTGGGGCCGCAGCAGCAAAACGTGTGCGAAGCCGTGGGCGACTTTGTGCTGCGCCGCGCCGATGGGTTGTGGGCCTATCAGCTGGCCGTGGTGGTGGACGACGCAGCGCAAGGCATCAGCCATGTGGTGCGCGGCCAAGACCTGGACGACAACACGGCGCGGCAAATCGTGCTGCAACGTGCCTTGGGGCTGCCCACGCCCCAATACCTGCACACGCCGCTGGTGCTCGGTGACAACGGCGAAAAACTCAGCAAGCAAAATGGGGCGCTGGCGCTGGACCTGCAGCACCCCTTGGTGGCGCTGAACGCAGCAGCGCATGCCTTGGGACTGCCCAAGCTGGCCGAAGACACGCCCGTCAACCAAGCCTTGCTTCATTGGACGGCGCTGCGCGCCAACACCTTGGGGGCAACCTTTACAAAAGCAGGTGTGCAATTGGTCAATCCGTTTGCAGCCACCTGACGCGTCACCGCTTCCTTTCAGCAATCCCACCCCCTCCAGCAGCCGCGATAATCGCAGGCTTCGCCAAACACTTCGGCCCTCAAGCCACGCCCCTCATGACGACGCCCGAGAACTCCCAGCAACAGCCTGTCCAAGAAACTCTCACCGAACAGGCTGCCCCCGACGCACCCTTCATGCGGCAGATCAAAACCTATGTGCTGCGCGCCGGTCGCATGGGCTCGGGGCAAATGCGGGCGTTCGAGCAGTTCGGGTCGAAGTTCCTCATCCCCTACAGCCCTGCTCGGCTGGATGTACATGCCGCGTTTGGGCGATCCGCGCCGCTGATTTTGGAAATCGGTTTTGGCATGGGCGACGCCACGGCCAAAATCGCGCAGGTGCGACCTGGTGACAATTTTTTGTGCTGCGAGGTGCATGAACCGGGCGTGGGCGCCCTGCTCAAACGCTGTGGCGAAGAGCACATCAGCAATATCCGCATCGTGCAGCACGACGCCGTGGAGGTGATGGACCACATGCTGGGCACGGACAGCCTGGACGGCGTGCACATCTTCTTCCCGGACCCTTGGCACAAGAGCCGACACCACAAACGCCGGTTGATCCAGAGCCCCTTCATCCAGAGACTGGCACAGCACATCAAGCCCGGGGGTTACCTGCACCTGGCCACCGACTGGCAGCCCTACGCTGAGCAGATGATGGGGGTGCTGCGCGCCGAGCCTTTGCTCGTCAATACCAGCGAAGCCACCGATGGGTTTGCCGCCAAGCCCGACTACCGGCCGCTCACCAAATTTGAAAACCGGGGTCTCAAACTCGGCCACGGTGTGTGGGACCTGGTGTTCCGTCGCGTGTGACATGACCCGATCGGCAAGCCTGGCCCCCATGCCCTTGCGCGAGGGCGTGAGCCCCAGCGTGGTGGCGGTGCCAGCTGGCCACTGGCCCAGCCTGCTCGATTTTTTGGCCCACCGCATGCCCGGCATCTCGCGCGAGGAATGGGCGCAGCGTCTGAGCCAAGGCCTGGTGTTGCAAGAAAGTGGGCAAAGCGCCCAGCCCGACCAAGCCTGCCTGGCTGGACAACGCTTCTTTTATTACCGCCACGTGTCCGATGAACCCTGCCTGCCCATGTCAGCAAACGTCTTGTTTGAAGACGATCACCTGCTGGTGGCCGACAAGCCGCATTTCATGCCCGTCACCCCATCCGGCGCCTATGTGCAGCAAAGCCTTCTGGTCCAACTCAAACGCCTGACGGGCCATGCCGAGTTGGTGCCGCTGCACCGCATTGACCGCGAAACGGCGGGCCTGGTGCTGTTTGGCAAACATCTGCGCGAACGCGACGCCTACCACGCCCTGTTTCGCGAACACCGAATTCACAAGACCTACCGCGCGGTGGCGACACACCGGCCCGACCTGACACTGCCCTGCGTGCACACCAGCCGCCTGGCCGAAGACCCGGTGCATTTTTTCAAAATGCGCGAAGTGCCCGGCGATCCCAACAGCGAAACCCGCATCACTTTGTTGGACACCCAGGGGCCTAGGGCGCTTTACCAGCTCGAACCTGTCAGCGGCAAACGCCACCAGCTGCGCGTACACATGAATGCTTTGGGCATACCGATCGAGGGTGATCAGTTTTACCCCTCGGTGCTGCGCGGTCCTGATGCAGGGGAAGATTTCAACCAGCCTTTGCAGCTGCTGGCCCACTCGGTGCAGTTCACCGACCCGCACACGGGGCAAGACCGGCAGTGGACCAGCACCCTGCCGCTGGATTGGCGCACAAGCCCGCCTTAACGGTGCTGTCGGTCTGATCCAGGCAACAAACCCGCCAGCAGCTGGCTCAGGTGCACGGCCTCACGCCCAGCACCGTCGTGGATTTGGTGGCGGCAACTGGTGCCATCGGCCACCACGATCGCGTCGGCTTGGGCGCGCACAGCGGGCAGCAAGCTCATCTCGGCCATTTGCATCGACACCTCGTAGTGGCTGGCCTCATACCCGAAACTGCCCGCCATGCCACAGCAACTGCTCTCGATAAGCTGCGGCTTGGCCCCCGGAATCCAGCGCAAGACCTCCAACACGGGTGAGACCGCGTCAAAGGCTTTTTGGTGGCAATGCCCGTGCAACATCACCGGGCGGTCCACCGGAGCAATCTGCGCCTTCAGCGCGTCCAGCTGACCCGATTGGGCTTCACGGGCCAAAAACTCTTCGAACAACAGGGCTTGCCCGGCGATGCGTTGCGCGCCCTCGCCCAAGCCCATGACCAGCATTTCGTCGCGCAGCGTGAGCAGGCATGAGGGCTCCAAGCCCACGATGGCCAGGCCTTTATCGGCAAAAGGCAGCAGGCTTTGCACCACTTCGCTGGCCTTTTCGCGGGCCTTGTCCACCATGCCGCTGGCCAGGTAAGTGCGGCCGCAGCACAGATGCCCGCCATCGTCCTGCAGCTTGGTCGCCACATGCACCGTGTAACCGGCCGCCTGCAGCACCTTGACGGCCGCATGCGCGTTGGCCGACTCCAGGTAGCCGTTGAAGGTGTCCACAAACAAAACCACGCCTCGCGCTGCGGCCAACACCTCTTTGCGGCTGGCGGTCGCTTGGGCAGCGCTTGGCGGGGTGTTGAAGAAGTGGCGCATCTGCCACTCGGGCAAACTGCGTTTGGCCGACAGACCCAAGAGCTTTTCCGTCAAAGCGGCCAGCAAAGGCATGCGGTTGCGCAGGTTCAAAACCGGGGCCAGGCGGGCCGCCCAGCGGGCATAGTCGGGCAAATGGGCGACCAATTTGTCTTGCAGCGTGTGGCCGTGCTTGGCCTTGTAGTGCTGCAAAAACTCGACCTTCATCTTGGCCATGTCCACCCCGGTAGGGCAATCGCGCTTGCAGCCTTTGCAGCCCACACACAGGTCCATGGCCTCGCGTACCGCTTCGCTGCTCAATGCGTCTTCGCCTGCCAAGCCTTCGATCTGGCCACTCAAAGCCAAGCGCAAGGTGTTGGCGCGGCCCCGCGTCAGGTGTTTCTCGTCGCGGGTCACGCGGTAACTGGGGCACATGGTGCCCGCATCGAATTTGCGGCAATGGCCGTTGTTGTTGCACATCTCCACCGCCTTGGCCAAGCCCTGCGCCGGGTCGCCGCCGGTGCCCGGGGCGGTGGTTTGCTCGGTGACCGGGTCGTTTTGCACATTCCAGGCGCTCCAGTCCAGCGCGGTGTGGATCGGCACCACCTTGTAGCTGGGCGGAAAACGCATCAGCGTGGTGTCGTCCATTTTGGGCGGGTTGACGATGCGCTGTGGACACAGCAGTTGCTGCGGGTCCATCTCGCGTTTGATCTGTGCAAAGGCCTCGCTGATGCGCGGGCCAAACTGCCAGCCGATCCACTCGCCCCGGCACAGGCCGTCACCGTGCTCGCCACTGAAAGCGCCCTTGTATTGGCGCACCAGGGCGCTGGCCTCCTCGGCAATGGCGCGCATTTTGCTCGCACCATCGCGGCGCATGTCAAGAATAGGCCGCACATGCAAAGTGCCCACCGAGGCGTGGGCGTACCAAGTCCCACGGCTGCCGTACTTGCGAAACACGCCGGTCAAAGCATCGGTGTATTCGGCCAAGCTCTCCAGCGGCACGGCGCAGTCTTCAATGAAGCTCACAGGCTTGCCGTCGCCGCGCAGGCTCATCATGATGTTCAGGCCCGCCTTGCGCACTTCCCACAGGTTTTTCTGCGGGGCATCGTCCACCATCTCGACCACGCTGCCGGGTAACCCCAAGTCGCCCATCAGCTCCACCAGCTCCTTGATTTTGTGGGCGATGTCGGCCTTGCTCGGCCCGGAAAACTCCACCAGCAACACCGCCTCGGGCATGCCACCGTTGATGTGCGGTGACAAGGCGGTGCGGATGGTCGGCGCAAAAGCCGGGTTTTGCAAAGACAGCTCGATCATGGTGCGGTCCACCAGCTCGACGGCAGACAGGTGCCCCACCGGCATGCCCTGACCCAGCTTGACGATGTGCTGGGCCGAATCCATGGCTTGGTAAAAGCTGGGAAAGTTCACCACGCCCAGCACCTTGGCGCGTGGCAACTCGGCCAAGCGCAAAGTCAGCGAACGCGTGAGGGCCAACGTGCCTTCGCTGCCGATGAGCAAATGCGACAGGTTGACCGAGCCATCGGCCGTGTAGGGCCGCTCATTCTGGTTGCGGAAAATGTCCAGGTTGTAGCCCGCCACGCGGCGCAAGACTTTGGGCCAGTGGGCGTCAATTTCAGGGGCATGCTGCAGGGCCAAGTCACGTACAAAATCGCCAATCTGGCGAACGCGGCCCTGGGCTTTTTCATAGGCGCCAAATTCGAGCAAACTGCCATCGGCCAGCCAAGCTTCAGCCCCCAGCACGTTGTGCACCATGTTGCCGTAAGCGATCGAGCGGCTGCCACACGAGTTGTTGCCCGCCATGCCGCCCAGCGTGGCCTGCGCGCTGGTGGACACATCCACCGGGTACCACAAGCCGTGCTGTTTCAGGGCCGCATTCAGGTGGTCCAGCACCAAGCCAGGCTCCACCGTGGCGGTGCGCTGCTCAGGGTCGACCGCGAGAACCTGACGCATGTGCTTGGAATGGTCAATGACCAAACCCGCGCCCACAGTTTGGCCGCACTGGCTGGTGCCGCCGCCGCGCGGCACGATGGGCACGCCCAAATCGCGGCAGATGTCCAAAGCCATTTGCACGTCAGCGGCGTCTCTGGGCACAAACACCCCGATCGGCATGGCCTGGTAGATCGAGGCGTCGGTGGCATAACGACCGCGATCGGCTGTCGAAAAGAGGACCTCACCCCGGGTGTCCGAGCGCAAGCGCTTGGCCAACAGGGCTGCCACTTCATTGCTTTGGCGGGCCACGCCTTCGTACACCCGATTGGGCGATGTGTGGCTGAAGTCCTGGGGCACATCCTTGGACAAATCTTGGGGCAGTCGGGCGTTCATTGGGCGTGTCCTTGTTCCTGGTCTTTGCGCTCAGGCTGCGCGGCTTGGGCTGCGCTGCGCATTTGATCGATGACGATGTGGCGCTTGTTGTCCAGGTGCTGCATCAGCACCTGGCGCAAGCGCGTCCCGTCGCGCGCCTGCAGGGCCTGCACCATGGCCATGTGCTCGTCCACGGCGCGCTGCCATTTGTCACCGTCTTGGTTGGAGCGAAACCGCAGGGCCTGCAAACGGGCGTTGACCTGGTTGTAAGTGGCGGTCAGAACCGGGTTTTTGGCCGCCGCATTCAAGCTGCGGTGGATCGCCGCATTGATTTGGTAATAGGCCGACAGATCGCGCCGGGTGTAGGCGGCCATCATGTCGTAATGCAAGGCTTGGATCTCGCTGAGCTCGGCATCGGTCACGCGCTCAGCCGCCAACTCGCCCGACAAGCCTTCCAGGCCCGCCATCACCTCGAAAGTGTGATGCACATCGGCTTCGCTCAGCTGAACGGCCACCGAGCCCCTGTTGGGCAACAGTTCCACCAAGCCCTCGGCGGCCAACATTTTGATGGCTTCGCGCAGCGGCGTGCGCGAAATGCTGAGCTCTTCGCAAAGGGTGCGCTCATTGAGTTTGCCCCCTGGCGGGATCACCCCCTCCACCAACATCTGGCGCAGGCGTTGGGCCACCTGTTCGTGCAGAACAGGACGAGAAATGGACGAACCTGCAGAAACCATGAAATGATTTGAATACAAAAAAAACGGTGCTCGACGTTTATTCTAGAATGAATGTTCTTGACAAATGTATTTTGAATACAAAAAATCATCTTTTAAATCCAATCTCTTTGCCCATGTTGACCACCAATTTCCACCCCACAGGCCGCCACTTTCTGCAAATTCCTGGCCCCTCTCCCGTCCCCGACCGCATCTTGCGCGCCATCAGTTCGCCCACCATCGACCATCGGGGGCCCGAGTTCGGTGCTCTCGGCCTGAAAGTCCTGGCCGATGTGCAAAAGATATTCAAAACCCGCCACCCGGTGATGATCTACCCCGCCTCCGGCACGGGGGCTTGGGAAGCTGCATTGAGCAACGTGCTTCAGGCGGGCGACCATGTGCTGATGTACGAAACCGGGCACTTTGCGTTTTTGTGGAACAAACTGGCCCAACAGCTGGGTCTGAAGTCCGAAGTCTTGAGCCTGCCTGGCCTGGAAGGCTGGCGCCACGGCGTGCAAGCCGATCTGATCGAGCAACGGCTGAAGACCGACACCGGCCACAGCATCAAAGCCGTGTGCGTGGTGCACAACGAGACCTCGACCGGCGTGACCAGCGACATCGCCGCCGTGCGTCGGGCCATGGACGCGGCCAAACACCCGGCCTTGCTGCTGGTGGACAGCATTTCTGGACTGGCTGCTGCGGATTACCGCCACGACGAATGGGGCGTGGACGTGACCATCAGCGGCTCGCAAAAAGGTCTGATGTTGCCGCCCGGCATCAGCTTCAACGCCCTGTCACCGCGCGCCATCGAGGCCAGCCAAAAAGGCGGCATGCCCCGCAGCTATTGGGCTTGGGGCGAGATGATCGAGATGAACAAAAACGGCTACTGGCCCTCCACGCCCAACACCAATTTGCTCTATGGCCTGAGCGAGGCCTGCGACATGCTGCTGGCAGAAGGCCTGGACCAGGTGTTTGCGCGGCACCAACGCTGGGCCGCGGGTGTGCGGGCGGCCGTCAAGGCTTGGGGCCTGCCCATCCAGTGCGACGACCCGGCCGTTTACTCCCCCATCCTGACCGGTGTCATGACCCCCGAGGGCGTGGACGCCGATGCGGTACGCAAGGTCATCCACCAACGCTTTGACTGCTCACTGGGCACGGGCTTGGGCAAAGTCAAAGGCCGCATGTTCCGCATTGGCCACCTGGGCGACAGCAATGACCTGACTCTGATCGCCACCGTGGCGGGCTGCGAAATGGGCCTGAAGCTGTCGGGCGTGGCGCTGCAAGGCAGCGGCGTGCAGGCGATCATGGACCATTTTTCTGCACACCCAGCGGCCTGATCGACAAGCTTTGAAAACGCCCACGCAGTGGGCGCTGTTGCAAGCAGCTCAGCGCGCTTGATGAATCAAACCCGCTCGCTCACCCAAGCCTGCACGCTGGCCAGCGCTGCGGGCAGGGCCGCCGGGTTGGTGCCTCCGGCCATGGCCATGTCGGGCTTGCCACCGCCTTTGCCGCCGACCTGACCGGCCACAAAACTGGCCAACTCACCGGCTTTGACTTTGCCCACGGTGTCGGCGGTCACGCCCGCGGCGATCTGCACCTTGTCGCCTTCGACGGCGGTCAACACGATCACAGCGGTCTTGATCTTGTCCTTGAGCTTGTCCATGGTGTCGCGCAAGGTCTTGGCGTCTGCCCCTTCGAGCTTGGCCACCAGCAACTTGATGCCCTTGATGTCCACGGCTTGCTTGGCCAATTCATCGCCCTGGGCCGAAGCCAGCTTGCCTTTGGCAGCAGCCAACTCTTTTTCGAGCGCCTTGACCTGGTCCAGCACCTGGGCAATGCGGGCATTCAGCTCGGCGGGCTGGGCCTTGAGCGTGCCAGCAGCTTGCGTGACGGTGTCTTCCAGCGACTGCAAATAAGCCAAAGCATTGGCACCTGTGACGGCTTCGATGCGTCGCACGCCAGCGGCCACGCCGCCTTCGCTCACGATCTTGAACAGGCCAATGTCACCCGTGGCTTTGACGTGGGTGCCGCCGCACAGTTCGCGGCTCGTGCCGATGTCGAGCACGCGCACGGTTTCGCCGTACTTTTCGCCAAACAGCATCATGGCGCCGGTCTTCTGGGCGCTTTCGATGTCCATCACACGCGCTTGCGCAGCGGCATTGGCCAAAATTTCTGCATTGACTTGGGCCTCGATCTGGCGAATTTCAGCATCGGTCACTGGCGCGTTGTGCGCAAAGTCAAAACGGGTGCGCTCGGCATTGACCAAACTGCCCTTTTGCTGCACATGGCTGCCCAACACTTCGCGCAGGGCTTTGTGCATCAAGTGGGTGGCGCTGTGGTTGCGCACAGTCGCGGCACGCAGCTCCATGTCCACATGGGCTTGCACTGCATCGCCCACCTTCAGGCTGCCGGATTTCACTTCGCCGTGGTGGCCAAACACATCGGCCTTGATCTTGAGCGTATCGGCCACATTGAACTGGCCACCCGCATTGTGGATCATGCCCTGATCACCCACCTGACCGCCCGACTCGGCATAAAAGGGCGTCGTGTCCAACACCACCACGCCGGCTTGACCGGCCTTGAGTTCACTCACGGCGTTGCCATCGGCATACAAAGCCAGCACTTTGGCGTTGGCCGTCAGGTCTTCATAGCCCACAAAGTCGTTGCCTGAGCCGGTGTACTCCAGCGCCTTGTCCATCTTGAACTTGCCAGCCGCGCGGGCCTGGGACTTTTGCTTTTCCATGGCCGCGGCAAAACCGGCTTCGTCCACAGACAAGCCACGCTCGCGGCAGACGTCGGCCGACAGGTCCAGCGGAAAGCCGTAGGTGTCGTGCAGCTTGAAGGCCACCTCGCCGGGCAGCACTTTCACGCCGCCTTCGAGGGCCGCATCCAGAATCTGCATGCCGCTTTGCAGCGTCTCGAAGAAACGCTCTTCTTCCACACGCAAAACGTCGGCAATCCGCTCGGCCTGATCGGCCATATTGGGGTAAGCCGCGCCCATGAGCCTGACCAAATCGGGCACCAGCTTGTGGAAGAACGGCGTCTTTTGGCCCAGCAAATAACCATGGCGAATCGCTCGGCGCACGATGCGGCGCTGCACATAGCCGCGGCCTTCTTTGCTGGGCACCACGCCATCGCTCACCAAAAATGCGGTGGCGCGAATGTGGTCGGCGATCACGCGCAGCGACTTGTTGCTCAGGTCGGAGCAACCGGTTTCGCGAGCGGCCGCCTTGATCAGCGCGTCAAAAATGTCGATTTCATAATTGCTGTGCACGTGCTGCAAGATGGCGGCCAGGCGCTCAAGGCCCATGCCCGTGTCCACACAAGGTGCGGGCAGCGGCGTGACCGAACCGTCTTCGTGCATATTGAACTGCATGAACACGTTGTTCCAGATCTCGATGAACCGGTCGCCATCTTCTTCAGGGCTGCCGGGTGGGCCGCCAGGGATGTGTGGACCATGGTCGTAGAAGATCTCGGAGCAAGGACCGCAGGGGCCGGTGTCGGCCATCATCCAGAAGTTGTCTGACTTGTAGCGTCCACCCTTGTTGTCACCGATGCGGATGATGCGGGTTTCTTGAACGATGCGCTCAGGCGTCCAGCCCGCTTTGACAAAAATGTTTTCCCAAATGGCATAGGCCTCATCGTCTTCCAAGTAAACGGTGGCGTAGAGCTTGTCGGCGGGCAGTTTGTAGACCTGGGTCAAAAGCTCCCAAGCCCATTCGAGCGATTCGCGCTTGAAGTAGTCACCAAACGACCAATTGCCCAGCATCTCAAAGAAAGTGTGGTGGCGTGCGGTGTAGCCCACGTTTTCCAGATCGTTGTGCTTGCCCCCCGCCCGAAGACAGGCCTGTACCGAGGCGGCGCGCACATAAGAGCGCTTGTCCGAGCCCAAAAACACGTCCTTGAACTGGACCATGCCCGAGTTGGTGAACATCAAAGTCGGATCATTGCCAGGCACCAGGGGGCTGGAAGCCACCACGGTATGCCCCTTGGACTCGAAAAAGTCCAAAAAGGTCTTGCGGATGTCGGCAACGGAAAAAACAGCTTGGCTCATGGTGGTTCAGGCTTTCAATGCAACCGGGCATTATAGATTTGAGGCAGGCCCAATTCCTGGCCTGCGCACGGCACGACCAGCCACCCTGCAGGCATCGGGGTTTTGAGACTTTTGTGACAGACGGGGTCAAGCACAGGCGCTAAGCTGAACAGTTGGACATCGAAACACCTGCACCTGCAGTTTCTGGAGACCCCCATGGACATGAAGACATCCCCCCTCGCCCAGCTCAACGACCCCAGCCTGCTCAAAACCGACGCCCTGATCAACGGCCAATGGGTCAAGGGCAGCAGCCGTTTTGCCGTGACCGACCCCGCCACGGGCGCTCACTTGGCCGATGTGGCCAATCTGGGGCCCGCCGAGACCGAAGCCGCGATTGCCGCGGCCAATGCCGCATGGCCCGCCTGGAAGGCCAAAACCGCCAAGGAGCGCAGCACCATCTTGCGCAAGTGGTACGACCTGCTGATGGCCAACCAGGACGACTTGGGCCGCATCATGACCGCCGAGCAAGGCAAGCCCCTGCCCGAGGCCAAAGGCGAGGTCGCTTATGGCGCGAGCTTTGTCGAGTGGTTCGCCGAAGAGGCCAAGCGCGTCAACGGCGAGACCCTGCCCCAGTTCGACAACAACCGCCGCTTGCTGGTGCTCAAGCAAGCCATTGGCGTGTGCGCGGCCATCACGCCCTGGAACTTCCCGCTGGCCATGATCACGCGCAAAGTCGCACCGGCCTTGGCCGCGGGCTGCCCCGTGATCATCAAACCGGCCGAACTCACGCCGCTGACGGCCCTGGCCGCGGCCGAGCTGGCCATCCGTGCGGGCATTCCTGCGGGCGTGCTCAACATGATCACCGCCGACGCCGACAACTCCATTGCCGTGGGCAAGGTGCTGTGCGCCAGCGACGTGGTGCGCCACATCAGCTTCACAGGCTCGACCGAAGTGGGCCGCATCTTGATGGCGCAGTCGGCCCCCACGGTGAAGAAAATGTCTTTGGAATTGGGTGGCAACGCGCCCTTCATCGTGTTTGAAGACGCCGACATCGACAGCGCTGTTGAAGGCGCGTTCGCCAGCAAGTACCGCAACGCCGGCCAGACCTGCGTGTGCTCCAACCGCATCTATGTGCAAGAAGCCGTTTACGAAGCCTTCGGCACCAAGTTCGCTGCCAAGGTCAAAACCGCCAAGGTGGGCAACGGCTTTGAAGACGGTGTGAACCAGGGCCCCTTGATCGAGCCCGCGGCACTGGACAAGGTCGAGCGTCACGTGCAAGACGCGATCGCCAAAGGTGGCCGCGTGCTCACCGGCGGCAAGCGCTTGGGTGGTCAGTTCTTTGAACCCACGGTGATCGCAGATGCCACAGCCGACATGGTCTGCGCCAAAGAAGAGACCTTCGGCCCCTTTGCGCCCATCTTCAAGTTCAAGACCGAGCAAGAAGCCATTGATGCGGCCAACAACACCGAGTTCGGCCTGGCCAGCTACTTCTACAGCCGCGACGTGGGTCGCATTTTCCGCGTGGCCGAAGCGCTGGAGTACGGCATGGTGGGCATCAACGTGGGCATCCTGGCGACCGAACACGTGCCTTTCGGCGGCGTCAAACAATCGGGCCTGGGCCGCGAAGGCTCACACCACGGCATGGACGACTACGTGGAGATCAAATACCTCTGCGTGGGTGATGTGCTCAAGTGAAGCAGACTTGAGGATCTGCCAGGGCACCGCCACCCATCAGGGTGGTGTGCCCTCTTGCCCCAGCCAATGGCGAAAAGGCACGTTGAACTCGAAGTCTTGCAGCAAAGCCTGGTGAACCCAGGCCACCGAATCTGCCCAAGCAGGTTCTGCGCGTGCACTCCATTCCACAAAAGGGGCCAGATAGGGTTTTTCGGCCCACAGCGCGGGACTGGCGACGAGTCGGTACGCTGGCGATGTGGTCCAAACATTGCCCGGCCACCAACTCAATCCCATGCACAACACGGTCAATGCCAAAAGCAGCCATGACCTGCAAAACTGCAACCACCGGTCTTGCCCTGCAACCATCACCAGCCAAGTGAACAGACCTGCAAACAGTTGACACAAATTAAGCAAGCCAAACAACAAGGAAGCGCCCAGCACCACGGGTGTCATGACCGTCTTGCGGTAAGCCGCCACCCTTTGCGCTTGGGTGATTTCTGGCGCAAACAAGTTGCTGACCAATTGTGAGGCGCCCGAATCCGAATCCAGATCCTCCGGGTACAGCCCCGACACAGAAGAGGCCCACAAGGCACTCATCACAGGCCGTATCTCAGGAGGAGCCGGACTGGTCAACAAGGTTTCACCACGCAGCGAAATGCGCCCGTTGAGGGCTTCCTGCGTGCTCAGCTGGGACTTCCAGCTCATCATCAGGTCTTGCGCGTCCGCACGCGCCACGATGGTGTCCACCAAAGCCTTTTGCGCATGCCACATGCTGAACAAACCCAGCGTACAGCAAAGCAAAAACAGCCCAAGCCTGGAACACACCCAGTTGTCGAGCCATCGCATCAACAACAGGGCCAAACCCAAACCAGAAACGACACGCCCCCAAATTTCAATGTCGTTCAATTGAACCGTGCTGGCGCCCCTTTGCAAGTCACCCGCCAATTCAAGCAGCCTGTGGTTAAAGGAAAGCTCCAACACCGTGTAACAGGCCAGCAAAAGCAAAAACCAAGGCTGCAAATTCAAGGCTTGGCTTTTGAGGTTGGAGCGGTGCATGGATCGATTTTAGCTTTGAGTCCTTTTGTAGCAGCGCTGAACGCTGAGCCAAAGCGATTAGAATTTCTGTATGCGGGTGTCGTTCAATGGTAGGACTCTTGCTTCCCAAGCAAATAACGTGGGTTCGATTCCCATCACCCGCTCCAAGTACCCAACAAAAAGGCCCCTCACGGGGCCTTTTTGCATGGGTTGTGGGCGGTTCAAAAAACCAGTTTCACGCCCGTCTTGCTTTGCAGGAATTCGGGGGTCACGCCCGGGGCCAGTTCGACCACTTTGAGGCCTGCATCGGTCACATCCATCACGGCCAGGTCGGTGATGATGCGGTCGACCACGCCTTTGCCGGTCAGCGGCAAGGTGCACTCGGGCAAGATCTTCATGTCTTCGCTGCCGTCTTTCTTTTTAGCCACGTGCTCCATCAAGATGATCACACGTTTGACGCCCGCGACCAGGTCCATCGCGCCACCCATGCCCTTGACCATCTTGCCAGGGATCATCCAGTTGGCCAGATCGCCCTTGTCGGTCACCTGCATCGCACCCAGAATCGACAAGTTGATCTTGCCGCCCCGGATCATGGCAAACGATTGCTCGCTGCCAAAAATCGACGAACCTTTGATGGTCGTGACGGTTTGCTTACCGGCATTGATCAGATCGGCATCCACTTCGTCTTCGTTCGGGAAAGGACCAATGCCCAACATGCCGTTCTCGCTTTGCAGCCAGACTTCCTTGTCGGCAGGCACAAAATTGGCCACCAGCGTGGGAATGCCGATGCCCAGGTTCACATAAAAACCGTCTTCCAGTTCATGGGCCGCACGCGCAGCCATTTGGTCTTGACTCCAGCTCATATCAAACTCCAGCTTTTTCAGTGATGGTGCGCTTTTCAATGCGCTTTTCGGGGGTCTTGTTCAGCACGATGCGGTGTACGTAAATGCCGGGCAGGTGGACGCTGTCGGGGTGCATCTCGCCCGTCTCCACGATCTCCTCGACCTCGACCACACAGATCTTGCCCGCCATGGCCACGGCCGGGTTGAAGTTGCGCGAGGTGTATCGAAACTGCAGGTTGCCGGACTTGTCGGCGCGGTGCGCCTTGACCAGTGACACATCGGGCACCAAAGAGCGCTCCATCACATAGGTTTCGCCGTCAAAATCACGCAACTCCTTGCCATCGGCAACCATGGTGCCCACGCCCGTTTTGGTGAAAAAGGCCGGGATGCCTGCACCACCCGCACGCAGCTTCTCGGCCAACGTGCCCTGGGGTGTGAAGTCCAGCGCCAACTCACCGGCCAGGTACTGGCGCTCAAACTCCTTGTTTTCGCCCACATAGGAGGCGATCATTTTCTTGATCTGGCGAGTCTGCAACAACAAACCCAAACCAAAGTCGTCCACGCCCGCATTGTTGGAAATCGCCGTCAGGTTTTGCACGCCGCTGTCGCGCAAGGCGGCAATCAAGGCCTCGGGAATGCCACACAGGCCAAAACCGCCCACGCCAATGAGCTGTCCATCTGCCACGATGTCCTTCAAAGCCTCGGCAGCGGAAGGAAAAATCTTATTCACACGCGTCTCCAGAAAAGATTGAAGTTGCTACGATACTACGTAATGGCCTACGTAGTTTTTCGTAATGGTGCGCCCTGATGCCAGAACCTCTCCACGACATCGATTACCGACTTGCCTTTGACCTGGCGCCGGTTGGCATGGTGCTTTCACGCAACCGGTCCATGGTGGATTGCAATCAACGGTTGTGCGAAATGTTTGGCGCCACCCGGGAGCAACTGATTGGGCAAAGTTTTCAGCTTTTGTACCCCAGTGCGGACGAATACGAGCGCACGGGCCAGCGCATTGCACCGATCCTGAACGCCAACGGAGTGTATGCAGACGACCGGGTGATGAAACGGGTGGATGGCCGCTTCAAAGGGGAGACATTCTGGTGCCATGTCACCGGACGAGCCCTGAACCGGCAAGCCCCGCACGAGGCCGGCATCTGGACGTTCGAAGACCTGTCAACGCGAAAACCTGTGAAAGCCGAACTCACGGCCCGCGAGCGCGAAGTGGCCGCCCATCTGACGGAGGGCTTGAGCAGCAAGGCGATCGGCAAAGTGTTGAGCATCAGCCACCGAACCGTGGAGATTCATCGTGTCAACTTGATGCGCAAATACCAAGCATCCGGTACGGCTGACCTGATTCAAAAACTCGTGCGGGGTTAGCACAAGCCCAAAAAAAATCCCGCCTGACGCGGGATGGAGACCATACAAGACATTTGGAGGCGCGACCCAGAGTCGAACTGGGCTCGACGGATTTGCAATCCGTTGCATAACCGCTTTGCTATCGCGCCAAAAAAGGGAGTAGAAACTTCCTTTTTTAAAAAAATCCACCAAAAAAGTGGAGCGGGAAACGAGGCTCGAACTCGCGACCTCAACCTTGGCAAGGTTGCGCTCTACCAACTGAGCTATTCCCGCAAAGAAGCATGAAATTATACATTGAAAAGCAAGCTGATCGCCCCGTTAAAGGCTTCAAATCACTTCTCAAAAAAACCAAACTCGATCGAAGAAAAGGAGCTTGGCTGAAGGTATTTGGGGTGGCTGATGGGGCTCGAACCCACGACAACAGGAATCACAATCCTGGACTCTACCAACTGAGCTACAGCCACCGTAAGGCGTGAATTATAGCCTGAAGAAATCGACCATTTGGCCCACTGAGAAGAATTATGAAGCCGCAGAGGTCTTGGGCTTGGGCGCCAAAATTTGCACCTTGAACTGCGCCTTCAAATGCGCCATGTAGGCTGCCGATTCAGCACCCGACAACAACCGTTGAAACTGATCGCGGGTTTGCGCTTTTTGCTGCGGGCTCGACTCCTCGCGGGGCACCACCTTGTTCACCCTCACCAAGGCATAGCCCATGGCGCCCAAGTCCACCCCCACCAAGGATGGCATGGACGACGGATCGGTGCGCAATGCGGCATCCACAAGCTTTTGGGCTTGTCCTTGGTTTTGATCTCGGGACACGATCAAGGCGGGACCTACCTGGGCCAAATCAGGCTTTTTCTGCCATTCGGCCAAACGCGCTTGCCCTTCGGCTTTGGCCAGTGCCACAGCCTGATCAACCATGAACTCTGAGCGAACTGCATCCTTGACTTCTTCAAAAGGGCGGGCCGCAGCTGGCTTGTACTGGGTCAGTCGAGCCGACACGAGGGTGTTGTTGCCCAGCTCTATGGCAGCCGTGTTGCGACGCTTGCTGATGGACTCCTCTGAAAACAAGGCTTCCAACACTTTGGGGTTTGCCAAAACACCGGCAGTGCTTGCAGTTGGGCTACGGCTGACGCCCTTGACTTGTTGAACCTGCAAGCGAAGTTTCTCTGCGATGGGTTTGAAAGTGTCGGATTGTTCATAAACACTGTTGCTGAATGTCTCGGCAAACTCAGCGAACTGGCGCTTGGCTTGCTGTTGCCTCAAATCGGCTTCCAATTGGGGGCGCATGGCTTCAAGGCTTGGCGTCACGGGCGCCTTGATGTCAGTGAGTTGAATGATGTGAAATCCAAATTCAGACTCGACGACACCACTGATTTCGCCCTTTTTGAGCGCAAACGCAGCGTCCTCAAACACCTTGACCATGGCGCCTTTGGCGAAAAAGTCCAGGTCTCCCCCGTTCCTTGCAGAGCCTGGATCTTCGGAATTCTTGCGTGCCAAATCTGCAAAGCTCTTGGGCTCTTTGCGCACGCTGGCCAATAAACCCTCGGCCTTGGTTCGCGCTTTGTCTCTTTCAGCCGCAAGCGCGTCTTTGGGCGCATTGATCAAAATATGGCTGGCACGGCGCTGCTCTTGACCTGACAAGCGCTGGATGTTTTGCTCGTAGTAGCTCTTAACGTCTGCCTCGGGCAATTGAATGGTCTTGGCCAATGCAGCGGCATCCAACACCAAGAACTCCACATCGGCAGACTCTGCGGACCTGAATCGCTCCGAGTGGGTTTTGTAAAACTGCTCCAAATCGGCATCACGGGGTTGAACTTTGGCAACAAAGTTGGCCGGAGAAAACCTCTGAATCTGGATCTCGCGGCGTTGCAAAAATGCCTGCAAAGCCAAATCACTTTGCTGTTGTGAAGCCATGGCCGAAGCCTGAAGCGCAGACAGGACCTGCTGGCCGGACAAATCACGCCTGACCTGCGCCTCCAACATTTCAGGCGTCATCCCTTGGCTGGCGGCCAACTGGCGGTACCTGTCCATGTCCAGTTTGCCATCGGGACCACGCAAACTGGCGATGGAGGGGTCTTGTTTGAGGTAATTCGCAAGGCGTTGGTCACTGGTCACCAACAATTGCTTCTCTGAGGCCATGGCCACCAAACGTTCATTGACCATCCGCTCCAGGCTGGCGTAACGTGCCTGGTCTGAACCCAGCATCTTGGGATCAAGGTTGGGCATGGACGCACGCAGCCGGTCAACTTCTTGCTGGTGCTGGGCATCCCACTGCTGTTGGGTGATTTCAATGTCCCCGACTTTGGCCACCACGGCGCCACGATCGGCCCGGTTGTTGTAGCCCTCCACACCAAACAAAACAAACGAGGGGATGATCAATACGACCAGCACGCCCATCAAAATCCTGGATTTGTTACGAATGGCGTCAAACATTTTTGAAGTCTCGGTTGTTCAATAAAAAAGGCGAACCACGGGTTCGCCTTTGTTCATGAGGTGGTGGGTGCTGACGGTCTCGAACCGCCGACCTACTCCGTGTAAAGGAGCCGCTCTACCAACTGAGCTAAGCACCCCCTCAATGTCTATCAGTTCAAAGCGTCCTTGAGGCCTTTGCCTGGACGGAACTTTGGCACATTGGCTTTTTTGATTTTAATGGCAGCGCCTGTGCGAGGATTGCGACCCGTACGGGCGGCACGCTTACCCACTGCGAAAGTACCAAAACCCACCAAGGAAACGGTACCGCCCTTTTTCAAGGTGGTGCGCACGGCACCGATGGTGGCTTCCAAAGCGCGACCAGCGGCAGCTTTGGACAGATCGGCGTGCTTGGCAATGTGTTCAATCAATTCAGTTTTGTTCACAAAAAACCTCTGGGTGTTGATGCCGTGACAAACGGCGTAGGGTCAAATGACATATCAACAGGCTGAGCATGTTGATGCAAAGGGTTAGGGCAAGCAATGCCCTGAACAATTAAATCCATACCTTGTGGGTATGTCAATCGGTGTCAGGCATTGCCCATCGAGCGGTGGATTCTAGCCTTGAAAACCCAGCAAGTGCGCGGCTTAACAAGATTTTTTGACGAACAAGCGCAGCGCACCTCGCTTTCAAATCACAAAGCCTCTGAAATGGCTTTACCGACATCCGAAGTACTTGCTTTACCGCCCAAATCTGGTGTACGCGGCGCATCAGGACCTGCTGCCAGTACTTTTTCAATGGCCGACAGCACCGCATCATGCGCTGCCTTGTGGCCTAAAAACTCCAGCATCATGGCGCCGCACCAAATTTGGCCAATCGGGTTCGCAATTCCCTTGCCCGCAATGTCCGGGGCCGAGCCGTGTACCGGTTCAAACAAGGATGGAAATTTGCGGTCGGGATTCAGGTTGGCGCTGGGGGCGATGCCGATGGTGCCGGTACAAGCTGGCCCCAAATCGCTCAGGATGTCACCAAACAAATTGCTGGCCACCACCACGTCAAAAAAGTCGGGGCGCTGCACAAAGTGCGCCGTCAGGATGTCAATGTGGAATTTGTCCACGTTGATGGCCGGATATCCCTTGGCCATTTCGGCCACACGCTCGTCCCAATACGGCATGGTGATGGCGATGCCATTGGATTTGGTGGCGCTGGTCAAGTGCTTTTTGGGGCGCGACTGCGCCAACTCAAAGGCAAACTTGAGCACACGGTCCACGCCCACGCGGCTCATGATGGTCTCCTGCATCACGATCTCGCGCTCGGTGCCGGGGAACATGCGCCCGCCAACCGCCGAGTACTCGCCTTCGGTGTTTTCTCGCACGATGTACATGTCAATCTCACCGGGTTGGCGTGCGCTGCCATCACGGCGCACCACCGGGGCGATGATGCCAGGCATCAAACGCGCTGGACGCAGGTTGATGTACTGGTCAAACTCGCGCCGAAACAACAGCAAAGATCCCCACAAAGACACGTGGTCAGCGATTTTTTCTGGCCAGCCCACCGCACCGAAATAGAGCGCGTCATGACCACCAATCTGGTCTTTCCAGTTGTCCGGCAGCATCTGCCCATGCTTTTCAAAATAGTCCCAGCTGGAAAAATCAAAATGGTCAAATTGCAAGTCGATGCCGAACTTGCGGGCCGCGGCGTCCATCACGCGCAGGCCCTCGGGCATCACCTCTTTGCCAATGCCGTCTCCTGGAATCACGGCAATGCGGTGTCGAGTCATGGGGTGTCCTTTGTCAAATCAATGAAAGTGGCGGCAACGCCTTGGCGCAGCCCGTCGAAGCGGCGAGCATACAAGCTCCGGGTTCTCAAGAGGTTCACCGAGGTGACGCCCTCACCACCAAGCTCACACCCAAGGCCGTCAGCGCCGTGCCCACCAGGGTCGCGGCCGTGATGGTTTCACCAAACAGCAACCAGGCCATGATGGCGGTGGTGGGCGGCACCATGTACATCAGGCTGGTCACAGAGGCTGCGGCCCCACGCTGGATCAGCACATACAAAAGGGAACTGCCGCCCAGCGTCAGCCCCAGCACCGACCAAGCCATGGCCCCGACCAGCTCGGCATTCCAGCGCATGGCCTCGGGCTCGGCCAGCGCCAGCGGCAAAGTCACCACAAACGCGGCCATCAACTGCACCGTGTTGGCCGAACGCACATCACAAGGCTGCACAAAGCGCTTTTGGTAGAGGGTGCCCACCGTGATGCTCAGCAGGGCCCCGATGGCCAGCGCCATGTTCGCTGGGGTCACATGGTCCAGGGGTGAGCCCCAAGTGAGCTTGCGCCACACCACCATCAGCAGGCCCACAAAGCCCAAACACAAACCCAACCACTGCCTTGGGGTAACACCGGGCTGGTCCGATCCGCGCAAACTGTACGACAGCCAAATCGCCGTGAGCACCGGTTGGAACCCCACGATGAGAGAGGACAGCCCCGAACCCATGCCCGCCTTGACTGCAGCCCACACGCCGCCCAGATATGCGGCATGCATCAGGATGCCGGAGACCGACAAATGCAGCCATTGCACGCGGCTCTTGGGCCAGTGCACGCGCGCCAGCCAGATCCAGGGCAAGAAACACGCGATGGACAAAAAGTAACGCAGCAAAAGGAAGCTGAACGGCGGAGAGTGCGGCATGCCATAGCGGGCCACGATGAAGCCGGTGCTCCAAATCAGCACAAACACCACCGGCGTGGCCTGTAGCCACGCCATGCGTTGCTGCGCATCGTTCATTTAACCCGAGCCCGAATCTCAGGCAAGGCCTTGCGCATGTAGTACACCATCGACCAGATGGTCAAAATGGCTGCGATCAGAATCAATACCGCACCCCAATCGCGGGTATCGATCACACCCAACAGCATGCCGTCGTAAAGCAAGAAAGGAATTGCCACCATCTGCACCGTGGTTTTGAGCTTGCCCACCATGTGCACCGCCACGCTCTTGCCCGCGCCGATTTGCGCCATCCACTCACGCAAGGAAGAAATGGCGATTTCACGGCCAATGATGACCAAGGCGATCAACACATGCACCCGGTTCATGTGCACCAAAATCAGCAAAGCTGCACACACCAGAAACTTGTCGGCCACCGGATCCAAAAAAGCCCCGAAGGCCGAGGTCTGGTTGAGCTTGCGGGCCAAAAAGCCGTCCAGCCAGTCGGTCCAGGCAAACAGGACAAACATGACCGTGGCGATCAGGTTTTGCGTTTCGACCTTCAGGCTGTCCAGGTAATACACGCCAATGATCAAAGGAATCGCGACGATGCGCGTCCAGGTCATGATGGTGGGAATCGTGAAAAACATGGGCTTGATTGTGGCACGCCCGGACGAGGGCGCGATGACAACATCTCCAGGTTCAGCGCAAGGCGTTGTAAATGGTTTCAGCCAATTCGTGCGAGATGCCTTCCACCCCGGCCAGGTCCTCAACGCTGGCCGCCTCGACGCCCCGCACCCCCCCAAAACGCTGCAGCAGCCGCGCCCGTTTGCGCGGCCCAATGCCCGGAATCTCCTCGATCTTGCTGCCGCCCATGCGTACTTTGGCGCGTGCGGCACGCATGCCGGTGATGGCAAAACGGTGCGCCTCGTCTCGAATTTGCGCCACCAACATCAGCGCTGCCGAGTCCTTGCCCAGGTAAACCTTGTCGCGGCCATCGGCAAACACCAGCTCTTCCAATCCCACCTTGCGGCCTTCGCCTTTTTCCACGCCGACGATGCGCGACAGGTCCAGCCCCAGGTCGGTAAAAACTTCCCGGGCCATGCTCACCTGGCCTTTGCCCCCGTCGATCAGCACCAGATCGGGCAGCCGGGCCGTGCCCTCGCCAGAGCGCAGGGCTTCGGCCAATTTGCCATAACGGCGCAACAGCACCTGGCGCATGGCCGCATAATCGTCCCCCGGCGTGATGCCCTCGATGTTGTAGCGCCGGTAATCGCTGCTTTGCATCTTGTGCTGGCGAAACACCACACATGAGGCTTGCGTGTTTTCGCCTGCCGTGTGCGAAATGTCGAAGCACTCGATGTGCAGCTGGTCCAGATCGTCGGGGGCAAGGTCCAGCGCCTCGGCCAGCGCCCGGGTGCGGGCTTGCTGCGAGCCTTCTTCGGCCAGCAATCGGGCCAGTTGCAACTCGGCATTTTTCTCGGCCATCTCCAGCCACACGCGGCGGTGCTCACGCGGCTGCGTCACGGTGCTGATCTTGACACCCGACTGCGCCGACAAAGCCGCGATGAGCGCTTTGTCCACAGCCGCGCTCAAGATCAGCAGCGGCGGCACGGGCACGCCGATGTAATGCTGCGCCAAAAAGGCTTCGAGCACCTGCACCTCGACCGGGCGCTGCTCTTTACCCTCACCATCGCCCTCACCATCGCCCTCTCCCAGCCCCAACAGGTCTTGGGCGTCCTGGACATGCACCGGAAAATAAGGACGGTCGCCCAAATGCCGCCCGCCGCGCACCATGGCCAGGTTCACACAGGCGCGCCCCCCTTGCACCCGTGCCACCAGGATGTCGGCATCGGTGTCCACCGCCGTGTCGACCGACTGTTGGTGCAAGACCCGTGACAAGGCCGTCATTTGGTTGCGCACCTCGGCTGCCTGCTCAAACTCGAGCCGATCGGCGTGCGCCATCATGCGCTGCTCCATCTCGCGCATCAGCGCCTGGGTCTCGCCGCTCAAAAACTGCTCGGCATGCTGTACGTCGGCCTTGTAGTCCTCGGGACTGATCAGATTCACGCAGGGGCCCGAGCAGCGTTCGATCTGAAACAGCAAGCAAGGCCGGGTGCGGTTGGCAAACACCGTGTCCTCGCAGGTGCGCAGTTTGAACACCTTTTGGATCAGCTGAATCGACTCCTTGACCGCCCAGGCGCTGGGAAAGGGGCCAAAGTAACGGTGCTTCTTTTCTACACCACCTCGGTAATACGACACCCGCGGGTAATGCTGTGCCTCAGGTGTGCTGACCACGGCGGGCAGCGGACTGCGGCCATTGCCCGAGAGCTTGAGGTAGGGGTAGCTTTTGTCGTCCCTGAACAGGATGTTGAAGCGCGGACTCAGGGTTTTGATGAGGTTGTTTTCGAGCAGCAATGCCTCGGCCTCGGAGCGCACCACCGTGGTCTCCATGCGGGCGATTTTGCTGACCATGTGGCCAATGCGTGTGCCGCCGTGGTCCTTCTGGAAATAGCTCGACACCCGCTTTTTGAGCTGCTTGGCCTTGCCCACGTACAGCACGTTGCCCTGCGCATCAAAATAGCGGTAAACCCCCGGCAAAGCCGGGAGCGCCGCCACCTGGGCCAACAAGGATTCGTCGTGTGCCGCTGTCATGGCGCGTATTGTGACGGCGAAACACTTTGCCGCGACAATCTCCCCCCATGCACTCGCTTCACTCCGGGAAAATTTGGGACATTTTTTGCACCGTCATCGACAACCATGGTGACCTCGGCGTGTGCTGGCGTCTGACGCGCCAGCTGCTGGCCCAGGGCCAATTGGTGCGGCTGTGGGTAGACGACGCCTCGGCCCTCGTCTGGATGGCCCCCGAAGCCCAAGCTCTGCCTCAATTGCAAGTGCTGCCCTGGGCTGCCGCCAGCCAACACGAAGTACTGCAAACGCTCGCACCCGCCGACGTCTGGGTCGAAGCCTTTGGCTGCAGCTTGCCCGAAGCCTTTGTGGCCCACGGTGTCGCAACTCGCCCACAACAACCGGCGTGGATCAACCTGGAATATTTGAGCGCCGAAGACTGGGTGCCCCGCATGCACAACATGCCTTCGCCCGTGATGAGCGGCCCCGCCAAAGGCTGGACCAAGCGCTTTTTCTACCCCGGCTTCACGGCAGATACGGGTGGTCTGCTGCGCGAAACCGATTTGCAAGAACGGCAAGAAGGGTTTGATCGCGCTGCCTGGCGCCAGCAACACGCCCCCGACGCGGCCCCCAACGCCCTGCTGATCAGCCTGTTTAGCTACGAACCTGCGGCCCTGCCCCAAGTGCTGCAACAACTGGTGGGCACGCCCCACCACCTGATGGTCACCCCCGGCCGCCCACTGGCAGCAGTGCAACAAGCGCTATCGGGCATGGCCGTCCACCCCCGCTGGAGCGCCCTGCCCTACACCCACCAAGACGGCTTTGACGAGATGCTGTGGGCCTGCGACCTCAACCTGGTGCGCGGCGAAGACTCGCTGGTGCGCGCCCTGTGGGCGGGCCAAGCCTTCATCTGGCACATCTACCCGCAAGACGACAACGCGCACCATGCCAAGCTGGAGGCGTTTTTGGAGTGGATGCAGGCCCCGCAGAGTCTGAGGCAGGCGCATCGGCTTTGGAATGGGATGGCAGCGGGTGAATGGCCTGCACTCAGTGCAGCCACACTGGAAGACTGGGCAGCATCTGCGCAAACTGCAAGGCAAGTGCTGCTTCAACAATCTGACTTGGTCAGCCAACTGCGATCCATCGTCATGTCACCACATGCGCAGCACCGTGACGGTTTTTCGCTCGGCCAGCACCTCGAGGAGCCAGCGATGCTGAATGCCCACCGTCCGTGACCGCCTCTGCGGCAATAATCTCCAACCATGACCCTCATTGAAACCCTCTTCCCCCTCGGCTGGCAGCATTACCTGCTGGGCGGCCTCACGATTGGCGCTGGCGTGGCGCTGCTTTACTTGTTCAACGGCTGGGTCGGCGGCATGAGCTCTGTTTTCTCCAGCAGCTGGTCCTTGGTCTCCAAACGGGCGTTTTTTCAGCAGTCGCGCTTTGTCAACACGCGCCAATGGCGGCTCGTTTACGCCTTGGGCGTGGTGCTGGGGGCTCTGGTTTGGCGCTTTGCGCTGGCAGGTGGTGAGGCCCAACACACCAGCGTGCCGGTGTGGCAACTGCTGGTGGGCGGGTTTTTGGTGGGCTATGGGGCGCGCTTGGGCAACGGTTGCACCTCGGGCCACGGCATTTGCGGGCTGGGCGCTTTGCAACTGCCATCGCTCGGCGCGGTGCTCACTTTCATGGCCACCGCCTTCATGACCGCCAACCTCATGGCCATCAGCACGAAAGGCCTGGCATGAACCCGCACACCCTCACTTTCCCCAAAGCGCTGGTCACCTTGTTGGCCGGCGCGCTCTTCGGCTTTGGCCTGTCGCTGGCCACCATGGTGCAGCCCGAAGTCGTCATCGGCTTTTTGCAGTTCAAGGACTGGGGCCTGATGCTGGTCATGGGTGGTGCTGCTGGCCTGGCCATGCTGGCTTACAAGGGCTTTCCGCGTTGGTTCAACAGGCCCTTGCTGGGGGGCCAGTTCCTCAGCCAGCCTGCCAGCTGGAACCGCCAGACGGTGATCGGCGCGGCCATTTTTGGTGTGGGCTGGGGCTTGTCGGGCGTGTGCCCCGGCCCGGCCATTGCAGCTTTGGGCACAGGCAACACCGACATCTTGTGGGCTTTGGGCGGCATTGCGCTGGGCGCTTTGGCCCATGGCCTGACGGCGCGTGGCTGATCGCCTGCCTGCGTCATCAGCCCAAAAGCAGCCCTCACAGGTTAGAATAATGGGCTTGGCTACAAGCCACCCCCTTTCATTTCAGACTCAATTCCTATGAAAACCGCTCAAGAAATCCGCGTTGGCAACGTCATCATGCACGGCAAAGACCCCATGGTCGTCCTGCGCACCGAATACCAGCGTGGCGGTCGTGGCTCGTCCACCGTGCGCATGAAGCTCAAAAGCCTGATCGCCAACTTCGGCACCGAAGTGGTCTTCCGCGCCGACGACAAGATGGACCAGGTCATTCTGGACAAGAAAGAGTGCACCTACTCTTACTTTGCTGACCCCATGTACGTTTGCATGGACACCGATTTCAACCAGTACGAAGTTGAAGCCACCAACATGGGCGACGCCCTCAACTACCTCGAAGACGGCATGGAACTCGAAGTGGTGTTCTACAAAGAGAAAGCCATCTCGGTGGAATTGCCCACCACTGTGGTGCGCGAGATCACCTGGACCGAGCCCGCCGTCAAGGGTGACACCTCCGGCAAAGTGCTCAAGCCTGCCAAAATTGCCACCGGCATGGAAGTGCCCGTGCCTTTGTTCGTGGACCAAGGCGACAAGATCGAAATCGACACACGCACGGGCGAATACCGCAAACGCGTCTGATCCTCCGAGCAAGACCCGTACGAAAGCCCCGCAAGGGGCTTTTTTCTTGGGCCGTGTTGAATGGGTCCTTGTCCTTTATGGTCCTTGACCATGGGGTCTGCAAGCGGTGCACAATGCTTGCATGCCACCTAATCCAGAACTCAAAGTCCCTTCCCTGCCCCATGCTTGGGCCGACTTGCAAGCCGATGCCCAAGGCACCGACTGGCTTCAACCCGAAGCCCACCGCTTGGCCTTTGCCGACCCCGAATTTTTGCTGCGCCGCGAAACACGTGGCATCCGCTTTCAGCTGGAGATGCTCAAACCCGATTTGGCCCAAGTAGAAGCCGGCATCGAACACACGGTGGTGGTGTTCGGCAGCGCCAGGTTTGTGGACAAGGCCAGCGCCCAAGCCCAATTGCAAGCAGCCGAACAAAGCGGTCAGACTCAAGACATATTGAAAGCCCAAGCCGCGGTGCGCAACGCCGATTACTACGAAAAGGCCCGCACCTTTGCGCAACTGGTCGCCAAGTCTTGCTCTTGTTTGCCCGCCGATGAAAAGTTGTACATCTGCACCGGCGGTGGCCCCGGCATCATGGAAGCGGCGAACCGAGGTGCACAAGAATCGGGGGCGCCCTCGGTGGCACTGAACATCGCCCTGCCGCATGAACAACACCCCAACCCTTATGTCACGCCCGATCTGAGTTTCAAGTTCCACTACTTTGCCCTGCGCAAAATGCACTTCATGATGCGGGCCAAGGCCTTGGTCGCATTTCCAGGTGGGTTTGGCACCCTGGACGAGTTGTTCGAGGTGATGACGCTGGTGCAAACCGGCAAGGCCCGTCCTGTGCCCATCCTGCTGTTTGGCTCCGAGTTTTGGAAACGCTTGATCGACATGGACGTGCTGGTGCAAGAGGGCACCATCTCTCTGGAGGATCTTCACTTGTTTCACTACGTGGACACGCCACAGGCAGCTTGGCAAGTGATTTGTGACTTCTATGCCTTGAGTCTCCCCAAGTGACACCCCTGCGCTTGTGAATTGGTTAAAGTCTGTTTATGCAAACCAAACCCCTTTCTCTGTCCCAAGTGCTGATCTGCGGCGCGGCCATTGTCACCCTGTCCATGGGAATTCGCCACGGCTTTGGTTTGTGGCTTCAACCCATCACGCAAGCGCAAGGCTGGGGCCGCCAGGAATTTGCTTTTGCCATGGCCATCCAGAACCTGGCTTGGGGATTCATGGGGATCTTTGCCGGGATGGTGGCAGACAAGTTCGGAGCCTTCCGTGTGATCACCGTGGGCGCCGTGATTTACAGCGTGGGTCTGCTGGGTATGGCATGGGCCACCGACCCCTGGGTGTTCGCGCTGTTCACCGGTGTGATCATCGGCACGGCCCAAGCCGGGACCACCTATGCCGTCATTTACGGCGTGATTGGCCGCAATGTGCCCGCTGAGCGCAGGTCTTGGGCCATGGGCGTGGCCGCTGCGGCTGGCAGTTTTGGTCAATTCTTGATGGTACCGGTGGAGGGCATGCTGATCAGTCAAACGGGCTGGCAAACCGCCTTGGTCATTTTGGCTGCGGCGGCATTGCTGATTGTTCCTCTGGCCTGGGGCCTGCGCGAACCCGCACTGCAAGGGTCTGGCCCCGTCAAACGCGACCAAACCATTGCGCAAGCGCTCCAAGAAGCCTTCCGGTATCCCAGCTTTCAATTGTTGATGGCGGGCTATTTTGTCTGCGGCTTCCAGGTGGTGTTCATTGGCGTTCACATGCCCAGCTACCTGAAAGACCATGGCTTGGCGCCCCAAGTGGCCAGCTATGCACTGGCCTTGATCGGGCTGTTCAATGTGTTTGGCACCTATATTGCGGGCTCTTTGGGTCAAAAAATGGCCAAGAAAAACATCTTGGCCTCCATTTACGCTGCCCGCTCTGTCGCGATTGTGGTCTTTTTGATTGCACCTTTGACACCCACCAGCGTTTACATTTTTTCAGCCATCATGGGCCTGTTGTGGTTGTCCACCGTGCCCCCCACCAACGCCGCAGTGGCTCAAATTTTTGGTGTCGCCCATTTGTCGATGCTCAGTGGCTTCATCTTTTTCAGCCACCAGATTGGCTCCTTCATGGGGGTTTGGTTGGGCGGGTATCTGTATGACAAAACTGGCAGCTATGACATGGTCTGGTATCTGGCCATAGCACTGGGCGTTTTTGCCGCCTTGGTGAACCTGCCTGTTCGTGAAAGCCCCATCGTCCGCAAGACACCCCAAGCCGCATGAGCCACCGCTTCACCTACCTTCTGTTGGGGATAGCCGCCTTGAGCTTGATCTTCTGGCTTTATGGTCAGTCTGATCTGGTCATCATGCTGTCCGATCAACTTTGGGCCTGTTTTTGACCCAGCACCACCCGCATGATGCACGGCACCGAAAAAGCTTCAGACTGGGTTGAGCGCTGGACCCATTTACTCCCCCCCAACAGTCGGGTGCTGGACATCGCTTGTGGTGCTGGACGGCACATGCGGTGGCTGGCCAGTCAGGGGCACCGGGTTCAAGGCGTGGACCGAAACCCAGAGGCCCTCACCTTGGCCCAAGCCTTTGGCCCGGTCACTTGTGCGGACATAGAAAACGGTCCATGGCCCTTCGAGGGCATGACCTTTGATGGCGTCATCGTGACCCACTATTTGTGGCGTCCTCTGCTTCCTCACATCCTGCAATGTGTCGCCCCTGGGGGGCTGCTGATTTACGAAACTTTTGCCTCAGGCCAGGCATCGATCGGCAAACCCTCCCGTGCCGACTTTCTGCTCCAACCGGGCGAATTGCTCAGCGCCACCAAGGGCCTGAGAACCATCGCCTACGAAGATGGTTTTGAGTTGTCACCGGATCGGTTTGTTCAACGCATTGCGGCTGTTCGTGAAGTGGCAAATTCTGCATTTGAACGGTGGCATTTGCGCGCCATCTGAAAACGGCTTGGGCCTGAGCCCAGCAATGCGTTCGCTCCCCGAACAACGCCGCCCCGGTCAATAGCCCCCGCACTCGTTAGAATGACCTTTTTGAGTACTCCAACCCAGACATGACCACCGACTTTCGCCCCATGCGCGGCAGCATTCCTGCCCTGATCACCCCCATGCTCGATGATGGCAATGTGGACTACGCCACTTTGCGAAAATTGATCGATTGGCATGTCGCCGAGGGCACCGATGCTTTGGTGATCGTTGGGACATCGGGCGAGTCTCCCACCGTCACCGTGGAAGAACACCGCGAAATTCTGCGCGTGTCGGTCGAGCAAGCGGCCCGGCGCATTCCCATCATTGCTGGCTGCGGGGCCAACTCCACCATGGAGGCCATTGCCTTGGCCAAATTTGCCGAGTCGATCGGCGCAGACGCGCAACTGCAAGTCGTGCCCTACTACAACAAGCCCACCCAAGAAGGGCTTTTCCAGCATTTCAAAGCCATCGCGCTGGCCACCCCCAAACTGCCCGTGATCCTCTACAACGTGCCCGGCAGAACGGTCGCCGATTTGCAGCACGACACGGTTTTGCGCCTTGCACAAGTGCCTGGCATTGTGGGCATCAAGGAGGCCACGGGGAATATTGAACGCGCCCAGTGGTTGATCCGCGATGTGCCACCCGAGTTTGCCGTTTACTCTGGTGATGACCCCTCGGCCGTGGCCCTCATGTTGTGTGGCGGTGCTGGCAACATCAGCGTGACGGCCAACGTGGCACCACGCCTGATGCACGAGTTGTGCATCGCGGCCCTCAACGGCAATGTCAAGGAAGCCATGCGCCTGCAGTTTCAGCTGATGCCTGTGCACAAAAACCTGTTTGTTGAAGCCAACCCCATTCCCGTGAAATGGGCCATGAACCGCATGGGACTGTGCGGACCGACCTTGCGCCTGCCCATGACCCAGCTGTCTGCGTCTCAACAGCCTCTGGTTGAAGCGGCCCTCAAGGCCAGCAAATTGATCTGATCCGAACCCGTATGTTTGTGAACCACACGCCCAATGCCTCCATGGCCGCCCTCTCTTGCACACGCTTGGCCACTGTGTTGGCCATCGCAGCCACACTGAGTGCTTGCTCGGTTTTGAAAGAAGACAAGGTCGACTACAAAAGCGCCGTCAAAGCGCCCAGTCTGGAGATTCCACCTGACCTCACACAATTGCGCAGAGAGTCCCGTTACGCCCTCGAAAGCACGTCGGTCACGGCAAGCGGTTTTCGTCAAGCAAATGCCCGGGTGACCGATGCAGGGACTGCGGCGAACACATTGGGCAAGGTCACCATGCAACGCCAAGGTGAGCAACGGTGGCTGGTTGTGACCCTGCCTGCCGATCAAGTCTGGGGTTCGCTGCGTGAGTTCTGGACAGCCAATGGTTTTCCCCTGACCACGGACTCGCCAGAGCTGGGCATCATGGAAACCGACTGGGCGGAGAATCGTGCCAAATTGCCTCAGGATTTCATTCGCAGAACTTTGGGCAAGGTACTGGACCCCCTTTACTCCACAGGCGAGAGAGACAAATACAGGACGCGTGTTGAGCGCAATGCCAAGGGTGAAGTCGAAATTTTCATCACCCACCGAGGCCTGATCGAAAACTATGCCACGGCTCAAAAAGACCGCACCATTTGGCAGGCTCGCCCCAGCGACCCCGAGCTCGAAATCGAATTTTTGCGACGTTTGATGGTCAAGCTGGGCTCTTCGCCACAAGAAGCACAGATGGCCTCTACCTCAGCAAAACCAACCACTGTCTCTGTTCCCGTTGAGGTGGTCAATGGCCAACCCACCCTCTCCATCAATGAAACCATGGACAGGGCTTGGCGACGTGTCGGGGTGGCGATCGATCGAAGCGGCTTCACGGTTGAAGACCGTGACATGGCTGCTGGCCGCTATTTCGTGCGTTATGTTGCACCACAAGCGGCCAAGGAAGAATCGGGCTTTTTATCCCGTATTTTCAGCAGCAAGAAAGAGCAAAACTTGATGACCAAATACGTCATCAGCTTGGTGAATGCCCCTTCTGGGCAGGTTTGGGTCAGGGTGTTGAACACCAACGGTCAAGCCGAACAATCCAGTGATGCCGACAAAATACTTCGTGTGATTGCAGCCGAATTGCGCTGACACCCACAGGCCAAAAAAAACCCCGCAAAGCGGGGTTTTTTTTGGTCATCCCGGTTTGACCCGGGACAAAACATCACTTGGCAGGTGCGGCTGGAGCTGCAGGAGCTGCAGGTGCGGCGGCAGGCGCAGCAGCGGGTGCAGCGCCAGGTGCAGCTGCTGGAGCGGCATCGGCAGGTGCTGGAGCAGCAGCGGGTGCAGGTGCAGCGGCAGGAGCGGGTGCAGCAGGTGCAGCGGCTTCTTTTTTACCGCAAGCGGCCAAAGCAGCTGCAGCGATGATGGCGGCCAGAACGAGGGACTTGTTCATTTTGATTTTCCTGATGTAAGAATGAGAAAACAATTTCCGGAAATTGTTCGCATGACGAAGCGCCATGCAAACCAGGTCAAAAGCACTCGAGCTCTTTTGTACCCAGCGGGCGATTATAGCGTTTTCCCTAACTTTTGCAGTGCTGCCTATGTCACAAAAATCGGTCATGTGGCATAAAACACCTCACCCGTATCAGGTCATTGAGCGGGCATGCAACCATCCAGCATGAGCCCAATCCAGCAACGCCTCCTTGGCATCCGGGCTCAAGGACCGCAAGGCCATCGCTGACAGAGCACGGTCATCTGCCAACACACGCAAGAGTCGAGCATCTTTTCCAGCCACGCGAAAACTTTCGCCATTGATGAAAATATGCTTCTGGTCGTACATCATTTTGCTGCGCCGATCCAATTGAACCCCTGCAGAAAGAGCCGGCTCGCTTGCGGGTGCTTCAAACCACACATTGGACTTAGGCTCTGTCAAGTACTCACCCAACAAACTGCCCAAGAGGTCTGGGTTTTGGACCGCTTGATCGACCACTTGCCGGGCAAAGTCACCCAAGGCTTGCGGAATGGCAGCTGGGCAAGACACCGCCAGCTGTTGCGGGTCGCGGTAGAGCGCATCCCCTAAGCCATCAAAGGCCTCATCGGCCAGACCCTGCAACATCTCTCGCGCCAGCTCGCCCTTTTGCGGTGCCCGAAAACCAATGGACCAGGTCATGCATTCGTTTTCAGCCACCCCATCGTGCGCGTATTTGGGGGGCAAATACAGCATGTCGCCTGGATTGAGCACAAACTCTTCTTCGGCCTCAAAATTTTGCAAAATTTTGAGCGGTACGCCCGACTGCAGCGTCAAGTCCTTGTTGCGCCCAATGCGCCAGCGGCGCTGGCCGTGGGCTTGCAACAAAAACACGTCGTAGCTGTCAAAGTGCGGCCCAACGCCACCACCCTCGGTGGCATAACTGATCATCACATCGTCCAGACGTGCATCCGGAATAAAACGAAACTGCTGCATCAAGGCATGTACGCCGTCGTGGTGCAAATCCACGCCTTGCACCAGAAAAGTCCACTTTTTACGACTGAAGGGCGGCAAGCTGCGTTTGGCCAATGGACCGTGCTTCATCTTCCAGCCCTTGTCTGAATCGATGATCAAGCGAGACTCCACGCCTTCTTGGCCCGCCAAGGCCACCAATTCGGCGCGACCTAAACAGGGCACAAAGTTGGAAATGGCATGGCGCACCAGCAACGGCTTTTTTTGCCAATGGCGCTTCATGAACTGGCGGGGCGTCAAGCCGCCCAACAGGGCCAAAGGTTGTTCTGTGTTCATTTCGGGTTCTCAACTCTCAAAACCAAAGCGGCCAAAAACTGGCCGCCAAACTGCGACAATTGTCCTATGGAAATCAAGACACCTTCTGTGGTCGCTCTGACCTGGACACTCAAAGACACGCTGGGCGAAGTTCTGGACACCTTGGACGAGCCTGTGGAATTTTTCATTGGCGGCCACGACCTGCTGCCCAAAATCGAAGAAGCCCTGCAAGGCCATGAACGGGGTGCCAAGGTCGACCTGCACCTGGAGCCGGAAGACGCCTTTGGCGACTTCGATGAAAACCTGCTCTTTCTGGAGCCCCTGGCCCTTTTCCCGCAGGGACTGGAGCCGGGTCTGACCATCGAAGGCACGGCCCTGCCCCAAGGCTGCAACCCGGATGCACCGCGCAACGTCCTGTACACCGTGACCGAGATTTATCCCGAACATGTCGTGCTGGACGCCAACCATCCCCTGTCAGGCATCGCTCTGCGCTTGCATCTGAAAGTGGAATCTGTTCGCGAGCCCACGGAGGCCGAAGTGGGCCACGGCAGCTGCGGCACAGGCTTTTTCAAGATTGAAGTTGGGAACGAAGACACCCCCACATGGCCAACACTGCACTGAACGCAAGGCCGCTTGGCGGACATGGATGGTCAGTGGCTTGAGCCTCGGCCATCCTCTGAAGGACGCTCTTTGGGTCCTCCAGTGCCAACCGACCAATCGGCTTATTTTTTGCCCGTCGAGCCGTAGCCGCCTTCGCCACGTTCGCTTGGCGAGTCAAAGGTATCGACCACATTGAAAGTGGCCTGCACCACGGGCACGATCACCATCTGCGCGATACGCTCCATGGGCTCGATGGTGAATGCGACATCGCTGCGATTCCAGGCACTGACCATCAACTGGCCTTGGTAGTCACTGTCAATAAGGCCCACCAGATTGCCCAATACGATGCCGTGTTTGTGCCCCAGCCCTGAACGCGGGAGCAACATGGCGGCATAAGCGGGGTCTTTCAGATAGACCGCAATCCCCGTTGGGACCAATTGCCAGGCATTAGGTTGCAAGGTCAAAGGGGTCTCCAAACATGCCCGCAAATCCAATCCGGCACTGCCGGATGTGGCGTAAGCTGGTAATTGATCGGCCATGCGGGCATCCATGATTTTGAGATCGATGTTCATAAAAACTCCGGAGTTCACGGTAAGAGCAGCCCCTCGCGAGCGTCAATGCCCGAAAACGGCATCAGCTTACACGACGGGCGATGTCAGCGATCAGCTCAACCGCCAAAGCCTGCTTGCTAGCGTGAGGCAACTCGCGAGCGCCAAGCGCGTCCACCAGCAGCAAGGCATTGTCGTCTTGCCCGAATGTGGCAGGACCGATGTTACCCACCAGCAAGGGCACTTGTTTGCGCAAGCGTTTGGCCGTGGCGTGCGCCAGCAGGTCGTGGCTTTCGGCGGCAAAGCCGACACAAAACAGATCGCCTTTTAGCGCCGCAGGAGACCGGGTAACGGTCGCCAAAATGTCGGGGTTCTCCACAAAAGTCAGCTCAGGCGTTTGGCCAGAGCCGTCTTTTTTGATTTTCTGGTCGGCCGAGTTGGCTGGACGCCAGTCGGCCACCGCCGCCGTGGCGACAAACACGCCCTGATCAGGCAGATTGGCCTGCACGGCTTGAAGCATCTCGCGGGCAGAGCGCACGTTCACACGCTTCACGCCCCGGGGGGTGTCTAGGCTCACGGGGCCTGAGATCAGGGTCACCTCAGCGCCCGCCATACGGGCCGCACGCGCAATGGCAAACCCCATTTTGCCGCTGGACAAATTGGTGATCCCTCGAACAGGATCGATGGCTTCATATGTGGGCCCAGCAGTGACCAGCACCGACTTACCCGCCAGAGTCTTGGGGGTAAAAAATGCCTCCAAGTCTTCCAGAATTTCCTCGGCTTCGAGCATGCGACCGTCACCGGTTTCGCCGCAAGCCTGATCCCCCTGCCCCACGTCCAGCACATGGATGCCATCGGCCTTGAGTTGTGCCACATTGCGCTGGGTGGCCGGGTTGTTCCACATTTCGCGGTTCATGGCCGGCGCCACGATCAGAGGCACTTTGTCGATGGGCCGAGCCAGACACATCAGGCTGAGCAACTCGTCTGCACCGCCATGCAACAACTTGGCCATGAAATCTGCACTCGCCGGCGCAACCAAAATCGCATCGGACTCGCGACTCAAATTGATGTGGGCCATGTTGTTGGCCTCTCGCGGGTCCCACTGGGATGTGTACACCGGCCTGCCCGACAAGGCCTGCATGGTGACGGCAGTCATGAAATGTTCGGCAGCCTCGGTCATGACCACCTGAACTGTGACGCCCTCCTTCACCAAGGCACGGCAAAGTTCTGCCGACTTGAATGCAGCAATGCCCCCCGACAAACCCAAAACAATGTGTTTTCCAGCCAATGTGCTCATGGCCGGGAATGTAGCAGACCGAAGCGGCGCAGAAACACCCTCAAGCAAGGCAGAGGGACACAAAACCCCGAACCCGACTGTCTATAATCACGATTTCCACCTACCGGGCTCGCCAAGCGCCCGTTCTGGACATGACCAAATTTGTCTTCGTCACCGGCGGTGTGGTGTCTTCCCTGGGCAAGGGAATTGCCTCCGCATCGCTCGCCGCCATCCTCGAATCGCGCGGCCTGTCTGTCACCCTCATCAAACTCGACCCCTACCTCAACGTCGACCCTGGCACGATGTCGCCCATCCAGCATGGCGAAGTGTTCGTGACCGACGACGGTGCTGAAACCGACCTCGACTTGGGCCACTACGAGCGCTTCATCAACACCCGGATGAAGAAAGCCAACAATTTCACCACCGGCCAGATTTACAAAAGCGTGCTCGAAAAAGAGCGTCGCGGCGACTACCTGGGCAAGACCGTGCAGGTCATTCCCCACGTCACCAACGAAATCCAGGACTTCGTCAAGCGCGGCGCAGGCTACGGCACGCCCGAAGCGGTCGATGTGGCCATCGTCGAAATCGGCGGCACCGTGGGCGACATCGAGTCCTTGCCCTTCCTAGAAGCTGTACGCCAGCTCAGCCTGCGCCTGGGGCCGAACAACACCGCCTTTGTGCACCTGACTTACCTGCCCTGGATCGCCACCGCCGGCGAACTCAAGACCAAACCCACCCAGCACACAGTGCAAAAACTCCGCGAAATCGGTATCCAGCCCGATGCCCTGCTGTGCCGTGCCGACCGCTACATCCCGGACGATGAGCGCGACAAGATCTCACTGTTCACCAATGTGCAAGGTTGGGGCGTGATTTCCATGCCCGATGTGGACACCATCTACAAAGTGCCCCGCGTGTTGCATGAACAAGGCCTGGACGGCCTGATTTGCGACAAACTGCGTCTGAACACGCCACCGGCCAACCTCAAGCGCTGGGACGATCTGGTGCACGACACCGAAAACCCCCAAGGCGAAGTGAGCATTGCCATGGTCGGCAAATATGTGGAGCTGACCGACAGCTACAAGTCGGTCAACGAAGCACTCAAGCACGCTGGCATGCGCAACCATGTGCGCGTGAAGATCGAACACATCGACTCCGAAACCATCACCCCTGACACCGTGGCCCGCCTGGCCCAATACGACGGCGTGCTGGTGCCCGGTGGCTTTGGCAAGCGCGGCGTGGAAGGCAAGATTGAAACCGCTCAATACGCTCGCACCCACAAAGTGCCCTACTTGGGCATTTGCCTGGGCATGCAGGTGGCCACCATCGAATATGCCCGCCATGTGGCTGGCATGAAGAACGCCAACAGCACCGAGTTCGAGCCCGAAACGCCCTTCCCCGTGATCGCCTTGATCAACGAGTGGAAAGACGCCGATGGCTCGATCCAGAAGCGCGACGAGAACTCTGACTTGGGCGGCACCATGCGCCTGGGTGCGCAAAGCTCGGACGTGGCCAAGGGCACATTGGCCCATCGGATTTATGGCGACGTGGTCACCGAGCGCCACCGCCACCGTTACGAGGCCAACGTCAATTACCTGGACGACTTGCGTAAGGCGGGTTTGGTGATCTCGGCCCTGACCCAGCGCGAGCAACTGACCGAAATCGTCGAGCTGCCGCAAACCGTTCACCCCTGGTACGTGGGCGTGCAGTTCCACCCGGAATTCAAGTCCACGCCTTGGGACGGTCACCCACTGTTCAACGCCTTCATCAAGGCCGCCATAGAGAACAAGGCCAAGGCCTGAGCCCCTAAACAGGAACCCTCATGAAACTTTGCGGATTTGACGTTGGCCTGCACCAGCCCTTCTTTTTGATTGCGGGCACTTGCTCGATCGAAGGCCTGGAGATGTCCATCGAGGTGGCGGGTCGCCTCAAAGAGGCTTGCTCTTCGCTGGGCATCCCCCTCATTTACAAGGGCTCGTTTGACAAGGCCAACCGCTCGTCTGGCAATACCCAGCGTGGTGTGGGTCTGGATGCGGGCCTGAAGATTCTTGCGGAAGTGCGCCGGCAAATCGGCGTGCCGATCCTCACCGATGTGCACGACGAATCCCAGGTCAAGACCGTGGCCAGCGTGGTCGATGTGTTGCAAACCCCTGCCTTTTTGTGCCGCCAGACCGACTTCATCCGCGCCGTGGCCCAGTCGGGCAAGCCGGTCAACATCAAGAAGGGCCAGTTCTTGGCCCCTTGGGACATGAAAAACGTCATCGACAAGGCCCGCACCGCTGCCCGTGAAGTCGGACTGCCCGAAGACAACTTTTTGGCCTGCGAGCGCGGCGTGAGCTTTGGCTACAACAACCTGGTGGCCGACATGACCAGCTTGGCCGAAATGCGCAAAACCGCGGCGCCGGTGGTGTTCGATGTGACCCACTCGGTGCAAAAGCCTGGAGGGCAAGGCACCAGCAGCGGTGGCGCCCGCGACATGGTGCCGGTGCTGGCCCGCGCAGGCGTGGCCGTGGGCGTGGCGGGTCTCTTCATGGAAACCCACCCCAAGCCCGCAGAGGCTTGGTCGGATGGCCCGAATGCCGTACCACTGGGCCAAATGAAAGCCCTGCTGGAAACCTTGGTGCAGCTCGATGCCGTCACCAAAAAGAACCCATTTTTAGAGGACAACTTCGCATGAGCGGCTACATCATCGCCCACGTTCAGGTCACCAACCCTGTTCAATATGAAGAATACAAAAAATGGTCCTCCGCGGCCATGAAAACCGCAGGCGCCGAAGTGTGCGTGCGCGGCGGCCAGGTGCAAGTGCTCGAAGGCGACTGGGCCCCTGAACGCATCGTCGTCCTAAAGTTCCCCTCGTTCGAGGCCGCCAAGGCTTTTTACGAACTGCCCGAATACCTGAAAGCCCGCGAAGCGCGCGAAGGCGCCGCCATCATGCGCATGGTGGCCGTCGAAGGCGTCTGAACCGCTGGCTTCAAAGACCCGTTTTGTTTTTAAATTGAGAGAGTTCCCAAATGAGTGCAATCGTAGACATCGTCGGCCGTGAAATCCTGGACAGCCGTGGCAACCCCACCGTCGAATGCGACGTGCTGCTGGAGTCCGGCGTCATGGGCCGTGCCGCGGTACCGTCCGGCGCATCGACCGGCAGCCGCGAAGCCATTGAACTGCGTGACGGCGACAAGAGCCGATACCTCGGCAAGGGCGTGCTCAAAGCCGTCGAACACATCAACACCGAAATTTCCGAGGCCGTGCTGGGCCTCGACGCGTCCGAGCAGGCCTTCTTGGACCGTACCCTGATCGACCTGGATGGCACCGACAACAAATCCCGCCTGGGCGCCAACGCCATGCTGGCCGTGTCCATGGCCGTGGCACGCGCTGCAGCCGAAGAGTCCGGTTTGCCGCTGTACCGCTACTTTGGCGGCATGAATGGCAACCAGTTGCCCGTGCCCATGATGAACGTGATCAACGGCGGCGCTCACGCCAACAACAACCTGGACTTGCAAGAGTTCATGATCATCCCCGTGGGTGCGCCTTCTTTCCGCGAAGCCGTGCGCTGGGGTGCGGAAGTGTTCCACGCCCTCAAGAAAATCATCCACGACAAGGGCATGAGCATTGCCGTGGGCGACGAAGGCGGCTTTGCCCCCAACGTGGACAGCCACGAAGCGGCCATCCAGATGGTGCTCGACGCCATCGCCGCCGCCGGTTACACCGCTGGCGAGCAAATCGCCATCGGCCTCGATTGCGCAGCCAGCGAGTTCTACAAGGACGGCCAATACGTGTTGGCCGGTGAAGGCGGCATCAGCCTCACCTCTGAGCAGTGGACCGACATGCTGGCCACCTGGTGTGACAAGTACCCCATCATCAGCATCGAAGACGGCATGGCCGAAAGCGACTGGGACGGCTGGAAAGTGCTGACCGACCGCTTGGCCAAGAACGTGCAGATCGTGGGTGACGACCTGTTCGTGACCAACACCAAGATCTTCAAAGAGGGCATCGACAAAGGCATCGCCAACTCGATCCTGATCAAGATCAACCAAATCGGCACCCTGACCGAAACCTTTGAAGCCATCGAGATGGCCAAGCGCGCCGGTTACACCGCCGTGATCTCACACCGCTCTGGCGAGACCGAAGACAGCACCATCGCCGACATCGCCGTGGGCCTGAATGCGGGCCAGATCAAGACCGGCTCGATGAGCCGCTCTGACCGCATGGCCAAGTACAACCAACTGCTGCGCATCGAAGAAGATTTGGGCGATGTGGCGGTGTACCCAGGCCGCTCGGCTTTTTACAACCTGCGCTGACCCCCTCAGGCCATGGGCAATCGTCTGATTCCTGCTGTGTTGTTCGCCCTGTTGCTCATCGTGCAGGCTCAGCTGTGGTTTGGACCGGGCAGCTTGCCCCATGTCAATGCCTTGAAACAGGAATTGGATCAACAAAAATTGGCCAATGAAGAAGCCCGTCGAAAGATGGAACAGCTGAGCGCCGAGGTCAACGATCTGAAGCAAGGCCTGAACATGGTTGAAGAACGTGCCCGGCATGAGCTGGGCATGGTCAAGGCCCAGGAAATCTTCGTTCAAGTCGCCAAATGAGGCCCCAAAGTCCGGGCTGGGGTGGCCTGAAGCGATGAGCCCCCGGCGCTTAGCCATCCTGGGTGCTACGGGCAGCGGAAAATCTTGGCTGACCCGCGCTTTATCCGACGCATTGATGGCCAAGGGCCATTCTGTGCGTGTCTCGTGTTCATGGTCTCCCAACACAACCCCGGGCACCAGGCTGGCCACAGAGGAATGGTGGATCACCGAGGCGATCACGGCCCCACGGGTTCATGACCATGGTCTCACGACCTTGTTGATGGGCCTGGATTTACCAGGCGTTGGACCAGAGCAGCAAAGACAAGACAGTTCATTGAGACAATCGCTGAGCCAGGCGCATTGCCCATTCAAGATCGTCTACGGGCAAGGCATTCAACGCTTGCACAATGCCATGCTTGCACTGGGTTTGACCAAGGACCACACAGCGGCGTGGCAGGACCGAGCGCTTTCCCAGTTCAACATCAACCGTGGCCGAGATGTTTGGCAATGCAACGATTGCAGTGACCCGGCTTGTGAACACAAGCTGTTCACCCGATTGCTGACGCAACGCGCCGTTTGAGCGGCGACTTCAGTGGACCGCGCCAGGCGGCAGATCGGCGGGCAAGCCTGTGAACAGGCCCGCCGCGTCGACCGGGTCGAACCGGTATTGCGCACCACAAAAATCACAGCCCACTTCGACCTGGCCTTGCTCTGCAAGGATGCCCTCGACCTCTTCGGTACCCAGGCTGCGGATCATGTGACCCACGCGCTCGCGGTTGCAACGGCAGGCAAAACGGGGCCCCGTCTCCCCGACGAAGGGCTCAAACCGGGCCAGAGGCTCTTCCCAATAGAGGCGGTGCAAAATAGTTTCAGCGTCCAGCCCCAGCAATTCTTCGCGCTTGAGGCTCTTGGTCAGGATCGAGATGCGGCTGAAGTCTTCGCTCTGACCCAGCACCGACTCACGCATCTGGGAACCGGTTTGTCCAGCCAGATTGCCCTCCCCTTCCACCGGCAAGCGCTGGATCAGCAAACCCGCCGCCACCTGGTCATCGGCCGCCAGCACCAGCACGGTGTCCAGTTGTTCGGACTGCAGCATGTAGTGCTCCAGCACCTCGCTGATGTTCTCCAACTTTTCGCCCCGATCTCCAAACAAGGGGACAACGCCCTGGTATGGCTGTTGGCCCGGCAAGCGGCCCAACGGGTCGAGCGTGATCGCGCAGCGGCCTTCGTTGTTCACATTGACCATCTGGCTGAGCGTCGCGTCGTCGGCGACATCGCCCACTTGGGTGCAGGTGGCACGCAAGCTCAGGTCAGGCTGCACCTCGACCACGCCCAGCTTGACCGGGCCATCGCCAAAAATCTGCAGCACCAAAGCCCCGTTGAACTTGATGTTGCCCTGCATCAGCACGCCAGCAGCGGCCATCTCGCCCAGCAACTGGCGCACGGGTGCAGGGTAGGCGCCCGTCTCGGAGTTGGCAGCGCGGCGCGCCAGGATGTCTTGCCAAGCGTCGGTCAGGCGCACCAGCATGCCGCGAACCGGCAGGCCTTCGAAAATGAATTTATGGAGTTCGGACAAAGTTCAATCGACAGCCCCGTGGGGCCGATCCTCAAAAGTTAAAAAGCGTTCGCTCAGGCCAACAAGATGATCGAAAACATCAGCCGATTTTTTTCAGGCCAGCCTTGAATCGGCGGGCGTTTTCCACGTAATGGCGGGCACTTTGGCGCAAACCTTCGATCTGCTCGGGGCTGAGTTCTCGCACCACCTTGGCGGGCGTGCCCATGATCATCGAGCCATCGGGAAACTCCTTGCCTTCGGTCACCAGCGAACCGGCACCCACCAGGCAGTTCTTGCCAATTTTGGCGCCGTTGAGCACCACCGCGCCAATGCCGATCAGCGACTCGTCGCCAATCGTGCAGCCGTGCAGCATGACCATGTGGCCCACCGTCACGTTTTTACCCACCTTGATGGGTTTGCCATGGTCGGCGTGCATGACGCTGCCGTCCTGGATGTTGCTGCCCTCGCCAATTTCGATGGTCTCGGTATCGCCTCGCACCGTCACACCAAACCAGATGCTGGCGTCGGCCGCGATCTTGACCGCGCCCATGACCTGTGCGTTGTCGGCCACCCAGGCGCTGTCGGCCACGGCGGGGATGTGGTTGTCGAGTTGGTAAATGGCCATCGGTCGCTCCTGTGGGTCTGACTGCCTGAAAATCTACAATTGTAGGGAAGCCCACAATCTGCCGTGGGCCCTGACACCGCCTGCCATGCACTCTCTGCGCACCGCCGCCCTCACCCCATGGGCTCAAACCAACCCCGTGCTGAAGGCCCAGGCCACATTGGCGCTGGACCTGAGACTGCCCGTGTGTGCCACCGATGCCCTGCAAGCCCCCAGCTCAGGGCCCGGCCGCTCGGACCGCCCGCTGCTGGTGCCGCACACCCAGCTCAAAGCCAAATCCTTGTCCACGCCCGAAGGCCGGGCCATGCTGGTGCACTCGATTGCCCACATCGAACTCAATGCCATCGACCTGGCCCTTGACTTGGTCTGGCGCTTTGCGGGCATGCCCGACGAGTTCTACACCGACTGGGTGCGCATTGCCCAAGAAGAAGCCAAGCACTTCACCCTGCTGCGTCAGCACCTGCTGGGCATGGGCTTTGACTATGGGGATTTTCCGGCCCACAACACCCTGTGGGACATGGCCGAGCGCACCCAAGGCGACTTGCTGGCGCGCATTGGCATCGTGCCGCGCACCTTGGAAGCCCGGGGCCTGGATGCCTCGCCGGGCGTGAAAAACAAGCTGGTCAGCGTGGGCGACCACCGGGCAGGCGACATCCTTGACATCATCCTGGCCGAAGAAATTGGCCATGTGGCCGCAGGCAACCGCTGGTACCGTTATCTGTGCGCACAACGCGGTCTGGACCCTGTCAGCACTTATGCCGCACTGATTGCGCAATACGACGCCCCCAAACTGCGCCCCCCTTTCAACCTGGCGGCGCGTCGCTTGGCGGGATTTGAAGAGGTTGAACTCGCCGCCTTGAGATAAGCCTGGCCCAGTCCTGGTGGCTTGGGCGACAATCTGCGCATTCTTGTTTCAACACTCGACTTTGACATCGAAAGCTCCTCATGAACGTTTACGACACCCTGAAATCCTTGAACATCGAATTGCCCCCCATGGCCGTGCCCGCTGCGGCCTATGTGCCCTTCGTGCAGTCTGGCCATCTGGTGTTCCTGTCTGGCCACATCGCCAAAAAAGACGGCAAAGTCTGGGCTGGCCAACTGGGCAAAAACATCAGCACAGCCGAAGGCCAGCAGGCGGCCCGCGCTGTGGCCATTGACCTGATGGGCACCTTGCATGCCGCCGTGGGTGACCTGAACAAGGTCACACGCATCGTGAAAGTGATGAGCTTGGTCAACTCCACGGGCGATTTCACCGAACAGCACCTGGTCACCAACGGCTGCAGCGAATTGTTGGGCCAAGTGTTTGGGCCTCAGGTCGGGGCCCATGCCCGCAGCGCTTTTGGCGTGGCGCAAATCCCGCTGGGGGCCTGCGTCGAGATCGAACTCATCGCAGAGATCGGCTGAAAATCGGCGTACGCCCGAAGGCCTCGGCTTAGAGCTTGCGGCTTGGGTTTTTAGGTCCAAGACTGGGGCGGTCTCAAGCCAGCCGACGGCCCACTTCTTCCGCGATCGCCAGCGAACTCGTCAAGCCGGGTGACTCGATGCCCAGCAAGTTCACCAGACCGGGCACACCGTGCTCGGCGGGCCCTTGGATCAGAAAATCGGCCGACGCCTCCGTGGGGCCACTGATCTTGGGCCGGATGCCTGCATAGCCAGGCAGCAACGCGCCATCGGCCAATCCAGGCCAGTATTTGCGAACTTCGGCATAAAAGGCATCCCCCCGGCTGGGGTCGACCTGCAGATCGGTCGGGTCGCTCACCCATTGCACATCCGGCCCAAATTTGGCTTGCCCACCCAGGTCGAGCGTGAGGTGCACACCCAGCCCGGCAGCTTCAGGCACGGGGTAGATCAAGCGTGAAAAGGGGGCTTTGCCCGCCAAGGTGAAGTAGTTGCCTTTGGCGTAGTGGGCTTTTGGCAAGAGATTGGGGTTCAGCCCGGCCATGGCCCGCGCCATGGGCACGGCCGAGAGCCCTGCCGCATTCACCAAAACACGGCAAGCCAGTTCTGTGCCGTCTTGCGTTTGCACACGAATCGGATGGCTGGCCGTGCCTTGACGCAGGCCAATGTGCTGAACGGGCGAGAGCAGCGCCAGCAAACCGCCCGCATTTTCCATATCGCCTTGCAAGGCCAGCATGAAGCCGTGACTGTCCACCACGCCCGAACTGGGGGACAACAAAGCCGCCTCACAGGACAGTGCGGGCTCCAAGGCGATCGCCTCGGCGGCGCTGAGTTTTTGCAGATCATGAACGCCGTTGGCCGCCGCCTTGCGCAAGATGCCATCGAGCGCCTGCACTTGCTCAGGGCTGGTGGCCACAATCAATTTGCCCAGTTGACGATGCGCGACACCCCGCTCGGCGCAATAGGCGTACAGCATCTGTTTGCCCTGCACACACAAACGCGCTTTGAGCGAACCCCCAGGGTAATAAATGCCCGCGTGGATGACTTCGCTGTTGCGTGCGCTGGTGCCAGTGCCGATCGCATTCTCCGACTCAAGCACCATGACCTCTTGCCCCGCCAAAGCCAAAGATCGCGCAACAGCCAAGCCCACCACACCAGCGCCAATCACGACTGCATCGACTTGTTCCACTTGGACCTCAAAATGGTTTTTGAAAACCCGATTGTGGCGCAGCCCATTCATCCTCACCGTGTCAGGGCTGACGCCCGCAAGACAGACAGCGGCAGCGCCCCGGTGCAGACTTCGCTCCATACAAACGAGGAGAAGCAGACATGTCGTTGTTCAATTTACAAGGCAAAGTGGCGGTGGTGACGGGCTCAAGCCGGGGCATTGGCCGGTCCATTGCCCACCAACTGGCCACGGCGGGGGCCAAAGTGGTGGTGTCAAGCCGCAAGCAAGACGCTTGCGAAGTGGTGGTTCAAGAAATTCAGGCCGCTGGCGGTCAGGCCATGGCCATAGCGGCCAGCATCTCGAACAAAGAACAACTGCAACACCTGATGGCCAAGACCCGCGAAACATGGGGTCCGGTTGATATTTTGGTGTGCAATGCGGCCACCAACCCTTATTACGGCCCGGCCATGGGCATGAGCGACGAGGTGTTTGACAAGGTGATGCGCAACAACGTGCTGTCCAATGCCTGGCTGTGCAACCTGGCCTACCCGGACATGAAGGCCCAAAAGGACGGTGCCATCGTGATCGTGTCATCCATTGGCGGGCTGCACGGCTCGCCGGTGATTGGCGCTTACAACCTGTCCAAAGCAGCGGACATGCAACTGGCGCGCAACCTGGCGGTGGAATGGGGACCCGACAACATCCGCGTCAATTGCATTGCTCCGGGCTTGATCAAAACCGACTTTGCCAAGGCCCTGCACGAAGACCCGGTGCTGAGTGCCAAGTACAACAACGAGACCCCTCTGCGCCGCATGGGTGAGCCCGATGACATCGGTGGCATCGCGGTGTTTTTGGCGAGTGCTGCGGGGCGTTACGTGACGGGACAGACCGTTGTGGCCGATGGCGGGATGATGATTCGCTGATTCGCTGTTAATACAGGGTCCGCGTTACAACAGGCACCGCTGAGCATGGGCTGGGGCCGGGCACCTCATGAGGGGGTACCCAAAATCGGTGCACGGCCCCAGCCCATGTTCAGCTCACAGGTTGATCGCAGGACCCTCAAAGGGCATTTCGAAAACTGTGACTTATCCAAGGACCCCATTTACCTTCGCCCCCTGAAAGCACAAAGCCCGCATCAGCGGGCTTTGTGACTTGAGGCTTGGCTCGATCAGCCGAAGTTCTTCTCAGCGAAGGACCAGTTCACCAGCTTGTCGAGGAAAGTCTCCACGAACTTGGGGCGCATGTTGCGGTAGTCGATGTAGTAGGCGTGCTCCCACACGTCCACAGTCAACAGGGCGGTGTCGCCAGTGGTCAGGGGGGTGCCAGCGGCGCCCATGTTGACGATGTCCACCGAGCCGTCGGCTTTCTTGACCAGCCATGTCCAGCCGGAGCCGAAGTTGCCCACGGCGCTCTTGACGAAGGCTTCCTTGAAAGCGGCGTAGCTGCCGAACTTGGCGTTGATGGCCGCGGCCAGGGCGCCTGTGGGCTCGCCACCGCCGTTGGGCTTCATGCAGTTCCAGAAGAAGGTGTGGTTCCAGATTTGGGCGGAGTTGTTGTAGATGCCGCCGCTGGATTTCTTGATGATCTCTTCGAGGCTCATGTTCTCGAATTCAGTGCCTTTTTGCAGGTTGTTCAGGTTCACGACGTAAGCGTTGTGGTGCTTGCCGTGGTGAAACTCCAGAGTCTCCTGGCTGTAGTGAGGGGCCAAAGCGTCGATCGCGTAAGGCAGTGCGGGCAAGGTGTGTTCCATGAGGGGTCCTTTTGTTGTTACAGATTGAAAAACGACTTCTCCATTTTAGGGGAGCGCAATGCCCCTTACCGTCTTCAGGGTCACTGCAGAGCCTTGCGAGGATGGTGATCTGAAAGACATCGCCTTGGCCAGGTGGACCCAATGACCCACAGCCGTTGTGGGCCGGGGCCTGGGCACCGATTTTGGGTACTCCCTCATGAGGTGCACAGGCCCCGTCCCACGACGTCTGACATGTTCAACAAAAACTCAAGGGGCCACGGTCAGCTGCACATCCCCATCTGCCAAAGTCGCTCGAACCGCTTGGCCCGGTTGAAACTGCGCGGCGTGGGTCAAAGCCTGCCCGTTGTCGTCGCTCAGCCAGGCATAACCACGCTCCAGCACCCGGTGTGGGTCCACCGAAGACAAGCGCAAAGCAGCGCGCTCCAGTCGCTGCGCGCGTTGCGGCACCTGCTGAGCCCGGTTGAAACCCAAACGGTCATTCAGGCGCTCCAACTTGTGACCGCTGTCCCTCAACTCGCTTTGTGCACCGGCTTGTAAACGGTGCGCCAGTTGATCCAGCCATTGCCGGTGCTGGCCCAGCACAGCTTGCGGTCGGCTCAAACGGACAGCTACGGCTGTCAGACGCTGGGCTTGGCGGTCTTGCTGACGCGCCAGCCCCACGCCCCAGCGTGCGGCCACATGGTCCAGCCGCTGGGCCTGACGGTCTTGCTGGCGCAACAGCCCCCGCTTCAGCCGGTGCTCCAACACGCTCAAGGCCTCCAAGTCCACCCCTCGATCGTGCGCGGCCATCTCGGCCGCTGCCGTGGGCGTTGGAGCGCGCACATCGGCCACAAAATCGGCGATGGTGAAGTCGGTCTCGTGACCCACGCCGCAAATGAGCGGCACGGGACTTTGGGCAATCGCACGGGCCAAGTTTTCGTCGTTGAAGGACCACAGATCTTCCAAGGAGCCACCACCGCGCACCAAGAGGATCACGTCCACAGGCGGGCTCAGAGGGTTGTCCTCGGCGGTGAAGGCGTACAGGCTTTGCAGAGACTGTGCCAACATGGCAGCTGCCCCCGCCCCTTGCACCAGGGCCGGGACCATCACGACCGGAATGTGCGGCACGCGCCGCTGCAAGGCGGTGACCACATCGTGCCAAGCGGCTGCACCCAGCGACGTGACCACCCCTATGGCACGGGGCCGGGCTGGCAATTCACGCTTGAGCGCAGGATCAAACAAGCCTTCAGACTCCAATTTGGCCTTGAGCCGCAAGAATTGCTCAAACAGCGCACCCTGCCCCGCCCGACTCATGGACTCGACCACCAACTGCAAGTCGCCCCGGGCCTCGTAAACCCCTAAGCGGCCCCGCACCTCGACCAGTTCACCATCTCGGGGCGAAAAATCCAGCAGAGTGGCCGCCCGTCGAAACATGGCACAACGGATCTGCCCTGTGTCGTCCTTGATCGAAAAATAACAATGCCCACTGGCTGGGCGCGAGAAGCCAGAAATCTCGCCGCGTACCGCGACAGGATTGAACTGTGCATCCAAACTGTCAGCCACAGCGCGGCACAGCGCAGAAACTGACCACACCGAGGCCGTCAAATCGAGATTTTCAGTCATGGAGTACCGGATGGATGGGTGTTTCGAGAAGGTTCATGGCGGTCATCGGCCCCCTGCCTTGCTCAGTACTCCACAAGCCAAGGCCTTGGCTTCGACCATCAAGCCGCCGTGAACACATGGCAGGCCACCCGTGTAAGTACATGATTTTATTGAATATTTTATTTTTCAAGGTATAAATATATGAAGGAAGTTAAAAACTTGGGTATTCATAAGCAGCTCGATGGCAAAGTTCTTCACAAAGTTATCCACAGCCAGCCATGACCAAGACAGCATCCGCAGCTGAAATCGCCGTGCAAGCCAAGCTTGATCGATAATCAAGCCGCCAAACGCCTGCCAATCCTCCCAAAATGACTTTGACAATGCCCTTGCTCTCCAGTGGATTCTCCCATTTTGTGGGTGGGCGTGCGCCAGCCTTGGGTGATTGATGGGCCACTTCTTACACCACCATCTGCCGCGCATTTGGGCATCGCGCAAGGCCATCGCCTGGCTGCTGACCCCCTTTTCCATCCTTTACGGGATCGCCTTGTTGGTGCGTCGTCAGTCCTACCAATGGGGCTTGAAAAAGAGACACCGATTGCACGTCCCCGTGGTGGTGGTGGGCAACGTGGTGGCGGGTGGCGCTGGCAAAACACCTGTGACCCTGGCCATCGTGGCCCACCTCCAAGCCCAAGGCTGGCATCCCGGGGTGATTTCCCGCGGCCATGGCCGTCGGACCCACGACACGCGCCCGGTTGACAACGACAGTCATCCGGCTGATGTGGGCGATGAACCCCTGCTGATACGCCAAAAAACCCATGTGCCCGTTTGGGTGGCTCGACTGCGCGCCGATGCCGGAATGGGCTTGCTCCAGGCCCACCCAGAGACGGACATCCTGGTTTGTGACGATGGTTTACAACACTGGGCTTTGGCGCGCGATGTCGACATTTGCGTCATGGACGATCGCGGCATCGGCAATGGCTGGTTATTGCCCGCAGGCCCTTTGCGCGAACCCTGGCCCAAACCGGTGGATTTTTTGCTGCACACTGGGGCCAATCAGATCCCAGGAGGGTTTCAGGCCCATCGACAGTTGGCCGACTGGGCCGTCGATGGTCAAGGACGTCGTGTGGCCTTGAACAGCCTGTTGGATCAACCCGTGGACGCATTGGCCGGCTTGGCAAGGCCTGAAGGATTTTTTCGACTTCTACGGGACAAAGGCTTGAATCTCCATGAAACCCTCGCCCTGCCTGACCACTTTGACTTTGAGGCCTGGACCCGCCGTGCTTTGACCAGACCCCTGCTTTGCACTGAAAAAGATGCTGTCAAATTGTGGCGACACCAAGCACAGGCCTTGTCCGTGCCTCTGGTGCTGCAAATTGAGCCTGATTTTTGGTCCGCATTGGACCAGCGACTGTTGTCTCTCAAGCCGCGCTGACGCCAGCCCGTTATCATCGCGGCATGGACATCAAATTGCTTGAATTGCTGGTTTGCCCAGTCACCAAGGGGCCTCTCAATTTTGACCGCGAGCGCCTTGAATTGCTTTCCCGAAGCGCTCGGCTGGCTTATCCGGTTCGACAAGGCATTCCCATCTTGCTGGAAAACGAAGCCCGCACGCTGAGTGACGAGGAAATTGAAAAACTGGCAGCCCAACGCCCCCCGCTCTAAGGGCCGAGCATGACGAATACCTCTGCAACCCAGGGATTCACAGTGGTCATACCGGCACGCATGGACTCGAGCCGCTTGCCCAACAAACCACTGGCCGACATCGATGGCTTGCCCATGGTGGTACGGGTGGCGCAACGCGCTCTGCAATCTCAAGCCCGACAAGTGGTGGTCGCGGCCGACGACACACAGATCGTGCAAGCCTGCCAGAGTCATGGTATTTCGGCCCTGTTGACCCGCAAAGACCATGTCAGCGGAAGTGACCGCTTGGCTGAAGCTTGCCAAATGTTGCGTCTGCCTGCCGATGCGGTGGTGGTGAATGTGCAAGGTGATGAACCTTTGATACCGCCCGCTTTGATCGATGATGTGGCCAAAGTGCTCATCGAGCGGCCTGAAGCCAGCATGAGCACCGCTGCCCATGCCATTGACTCTTTGCAAGATTTCGTGAACCCGAATGTGGTGAAACTGGTCATGGACGCCCGCCAAATGGCCCTGTATTTCAGCCGTGCGCCCATCCCTTGGTGGCGAGATGGCCAGTTGTCGGGCTCATTTCAGACTTTGCCCAACCCTGCCCCCTGGCGCCACATCGGCATTTATGGTTACCGGGCCGGTTTTTTATCGGATTTCCCTCGCTTGCCTGCCTCGCCACTCGAAACGATGGAGTCACTTGAACAGCTCCGTGCCTTGTGGCATGGCCACCGGATCGCTGTTCACATCACCCCACAGGTCCCGGGACCGGGCGTGGACACCCCTGAAGATTTGGCCCGTGTTCGCCAACTGATCGCACAAGAACGACAGGCAGCCAAAGCAACGTAAGCCTACTTTGAGAATGGCGTGCTATTCTCAAAACACCGTCGGACTGGTCTTTTGACCGAACTGAGCACAACGAACACACACCATAAGGACCTTCCCATGAGACTGATTCTGCTGGGCGCACCTGGAGCCGGAAAAGGCACGCAAGCCACTTTCATTTGCCAGAAGTACAACATTCCCCAAATTTCCACAGGCGACATGCTGCGTGCAGCGGTAAAAGCTGGCACCCCACTCGGTCTGCAAGCCAAGGCGGTGATGGAGTCTGGCGGCTTGGTCAGCGATGATTTGATCATCAACCTGGTGAAAGAGCGCATCGCCCAAGCCGATTGCGCCAATGGCTTCTTGTTTGATGGCTTTCCCCGCACCATTCCGCAAGCCGATGCCATGAAAGCCGCAGGGGTCAAACTGGACTATGTGCTCGAAATTGATGTGCCCTTTGATGCCATCATTGAACGCATGAGCGGCCGCCGCTCGCACCCAGCCTCTGGTCGCACTTACCACGTCAAATTCAACCCTCCCAAACAAGAGGGCCTGGACGACGTGACTGGCGAACCCTTGGTGCAGCGCGCTGACGACCAGGAAGAGACCGTGAAGAAACGCCTCGATGTCTACAGCGCCCAGACCCGCCCCTTGGTCGACTACTACGCCAATTGGGCCCGATCGGATGCTGCGTCTGCCCCGAAATACCGAGCCATCAGCGGCACTGGCAGTGTGGAAGACATCACCCAACGCGCATTGCAAGCTCTCCAGGCTTGAACCCAGCAGCACTGTAAAGGTGAGACCCACCTCCCTGACCCGACAAAGCCCCGTTCAGGGGCTTTGTTGTTGGTGGGCGCCCCAGCAGCGCCAGCACCGTTGACCTGGGGTGCAAGCACATTCAGTGAAAAAGCTTGCACAAAATCAAAAGCTGGTTAAAAATACAGTCACTGGATGGATAAACAGCCACCCTCACGAAGGAAACACATGACTGACAGCCCCAAACTGACCGCAAGGCAACAGGAAATCCTGGAACTCATCCAGAACACCATCGCCAGCACTGGCGCGCCCCCCACGCGTGCCGAAATCGCGAACATCCTGGGTTTCAAATCAGCCAATGCCGCAGAAGAGCACCTCAAAGCCTTGGCCAGAAAAGGGGCCATTGAATTGGTCAGTGGCACCTCCCGTGGCATACGCCTCAAAGGCAACCACCGAAGCACTCAACGCGCATCCGCCGATCTTTTCACCATGAGTCTTCCAGGTTTGGGGCAGTTGTGCTTGCCACTGATTGGCCGGGTAGCCGCTGGGTCACCGATCCTGGCCCAGGAACATGTCGACCGCAGCTACCAGGTCGAAAGCAGCCTGTTTTCGACTCAACCCGACTACTTGCTCAGGGTTCGGGGCATGTCCATGCGCGATGCCGGCATCATGGATGGCGACCTGTTGGCGGTCAAATCCACCAAGGAAGTGCGCAATGGACAAATCGTTGTGGCCAGACTGGGCGAAGAAGTGACCGTCAAACGCCTGAACAAAACAGCCTCAGGCATCGAACTTTTACCTGAAAACCCGGACTACCCGACCATCAAAGTCCACCCGGACGAGCCCTTTGACATTGAGGGCTTGGCGGTCGGATTGATCCGAAACAGCACGCTGATGTAAGCCTTTGCGACATGCACTCAGGTGGCGGGCGCTGTCAACAGCCCTGAGCGCAATGTCATTCAATACCAATCCTGCCTGTGTCCAACCTCCATGCTTTTGAAAGGTTTCACATGGGAATCGCACTCCTGACCCTCTCGGGTCTCTTCAAACACCTGCCGGGTTTTGTCCCCTCCAAATCGGCCTTGCCCACACGCGCATTTGACCGCCCCTTCCCCATTCGGGCCAGTCGACCCTCGGCCTGCACAATCGCTGCTGTCAAGCCCATGCCCAAGAACACCCAGCGGCTGAAGGTGCTGAGGGTTCACGAATACGGCGATGCACCGCAAACCGCCGGAAGGATGGTGATCTCGGGTCGCATGTCTGACGTCTGCGCCGAATTGGACCGACTGGCAGCGATGGAAATGAGCCGCTTGCCAAATTGACCTCCGGTGGAGAACACCCCACGAAAAGGTGGAGCTGGCCCGCCAGATATCGGCTCCTGACAAGGCACAATGTCGGGCATGAACATTGTGATCCTTGACGACTACCAAGATGTCGTCCGCAAACTCGACTGTGCGTCCAAACTCGAGAACTACCCAGCCAAGGTTTACACCAACACGGTCAAAGGCATCGGGCAGCTGTCTGTCCGACTCAAAGATGCCGATGTGATCGTGTTGATTCGTGAACGCACTGTGGTGACCAGAGCCTTGATCGAAAAACTGCCACGCCTCAAATTGATCGCCCAAACGGGGCGCGTGGGTGGTCACATCGACCTGGCGGCTTGTTCGGAACGTGGCGTGGCCGTTGCAGAAGGCGTGGGCTCTCCCGTCGCACCGGCTGAACTGACTTGGGCCTTGATCATGGCCGCAGCCCGGCGCCTGCCGCACTACATCAGCAACCTCAAACACGGCGCTTGGCAGCAATCGGGGCTGAAATCCGGGGGCATGCCCACCAATTTTGGTTTGGGGACTGTCTTGAAGGGGAAAACCCTCGGTGTATGGGGTTACGGAAAAATTGGGCAAATGGTTGCGGGGTATGGTCGCGCTTTTGGCATGAACGTGCAAATTTGGGGCAGCGATGAATCCCGCATCCGCGCCGTGCAGGATGGTTTGGCCGCCGCGCCCAGCCGCGAGTCATTTTTTGAAAATGCCGATGTGCTGTCTTTGCACTTGCGCTTGAACGATGTGACCACCGGCATCGTGACCGGTGATGACTTGGGCAGAATGAAGCCCACGGCCTTGTTGGTCAACACATCGCGTGCAGAATTGATCGAGCCCAACGCCTTGATTGGTGCCCTGAATCGGGGGCGTCCCGGCATGGCCGCCATCGATGTTTTCGAATCCGAGCCGATCTTGCAGGGATCGGCGCTATTGCGGCTGGAAAACTGCATCTGCACGCCCCACATTGGCTATGTTGAAAAAGACAGCTACGAACTCTACTTTGGCACCGCTTTCGACAACGTCGTGAACTACATCAAAGGGACACCGACCAACATCGTCAATCCTGGCGCGCTGCAAGTGCGTCGCTAAACGCCCACCGGCTTGGGACCGCCACTGATTTCGGGTTGCACTGCCTTCAACAAGGGCTCAAGCCATTGAAACTTCAAATTCCTATTGCCTGACTCACAGATCATGACCCTCGCATTTTCCAAAGTCGCCATCATTGGCGCCGGCGCCATGGGCCGGGGCATCGCCCAAATTGCCACACAAGCGGGCAGCCAGGTGTGGCTGTACGACACCCAAGCCGAAGCCATCGCCAAAGCCCGTAACGCTGTATTCCAACAATGGGACAAGCTGCAGGAAAAAGGCCGCCTGTCTCCCGAAACCGTGGCCGACTACAAAACCCGTTTGCTCAGCGCCGCCAGCATGCAAGACCTGGCCGAATGCGAATTGGTGGTGGAGGCCATCGTCGAGAAAATCGACATCAAGAAAAGCCTGTTCACCGAACTCGAAAAAGTGCTCGCCCCCACGGCTGTCCTGGTGACCAACACCTCGTCACTCTCGGTCACCGCCATTGCAGCGGCCTTGCAGCGCCCCAGCCAGTTTGCGGGCTACCACTTCTTCAACCCCGTGCCCTTGATGAAGGTGGTCGAAGTGATCGCCGGTCTCAAGACCGACCAGGCCGTCTGCGAACGCTTGTCCGAGTTTGCCCGCCAGATGGGCCACACACCGGTGCAAGCGCAAGACACGCCGGGCTTCATCGTCAACCACGCTGGGCGTGGTTACAGCACCGAAGCACTGCGCATCGTGAGCGAAGGCATTGCGGATTTCGCGACCATTGACCGCATCCTGCGCGATCAGGTGGGGTTCAAGCTTGGCCCCTTCGAATTGTTTGACCTGACGGCCCTGGATGTTTCCCACCATGTGATCGAAGCGATTTATCACCAGTACTACGAAGAACCCCGCTACCGCCCCAACGTCATCACCGCCCAGCGTTTGGCGGGTGGCGTGGTGGGCAAAAAAGTGGGCGAAGGCTTTTACAAATATGTGGATGGCGTGGCGCACGTGCCTGCAGAACCGCCCGTGCCCGTTGTGGAAAGCCTTCCGCCTGTGTGGGTCTCACCCCGTGCAGCGCGCCGCATGGAGCTTTTGCAGCTGCTCAAGGACCTGGGGGCAACCCTAGAATCCGGGGCATCGCCCTCTCCTGAAGCGCTGACCATCGTCGCCCCCTTGGGCTTTGACATCACCACCGTGGCGGTGGTCGAGCGCTTGGACCCGGCCCGCACTGTGGGCATCGACATGCTGGTCAATGACGCCGCCACCAAACGCCGTGTGCTGGCCACCAATCCCGCCACCCGCACCGACATGCGCGATGCCGCGCACGCCTTGTTTGCCCGCGACGGCAAAGCCGTCTCGGTGATCCGCGACAGCGGTGGCTTTGTCACCCAGCGCGTGGTCGCCACCATTGTGAACATCGCGTCCGACATCTGCCAGCAGCGCATCTGTACGCCGCAAGACCTGGAAACGGCGGTCACACTCGGCCTGGCCTACCCGATGGGGCCATTGGCCATGGGCAACCGCTTTGGCCCGGACAGCATTCTCGAAGTGCTGTTCAACCTGCAAACTGTCTATGGCGACCCACGGTATCGCCCCAGCCCTTGGTTGCGCCGCCGCGGTGCGATTGGCCTGTCGCTCATGCACACGGAAGCGTGAAAATGACCGCTCAACTGCTCAGCACCAGCGAAGGTCAGACCTTGGTCCTGACCCTCAGCAACCCAGAGTTTCGCAACGCACTCGGGCCCGAAATGTACGCCGCAGGCGTCGAAGCCCTGAGCGTGGCCGAATCCAGCGCCGATGTGCGCAGCGTGGTCATCACCGGGGCCAATGGCATCTTCAGCGCAGGCGGTAATTTGCAACGCCTTCAAAACAACCGCCAGCTGCCTCCAGAGCACCAGGCGCAAAGCATTGAAGGGCTGCACAACTGGATCGAAGCCATCCGCACCTTCCCCAAGCCGGTGATTGCAGCGGTCGAAGGGCCTGCAGCGGGGGCTGGTTTTTCGCTGGCTTTGGCCTGCGACTTGATCGTGGCGGCCCGCAACAGTGTGTTCGTGATGGCCTACAGCTCGATAGCCCTGTCGCCTGACGGCGGCGGCAGTTGGAGCCTGTCCCGGGCGGTGCCGCGCCAGTTGGCCACCGAACTCTTGATGTGCGGCGAGCGCATCGGTGCCGAACGGCTCCAACAGTTGGGCGTGGTCAACCGCCTGGCCGATGCCGGTCAGGCACTGCAAGATGCCCTGCAACTGAGTGAGCTGCTCAACGCCCGCGCGCCCAACGCCTTGAGCAGCATCAAGGAATTGCTGGCCGATGCCGATGACAGCAGCCTCAATGTCCAACTGGCCCGTGAACGCGATCACTTTGTCAAAAACCTGCACCACAACAATGCAGGCATTGGCATTGCGGCCTTTTTGAACAAGCAAAAACCCGAATACGAATAAGTTGACTGGTCCCCCAGGCGACAAAATTTCGATTCCCAGTCACTCAAAGGACAGAACATGGATGAACCGATTCTGACAATGGAGGAAAGAGAAGCCATCAACGGTGGTCGCTGGTTCTCTACCCTCTCACCCTCACTTCGTCACGACATACTTCGATGCGCCTACGTCAAGCGACACAAAGACGGCGACATGCTCGCTGCCCGGGGCGATCCGCCCGAGCAGTGGATCGCTTGCGCCAAGGGTGCCGTGCGTGTCAGCTCGACTTCGGTCTCGGGCAAGCAAATCACCTTGACCTATGTGGAGCCGGGCATCTGGTTTGGCGATGTGTCCATCTTCGACGGGGATCGTCGAACGCACGACTGCTATGCACACGGCGACACCACCACCTTGAACGTGGCCAAGGCCGACTTCAAGAAAATACTGTCTCAGCACGTCGAGTTTTACGACGCCATGTTGCGCCTGCATGCACGCCGCATTCGCCAACTCTACGGCTTGGTGGAGGACCTCAACACCCTGCCCTTGCGAGCCCGACTGGCCAAACAGCTCAACCACCTGCTGCGCAGCTACGGTGTGCCCAGTCTGTCCGATGCCAAAGCGATTCGCATCAGCTTGCAACTGGCGCAAGAAGAACTGGCGCAATTGCTGGGTGCCTCACGCCAACGCGTGAACCAGGAACTCAAGCAAATGGAGCGCGAGCAGATCATTCGCATCGAGCCAGGCGGCCTGGTGGTGCTGGACCGCGATGCGCTGTTGCTGATTGTGAACGCGGACCACTGACGCATCACGTTTTGAATGCACCGCCGCTGCCCCCAAAGGCCAACGACTTCCCACGGATGAACCCATGAGTGCTTTTGACCATTTTGTGGGGACTCGGCCTGTCTCAGGCACCCACGCCTTTGACGAATCTGCGCTGGAGGGCTGGCTCAGCGCCAGACTTTCCGGCTTTGCGGGCCCCTTGAGCGTGGAAATGTTCAAGGGTGGCCAGTCCAACCCCACCTACAAACTCATCACGCCATCGCGCAAGTACGTGATGCGGGCCAAGCCTGGCCCTGTGGCCAAGCTGCTGCCATCGGCCCACGCCATCGAGCGCGAATTTGCGGTGATGCAAGGCCTGCACGGCACCGATGTGCCGGTGGCACAAATGCACGTGCTGTGTGACGACGAATCGGTCATTGGCCGTGCGTTTTACGTCATGGAGTTCGTGCAAGGCCGTGTGCTTTGGGACCAGTCACTGCCCGGCATGACACCCACCGAACGCGGTGCGATTTACGACGAAATGAACCGCGTGCTGGCAGCACTGCACAAAGTGGACTTTGCCAAGCAAGGACTGGCCAGCTACGGCAAAACTGGCAACTACATCGAGCGCCAGATCGGGCGCTGGAGCAAACAGTACGCTGCCTCCATCACACAGCCCATCCCTGAAATGGACCAGTTGATCGAGTGGCTGCCGCAAAACATCCCGGAAAGCGCCAAGGACGATTCGCTGGTGAGCATCGTGCACGGCGACTACCGCCTGGACAACCTGATGTTCCACCCCACCGAAGCGCACGTGCTGGCGGTGCTCGACTGGGAGCTGTCTACGCTGGGCCATCCGCTGGCCGACTTCAGCTACCACTGCATGGCCTGGCACATCACCCCCGGCACCTTCCGTGGGATTGGCGGACTTGATCTTGCCAGCTTAGGCATCCCCTCAGAGGCCGAGTACATCCGCCGCTATTGCGAACGCACGGGCTTCACCACCCCCGAGGCCTTGGCCAAGGACTGGAACTTCTACCTGGCCTACAACATGTTCCGCATTGCAGCCATCTTGCAAGGCATTGCCAAACGCGTCGAAGACGGCACGGCGTCCAGCGAGCAAGCCAAAACCTCGGGCGCTGGTGCCAAACCCATGGCCGAGCTGGCCTGGCGTTTTGCCTGCCAAGCCTGAACTTTTTCAACCCCAGAATCACCAACTCCAGGAGAGAGACCATGGATTTTGAATACACCCCCAAGGTCAAAGAGATGCAAGCCCGCTTGCTGGCCTTCATGGACGAGCACATCTACCCCAACGAGGCCCGATTCTTTGAGGAGATCGCCGAAAACCGCGCCAAGGGCAATGCCTGGGTACCGACCAAAATCGTCGAGGAACTCAAACCCAAAGCCCAGGCTGCCGGTTTGTGGAACCTGTTCCTGCCCAAGTCCACCCGCGCACCCCAAGGCCTGTCCAACCTGGAATACGCCCCGCTGTGCGAGATCATGGGCCGCGTGCCTTTTGCCGCGGAAATTTTCAACTGCTCAGCGCCCGACACCGGCAACATGGAAACGCTGGAGCGCTACGCCAGCGAGAGCCTCAAAGACACCTGGCTGGAACCCCTGCTGCGCGGCGAAATCCGCTCGGCCTTCTTGATGACCGAGCCCGATGTAGCCTCGTCAGACGCCACCAACATCGAGTGCGACATCCGACGCGACGGCAACGACTACGTCATCAACGGTCGCAAATGGTGGTCGTCCGGTGCCGGTGACCCACGGTGTGCGGTTTACATCGTGATGGGCAAAACCAACCCCGATGCTGGTCGTCACGCCCAGCAGTCCATGATTGTGGTGCCTGCCAACACGCCTGGCATCACCGTGGTGCGCGCCTTGTCGGTGTTTGGCTACGACGACGCCCCGCACGGCCACATGGAAGTGGTGCTCAAGAACGTGCGCGTGCCCGCTGAAAACATCTTGCTCGGCGAAGGCCGTGGCTTTGAAATCGCGCAAGGTCGCTTGGGCCCTGGCCGCATCCACCACTGCATGCGCACCATCGGCATCGCCGAGCGCGCCTTGGAGCTGATGTGCAAGCGCCTGAACGAGCGCGTGGCCTTTGGCCGCGAGGTGGCCCGTCAGACCGTGTGGCAAGAGCGCATCGCCGAGTCGCGCTGCATGATCGAGCAAGCCCGCCTGCTCACGCTCAAAGCCGCTTACATGATGGACACCGTGGGCAACAAGGTGGCCAAGGCCGAGATCGCCATGATCAAGATCGTGGCCCCCAACATGGCCTGCCAGATCATCGACTGGGCGATTCAGGCGCATGGCGGCGGTGGTGTGTCGCAAGACTTCCCACTGGCTTATGCCTATGCCCACCAACGCACCTTGCGCCTGGCCGACGGTCCGGACGAAGTGCACCGCAACTCCCTGGCCAAACTTGAACTGGCCAAGCAGCTGGCTTTGCCTGGTGATCTCAACATGCCCGTGACGCGCGGCAGCTGAAAATCCATGACTTCACCCCATCTGCCGCGACCAGCCCAAGCGCAGATGGGGCCAGTCATCATGGCCACTGCACATTTTTGCCATGGGACGCCTTCAAAAGCAGGATTTGAGGGTTAGAATAACGCCAGTCGGAGCGTAGCGCAGCCTGGTAGCGCATCTGCTTTGGGAGCAGAGGGTCGCGAGTTCGAATCCCGCCGCTCCGACCATTTTTTCATGCACACCCGTGCGTTTGTCAATTCAAGCAACAACAAAAAAGGCCCCTTCAGGGCCTTTTGTGTTTTCTCTGCCCGTAGCTCAGTTGGATAGAGCAACAGCCTTCTAAGCTGTGGGTCACAGGTTCGATCCCTGTCGGGCAGACCAATCGGACAAATCCGATGGCCATCAATTCGCGTAGCTGGACTTTCGGCTGGTGTCTGCCAACAAGCTGGGCAGGGTTTGCCAAGCTTGTGAAATGTCCTTGATCAGGGTCTTGACCTCTTCCAATGCCGCCAAGTCGTTGTGCGCGTTCACGTGGAACAAGCGGCGTGTGATGTAGGCGTACAACTCGTTGAGGTTTTCGGCCAGTTCACCACCGCGTTCAAAGTCGAGCGCGCCCTGCAAACCCACAACGATGCGACCGGCACGGGACAAGGCTTTGGACTTTTCTTCAATGGCATTGTTCTGGATATGGCCGGATGCGGAGGCCAGGCTTTCGAGCAAGCCATCAAACAGCATTTGAATCAACTGAACGTTGTCAGCGGTGGCCACCCCTGTGGAGACTTGGACAGAACCGTAACTTTCAGCAAACTTGGAATAGGCACGCATTGAAAAACCCCTTTACATCTTCAGTAACTATGGAATCGGCGCAAGGGCGCTGAACTTGAGACCCACTTAGCGATACTGTAGAAATTAAGATTTTTCAGCTCTTACGCTTGGAATTACCCTTTGATTCAGCATCAACCGATGATGAAGAACCAAGAGATGACTGTTCACTGGCAATCTCAGTAGCCACAGGCATCAGCCATTCGGACAGCGGACTGGTGTCCTCAATTTGAGCTTTACTCCATAAAAAGTGACCCGCTTCATCCATGGAAGCACGAATAGGTCCCCAATCAGACTCTGGTGATTGTGACGCATCAAAACCACATTGATACAAGGCGTTGGCCTGTGCACTGGGAATCCATGATTCCACTGACCCTTTAGCTGTAGAGATCAGCTTGATATTCTGAGGCTCACTGGGTGCTCCTCGGAAACCGTCTTGGTAACCGTCTCGATACAAAGCTTCCGCATGCTTGGACAAGATAAGTGGATAACGGCCACGTAAATCAGACAAAGCTTGATGATCCAAACCCTCTGTGCCTCGTCCGCACATGACATCCCAAAGCTTTTTTGCACTCAATCCCATGAATGGGGATTCCGATTTGACTGAACTTTCAGTGATGGTGCTCATGACCCTTCGCGTCTCGTTTTCTATCGCATTGACCCGGTCAATGAGATAGATGATCAAAATCAAGACCAATAACAAGCCAATGGCCATCAGTGCATTGAGGAAGGCATCTACATTCATATTGGTTTGAGACGAAATGAAGTTATTGTCGTCGGCAAGACATTATCTGCCGTTTCAGCAGTAGCACTGGAAAGCGACTGCGCATCCCAAACCGCAGTCCCGACTGTATTGAGTCAAGCAAGCATCGGAAGTTTGTCCGTATAGCTTGTTAGGGGTCAAGTGAGCCGTAAGTGGAACATGCCTATGCCTCCGGGTTACTGTTTCAAGAATACCGATGGCAGAGTTCGAGGGAAATAATTTGCTCAACACAATTTATTAATAAATTTTTATATAAATTTATTATTTAATTTAATTGCAAATTTTTTCTCAATTTTTTAACTACAGTGGACAGTATCTGGCTGACTCTGGATTCACTCACACCCAGCACTTCACCGACTTCTTTGAGGTTGAGTTCCTCAACGTAGTAAAGCGACATTACAAGCTTCTCACGCTCGGGTAAATCGTCAATCGCCTGTACCACGGCTTCCATGAATTCAGCCTCTTCCACCATCACCTCAGGCTGCATGGCGGTATCTCCGGGCATGCTCATGACTTCGTCATTGACCACCTCCATCGAGAAGGTTTCAAAGCGTTTGGCCTGACCACGCTCTTTATGGAACTCCTCGATTTCCTTGCCCATGAACAGCGCCAATTCAGACTGGGTCGGCGCGCGCCCGAGTTCTGAAGCCAGCACATGAACGGCCTCGTTTTCACTTTTGTTGAATGCGACGGCAGAACGCGGCAAAAAGGACTGCCTGCGGACCTCGTCCAAAATGGCGCCCCTCACCCGACTCAGGGCGAAATGCTCAAACTCAAAACCCTTGGTCGGATCAAACGAGCGCGCAGCTTCAATCAGCCCCACCATCCCCACTTGCACCAACTCATCCAACTCCATGAAAGGTGGCAAGCGGGCCTTCAGGTGGACCGCCACACGCTTGACCATGGGCATATGCGCCAGAATCAGGGATTCGTGGCGATTGCCGACTTCTTCATAGAGTGAGACGTTGCTGCTCATGAGCCTACTCGACCGGTGGAACTTGGAGCATGCGCTCCATGAAAAACTGCATGCGTCCGGATGCCGATTGGACCGGGGGCAACTGGGTCACTGCCTCGGCGAGTGAACGAAAATCCCGCGCAGCGGCACTGCCAGGGGCAAAATCCATGACTGATTGGTATTTTCGCAAGGCCTGAAGCACCAGTTCATCGCCCTCGATCGCATTCAAATAACGGATCGAGACGCCCAGAAAACGGGTACAAACATCGTTGAGCCGGCGATAAAGTTGGCGACCCTCTTGGGCATTGCCCACCATATTGGGTATCAGGTAGATCTCGTCCAGCGACTGCTCGGTGGACATGACTTTGATCAAACCATAGGCATCGGCAATGGACGAAGGTTGGTCACAGACAACGACAAAACGACGTTGGCAAGCGGCCATGAACTCGAGTACGGCAGGTGCAATGCCCGCGGCGACGTCCACCACCAGGTAATCGACAGGCTCATCCAAACCATCAAAAGCACGGATCATGGTGGCGATTTGGGCCGTGTCCAATGCAGCGATATTGCGCAAGCCCGAGGCACCAGGCACCAAACGAACGCCTTGAGCCGTGGTGACCAAAACTTCCTGGAGTGTTTTGCTGCCATTGAGCACATGACTGATGTTGAAAGGGGCATGAGCACCCAATGCAATTTGGGCATTCGCCATGCCCAAATCGGCGTCCAGCAACATCACTTTTTGCCCGCGCAATGCCAAGGCAACAGCCAAATTGATGGCCACAGTGGTTTTGCCTGCGCCACCCTTGCCACTGGCGACGCCAATGACTTGCGGTAATGTTCTTTTATCCATGAACTGCCTTGACGGACGAACTGGTCAAGGCCTTCGTTCTGGTGAGACGAGACTTTGGTGCGGCTGCTGGAATGGGATCAGCCACCTTTTTAGCTCTGGACTTACGCGCTTTTTTGACCAATGGAACGTCCGATTTCAAATGATGAATTTCGGGTAATGAAGCCTGCAAGGGTATCATGGCCAAACCCACGAGCCGAGCCGCGTCAAAAGACAACGGTGACAGGTTGATTTTGCTGTCTTCAGCCATGCACGAAACGCCGACGGAACTCTCACAAAGCCCCTTGATCAATGGCCAAGGGTATGCGGCCTCATCGACCTTGGTCAGCATCAGAGATGACCAACGAATTTCGGAGCTTTGAAGAATTTTTTGCACGCTGGTCACTGTAGCATCAACTGGCAAGACCGCATGGATATCCACTCGCAATTGCGACTGAAGTTGTTGCGCATGAAGCGCAAAATCTGCACCTGGGGTGTCGATCCAGATGGTTTTGCCATGCAGTTCATCCAGCAAAGTTTGCAACATACCCAGATCAGCAGCTCGGAAGCAGGACGTGCCAGCTTGAGAGGCCAATAATTGGATCTGCGACCAAGCTCCGGGTCGTTGATTGCCATAGCTGATCATCACCTGCTGCTCCGCCCCATGGGTCTGCGCCGCAGCAAAGGCCAACCTGCCGAGCATTGAAGTTTTGCCAGCCCCCGATGGGCCGCACAAAACATGAACGCCACGCACAGGTGCTTCCAGACTTGGGCGATTGATCGCATGCACCAGCATTTGTTGAACCACAGGCCAAGCCTCTTCGAGGGTATTCAGTTGCTGGACACTGTCGGCCAGCAATGAACGCAGCGTGACGGGAATACCCACCTCCTGCATCGCCAGGCAAAGCTTCTGAATATCCGAAGACAAACCCAAGTTTTGCTGCCAAGGCTGCATTTGACGGGACAAGGCAAACTCCTTGCGCAATGCGGCCATTTCCTCACGCAGCATGTCCACAATCTCATGGCTGCGCTGCTTTTCGTAGGGATGGGGGGCTGTTCCGAACAGGGGAGCCGCTTGAGAAGCCTCTTTGGAGGGCACCGGCATATCGGTGGCACTTGTATCGAAATCATCTTCCGCCTGGGAAGATGGCGTTTGGATATGGGCGTTTTGAAAAACTTTGGAAAACGGCAAGAATTCTTTCTCGCTGTCTTGCGACCTTGATTCAGCGTTTTGAGGCTGCTCAACGGTGTCATCCCATCCGCTTGAACGCTCCAGCGATTCATCAGCCACATCCACCGCCACGATCAATTCGGTCTGCTGATCGACCCTTTGGCTCGAAATGACCAGGACATCGGGGCCATACAACTGGATGGCTTTTTCATTCGCTGATCGGCTGTCGCGGGCAATGATGCGTTTGAGTTCCATGATTTATCAGGCTTTGCTAACTGAAGGGTTTTGGCGCGGATCGGCTTGAACGGTGTTGATCACCTTGACAGCCTGGTCATCCGGTATTTCGCTGTAAGACAGCACGGTCAGGTCATTCACGCGGTAGCGCACAGCGCGCGACATCCAGGGGCGAATCGCAGGAGAAACCACCAGCACGGCGGGCAGCCCCTGCTCTTCTGTGGATCGGGCGCTTTCTCGCAAAGCCGCAAACAGGCTCTCGGCCAAACCAGGCTCCAGCACCATGCCTGTGGCGTTCGTGTTTTGCTGCAGCACGTTGTGCAGCAATTGCTCGAGCTGGGGGTCCAGCGTCAAAACCGACAAGGTGTCCCGGTTTTCGGTCAGACTTTGAACGATCATGCGGCCCAGCTTAGGGCGGATCAGTTGCGCCAACTGATCCGGGTCCTGCGTGCGCCCGCAAACTTCTGTCAAGGCCTCGACGACGGTTCGCATGTCACGGATCGGCACCGACTCCTGCAACAAGTTTTGCAAGGTACGTGTCACCACGCCCAAGGACAACTTGCCAGGCACCAGTTCCTCCACCAGTTTGGGGGATTTCACGGCCAACTTGTCCAGCAGTTTTTGGGCCTCATCATGGCTCATCAGCTCGGACGCGTTGTCGCGCAAGACTTTGTTCATGTGCGTGGCAATGGCCGTGCTGGGGTCGACCACGGTGTAACCCAAAGCGCGCGCCTGGTCACGCCAAGCGGGCTCAATCCAGACCGCCTCCAGGCCGAAAGCAGGCTCCTTGGTGGCTTGGCCTTCGACCTTGCCGTACACCTTTCCAGGATTGATCGCCAGCTCACGCCCCACCTTGACTTCACCACGCCCACGCACCACGCCATTCAAAACAATGTGGTACGTGTCGGGCTCCAGGTTGAGTGCATCGCGGATGCGCACGGGCTGAACCAAAAACCCCAACTCGGCCGAGAGTTTTTTGCGCACGCCTTTGACGCGCGTCATCAGCTGACCGCCTGAGTCCACATTGACCAAGGGAATCAGGCCATAACCAATCTCCAAGCCAATCAAATCCACCTGTTCCACATCGTCCCAATCCAGCTCCTTGGGGCCTTCATTGACAGGCAAAGCAGGCGCGGCCGCGCTTTGTTCCAACAGCATCTGCTTGCGCATCACCATGAAGGCCAACCCAGCTGTCGCAGCGGCCAGCGTGAGGAACACCAGATGGGGCATGCCGGGCACCAAACCCAGAATCGTCAGGATCGCGGCCGAGATGAACAAAGCAGGCACATTGGACAATTGGCTGGAGGCCTGCTCGGTCATCGACTCGGAGGTCGTCACACGGGTCACGATGATCGCCGTGGCCAGCGACATGAAAAGCGCTGGAATTTGAGCCACCAAGCCATCGCCGATGGTCAACAAGACATACAGACGGGTCGCTTCACCCACAGGCAGGTCATGTTGGCCAATGCCAATGGCCAAACCACCCACAATGTTGATGATCAAAATCAGCAAGCCCGCCAAGGCGTCACCGCTGACAAACTTGGAGGCACCGTCCATGGAGCCGAAAAAGTCCGACTCCTGAGCCAATTCTTCGCGGCGTTTTTTGGCTGTTTCCTGGTCGATCACCCCCGCATTAAGGTCTGCGTCGATCGACATTTGCTTGCCTGGCATCGCATCCAGGGTGAAGCGGGCATTGACCTCGGAGACGCGTCCAGCACCTTTGGTCACCACAAAAAAGTTCACGATCATCAAAATCACGAAGATGATGAAACCGACCACATAGTTGCCGGCGATCACGAACTCGCCGAACGCCGCAATCACCTTGCCGGCAGCCTCCGGCCCCTCATGGCCGTTGACCAACACCACTCGGGTTGACGCCACGTTCAAAGCCAGGCGCAGCATGGTCGCAAACAACAAGACCGAGGGAAAGGATGAAAACTCCAAGGGTTTGCGCGTGCCAATCGCCACCATGATGACCACCAAGCCAATCATGATGTTGAACGTGAACAAAATGTCCAGCAACAGGGGGGGCAAGGGAATCACCAACATGGCCATGATCAACAAGACCAAGGCGGGCAATCCCAGTCCCGCCAGATCAAAACGGGCGAAATTCTGTCGGATCGCGGACCAGGTCAATGTGCTCATGTGAAGGTGTGCGCTGCACTGCCATGGAGACAGCGGGCAGCGGGTGTAAATGTTTCAACACCCTTCAAGCAAGGTGCATGCCACAAAAACCGACACTTTCCAGCAAAACCAACGTTGGCCCCCAAAGCTGGTGCGCAACTTGCTCAATAAGCCTCATCCCAATGCAAACGGCAATAAATGGCCGCTGCAACTGAACCGCTGGACCCCGATAGCCACTTCTCATAAAGCCACGCCCATGAACTTTGCTTTGATCGACAACACCAGTCACGCCACCAGCCACCCCAAAATGGATACTTTGGAGCTCAACAATGGGAAGCACAACCCCAGTGAGCCCAGCGAATTCGGCCAAGTGATCGGGGATCTGCTGAACCCGAAGCCGCTTTCGCCGTCCCATTTGCTTGAGCAACCCATGGCCAACGAGGCCGATATTCTTAACGCGACCCACATGGCCCGCGATGCCGATGTGCTGCTCGGTTTCGGCATGGCATTGGGCAGCGATGCATTGAAAGCCGTCCACCTGGGGCCTCATTTGAACGTGATCACCGCAGAAACCGCAGCGCCCGATGTGCAGAGCCTGGAAGCCTTTGCGCGATCACAAGGACTGGATGAAACGGTGGTGCAATGGCTCATGGGCTCAGGACCTGTTTCGCTACCCCAAGCCATTGGACTTGACAACAAAGACTTAGGACAACTTAGCTGTCTCCCACTCAAAAGCGCGGTCCAACACCTGAGCCAACAAGAGATCCAACCTGCACTGGGCGCAAGTGCCGCCTTATTGCCAGAGGAAGTCGTCGATCCATTGATTCAAAAATCACCAGATGCAGTTCCGGTGATCAAATCAGACAGCCAGAACCAGAACTTGCCTTTGAATGCTTCCGTACTCTTGGCTCTGGCCCAGCAGACAGAACAAGCTCGCCCGCAACCCTCGGCTCAAGAGGCCGCTGCGGAGGCGACCAAGGTGCAAATCCAGGTGATGCCCGCCCCCACACCTGCCGCCGTCTGGATGATGCGCAACACCCTGGCCGTCACAGCCCCCAAACAAGAACAGTTTCAAAAAAGCGGGATTTCATTGAGTGAGCTGGACCTGACAGACGCAGCCAATCCGCAACTCCTGGAAAGTCTGGAACAGGCCATGGCCGAGGGGGCTTCCACGGCATCCTCCAGTGCATCCTCCCCCTTGTTGGCGTCCACGGGCACACCCGCTGGGCAACGCCCAGACCTGTTTGCGGCGGCCAGACAGGACCTGCAGACCCAAGCAGGCGGCCCGGGGACTGAAGACGCGGGCCCAGCTCAGCGATCAGAAAACATCCAGAATCTGGCCGAGAAAATGGGCCAGGCTGTCGGACAACGGATTCTTTCCGAGATCGAAAAAGGCCAATGGCACCTGAAACTTTCACTGCGACCCGCGACTTTGGGCCATATTGAGGTGGAGATGCGCATGCGCAGCGGTGAACTCGATGCTGTATTCACCGCCCCACAAGCGGTCACACGGGAATTGCTCCAAGATGGCTTGTCCAAACTCAAAGACACGCTCAACCAAATGGGCATGGATGTTGCTTCAATGCTGGTAGGCGATGGTCAAAAGCAAAAACGTGGCGGAGATTCGACACCTGAACAAATGTCAAAATCCAAAAATGACAATTCTGTCGATTTTGGCTCCAGCCCTCTAACTGGGTCCACTCCAATTCACCATATGAAAATGGGGCAAGACGGGTGGGATGTGCTGGTTTGACGCGCGAACAACCAAGGAAAGCAAATGGCTGACGAAGAAATTGAAGTTGAAGGCAAGAAAAAATCACCCTTGATCAAAATCATCGTGATTGCATTGGTTGTATTGCTCCTGCTCATTGGCACAGCGGTTGGCACCTTGTTTGTCACAGGTTTTTTTGACAAAAAGGACACGCTGGCTGCCGAAGAGGCCCTGAAAACTCTGGAACAAGGTGCGGCCGACCCGAAAGCCGCAGGGAAAGACGCAGCGCCACAAAAAGTCGCCAAGGAATCGCCTGAGCTGACTCGGTTTGAAAACAGCTACATGGAATTGGAAAAACCACTGGTTTCCAATTTGACCAACACGCGCAAAGTCATTCAGCTGAATTTGGCCATCATGACCCACTACGACGAACGCGTTTTCAAGAATGCCAAAAAACACGAGTTTGCCTTGCGGTCCGTGGCTTTGGACGTGATGCGACAAATGACCGAGGCTGATTTGGCCAAACCAGAATTCCGCAAAGAATTGGCTGCAAAAATCCGTGAAGAAATGAACGCTGTTTTGCAGAAGTACGAAGACTTTGGGGGCATTGAAGAAGTCTATTTCACCAGCTTCGTTGTCCAGTAATCAGCAGACCTGATTGATCTCATGAGCATGGCTGAAACCCAAAATCTTTTGTCGCCTGAGGAATTGGCCGCGTTGTCGGCCAGCTTCCATGACGGCAGCATGGAAGTGGACACGGGCTACAACCTGGACGTCCAAGTCCGCAAGCATGATTTGGCTGCCGAAGACAGCAGTCTGGGCGTGAACGTTGCGTCATTGGACATGATCAATGAGCGCTTCATTCGAATGTTCCGTCTGGGCATGCTCGAAGTACTTCGAACCAGTCCCAGGGTGAATCCAACACGGGCCCAAATTGTTCGATTTGGCGATTACATCAAAGAGTTGAAGGCTCCCCTGTCGGTCAACATCATCAGGATGGCGCCCCTTCGTGGTTACGCCATGGTGGTCATTGACACGACAGTGGTGTTCAGTTCGCTCGACAGCTTTTTTGGCGGTTTTGGTCGGGGTGTCGGACAGCTGCCATCCGGACGCTTGTTCACACCGACTGAAGCACGGATCATCAAAATCATTCTTCAGGTTTTTTTCCGTTCATTCAAAGAAGCATGGTCCCCTGTTGCCCCCATCGATTTTGAGCACGTCAGTTCTGAAATCAACCCTCAGTTTGCCCAAATTGCGGATGAAAACGATTTGGTGGTGTTGAGCCGATTTGAATCCGATTCCAGCAACCAGGGCTCGGGTTTCATCGACATGGTCATACCTTATGTGGCGCTCAAGCCGGTTCGTGATGTTTTGCGCAGCCGTGTGCAAACCGGCGACGGTAACGAAGAGTCCGACAAAGTATGGCGCATCCAGTTGGAGGATGCCGTGCGGGACGCTGAACTTGAAATTCAGATTTTGTTGGGAAAAATGAATTTATCCCTGCACCAGCTTCAAACCATGCAACCCGGTGACGTGTTGCCTTTCAAAAAAACAGAATCAGCGCGTGCCATGATCGAAGACATGCCCGTTTTCGAGGTCGAAGTTGGCGCCATGGGCAGCCAGGTGGCCGTCAAGATCGTTGAACCCATCAGCCCCAACTTGCATGCATGAACCCCACTGAGGAATGCCCATGAGCGAACTGACAAACCCCGAAGAATTCACCCAAGATCCTGCTGCCAAAGGCCAGATCCACAGTGACGTTCTGCAGAACATCCCCGTGACCTTGTCCATCGAAGTGGGCCGCGCGGTGATCAAAATTCGCGACCTGATGCGACTGACCCAAGGCAGCGTGGTCGAGCTCGATCGCATTGCTGGCGAACCCTTGAACCTGCTTGTCAACAACACCGTGGTGGCCCAAGGTGAAGTGGTGCTGGTCAATGACCGCTATGGCATCCGTCTGACCCGAGTCATCCCAGCCTCCGAGCGTTTGGACAACCTCTGAACCCCGGCACAGCCCCATGAACACAGGATGGACCTTCGTCGACTGGCTGCAGTATGCCCTGAGCTTTGCTCTGGTCATTGGCTTGTTGCTGGCCCTGCTGTGGACCTTGCGCAAAATGCAAAACGGCTCGTCCATGCTGCGCAAAAAGACGCAGAGACTGCAAGCCGTTGAAACCCTGTCCATCGGCCCACGGCAAAAGATCGTTCTCATCCAGCTGGATGGTCAAGATGTTTTGGTGGGCGTGACCGCCCATCAAATGACCGCCCTTTCCGCTTGGCCTGCCTCCGCGGCCACGCCCACGGCCCCTTCCGAAGAAACCCTGCCATGAAGCGCCATTTGAGCCTTGGGCTGATCCTGACTGTTGCGCTGAGCCTCTTGCCCCTGTTGGCGCAAGCAGCGCCCGAATTGCCGGCCATCACCGCCACCAACACCGCACGCGGCACCCAGTACAGCCTGACCCTGCAGCTGCTGGCGCTGATGACCACCTTGTCGGTCTTGCCATCCTTGCTGCTGATGATGACCGCGTTTGTGCGCATCGTGATCGTCATGTCTTTGCTGCGCCAAGCCCTCGGAACGGGCCAAACCCCGCCCAACATGGTCATCGTTGGCTTGTCCCTGTTCTTGACCTTGTTTGTCATGTCGCCGGTATTGACCGAGGTTTACCAAACTGCCCTGCTGCCTTACATGAACCAGGGCATGAGCTTTGACAAAGCCCTGGCGGCTGCCGAAAAGCCCATTCGTGCCTTCATGCTCATGCAAACGCGTGAAGACGACATCGCCATGTTCATGGAGATCGCACGCAACACCAACTTCACCAGCCCGCAAGACGTGCCCTTCACCACCTTGGTACCGGCATTTTTGACCTCTGAGCTCAAAAGCGCCTTCACCATTGGCTTCCTGATTTACATCCCCTTCGTGGTCATTGACCTGATCGTCGCCAGCGTACTCATGTCCATGGGCATGATGATGCTCTCGCCCATGATGATCTCGATGCCCTTCAAGCTCATGCTGTTTGTCCTGGTCGATGGCTGGAGCCTAATCATGGGCTCGCTGGCAGGCAGCTTTGCCATGCCCTGAAAGAAAGACCCATGGATACCGCTTCCGTCATTGACCTGAGCCGCCACGCCTTGTGGACCATCGCCCTCGTGAGCGCCCCCTTGCTGGTGGTTGCACTGGCCGTGGGCTTGGTCATCGGCATCATCCAGGCCGCCACCTCCATCAACGAAATGACCCTGAGCTTCATACCGAAATTGATCGCGGAAGCCCTGGCCTTGCTTTTGTTTGGCGGTTGGATGCTCAACACCCTGGTGGACTTCACGCGCAGCATTTTCGAGCGCATCCCGACCCTGTTCATCTGACTTGCGCACGGGTGTCACCATGAACTTTTTAGCAGCCGATGTCGTCGAAAGGTTTTACACCTTTTTATGGCCCATGCTGCGCATCTCGGCCCTGATGATCACGGCCCCGATTTTTTCGCTGAGCGCGTTCAACACCCGCCTGCGCATCCTGCTGGCCTTGGTCTTGACCTGGCTGGTGTATCCCCTTCACACCTGGCCGGTGGTCGACCCCACGTCAGCCCAAGGCCTTGTCGAAGTCTTCAACCAGATCATGATCGGCGCCACCATGGGCTTGATTTTGCAAGTGGTGGTGGGCGCCGTGGTGGTGGCGGGCCAAAGCATCGCTGCCGCCATGGGCTTGTCCATGGCCAACATGATTGACCCCAACATGGGCAACGTGCCGGTGATCTCACAGCTGTTGATCGTGATGTCCACCCTGATTTTTGTCGGGTTTGGGGGGCACTCCATCATGCTCGGCCTCATCCTTGAATCCTTCAACAGCTTGCCCATTGGCACTTCGATCCTGAACCAGGCGGTCTATGGCAGAGTGCTCCAGTGGAGCTCAATGGTCTTTCTGGGCGCCGTATTGATGGCGCTGCCCGTCATGGTGGCCCTGCTGTTCATCAACATTGGTCTTGGTGTTGTGACCCGGGCGGCGCCCAGCCTGAACATTTTTGCAGTGGGCTTTCCGGCCATGATCATGGCCGGTTTCGTGATCCTCATCATCTCCATGGACAGCATTGGTGGGCGCATCAATTGGCTGTGGGTTCAGGGTTTTTCTGTCGTGCGCGAAGTCCTGGGGGTGACACGTGTCTGAAAGCGCCCAGGAAAAAACCGAAGAACCGACGGCGCAAAAACTGCGCAAAGCCCGCGAAGACGGCGAGGTCGCCCGCTCCATCGAGTTGCCAGCTGCGGTCATTGTGATCGGTGCCATGCTGATTTTGTTCTTGACAGGCGGTTGGCTCATCCAACGCATGACCAAGTTATTTGCCCAAGGCTTTGTGTTTGACCGCCAGCTCATCGAAAAGCCACTCTTGTTGCCCGCCCATTTTGGTGAACACCTGCTGGCCGCCTTTGTCCTCATGTTGCCCATCATCGTCTTCACGCTGATCGCTGCCGTGGTGGCCTCGGTCATGACAGGCGGCTTTTTGTTTTCATTCAAAGCCGTCATGCCCAAGGGGTCCAAGATCAGCCTCATCAACGGTTTCCAGCGGATTTTTGGAACCCATGCGTTTGTGGAGCTGGGCAAAGCCATTTTGAAATTCGTCCTGGTCTCGGGCGTGCTGTGGTGGTCGTTGATGTCCAACATGGACACCTTGGTGTCGGTGGGCAATATGGCTTTGGAGCCTGCGCTCAGTGCTGCAGGCAGCATGATCGTGCAATCCGGTCTGTGGGTGGCCTTGAGCCTGGCCGTCATTGCCATGATCGATGTGCCCTACCAAAAATACGCCTTCACCAAGCGCATGAGAATGACCTTGCAAGAAATCAAGGACGAATTCAAGCAAATGGAAGGCAGTCCAGAGGTGAAGGCCCAGATCCGCAGGCGCCAACGCGAGATGGCCAATGCCCGAATGATGGAGCGCGTCAAGGATGCGGATGTGGTCATCACCAACCCCGAACACTTCGCTGTGGCTCTGGAATACGATCCAACGGGTGACGGTGCGCCCATCATGGTGGCCAAAGGCTCTGACCACATGGCTGCCCTCATCCGGGCTGAAGCCAAGGCCCACGGCGTGCACTTGTTCGAAGCGCCCCCGCTGGCCCGTGCGATTTATTTCACTACCGAAGTGGAGCAACAAGTGCCCGAGGACCTGTACCACGCGGTGGCCCAAGTCATTGCCTATGTGTTCAGCCTTGAAGCGGCCTCTCCGGTCAATCCTCCGCAAGCCAGACCTCACGTCAAAGTTCCGCCCAACATGCTGTTCAACGCTGACGGCAGTCGCCTCGAAAAAGCTGGAGCACGCGCATGAACATCTCCACCCCTAACGAAAATGACGCCTTGAAGCATTTCGTTTTTCGTGCGGCCGACCGCATGCGAATCGATGGCTGCGCCAACGCAGTAGCGCACGAAGGCTTGAGCCTGGCGCTTTATTGCCCCTTTGAAGCCTTGCTCGACCATTACGTCAACCTGCTTCTGGGGCGCTTGCGCCAACAGGCACCAGAAAGCCGGGTCGAAGTCTATTTCCCGGCCAACACCGACTCCCTGCTTGGGCGCTTCAATGAAGTGCTGGCCAAGCAGTCTCTCCACCAGGCGGTTAAATCCTCGTCCACGGAAAACGTCGCACAAATCTGGTTGGTCCATGACGCCCACAGCCTGCCGGATGCAGAAATCCAGTTGCTCGCTCGCCTGATTCAGAACTTTCCAGGCGCCAACATCCGGGCCATCTTGCTGATGTCGGGCAGAGCCAAAGTGGACAAATCACCGCTGTCGGCCTTTGGTCGGAAAATCCTGCGTTGGGACATTGAAGCTCCCAGCGAAGAGCAAGCGCAGGCGGCGCTGGAACAAGCCCGTCAAGAGGGCAACTTCAACGCTGTACAGCAGTTGGTCCAACGCATCCAACGCCAACAGCGCCCGGTCACAGACAGATCTTTGGACACCCCCACCCTCCCCGTCGCCACGGTCAGCGCACCCCCGGAAAAGACGGGTCAATCGGCCCTCCAGCAAAAAATCCAGGACTTTCACAAACGCGGCACATTGGCCCTGAATTCATGGAAGGCTCTGCCCCGCAAGAACACCCGGCAATGGATGGTGCACAACGGCAAACTGGTCGTGGGCATCACCTCTGCCTTGGTCGTGTCGACCTTGATCATGCTGTGGATTCAGCCCGAGGCCTTTGGCATCAAGTCGACACCGCCCGTCACTGCGGCACCTCTGCAAAGTCCTCAATTGGCAGCCGTCACGGCCGAAATGACCGCGCCTACTTCGCCAGAAAAAACGCCGCCAGCACCCGCTGCGATGGCGGTGACACCCCCCGCACCCGCGATCGAAGCACCAGAAGCCACATTGCCAGCGCAGGCGTGGCTGCAACAACTCGACGCCAACAGTTTCTTGCTGCAACACGGCACGGCCAATACGTATGCAAAAGCCCTGGAAATCCAGCGCAAATACCCTGGACTCAAAGATGCTCAGATCGTATCGGCCTACCGATCAGGTGAAAAATTGGCGCACTTCGTGATCGTGTCAGGCCCTTTTGAGGGGTCCCAGCAAGGCTTCGAAGCGTCCAAGCGCCCTGGCATTCCCACAAGCTGGGTCCGCCCGACTCGCAGCTTGCAGGCCCAACTCAAAAGCCCGACCTGATGGAAGAAAGCAGAGCCATGAAAAAAAATAACGTGCTGCGCAACGATTCTCCCCATGCTGTCAAGATCCAAGAGGGATCGAATGTGGCCGCGCGCAAAACCAAAAAAGTTGCCGCCGTCAAGGAGCCCGCCAAGGCCACCGCGCCCCCCAAATCCAAAACGCCGAGTCCTGTGGCAGAGGCCACACCCGTGCCTGTCAAAGCGCCGAAACGAAGCAGTAAACCCGCTCGCAAAGTTCAGGTCAAAAAACAAGCCGTCACTGCCGAGGCCCCTGCCAAGTTGACGGAAGAAGCCTCCAGCGCAACCCCACTTTCAATGGCTGCTGAGCCACCGCCGCCGTTGGATCCATCCCTGCTTTGGGAACAAGACAGCCCCGTCAAATTGCGGCTGTCACAACTCAAAACACGCAATGCACTTTTGGATGAACAACTCCATCGACTCAAATCACCCTTTCAAGTCCGAGGACTCAAACCATGAGCGAGAACACCATAACCCCTTCCAACGAAGCTCATGACGCTTTACCAGCTGAGGGCAATGCAAGCGAATCGGTCAACACTGAAGCAATGACTGCCCCCACAGCAAAAGCTTCGGACAGCGAATTCGTCAGCACTCCCACCCACAAAACCGCTGCCACGCCTCAGCACATCGGTATGTCGGTTGACCAACGTGCTTATGAGCAGTACCAGTCCCTGGCACAGGTGGTTCTTGACTCGGCCGACCTGGCCACCAAGTCGGCCGAAGCGGCGGCACACGCTAGCAGTCAACTGCGCCAAACCACCGCCGACTTCAAGGACATGACGCAGGAGGGTCATAAGAAAGCCCGACTTCTGATGGCCATCACCGGAGGCGTGTTGATCATCAGCCTGATCTTTTTCCTCATCATGGGCGTGCGCTTGGTCAGTCGCATCAACCAACTCGATGCGATGATCATGGCCGTAGGCAAACGCGTGGTCGAGCTCAACACGGGCATGGAGTCGCTCGCAGAGGTCAACCAAACCGTGAAAGAGCTTGCAGAGCAGCAAATGGCCTTGACCAAGTCCCAAGGCCAAATCGAGGGGCGAATCGAAGCCTCTCTCAAGCAATCGGAGAGCCTGGTTCAAAAAGTGCCAGGCGAGACGGCCAAACAAGTAGCGGCCAGCAGCGACTCGGTCATGCGCCAGGTTCAGGGCATCAATGCCAAACTGCAAACCCAAGCCTCAGCGGTTCAGTCCTTGGGCAATGAGGTCAAGTCGCTCAAATCGGCGGTGGGCAATGTCGATGGCCTCAAGCGGGATGTCGAAGCCCTGGTCACGCTCCAAAAAGAACGTTACCTGGAAACCATCCAGAAAAACAATGCCACCACATCCCGCGAGCGCGCGGTGCAGTTTCCACGGCAAAACCCACCCAAAGCTGGCGAAGCGCCAGCGGCCAGTGCTTCACCTGGGAATGCTGCTCCCGTGGTCACCAAACCCTGAGCCGATGGGCAGCCCCTGCGCATTGGGTGAGCGGCCCATCACTCGATGCACACCGCAATGTAGGTCAGAACAAACACACCATTGGGTGGAATTTTTCGCCAGTAACCCATCTCGTCGACATTGGCAATTCTCTGCCCCGTCATTTTGGGACCGGCGAAACTGGTCATTTTCCCGATGCGGTGCATCTTGTAGTTGCAGTCGTACTCATTGATGTAGCGTCTGGAAAGCACACCATCCGCATCCGCCGTTTTCAAATCCTGCATCTCCCAAACCCGTCGAATCGTGTTTTCCTTTTCGATGGAATTGCGATTGACATACAGGGTCAATTCAGCGGTTTCACCAATGCGGGTCCAAGCCAGAGCCGACACCGGCAGGAGGCTCCCGCACAAACCGGCACACACCAGCACAGCACGCATCGAAACACCAGGGAAAGTCATGTATGGTCTCAAAAAAAAGTTCCCGCGAGTTGCACAACCCGTCCACCCGTGCCCAATTTGAAGCGGGAAATGCCAGGCAAATCATGGGTGTTGACGCCCCCCAAATCCAGCAGCTCGATGCCCTGTTCCTGCAGGAAAGCCATGGACTTCCACAACAGGGCATTGTGTGCATTCAGTTGGCGCCCCTCTTCGTCGGCCCAACCCATATGGTAACTGGCGACACGCCCATGGATCAAAAACAACATGCCGCCAATGGTGTTCTTGCCCAGCTCGGCATAGGCCACCACAAAGGCCTTGCGGTGATCGACCGCCGCGGCGATGTAGGCCGAGACAAACTCGGTGGGCAGGCCGTGGAACTTCTTGGCTTCTCGTTGGGCCAACTCCTTGCCCACCAACCACTCGCAGCGCTTGAGACTCGGCTGCACATGGAAACGGATCTTCTCGTTCGAGAGCGCCTTGTTCAAGCGGTTTCGCCATTTGCCCTCCAAATTGGCGTTCAAAGTCGCCAGCGGCATTTTCAAGTCAAGCAGCACAGTGGCATAGCCGGTCATCACGCGCGACATCCCCTGAAATTCGGCGCGATCCACGAGGTCCAATGTCCGATCAGGCGAAAACAACAGCACTTTCAAGCGCGAGACAGGAATGGTCTTGCGCAAACGCTTGTAAATGTCAGCACGTTGTGCAGGTGTGACGTCCGGGTGAAAAATCGGCCCTCGAGTACACGAGGCCAAAGAGATGTAGCCCGCCACGCGCTTGACCATGAACTGGGCAATGGCCACCAGCCGCTCACCGTCCCAAACCATGGCCCGCCGCATGGTCACCCCCATCGAGGTCAAGGCCTCACCATAGCCCCAAGCCTGTTGCATCGACCCTTGGTGTTGCGCATGAAAATCGCTCCACTCGGCCTGCGGTAAAAGCTCCCAATTCAAATTCATATTGTCATAATAGGCAAATTTTTCAAATTTGACTCAAGATCAACCATTTGTGTCCGATTGATACCGGTGTTCATGAATAAAAAAAACACGTCCACCCCCACCGATCAGGCGATCTTGGGTCATGACATTCCGAAAGCACGCCTGACGCCTTCGGGCTGGGCCTGGGGGGCAGTGTATTTGGGTTTGCCCGTGGTCGTGCTGGGCAATTTGATCGATTTCATTATTCAATGGACTCTGGGTTGGTGCATCGGCATCTGGTGCATTGTCTAGTTTCAAAGGGACACCATGTTTTTCTTTATCGGTTTGGCAGTTGTTTTCGGTGCTGTGTTTGGCGGTTACGTGATCGCCGGCGGAAAAATGGCGCCCATCATCAAGGCCGCACCTTTCGAATTCCTCATCATCGGCGGCTCGGCCATTGGCGCCTCTTTGGTCGCCAACAGCTTTCCCGTGTTCAAGGCGGCCATGGGCGGCATTGGTCAATGCATCAAAGGGCCCAAATGGCACCAGGCCGACTACTTGGCCTTGATGTTGCTGATCGGCAAGCTGCAAACCGTCATGAAAAAAGAAGGTGTGGTTGCCCTGGAATCGCACGTCGAAAACCCAGACTCCAGCCCGATTTTTGGTGAATTTCCCAAGCTGGCCAAGGACCACTCGATTGTCCAAATGATTTGCGACCCACTTCGCTTGATGGTGATTTCCCAGGGCAATCTCGACGCTGACGCTCTGGATGATCTGATGAAAAAGGCCATCAAGGTGCACCACCACGAAGCCTTGCTGGCCCCTGCGGCCTTGGCGGGCATTGCAGGTGGCTTGCCTGCGCTGGGTATCGTGGCTTGCGTGTTGGGCGTGGTCAAAACCATGGGTTCGATTGACCAACCCCCACCCGTCCTCGGTGCGCTGATCGGCTCCGCGCTGGTGGGCACCTTGATGGGTGTGTTTTTGGCCTACGGCATGTTCGAGCCCTTCTCCAACCGCTTGACCCAAATCATCAACGAGGACGCACAGGCTTATGACGTCATCCGCGAGATGATCGTTTGCAACCTCAAAGGCCACCCCCAACCCTTGGTCATCGAGTCTGCACGCGCCTGTATAGCCCACCACAGTCAACCCAGCTTCTCCGAAGTCTTTGACGGGATGCGAGGATCCTGATGGCCGAGGCAGACAAGGCCGCCCCTGCGAAGTCCGAAGAAGCTGCGGCAGCCGAAGCCGCAGCTGCAGCTGCCGCTGCGGAGGCGATGCGGCCCATCATTCGCAAGATCATTGTCGAAGATGGTCATGCAGGGGCCCACGGTGGTGCCTGGAAAATCGCTCTGGCCGACATGATGACGGCCATGATGGCCTTCTTTTTGCTCATGTGGTTGCTCGGCGCCAGCAACGAAGACAAACGCAAAAGTGTGGCCGACTATTTCAGGCCCGCCTCTCACAGCCAGATCGTTTTTGGTGAAATGGCCGGCTCCAATGGCTTGTTCGGTGGCAAATCCATCATCGACACCGATGGCTTTCCATTCACGGCCAAGCAAACCGCGATGCTGGAGCGCCTGACCCCGCAAGCCCAGGGTGGCCCAGCCGAAAGCTTCGGTTCATCCAAGGAAGAAAACAACAAAGACGGCCCTTCTGACCAAGATCCTGGCAAAGACAGCGGCAGCGGCTCGCCTGGAGAAAAACAGGACAAAGAAAATTTCGAAAAGCTTGAGAAAGACATCAAGCAAAAACTGTCGGAGAGCAAGCAGTTTGAAAAAATCAAGGACCAAGTCAGCATCACCCGCGACAAAGACGGATTGCGCATCGAAGTGATCGACAAAGCGGACTTCGCCATGTTTGGCTCCGGCGGCTCTGACATGGGCGCCAAGGCAGGCGCCTTGATGGCCGAAGTGACCAAGTCGCTCAAACCCCTGCCCAACAAACTCTCCATTCGGGGACACACCGACAGCATGGGGTTTGCGCCCGACAGCATGCGCAACAACTGGTCCTTGTCGACCGAACGGGCCGATGCCACACGTCAATTCATGCAAAGCCAAGGCATCAGTCCGGATCGTTTTTCGCGCATTGAAGGGGTGGCGGACACCAACCCGAAAGTGCCGGGCAACCCTGCCGACCCGCGTAATCGTCGGGTCAGCATCACCGTGCTCAATCAGTGAAAAGGACAGGCGATTGTCTGTTGGCTGAGGCTTGGGTCACAATCGGCCTTTTCTCCCTGCAAGAGGTTTATCCATGTTGAAAAATACGGTGATCGGTATTGTGATCGGCCTGTTGGTCATGGGGGGGATTTGGGGTCTGTTCCACCTGATGAGCGAACCCGCCCCATTGCCTGAAGAATCAACGACCGTCAGCATGCCCGGCGGCAACAAAGGGGTCATGGACCTGATCTGCGAGCTCGAATTGGATCTGGACGGCCAATTGGCTCTGGGCATCAAGGAAAACGAGCCTTCACGCATCACCATGGCCCAAATCGATTTCGAGAAAAAATCCGGCTGGTACCAGGGAAGAATTTCCATCTCTGAAAGCCGGGCGGGTACCCTCAGCCTGATGGGGACCCGCTTGAAAATCTACCGGCCTGCCATGTTCCAACGGTTTGGCGTCATGATCACCGGTGAAGAATTTGTGATCGACCGCAAGACCGGCAGCTTCAGCCAATCCCTCAGCCTGCAAGATGGTCGGACCATCCAACTGATCAAAGGGACCTGCGCCAAAGTCATCAAGCCCCCATTCTGAGCCGCCCCACCAACTGGGTCGTTGCCAGCCCGCGTCAGGGGTGATCAGGCCACGCCACGCAACTCGTATTTGTTGATCTTCTCGATCAGCGTGGTTCTTTGCAGTTGCAGCAATTTGGCGGTTTGGGAGACATTGCCTTGCGTGCGCGCCAAGGCCTGCTCGATCAAACTGCGTTCCACCTCCACCAGATGCTGCTTGAGCGACATGCCCTCTGGCGGCAATGTCTGAATGCCTTGCGCCAGCAAAATGGCCTGTTCCACATCGTTGATCTCATCGTTCGAAGCCGACAAGGGCGCAGGGCTGCAGATTTTGACCGGTGGAACGAAGGAGCCGACCGATTCCGTCAACAAGAGGGCCATGGGGTCGTTCTCGTCGATGAAAGGCCCCCTGCTCTGCTCAGCCTGCACCGCAGGCACCACTTGCTGCACACCCGGAGCGTCACTCAAAGAAGGCGGGAAAGTCGCCGCAGTCAACCCTTGCTGAGCCAACCACTCAGCTTGCAAAGCAGCCAGCCCCATTGGCATCATGCAAGCGGGCACGGTCTGAACCTGCAGCAACTGCGACGGGTACAAAGTCGAAAAACGGTCCACCAGGTTGGACAACTCCCGCACATTACCTGGCCAGGAATAGGCCTTGAGCATCTGCAGCATCTCGGGAGAAAACTTCAATGACCTGGCGCCGGGCAATACATGCTTGTCGGCGTAGAACTGCAGCAAGGCAGAGATGTCCTCGGGTCGTTCACGCAGCGGCGATGTGCTGATGGGCAGCACATTGATGCGGTAGTACAAATCCTCACGGAACCGTCCGGCTGCCACCTCTTCTTCGAGGTTCTTGTGCGTGGCCGCGACCACCCGTACATCCACCGGAACCTCTCGTGAAGCCCCCACCGGCAAAATGCAGCGCTCCTGCAAAACGCGCAACAGCTTGACCTGCATGTCCATCGGCAAATCACCGATTTCGTCCAGAAACAAGGTGCCACCGTGGGCCAATTCAAAACGCCCCAGGCGATCCGACACGGCGCCCGTGAAAGTCCCCTTGCGATGGCCAAACAACTCGCTTTCAATCAACTCTCTCGGAATGGCGCCGCAGTTGATGGGGACAAAAGGACCTCCCGCGCGTGGCCCTTGCGCATGCAGGGCCTGCGCCACCAACTCCTTGCCTGTGCCACTTTCACCCGTCACCAAAGCTGTCGAAGAAGACGCCGCCAGGGTCTTGATCAGTTCACGCAAAAACTGGGTGGCATTGCTTTGACCAATGATCTGTGTTTTGGCACTGGCTTTCATGAGGTCCAAGTTTCAGGGGTGACGCAAGTCCGTTGTCCCCGAGCCAGGGGCTGGGGCCCGGTCGTGGCGACTTTGAGGTTGGGGTTGAGTAGATTGATAAATTAATCAATTTAAACAGAGAATACCCAATACTAGCAAACAAACCCGATCAGACACCATTAAATTGTGAAAATTAACAACAATTTGAATATTTAAAAGCTCACATTTCGCAACCACCCGCAAAGACCAAGCCAAGGCCGAGTGCCTCAAGAATTGCCCTGTGCTGCCGATGTACCCATCAAGCGCAATCAAACCCACGCAGCACCCCTGACTTCGTGGATGTTGACTCATGGAGAAACTCAATGACCCGCACACGATCCGTCGCAGCCACACTGCTCGCCACCTGGGCCTTGGCCGCATGCCAATCCGTGCCCTTGAACATCATAGGACAAAACAAAACCCCGACGCCCACAGCGCCGCCGTCCATGATCACCCCCTTGGTGGAAAAGCGTGAAACCCTGGTGGCCACGGGCTACGCCGTCGTCAGCGTGCAAAACCACCGTAACCCCTCACAACAACGCCTGCTGGCCATTCGCGCCTCCAAACTGGATGCCTACCGCTCCTTGACCGAGCAGGTCTATGGCCAACAACTCGATGCCACCACCACCGTGGCCGACATGACCGTCATGAGCGACACCTTCAGGGCCAAGGTCGAAGGCGTCATTTACGGTGCCACCTTGGTCAGCATCACACCTGTGGGCGAAGACACCTACGAAACCACCCTTTCGCTGGATCAACACGTTGTGCGTGACCTGCGCACTCTGTACCTGGGACAAATGGCGTCACGCCGACGCTGAAAGCCCTCCACTTTTTAGCTGCTCTGACCATGCCCACTTTCAGCGTCACATCCCTGCGTCGTCCATGGCCTGCGAAAAGCCATCGCCCAAGCTATTGGCTCGGGGCATTGGGCTGCGCACTCGCTTTGGGGGCCTCGGCTCAAGGCACCAGCCCCGCCGAATTGGCCGCACAAGCGCTGAATGCGCCCAACGTGCGGGCCGTGGTCAATGCCCGAGCTGCTGCAGCAAAGGCCACAAAACCCGCAGTCAACGAGCATGAAGTTCAACTGGCGGCCATTCGACAAGCCATCCTCGAAGCCACGATCGACCGGCCGACGCGGGTCATCAGCTCTGCCTGGGTAGACGATAAAGGCGCCCTGCATGAAAGCGCCCATTTCCACTCCGAAGCCCAAGTGCGTGGGGTTCGGGTTCTGTCGTATCTTCAAGACGAAACCCCTCAAAGCCGCGTCAGTGCCGAAGTTTTGCCTTGGGGCTGGAAGCCCACAGGTGCAGACAAAACCTGCTCGGCCCCGCCTCGTCCCTGGCGTTTGCCTCTGGTCGTCTCGGCGCTCGCCCCAGATGGCTTCAGCGGAACGCAGCATTTCGCCACCCACACTGTGCTGAACCAAGCCCATGTCGCCTTGATGCACAGCATGCAAAACTCCCAACGTTGGCGCACCCACAGCCTAACGGCCAATGAGGACAGCACGTACCACCGCGCCCTCATGGGGCATGAAGAAGTGCCCAGCGGCTGGACTGCCGAAATCAAACTGCAACCCCACAACCACCCCAACCAAGCACGCTGGACTCAGCACTTGGGCATGGGGCAAGCCGAACCCACATGGCAATGGACCTTGACCTTGACCTTGGGTCAACGGCACCAGCCCCATGACCGGATGGAGCCCAAGTGGCAGGTGGAACAGCTCATTGCCATCTCTCCAGCAGCCATGGTGAACAACCCATCGGCCTGGGCGCGGCAAATACAAGCCGACCTGCAACAAGGCATGCGCCAGTGGGTCGCACAATTGGACAAACTCACCCAATGTGAGCCGGTGCAATTCCTTGTTCGCCGTCAAGGCGGCAATGTCTTGCAATTGCAAGCTGGACAGGGCAGCGGATTGCGACCTGGTGACCGGGTTTTGCTCATGAACCCCAGCCATGTGCCCAGCCGCATGCTCGAAGCCGGTGTCGCACAGCATCTGGCGCTGGCCGAGGTGGTCCGAGTCGGTCCGCACCGCACCGAGCTTCATCAACTGGCGGGTCCTGCACTGGCCAGCCAAGGCCCATGGATGGCACTCCCCTTGTGAGCACCCTTCAGATGCACCAGGATTTCCCCATGCAATCTCACCCCATTGATCTCCACCCGCCGAGGGCCCAGTCAAGCACAGCGAGCGGCGCTCCCGGGTACTTTTGGCCGTCGCTGGCCTTGGCAGCGGGTCTGACCCTGACCCTGACTGCCCCTGCACCCGCCCACGCTGCCGAGCCCTCGACCCACGCCACAGCGGCCCTGGCGACCCTGTTGGGACCCATGGGCCAGATCCAACAAATGGGCAATGCCCCTCCCACCACCACGCTTCAGGCCATGGCCGCATCTGCGGCGTCGGCTTCGCCGGGACCCGCAGCCGGTGTCAAAGCCCGTGCCACCGTCACGGCTCAACGGGGTGAAACCCTGGACCGACTGATCCGTCGAGCCTTGCCAGGCATGCCTTTGCACCCGGATTTATTGCGTCAAGCCTTCGTTCAGTTGAACCCTCAGGTTTTTCCCAAAGGCACCATGCACGCCATGCGCGCTGGCACTGCTTTGGTGGTGCCAGGCAGCGAGGACCTGCTCGATTTGCTCAAAACAAAGCACCCCGAATTCATGGCCCTGATGGTGGTCAAGAAAGATGCCCCAGAATCCGCTGAAAGCGTTAAAGTTGATCAACGCCGATGGGTGCGTTTCCCTTGACACTTTGACAATCAACCAGGTCAGACCATGATCACCGGGGCTGAAACCGCCCACCTCACACAGAAGACCCCCACCATTTACCTGGAGGGACGCTTGCCCCTGGTGGTGGAGCGCACTGCTGCCGAATTGGGTTTGCGCGACGGCCAAGTCATCCAAGCCACCGTCGAAGCCCGCCCCGAACGCCTTCGGCTGAACCTGCAAGAACCCCCTTGGCTGGGCAAGTTCATCGATTTGCCCAAAGAACTGCCCGCCGGTTTGCGACTGGCCGCTGGCGACACCGCCTTGTTCAGGGTTCAACTCCAGGCCGATGGGTCCATCCTCTTGCGCCCCCTTCAGGCCCAGGCCCGAACTGCGCCTCTCCCCCAGGACACCCCCCTGCCCAACCGCACGCAACAGCTGGGCTTCAGGCCGCCCGACATGGGGGCCTTGGCCCTGCTGCTGCGGCCTGGCTTTCTGGACACTTTGCTCAAAGGCCTGAACCCGGCCGCCCCCGAGTTGGCCGCGCTGCAGCACTGGCAGCGCTTGCGCCCTTCCATGGCCCAGCTCAGCCCCGAAAAACTCCAGCAACTGATGCAGCGCAGCGGCTGGATGACCGAAAACCTCTTGGCCAAAGGCGAAGGCGGTGGCCTGGTTGACCTCAAGTCCAGTCTGAGGCAATTGATGCGCTTGCTGCAAAGCACCAACGCTGAAGGCGCCGGGCGCATTCAGGACGCGATTGACGACATTGAATCGAGGCAACTCACCGCCAGTGAAACCCTCACCGGCCGCGAATGGGTGTTTTCGATGATGCTGCCCTTTGTCGATGCCGAGCCCGTCGCCCTGCGTTTTGTTCGCAGCAGACGCCGACCTGGCGAAGAAAAAGCCCCCTTCATCATCCACCTGCACACCCGCAACCGGGACTTGGGCGAGGTGTGGCTGCAAACCCGCATCAGCGAACAAACCGAGGTGGACATGGTGATGTGGGCCTTGCGCGAAGACGTGGTCCATCGGGCCAAATCGCAGACGGCCAATTTAAGGGACGAGCTCGACAGCGCTGGCCTACAAATGACCCGGCTGTTGGTGATCCATGGGCCAGGCCCCTCCGATCCCCTGCCCTGGAGCCCTCCGGAAACCGGCAGTTTGCTGGATGTTCAGACATGAAGCCCCCCTTGAGAGAAGCGATTGCCCTCGAATACGGGCATAAAAAAACCCCGGTGATCAGCGCCAAGGGTGAAGACGAGTTGGCCCAACGCATCATCGAAGAGGCCCAACGCCACGGGGTTTATGTGGCCGAAGACCCGCAATTGCTGGCCCTGCTGAGCCGGGTCGATCTGGACCAGGAAATCCCCCCCGAGCTCTACACCGCCGTGGCGGTCATCTTGTCCTGGGTTTACTGGCTCAAAGGCATGCGCCCAGGCGATGAAAAAAGGCCGTCATGACGGCCTGTATCTTTTCGGTTGGCACAAGGCCACTGCCTCAAGCGGCATAAAAAGAAACGCCACCCTGTCGGCGAGAAACCTGACCCAAGCGGTCATACAAATCAACGGAAGCCGCAGATTCCCCCTGCAAGGCCTGTAAAGCGCCCTTGACGGCTTGCAACTGCCGCTGCAAGAGCTGGATATTGCGCAAATGGTCCTGCTTGCATTGCGCCAAAGCAGGCAACAGCTCCAGCCATTCTGGGGGAACAGGCGTGCGCTCGGCGTGCGATTGAGCTGTCAGCGCCAAGCGCTCGAGCACCAAAGTTCTTTCTTGCTGCAATTCTTCAAAAGCCGCCATGTCTCGGGACTTCAACACCTCGAATTCCAGGCTCAACAACTGCGCCAGACGCTGCACGTCCTGCGGCGCGGACTCCAGCAAATCCTCTGCAGCCGCCTTGGGCGAGGCCAGTTCTGACGGTGGCAGCGAGACATTCATGTCGGCATCAGCCCTTGATCATTTTTTCAATGGCCACAAAATTTTCGGCAATGCGTCGGGTGTCCATGGCGTACTGGCCTTGCTGGATGGCCTGCTTGATGGCCTCCACCTTGGCACGGTCAAACGCGGGCTCCTGCATGGCCTGTTGGGCCACTGCACTCAATTTCACCTCGTCGGTCTGAGAAACCGCAGGGGCACTCACCTCAACAGAAGCATCGCTGGCACGCTCCTGAGGCTTCGCGGCCGCAGGGCGATTCGACGAGTCCATTTGGGCGATCCGACGGAAACTGGAAATGGGATCGGTCATGATGTTTCTCTTTTCTGGTCTCTCAACAAAGAGCTGAGACCTCGCTCACAGTCTGAATCGACAGCAGATTCTAGAACTTGAGAGAAAAAACGGTTTTTTTTCATGTCGGGGTGTCCGCTGCGTCTCAAAGGCCTTCGACTTTGTTGGGGCCGGTCACCGTGCCGCTCAAGATTCGGCCGGATTCACGGTTTTTGAGCTTGACCTGCTCACCAAAACGGCCATCTTGCATCGCTTCCACCCGGGCCGAAATCTGAAAACCCTGGGTCTGACCGACCGACATCAGGACCAATTGGCCCCTTTTGACCAGCACCGTGGGTCTCAGATCCTGGGCTCTCAAGGGCGCATCGGCGCGAATGTCGCGCACCAACTCGGCATGCATCACCTGGCTGACTTGCTCCAGCACATTGGGGGGCATGTTCAATGTATCGACCTCAACCTGCCGAACATGAGCCTCTGTCAAGATCATTCCGCGCTGCAAAGGCATGGCGGCCACCAACACAGAACGCTTTTCAGCAGGGGCTTTGGCTTCGGCTTGGGCCGCGGCAGCAACGGAGGGGCGGCCACCTGGGCGCCCAGGCACCGAGACCCGGACATACAGCTGCCAGACCGGCTGCGCGCAACGCACCCGAACGGTTTCGGTGCTCGAAAATGGCAAATCCATGGCCAAGGGCTTTTCACAAGGCCTGATTTGCAGGCGAGAGTCCAAGGGTGCCAACACCACGGCATCCGGCGCCACCGATTGTTCTTTGGCGACCCACTCGGTCACCGATTGATGTAGCACTTTGGCCGGCGACAAGCCTTTGGCTTGCGACGCTGCCATGGCGACCGCCCCGCTCATCCACAACACAGCGCCCAGCCAAAGGCCCCTGAGGGCCATCTGGTCCAAGAGTCGGCACAGCATTTGCAAGCGGGTGTTCATCGGTGTGGAAGTTTTGACAGTGTTCATGATTTCCTTGTCATAAGCAAAAAAGAGACCAACCCTTGAATTCCCCTTGAAGTCGCCCACTGCATGACCACCTCGCTGTCACCATTGCCCAGTCTGCAAGCCCTGACCGTCTCGGCCCCGATCGACGGCGGTGCCCTGCCGCCCCTGAACGGCAAAGCCCAGGATTTCCATCAGGTGCTGGCCACGGTGGCGCATCGCCCTTACAGCGTTCAGGTGCAAGAAGGCGACACCCTGATCGGTCTGGTCAAAGCCCACTACCGGCAAAACCAGCAAGACATCAGCGACAACGAAGCCATGCGGCTGGCCCACCAGGTGGCCGCGCGCAACCAGATCGACAACCCCGATCTGATTCTTCCTGGACAAATCATTGATTTTTCTGAGCTGCGCATGCCCCCCCTGGCCCGATCGCAGGCCCCCGGACCCCTTGAGTTGAACCTGCGCAGCGCCCAACAAGTCTGGCAGCTGCAAAGTGACACCCCTGCCTCATTGACCGCCCATGCCTTGGCCAACCGGGCCTTGTCCTGGCCAGGCCCCTCCGCCCCACAGGGGCCTCATGGGGTTCTTGAGCGCACTTTGGCGCGAGCCGTCGCCAAAGGCTTTGTCCCGGCGAGCGAGCTCGCGGCCGTGCGCGACAAAGTCATCGCCTTGGCCGAGCGTTACAACTTTCAGCCCGACGACTTTGCCCGCCTGACCCTGATGGAAAGCGGCGGCATGAACCCGCAAGCCAGCAACGGCAATTGCCACGGCATCATCCAGTTTTGCGATGGAGCCAACCGCGGTGCCGCCTCGGTGGGGTTCAAGGACAACCCCCGAGCCATTTTGGGCATGGGCTTGTTGCAGCAGCTGGACCTGGTGGACAAATACTTTGCCCAAGCGGGCCTGCGGGTCAAAGGCCCCCCCATCGGACTGGACGACCTGTACCTCACCGTGTTGACGCCAGCGGCGCGCCAAGAAACCCGCCCAGACGCGCCCTTGCCCATCGCTGGCCCCCAAGCCCGCTACCTGCATGTGGACCAAGACACCCGCGCACCCATCACCCGCAACTCGATTTTGGCGGGCTTGCACCAATTGACCCAAGCCATGTTGCCAGGGCTCCCGGCACTTCAGGCAGGCCTGCCAGCCCCTCATGGCAAAGCCAGTGCCGTGCGGCTTTACGACAACGTCGCCAAAGCTGCCACACAGACCCTGCGATGAGGCTCGGCAAAGTTTTGCCGCATGCGGTTGCCAGCGACGGCAATTTGCCGCTCGTGGTGGCAAGCCCGACAGGCCTTAGCCCCAAAGGACTCATAAAGAGCTGGCACATCTTTTGCTGCTATCGACCTCAAACTGCATAACTTGAGCGCTCTCGTCAAAACATTGACGCAGCGACAAGAACGAACCGAACACCAGGAGTCGAGATGAATTTGTTGAACAACGCACTCGGCGTACACGAGAAGGCGCTGAAGCTCAAAAGCCAGCGCCTAGAGGTGTTGGCCCAAAACATCGCCAATGCCGACACACCGAACTTCAAAGCACGCGACATCGATTTCAAGTCGGTCATGAACGACACCCTGCAACAAAGCACGGGCATGAAAGCCACCAGCCAGGGCCATTTTTCCGTGGGCCAGGGCCTGGACGCCGATGGCATGCGTTACCGCACCCCCTTCAACACCTCGTTCGACGGCAACACGGTGGAAATGAGCGTCGAACAAGCCCAATACGGTAAAGCCGCTGCCGACTACCAAGCCACCCTCAACTTTCTGGAAAGCCGGGTCAGCGGTCTCCGCAAAGCCCTGCGAGGAGACTGATCATGAGCATGGACAACATCTTCGGCATTGCCGGCACGGCCCTCAACGCCCAGTTGACCCGCATGAACGCCACGGCCTCCAACCTGGCCAACGCCGGCACCGTCGCGTCCACAGAAAAAGAGGCTTTCAGGGCCAAGCGACCCGTGTTCAAAGCCTTGGTCGACGCTCAGATGACGCACAACGGCGCCCCCTATGTGGGCGGCGTCAAGATCGACCGCATGGCCGATGACACCGCCATTCCCCGCCGCGTGTCCGACCCCAAAAACCCGCTGGCCGATGAAAACGGCTACGTTTACCAATCCAACGTGAGCGAAGTCACCGAAATGGTCGAAATGATGGCCGCGGCACGCTCGTACCAAAACAACGTTGAGGTGATCAACACGGCGCGTCAGCTCATGATGCGCACGCTCGACATCTCCAAGGCCTGATCAGAAAGCACGCCATGGCCACCGAAACAGTCACCTCCTCCAGCCTGCTCAAGAACGTCACACGGTACGAAGACCTCAAGAACGCGCCGAAGAAAAGCAGCGAAGAAATGGGCAAGCAGGACTTCCTGACCTTATTCACCGCCCAATTGCAAAACCAGAATCCGTTGGACCCTGTCAAAAACGAAGCCTTTGTGGCCCAGCTGGCGCAGTTCTCTCAGCTCGAAGCGCTGACCAATATGCAAGGCTCGCTCGACAAGTTTGTCACCTCCATGTCCGGCGAACGGATGCTCAACAGCGCCTCCCTGATTGGCAAAAAAGTGGCGGTCACCGACACCCCCACTTTGCTAAGCACCGGCGGCATCATTTCTGGCAGCATCAACTTGCCTGAGGGTGCCAGTGGTGTGCAGGTCAATGTCGTCGACAGCCAAGGCCGATTGGTGCAAGAGCTGATCGCCGGCCCCCAATTGCCCGGAGCCATGCCCATTGCCTGGGATGGCAAAGACGCGCTCAACAACCCAGCCCCGGCGGGCTTGTACCGCCTGAGCGCCACCGCCGTGGTCAATGGCAAAACCAGCAACATTCCCGTCAGCACTTTGTCCACCGTGCGCGCCATTGCCACCAACCCGGCAGACGGCAGCGTGAGCGTCGAAGTCGATGGCGGCAAGACCGTGCTGCTCACCGACGTCAAGCGGGTCGGCATCTGACCCCCAGCCCCACGCCCCAGTCATCGCCCCTTACCTCATTATTCATCTGACACAACGCATCACAGGAGCCTTCCAGCATGTCGTTCTATACCTCGCTCACCGGACTGAACTCAGCCACTGCCCAGCTGGCCGTCACATCCAACAACATCGCCAACGTGGGCACCTCGGGCTTCAAGCGCTCGCGGGCTGACTTTGGTGACATCTTCTCGACATCGCCTCTGCAAAAGTCCTCCAGCAACATCGGTCAGGGCGTCTCGCTCAAGCAGGTGAGCCAGGAATTCAGCCAGGGCAACATCTCCACCTCGGGCAACTCGCTGGACCTGGCCATCACGGGTGACGGCTTTTTCCCGCTCAAAACGCCCGACGGCCTGCAAGACATTTACACCCGCAACGGCTCGTTCACCTTGAACGACCAAAACAACGTGGTCAACTCCACCGGGCAACGTCTGATGGCCGCATCGGTCGACTCGTCCGGCAAAGCCGACTTGACCGACCTGAACGCCCTGACCATTCCTCCCAAAACGTCTGGTGAGGCGGTCGAAACCACCAAAATCCAACTGGGCCTGAACTTGCCAGCCGATTCGACCGTGCTCTCCGCCGACGACTTTGACCGCAGCAACCCCAGCACCTACAACAAGAGTACGGCCCTGACCGTGTACGACAGCGGCGGTAACGGTTACCTGGCCACCGTGTACTACGTGAAGACCCAGAACGCCAGCCAAGAACAAACACCTCCCAGCTCCAAATGGCAAACCTTCTTTTTTGTGGGCGACACCCAGGTCAAACCCGCTTTGCAACAAGCCACCGACAAAGTGGGGGGTGCACTTTTTGTCAACAAATATGGTGACGTGTTGCCCAAGAGCGACTCTCGGGTGGTCCCCAGTTCCGGCACCACCGAAATGTTTACGCTCGACCAACTCACAGATGTTCGCCGATCTTCTCCAGCTACGGCCCTTGGCACAGAACTGAACAGAACAACCACGTTCATCAATGGCATTTTGGCCAATGGTATGTCTGCTGCCGTGGCCGCCACAGGAACCACAGCTGCAATTCCAGCAAGGCCTATTCCCCTGCCCGCAGGAACAAACTTGAGTTTCAGCATCAAAGTAGACGGTGCCCCGAGTACACCGCAAACGATCACTTACACCACAAGGGCCGGCGACGACGATCCCGATGTCCTGGCCCGGAACGTGGGAATTGCCATCAACAACGCACTTGGTTCCCTGCAAGACACCGGAACGCCCCCAGTCAAAAATGCACGTTTCGGTATCAATGTGACTTTTGATCCCGAAACCGCCAAATTTTCTATCGCCTCAGGCACTACAGGTGACATGTCCAGCATTGAGGTCGCCACCACCGACGCCAACACCATCAGGTATATGGGATTGAGTGGAGCAGGCCTCAAAGTCGATACATCACCCAGTGATGCGTTGCGCGGCAAAAAGAGCGAACCCGCTGTGCTCCGTGGCGAACCCATGACCATCAACACCTCCAAGACCATCAACACTTCATCGTCCAATAAAGACTTTTTTGTATCGGTAGATGGTTTCGCCTTCAAGGTCGAAATGCCATTCCCCGTCCCTCACGCCAACATTGACAGCTTTGCAAAGGCCCTACAAGACAACATCAACGGCAAAGTCGACCCCGTCTCATTGAGGGTAGTCTCTGGTGTCACGGTGAAATTCGACCCAGATACAAAACAGTTGGTCTTCACAACAGGCACCACAGGTGATAACTCTGCCATCCAGGTCACCAATGCCTCGACCGATTGGGGCTTGGCTAACACCGAAATGCAATTCGGTTCTACCAGTGAATGGAAAAAACTGACCCAATTCACCGAAAACGGGGCATTGCAGTATGTCAAGAATGGCGTACAGACCGAAGACGCCACGGGGCTGTCCACACAAACCGAGTGGTGGCCTGTGTACCTGGACCGCGGCGAACTGAGCTTTGACCTGACCGGTAAACCCATCTCGCCCCTGACGGGCATGCCTTTCGAAACCGCCTTCCTTGCGGGCGGTAAGGGGGCTTTGACCATGTCGATTGACTTCACCAAGTCCACCCAATATTCCAGCGCATTTGCCGTGTTGTCACAGTCGCAAGACGGCGCGCCAGAAGGTGAGTTGATGGGCCTGAACATCAACCCGGATGGTTTGGTCAATGCCACCTATTCCAACGGTTCCCAGATTTCACTGGGCAAGATTGTGCTGGCCAACTTCTCCAGCCCTTCCGGCTTGCGCCAGGTGGGTGACGCCAGCTACCTAGCCTCTGCCACATCGGGAATAGCCAAGATCGGTGAAGCCGGTTCTGCCGGTTTCGGTTCGATCCGTGCCGGTGCCACCGAGCGTGCCAACGTGGACTTGACGCAAGAGCTGGTGGACCTGATCACCGCACAGCGTAACTTCCAGGCCAACGCCAAGGCGATCGAGACCAGTTCCACCATGACCAGCGCCATCATCAACATCCGTTCTTGACGCGCTGATTTTTATACGACCAAACACCTGAGACCCATCCCATGGACCGCCTTGTCTTCACCTCGAACGCCACCATCAAAGAGCAGGCCACGGTCCGCCAGGTGCTGGTCAACGACCTGGCCAACATGTCCACGGTGGGGTTCAAAAGCAGCTACGACGTGGCCCTGAAATCGGTCAAGGTCGAAGGCCCGGGTTTTGACTCCCGCTTTCAAGCCCAAACGATTTCCCGTGACCTGATTCGCATGACACCGGGGGCCGTCATGGCCACAGGACGTCCGTTGGATGTGGCCATGGCCGATGCCGCCCTGTTGACGGTACAGGCCCCCAATGGCGATCTGGCCTTTACCCGCCGGGGCGACTTGCGCGTCAACATCCAGGGACAACTCGAAACAGGCTCGGGTCACCTGGTCCAGGGTGACGGTGGTCCCATCGCCATCCCTGCGGGCCTGATGGTGACCATCACACCCGATGGCAGTGTATTTGCCCGTGATCCAGCACAGGAAGGGCAAGCCGCCGATGTACTGATTGACCGCTTGCGTTTGCGCGATGCCACCAACGTCAGCCTTTCGCGCCGTGAAGATGGCTTGTTTAAGGTCACAGACAAACCCGATGGCACAGACATTGAGGTCACGGCGGTATTGCCCAGGGTCATACCGCAGGCTCTGGAAGGCAGCAACGTCAGCGCCATCGAGGCCATGACGCGCTTGATCGACCAATCGCGCAGTTTCGAAACCCAAATCAAGATCATCAAGGAAAGCAAGTCGCTCGACGAGTCAGGCTCTTCCATGATGAAACCCGCTTAAACCTGACAGGAGCCCTTCATGGATGCCTCAATGTGGATTGCCAAGACCGGCCTGGACGCGCAGCAAACGCGCATGTCGGTCATCTCCAACAACCTCGCCAACGTCAACACCACCGGCTTCAAGCGCGACCGTGCCAGCTTCGAAGACATGCTTTACCAAAACCTGCGCCAACCCGGCTCTCAAGCAGGCGCCGAAACCCAAGTACCCACCGGCCTGATGCTGGGCACCGGTGTGCGCATCGTCTCCACCGAAAAAACCCACACTCAGGGCAGTATGGTCAGCACCAAAAATGCCCTGGACATGGCCGTCCAAGGCTCAGGCTTTTTCCAGATCACCCAAACCGATGGCACCATCGCCTACACACGCGATGGCAGCTTCAAACTTTCGGCCACGGGCCAGCTGGTCACCGCCAACGGCTCTTTGCTGCAACCGGCCATCACCATCCCTCCCAACGTGGCCAGCATTTCGATTGGACAAGACGGCACCGTCTCGGTCGAAACCGCTGCCGGTGGTGGTGCCGAAGTGATTGGCCAAATTCAGATTGCACGGTTCCCCAACCCTGCAGGTTTGCAATCGATCGGCCAGAACCTGCTCCGACAAACTGCTTCCAGCGGAGCCCCTGTGGTGGGCCAACCCGGTCTGGAAGGCGCAGGACAATTGATGCAAGGCGCGCTGGAAGCCTCCAACGTCAATGTGGTCGAGGAAATGGTCAACATGATCGAGACCCAACGCGCCTACGAAATCAACTCCAAAGCCATCTCGGCTGTTGACGGCATGCTGCGCTTCCTGAACAACAACATGTGAGCCCCATGAAGACCGCACGCCCTTTCATCACCACCGCCCTGCTCACCCTTGTGGTGGCACTCGGCTTATCGGGCTGTGCCACAGCGCCGGCGCCGCTCAAACACTCGCCCGATTTCGCCCCGGTTTTGCCGGTCGAAATCGAAAAACCCCGCGTGGCCACGGGTGCCATCTACATTGGCCGTCAGAGCGACAATTTCTTCGGCCGCAGCCGCAGCTACAAAGTGGGTGATCTGATTACCGTGCTGCTCAACGAATCAACCCAGGCCGATCGTCGCCAAAGCGGCACCATCTCGCGCGAGTCGTCCAACGACGTCATCCCCAGTGGTTTGACCTCGCGTGTACAGAACTTGTCCTTGCCAACCCGAATCATGGGCACCACCCTGGGTGGCGTGCTCAATGACGTCAACCTCAACAGCGCCAACATTGAAAGTACAGGCTCCGGAGAAGCCAACCAGCGTGCTTCCTTGACCGGTGCCTTGTCGGTCACGGTGGTCGAAGTGCTGTCCAATGGCAACCTCATGGTGCGTGGCGAAAAACAACTGGCGCTCACCGAGGGCGCCGAGATCATCCAGGTCAGTGGCATCCTGCGGCCCAACGACGTCTCGCCCAACAACACGGTGCAGTCACGCCGACTGGCCAATGCCCAAATTTCTTACCGTGGCACGGGCGACATGGCCAACGCCTCCAGAGCGGGCTGGGGCACCAGTGCCCTCATGAAACTCTGGCCTTTCTGAATAGCCTCTACACGCCATGAAATCCATTCTCTTGACCCTGTGTTTGTTGTTGGGACTGAGCGGCTCCGCCTGGGCTGACCGCGTCAAAGACCTGGCCTCTGTCGCCGCCGGCCGCAGCAACCAACTCATTGGCTACGGTCTGGTCGTCGGTCTGCAAGGCACGGGCGACGGTGCCGCTGTCTCGTTCACCACCCAAAGCATGCGCTCCATGCTCAGTCGACTGGGCGTCAACATCGACGGCCCCCTGTCAGACTTCGAACAAGGCGCGGCCAGTGGCCGATTCGACATCCGCAACTCCGCGGCCGTGATGATCACCGCCGAATTGCCTGGCTTTGCCAAACCCGGACAAAAGATCGACATCAACGTCTCGGCCATCGGCCGTGCCACCAGCTTGCGCGGCGGCAACCTGCTCTTGACCAGTCTGCGCGGTGTGGATGGTGAGATCTATGGCCTGGCCCAAGGCGCCCTCAACACCACCGATGTCGAAACCAGCGCCGCAGGCTCCAAAGTCAGCATTGGCGTGCCCACATCCGGGCGCATTCCCAATGGTGGCACGGTCGAGCGCGTGGTCGACAACCCTTTTGAAACCTCGGAGTACGTGGTCATGAACGTGCGTGAAGCCGACTTCACCACCACCAATGCCATCGTCACTGCCGTCAACAAGACCTTTGGCGAGAGGACCGCACGCGCCATCGACGGCATGTCGCTGGCCATCCGCGCCCCAACCGACATGTCGCAGCGAGTGGCCTTCATGAGCATGGTCGAAAACCTCGATGTCGTGCCGGGCGAGCCCCCTGCCCGCGTGGTGGTCAATTCGCGCACCGGCACCGTGGTGATCAGCCGCAATGTGCGTGTGACGGCCGCAGCCGTTGCGCACGGCACCATTTCGGTGGCCATTGCCGCCACCAACGAGGTGTCGCAACCCAACCCTCTGGGTCAGGGCCAGACAGCTGCAGTCCAAAACGCCAACATCACCGTGAACGAGCCCAAGAACCCGATGTTCCTGTTCCAGCCCGGTGTTGACTTGCGCCAAGTGGTCGATGCGGTCAACCAGGTTGGGGCCACGCCCTCGGCCCTGATCGCCATTCTTGAAGCACTCAAAAGCACCGGCAGCCTGCGGGCCGAGCTGATCATCATTTGAGTGAACGGGGTCTGATCTCATGAACGACATCACCTCCAGCAGTTATTTGGACTTCAATGCACTCACGCAATTGAAGGGTGATGCCGCGCGCGACCCCCGCCAAGCCATCCGCAAAACGGCCGAGCAGTTCGAAGCGTATTTCATCCAGCAAATGATGAAGACCATGCGCGAATCGATCGAGAAAAGCGATTTGGTCGACAGTGGCAACATGGACATGTACCAAGACCTGATGGACAAGGAAGTGTCCCTCAGCATGGCCAAACGTGGCGGCATGGGGCTGGCCGACATGCTTGAGCGCCAGATGCACCAGGCCCAGGCCCTCAGCACGCAAGACGCATTGCAGATGCGCCAGCCGACATCGGCGCCACACCTTCCGCTGAACCCGACCCGCGAACCGATGTCGCTCAAACCCGCGGCCATTGAGGCCTACCAAATTGAACGCCACAACGGCTTCAAGCTGAAAGGTCGTCCATGAGTGACCTGCTCAGCATCGGCAGCTCGGGTGTCACCGCCTACCAGCGGGCGCTGGCCACGGTGTCCAACAACATCGCCAACGTCAACACCGAGGGCTACACCCGCCAAGACGTTTCCCTGACCGCCAACCTGCCACGCGAAATCGGCAACAGCTATTTGGGCACTGGCGCCCGCTTTAACGCCGTGCAACGCCAGTACGACGCTTTTGTGGAATCCAACCTGCGCAACAGCAACAGCGACTTGCAAAGCCAAAAACCCTTGTTGTCCTATGTCAACCGCCTGATCGATGTGATGGGCGATGAAAGCATCGGCCTGACCACGGCGATGAACCTGTTCTTTGAATCAGCGCGCGACCTGGCCACTGACCCGGCTTCGGTCGTCTCGCGCAGCATCTTCTTGCGCGATGCCGATGGCCTGGCATCCCGCTTCCGCCAATTGGCCGGTCAGTTCGATCTGTTAGACAAGGAAACACGCCAATCGGTGGACACCGACGTGGGCCAAATCAATGCGTTGACGGCGCAGTTGGCCCAAATGAACAAACAACTGGCCAAACACAGCTCGGAATCCAACCAGCCCTCCGAGTTGCTGGATCAGCGCGATTTGCTGCTGCGAGAGTTGTCCGGCTTGGTCTCCATCAAAACACGCTTTGAGACCAATGGCTCCGTGATCGTCAGTGTGGGTGACACCCTGGACCAGGGCATTCTGGTCAACCAAACCACCTCACGCGCTATCAACGTTCAACAATCGAACATTGAAACCGCCAAGCTCGAATTTGTCATCGATGCCTACAGCAAGCCAGAAACCATGCCCGGCATTGCGAGCGGCAAGATTGGCGGGGTGATGAGCTTTCGCGACCAGGTACTCAAACCGGCCAGCGACGCTCTGGACAATCTGGCCACCGCGATGGTGCGCGAAGTCAACCTGGTCCACCGTGATGGCGTCGATGCTGAAGGGCAACTCGGTGGTGACCTCTTTGGCTTCGCCAAAGATCTACCAAGCCAAGCCTCAGGCATGAACCTTTTGGTTCAAGACGCCAACAGGGTTGCTGCTGCCGGACAGTTTCGCGTTATTGACGAACCACTCAACAGCGGCAGTGCACAGGCCCGAATCGCTTTCCAAGAGCCTCAATATGCCGGTCCGGTTGGACTGCAAGGCGATCTGTCAATTGGCCTGAAGCCCCAATTGGGCGAAGCAAGTCTCAAGATTCAGGCGGGCATCGGTTATACCCACGTGGGTGCAGTGAAAGCGGGCACACAAAATCTAACACTCACGATGGTCAATCCAAGTGCATCGCAGCAGCTACAGGTCATGACCCGTGACGGTCGCCACTTGATTGGGAGCCCGAACCTCAGCAGCACGCTGCAAACCAGCCTGATTCAAACTGGCAACGGCATGGAATCTGGATCCACCTACGATGCTGGCATGCTGAATGCCAACGGGGTGGTGAAGTATATAGACGGTCGTTTGACAGCCGTTGCAAACCCTGGCAAGGCTCAAGCAGCTCAACTGACCGGGGGAGTTTTTCCCCTTAACACCACTGTCCAGCCCGGCGGCATTCCAGCCAACACCTTCGAGCTCAATGGTCGCAGCCTGCCTGAGTTCAAAATCGGTGGAGGCCTGGTCACCCTCAGCGACGTGGCTTCATGGATCAATGGGAGTCAGACCAATTTGCCGGTGGCAGATCAGGTCATTGCCAGGGCCACCCCCGACGGTCGATTGCAGATCTCTCGGCCAACCGGCAACACCACCGGCAGCATTGAACTGAAACTGGGAGCCAATGCTGGCGGCAACACGCTCTCCATGTTCGGCTTTACCGAGACCCCTGCGCGAGCTGATCCGATCGCCCCCACAGTAGCCGTTTTAGCCGGTGGTCTGTTTCCGGACCCTGGCACCAGCGGCAACATTGAAGCCGGCACTTTCAGCCTGAATGGCACCTCATTGCCCCGCTTGGATCTGCAAGGGGGCCAACTGACTCTGACCAAGGCTGTCCAGTGGATCAATACCGCGGCCATACCCGGCATTCAGGCAATAGCTGTAGATGGTCGTTTACAAATTCAGCGCACAGACCTAGACAGCAGCAAAAGCATTGCCTTGTCCCTAGGGCCTCAGGGTCAGCCTCAGCAACTCGAGCGTCTCGGTTTCAGCGGAACCACCCGATACCTGGACATGGACATTTTTTTGGGTGCCATGGCCCCGGTGACCCAATTGGTCGAGTTCAACATCGTCACCGGTATGGCACTGCCCCCGATCGCAGCACCCGCAGTGCTCAGCAGCAGGCCTCTCAATACGGATTGGACGCTGCCACTGCCCACCGGCTTGCCCGCGGGCGCCATCACACTCAACGGCATCAGTCTGGGGCCTCTGCCTGCCGGCAACCTACAAAATGTAGTAACCTGGATCAACGACAGTCAGAGTTCGCTGCCACCCAGTAAAAGGGTCACCGCCAGCATTGCCAACTTGAATGTCCAGGTAGGTGGAACTTCCCAGACGACCAACCGGCTGGAATTGCGGCGTGCCGCGACCAACACCAGCGATGACATCAGGCTTGGCGTCGGCCCCAAGGGCAAACCATCTGATCTCCATGCATTGGGTTTTGATACCAGTTTGCACGTCAATGGCAGTGCGCCAGATGATCTGCTGGTGTTTGTCACCGATTCCCCTGGCAATGATTCCATCGTCCGCATGCAAGCCAGCATGAACGAGCCAAGCGGAAGCCTGAAGCAGTTTCTGCGCGAAAGTCCCATAGAGGTGCGTTTTGTCGACAACACAAAGTACGAGATCGTCGACAGCCGCACTCGCAGTGTGTTAGCCGAACGCGAGTTGGTGATGGATAGCGGCGCAGCGACACCCAGCATCCATTACCGCGGCTTGAAGCTGGAATTTTCGACTTACCCTAAATCCGGTGACAGATTCACCATCGACAGCAACCGCGATGGCATCGGCAATAACGAGACCATGTTGGCCCTGGTGGCCCTGGAAGATCAACGCATCATGCCCGGTGGCTTGACCGTGACCGAGGCCTACATCGAACGCGTGAACCAGGTGGGCAACGTTGCACGCCAAGCCGCCATCTCCGAGCAAGCGCTCGAAGTGGTTTACAAGCAGGCACAAGAAGCGCGAGACACCATCAGTGGCGTCAGCTTGGACGAAGAGGCTTCGGCCTTGGTACGTTTTCAACAAGCCTACCAGGCCAACGCCAAGGTCATGCAAACCTCGATGGCTTTGTTTGAAAGCATTCTGCAAATTCGCTGAGGCCAGGATCCATGAAAATTTCTACCTCCTTTTTGTTTGAACGTGCCACAGAGCGCATGAGCACCATCCAAAACAAGTTGGCCACCACGCAGGCCCAAATGGCGGTGGGCAAGCAAATCCTGTCGCCCAGCGCTGCGCCAGACCAGGCTGCTGCCATTCAGCGGCTCAAAGGCGAAGTGCAGCGTCAAGAGAGCCACATGCGCACTCTCGAAGTTGCCATGCGTCGTTACACCGCCGAAGAAACCGCCCTGTCAGCATCCAACGACATCCTCATTCGCATGAAGGAATTGGGTCTGCAAGCGGCCAACGACACCATGGGCCCTGACGACCGAAAAAGCATCGCAGTGGAAATGCGAGCCCTGCGCGACCAGTTATTGAGCTTGGGCAACACGCGCGATGACAGTGGCAACTACCTTTTCTCTGGAACCCGCGTCAACACACCCGCATTTGCCGAAGACGCGAACGGAGTCGTGGTTTACCAAGGTGACCAAACCCAAACCCGCATCCCTGCAGGCGTCGAGCGCAGCGTTCAATTCACCCGTGCCGGCACCGATGTTTTCAGTCGGGTGGTCCGTGAAGACGGTGCCAACGTGGGGTTTTTTGACTCACTGGACCAAATGATTGCTGGCGTCGAAAACCACCAAACCAACAAGATCCAACAAGGCATTGCTGACCTGACCCAAATGCACAACAGCCTGACCTTGTCGCAGGCGCAAAATGGTTCTGACCAAACCGTGGTTCAGTCGCAATTGGATGTATTGGACGAAACTGCGCTGCGTCTCAAATCCACATTGTCGGAAATTGAAGACTTGGACTACGCTGAAGCCGTGACCCGCATGAACAAGGAAATGATGGCGTTGGAGGCGGCCATGGGCAGCTTTGCCAAGATTTCCGGACTCACTCTTTTTGATTACATCCGGGGCTAAGGCTTATCTGCACTCGATTTTTAAGACCCTGTGCCGATTCATTGTGTGTAGTTAGCCTCCCATCACCACACCACCCAAAGCATTCATGGCCACCAGCAGCATTGTCAAAACCCTCGGTGCCGGCTCCGGCATCGATGTGAAGAGCCTCGCCCAAAGCCTGGTTGACGCCGAAAAAACGCCGAAAAAAGAGCGCATCGACGAAAAAATTGCCAAAACAGAAGCCAAGATCACCGGCTTTGGGGCGGTCAAGTTCGCACTGTCTGAGCTGAAGACCGCCTTTGCCAAAATCAACGACGCCAGCGACTTCAATTCCATACAACCCAGCAACACCCAGCCCAATGCATTTGGCATCACGGCCAGCAACACCGCTGAGGCGGGCAGTTACAGCATCGAGGTGTTGCAAACCGCGCGGGCCCAGCGCACGGCCAGCATCACTTTTGCCGAGCGAAGCACTTCCCTTAACAATGGAGCCGCTTTTGACCTGAATTTGACCGTGGGCAACTCCACCGCAACCTCCATTCGGGTCACCAACCCTTCGCCTGCAGGTATGGTCAGTGCCATCAACGGCGCAAAACTGGGCGTGACGGCACAACTGATCAACACCGGTAGTGGGCATCAAATCGTCCTGACTGGGGCAACCGGCGCCGCAAAAAATTTCAGCATGTCCACCGACCCGAACATGCCAACTCAAGTCAATGTACCTACCAACAGCGACAAAGAAGTTCGTGCGTCAGATGCGCCCTCGGCAACCGCTGTCACCTTAAATTTCAAGCGTTCAGGCACTCCAGAAAGTGTTGAATTGGTGAAAGTTGACGACCTTTGGAAATTGCCACCAGGTACTGATTTAAGCAATGTGACGGAACTCCAAGCGGCAGCAACAGTTCCTGTTTTTTATCAGCCACTGCAAACAGCAACCGACGCCAGTTTCAAAGTCAATGGCCTGACCGTCACCCGAAGCAGTAACACAGTCAATGACGTGATCGATGGTGTCACGCTCGACTTGTTTACCAACACCTCAGGTGCTGCCAGGCTGGACCTGAACCGAGACACTGCGGGCATCAAAGAGAACATCAAAGGCTTGGTGACCGCTTACAACGATTTTGAGGAAACCCTCAAAATCTTGGGTGACAGATCCAGCGAAGTTGAAGATTTTGGCGGTGCGCTCGCAGGTGAAAGCTTGCTGCAATCTGTACGCAACCAAGTGCGTGCCTTGGTCACCAACACCTCCAACACGCCGGGAACCAACATCCGAGCGGCACGCGATGTAGGCTTGACTCTGGACCGGTTTGGCAAGCTGAACTTGGACGAGGCCAAACTTGATGCGGCCTTGCAAAACAACTTCAACCAAGTGTCGACCATGTTCACGGCCGGTACGAGCAACAAGAGCATTTACAGCCCTGCGCCCGCTGGCTTAGCAGGTGAGGCGATCAACAGCATTGAAAAAATGCTGTTATCCACCGGCCTCATCGACACCCAAACCAAGAGTGCAGCCGCTCAAATTGTCAAGCACAAAGAAGAGCTTAAAACACTGGACGAGCGCATGGAAAAACTCATGACCCGCTACATGAACCAGTTCAGTGTCATGGAGAGCATTGTGGGCAACAGCAACAGCATGCGCGAAGGCCTCAAAGGCACCTTTGAAGGCATGATGAAAGCCTACGGCAACTGACGTCGAAGGCTATTGAGCAACAGCTCAGGCGCTGTCTGAGGCGAAGATCAAGCCGCTTGGTTCAAGCGGTTTTTGATGTCGGACATTTGCCGACCCTTGACTTTGTCCAGACCCAGTTTCAATGCAGCAGGGCTTGAGAAAAGCGCCGCATGTTCCAAAAACAACAACCTGTTCTGGGGCAAAAGCAAACGTTCTGCCGCCGTCGGTTGAGTCGGGGCCCATTCACGCGACAAGGCTTGTGTCAGGCCCTCTTGGGTCTTGGGCAAAGTGCTGGCCAAAATGTCGGCCTCTTGCACCAACACCGCCAAGCAATCGCGCTGGGTGAGATCAAAGCTGCGCGTCCTGATGTCCACATGAAAGGCCTTCACCCGGGTCGGGTCGGTGGCCAAGATGCAGTGCGACAACAGATCCCGGTCGACGGGGTGCAGCCCCGCCGATTGCATCAAGGGTTGCAAATCGGACACGGCACGGGCTTCAAATTCTGAAGGGGTCGCGTTGGAGCCTCCGGGATGCAAAAAATCATGGCCTGCCATGATGGCCAAAGCCAAAGCACCGGTGGGCGCATGTGCCGCACCTGCAATGCCCAGCGCGCGACATGCCCGAATCAAATAGGTCATGCACACCAAGGTGTCTGCGATGTGCAAGCGGTTGTGGTACGCGGGCTCGGCGCCCTGGGCGTGACGCCGGGCGCCATCGAGCTCCACCTGTCGCACCACCTCTTGGCCGAACTTCTGCAAAGCATGCGTGCGAGAACCAGAGCGGGGCTGGCCCAAGGCCAGTTGCTGCCAGGCGCGCTCGAAAACCAAGGGCAACCCGGGCCAATCGATGGGCCATGGGCGTCGCAAGTTGTGCAACGTGGTGGTGAGTTCGAGCAAAGTGGGCATGGCGGGTGAAGCGTGGGGGTCGAGCATATCAAGCTTTTGAACGGATGCCGTTGTGCATGTTTTGCTGCAGCATCATCGCTTCAAACACAGCCGTCAAAATGGGCGAAGCCGTTTTGAGCATGCCGCGCAAACCCTCGGCTGTGATTTCCAACAAAACCGTGGGCTCACCGGCTTTGGCTGTGGCCCCGCGGATACCCCCCTGAAGCATTGCTTGCTCACCAAAGGAGTCCCCTTCACGCAAAGTCGCAAAAACAGCGCCGGTGTTTTTGTCCGCCATCTGAATGGCACCCGATTGGATGAAGTAAAGCTTGTCCGCAGGCTCGCCCGCATTGAACAGCACATCGCCTTCTTCGAGTTTGATTTCGTCAAAAGAAGTCATGACAAGACCGCAGGAGGGGTTTTCAATTGCAAGGTGCGCATCACGGTGGATTTCAAAATACCTTTCAAACCTGGCGGCATGTTTTTGACCAGCTTCGAAATCGTGTAAATGGGAAAGACACGTACCTGCACATCGTCCACAGCAATGGCATCCATGCTGTAGGCCAGACCACCGACACCCTCAGCCAAGCCAATCACGCTGCCAGGGCCCAAACGGTAGATGTCATCGCCCTGAACCCCTAAAACTTGGCCCTTGATCACAAAAAAGGCCGAGCTCACAGGCTCACCTTTGCGCGCAAAACGGGTCTTGGCCCGGATCAGGGAACTGCTCAGCTCGGAAGAGCCCCACAAAGAGAAATAAAGACGTTCGTTGGCGTTGAGTTTGCCGGAATGGTAGAGCTGCAAACTTTGCTCAGAATAAGGATCGCGCACACCCAAAGCATGCAGGTGCTCGATGTTCACCGCAAAGGAAGCCGCCACATAGCGGTTGGTGGTCATGAGCGCCTCCTGAAGGAAGGCGCAAAGAACGTCTGTGGGTTCATGCGATCGGTACAGAAGCGCCAGGTCATGTGGCAAACAAAAAATTTTTACGAATTTTAAAGCTACGGGGGTTTACACCGATAATACTAAAAATATCACCATTTTGGTGGTATGAATTGATATGATCCAGATAGTGCGCAAATTTGACGATTTGTCACGCTCTTTGTCGTTAACACCATCCTTGCTGAACTTCGCTCATGAACAAACTTAGCGTCAACCTCCGCCTTTTCCTGCTGGTGGCACTGCTTTCATCTGTCTCCGTTGTGGTCGGGGTGATGGGACTCAGGGGCATGTCCGAATCTGTTGCGGGTTTGCGAACCGTTTACGAAGACCGCGTGGTGCCCTTGCGAGACCTGAAAGTCATTGCAGACCTTTACGCCGTCAACATCGTGGACACCACGCACAAAGTGCGCAACGGCAACATCGACTGGGCCGAAGCACGTAAAAGTTTTGAGCAGGCGCGCAAAGGCATCACCGAAAAGTGGGCCAAATACAAGGGCACCTACTTGGTGGAACAAGAAATCAAGCTGGTGAAAGAAATTGAGCCCATGCTGTTCTCGGCCGAATCCACCCTCAATGCCTTGCAGGTGATTCTCGACAAGCAAGACATGCCGGCCTTGACCCGCTTCACCATCGACACCCTGTACCCGGTGATCGACCCCATCAGCACCAAGTTTTCGGAGCTGATCGAAGTTCAACTGGATGTCGCCAAAGCCGAATACGAAAGTTCACGCGATCAGTATGAGAGCTCCAGAATGTCCAAAATTGGCTTGCTGGTGGCCGGTACTGCCATTGGTATTTTGTTGGCCTTCTGGATCGTAGGCTCGGTCATCCGACCCTTGCGCAATGTGCAAGAAACGGCCCAGCGTGTGTCGAAAAACTTCGACTATGCCACCCGAATCCCGGTCACCCAAAACGACGAAGTGGGTGCGACAGCCCATGCCTTCAACACCTTGCTGGAAGCGCAGCAAACGGCCATTGGACAAGTCAACCGCGTGGTACAACACTTGGCCAACGGCGACCTGAGCCAGCGCATTGAAGGCGAGATGCAAGGCGATTTGGCCTTGATGAAGTCGTCCATCAACAATTCTCTGGACACCGTGCAGCGCACCATGACCGGATTCAACGGTTTGTCCCAGGCTTTGCTGCAAGGTCAGTTTGACCACCACATCGACTTCAACAACAGCCGTGGCGAATTCCGTCAAAGCCTCGAACAAGCCAGCATGGCTTTGCAATCACTGCACCGCATGATTGGCAATGTGGACGACGTCATGAGCTCGGTGGCCCAAGGCGACTTGACCCAACGCGTCCAAATTGATGCCACCGGCGATTTGATGCGCCTCAAACGCAACATCAACAGCTCCATCGAGTCCCTGGCCCAAGCGCTCAGCGCCGTGCACAACAGCACCCGCCAAGTGGCTGCTGCGGCCAACCAGACCAGCACCGCCATCGGTCAAATTTCGGATGGTGCACAAAACCAGACCCACGCCATTGGCCAGGTGGCTTTGGCCATCAAACACACGGCCGAGTCGGTCACCGACGTGTCACGCAACACCGCCATTGCCAGCCAGAAATCACGCGAATCCATGGCCATCATGCAAACTGGCATGGACAAAATGACGCACATGGTTCAAGTGGTGAACAACATCTCGGTGCACTCCGACAAGATCAACAAGATCACCGAAGTGATCGAAAAGATCGCCAACAAGACCAATTTGCTGTCCCTCAACGCTGCCATCGAAGCTGCCCGCGCCGGCGAACACGGCAAGGGCTTCTCGGTGGTTGCCGAGGAAGTGGGCAAACTGGCCGCCAGCAGTGCAGAGAGCTCTCAAGAGATCGCTCGACTGGTTCAGGAGGCGGTGGCTGAGACCTCGCGTGCCGTGCAAGTGGTGCAAGAAGTCAGCCGTGACATGTCCATGATCGAGCAGGGCTCTCAAGAGACCGACCAAATGCTGCAGCGCATCTCCTCTGCTTTGGAGCAGCAATCTGCAGCCGTCGAAGAGATCAACTCCAACCTCAACAGCTTGGACCGCATCGCCATCAGCAATGCATCGGCCTCTGAAGAGATCACCGCCACCGTCATCGAACTGTCCAAACTGGCCGATCAAACCCGCCAGGACCTGGGTCGTTTCAGCGTCTGATGCATGACCCCACAGTCTCTGCACTGTTGACCGTCGGACGCTCCGGGTTTTGACGTCCTTCCCCCCCTCCTCCAACCCAACTCCGCGTTGGGTTTGGTTTTTTTTGGCCGGCTGGCTGGTGTACACCTTTGCCGCTTTGGCCTGGTTTTTTTTGAACGATCCCGCCTGGATGGGCAGCATTTGCAGGGCCAGATGAAATGACAAACCCGAACGGATCTTCCATGACCGACAACGCCGAACAAGTCCTGCAACCCCAACGCGCGGCCGCAGACCGCATCATGCTGGGCATGATGGTCTTTCTGCTCTTGGTGTGTGTGGGTATTGGCTGGCAAACACAGACCACCGAATTGGCCCTCTGGGTGGGCCTGCCGGCCCTGTTGGTGCCACTGATGCTGTACCGAATGGCGCCGGGCTCCTTGGTATGCCGCCTGGCGATTGCGTGTGCACTCATGGTGTTTTCTGCCCTGAGCATCCAGCAAACACAAGGCATGATTGAAAGCCACTTTGGCATTTTCACCCTGCTGGCCTTTTTGCTTTTTTACCGCGACTGGCGTCCCATTGTGGCTGCAGCGGGCCTGATCGCGGTGCACCACGTCGTTTTCGCTTACCTCCAAGCCATGAACCCGGGCACCATCAGCTTGGTTTCGGGTGAAGTCCATTTGGGCGTGGTGGCCATCCATGCCGGTTACGTGGTGTTTGAAGCCGCTGTGCTGATTTTCATGGCCACCCTGCTCCAGCGTGAAGCCCTGGAATCGGCTTATGTGGCCCAGCTGTCCGCTCAAATTGGCGATGGCAACTTCGCCAGCCAAACCCAAGGTACAGACACTGCCCAATTTCCTTTGCTTCACAAGATGACCCAGATGCAACACTCTTTGCAATCCACTTTGCAGGATGTGATTGCGGTGATGACCGCAGCCGCTCAAGGTCACCTGGACCGGCGTGTTTCGGTCGAAGCCAAGGGCGATTTGGCCGCACTCAAACACAACGTCAACCAAAGCCTGGACGTGCAGCAAGCCGTCTTTCGTGACATCACCCAAGTCATGCAAGGCGTGGCCGAGGGCAATTTTGCGATGCGTGTGACCGCCGAAGCCAAAGGTGAGCTGGACACCCTCAAGCAAAACATCAACCAGAGCATGGGGGCCCAACAAACCGTCTTTCAAGACATCGGACATGTCATGCAAGCGCTGGCTCACGGCAATTTGCAAAACCGCGTTTCTGCCCACGCCTTGGGCGATCTGGATGAACTCAAACGCAACATCAACCAGTCCCTCGATGCCTTGCGCGAAGCCATGACCACCATCCACCAAAACGCCCGTCAAGTGGCTGCGGCCTCGGGTGAAGCCTCCCATGCCATCGGTCAGATCTCGGATGGCGCCCGACACCAAACCGATGCCATCAGCCAGGTGGCCACAGCGGTGCGTCAAACCGTGAGCTCCGTGGCCGAAGTGTCCCAAAACACCGAGGTGGCCAGTCAAAAATCACGCCAATCCTTCACCTTGGTGCGCGCCAGCATGAGCAAGATGGAAGACATGGTCCAGGTGGTGAACAACATCGCCACCAACTCGGAAAAAATCAACAAAATCACCGAGGTCATCGAGAAAATCGCCAACAAGACCAATTTGCTGTCGCTCAATGCCGCCATTGAAGCCGCCCGCGCAGGCGAGCACGGCAAAGGTTTTGCGGTGGTGGCCGATGAAGTCGGTAAATTGGCGCTCAACAGCGCGCAAAGCTCTCAAGAAATTGCGGCGCTGGTCAAACAAGCCGTTGAAGAAGCCCGCAGCGCCGTCACGGCTGTGATGGACGTGAGCCAAGACATGTCGAGCATCGAGCGGGAAACGCAAGCGACAGACCAAATGCTGCAACGCATCTCTACTGCCCTGGAAGAACAAAGCTCAGCGGTTGAACAAATCAACCAAAACCTCAACAACCTCGACCAGATTGCCCACAGCAATTCGGCGGCATCCGAAGAAATCGCCGCCACCGTGGTGGAGTTATCCAAAATTGCCGATGCCACCCGGCGTGAGGTGCAACGCTTTCAGACTTGAGGCGCCAGCAAACGCTCGACCTGGGCCAACAGCTCTGCGCCCCTGAAGGGTTTGGGCAAACTGGCGTTGGCGCCCGGCACCTGGATATTGTCAATGCCATAGCGCTGCATGATGTTGCGTGTGCTGCCTGAGACCACAATCACGGGCACATCGGGATTGACCTTGCGCAACTGGTCGACAAAATCAATGCCGTCCATTTGGGGCATCACCAAATCCGTGATGATCAGATCGATCTTGTGGGCCGACAAACTCGCCAAGGCCAAGCTGCCGTTTTGCGCGGTGACCACTTCATAGCCCTGAAGTTCCAACATTTCCTGGACGCCAGCGCGCAGCAACTCCTCGTCTTCAACCAACAAAATCAGTGGTTTGGTGTTTGACATTGATGACCTCTGGGAATGTGTGATGCTCACGCCTGGCCGCAAGGCAGGCGCAAAGTGAACGTGGTGCCTTTGCCAAGCTCGGACGTGCAATCGATCGAGCCGCCCATTTGGGTCACGATGCTGCGCACCATCGCCAGGCCCAAACCTGTGCCCTTGCCCACCTCTTTGGTGGTGAAAAAAGGCTCAAAAATACGCGACATGATCTCGGGAGGAATGCCGCTGCCGTTGTCCGTGACCGCGATCGAGACATGGCCAGGGTCGGGGCGGTCCAGATGGATGCGGATCAAACCATCTCGGCGGTCACCAATGGCATGGCTGCCGTTGACGCACAAGTTGACAATCACCTGCTGCAAAGTGCCGCTTTGCCCACGCACCAGCACACCCGGCTCCACCGCACCCGGGTCCACCACAATGTCGATGCCCTTGAGGGTCGCTTGCAACAGGCCTTGCGTTTCCTCGATCACGGGCAACAGCTCAAACGGGGCCAGCACCTCTTGTTCGTCGTGCACGCTGCCATCTTCCTCCAAGCGCTTGCGCTCGCGGCCCAAAGCGTTGAGCTTGAGCACAATGTCTCGGGCGCGGGTGGTGGCTTGCATGATGGCCGACAGGTTTTTGGCCGCCTTGGTCTCGTTGCCCAGCTTCATCTCGACCAACTCGGCATGGTTTTGGATCACCCCCAGCAAGTTGTTGAAATCGTGCGCCACACCAGCGGCCAATTGACCCAATGCGTCCAAGCGCTGGGATTGCTCCACTTTTTGCACCATGCGCAGGTTTTCGGCTTCTTTTTCCTTGATCTCGCGCATGTCCTTGATGGTCACCACGGCCCCCGTGAGGCGGTTGTAGGGGTCCACCAGCGGGGAGGCGGTCAACACCACCGGCACGAGCATGCTTTCTTGCTTGTGCAAGACCATCCATTCGATGTTGTGCATGCGGCGGATCATGAAGGCACTCAAAGCGTCCAAGTCAGGAATCAACCACACCATCATTTCATCGTTGTTGCCCCCTGCCTGGGGCACCAACAAAGTGGGCAAGCGCATCACCGGCGCATTGCCGGCACGCCAAGCCACCTCGATCACCAGTGGGTCCTGCCCCGCCGTCACCACATCGGTTTGGTCACGCAAAGCGATCAACTCACGGCTGGTCTGCTCGGCCAGCAACTGGGGTTCAGGGGTGGACTGTGGCGCCTGCATCAGCCCCAGCAAGGCACAGGCCGTGGGCGATGCCCATTTCAGGCGTCCCATGCGGTTGGTGTACAGCAAGGGGATCGGCAGGGCTTGAATCAAGGCCGGATCTTGGGCCAGGTCTTCCACCAAACGGTTGAGCAACCAAGACGTTTGCAAAGGCAACCAATAAGCCAGGTCGTGGCCTTTTTGTTGGCCCGGCAGCAATTGGTGGACCGGCTGCAAAGACGTGCTGGCTTTGTCGCTGCCCAACAAATCCAGGGCCATCGGGTTGGCGCTGATCACACGGCCATGCCGATCCAAACGCAGCACGCCGTCTTGCATGGCATCCATGCTCATTTCCAGCAATTGGTGCTGCGCACGGATTTCTTCGCTCTTGTTCACCAGGCTTGAAACATCATGCAAGTTGATCACGGTCTGCTGCGGCATACCCGTTGCATCGGCCAAAAACGACGAACTCACCCGCACAGGAATGTGGTTGCCCGAGCGGTTGCGCAACTTGGCCAGCATGGCTTCCTCGTCCCCCGGCATGAGTTTTTGCAGCGTGGTGGAGTTGGCGACACCCCAAGGCAAGTCCAGCTCACCACGGACCAAAATCAAGGTCACCCGCTCGCCCATCAGGCGATGGTTGATCAAACTGATTTCTACGGACTGGGCTGCGCGATCGGGATGAAAGCGCACAGACATCGGTTGACCCGAACCCGAACGGTAGTAACTGTCATCGCTGGACAGCAATGCCCTCAACTCCTGGGCCTCTTCGGCATGTTGTTCGGTCAGAAGGGACCAAAACGAAGTGTTCAGAAGTTGATCCACACCGCAACCCAAGAGCTGCGCCAATCTGAAATTGGCCTGCACCAACTCGCCCTGGGCATTCATCAAGGCAGCGCCCAACAGGTTGTCGGACAGCACCTGCTGGTAAGCCTCCGGGTTTTCAATGCCCAATCGGGTCAGCATGTGGCCATAACCCTTGAAGATGGACAACAAGCGCGTTTCATCTTCTTCAAACAACAAACTGCTGGGCTGACCGATCAACAAATCACGGTCGAAACCGGTCAGCTTGAGCAAAGCCGGGTTGCAATCCTGGATGCGGCCCGAACGGTCAACCACCACCAGACCACTGTGCATATTGCCCAAGATGTCGTTGACATAGGCCATTTGCTTTTTCAGTGCCCCTTCGCTGACTTGCAGCTTTTCGTGGTGAACTTGCAATTCCTTGGTCAACTCATTGGCGCGCGAGAGCGAAGCCTGCAAGGTCTCACGCGCTTTGGCCGATTGCATCGCCACCGCAATGGCAGCGGAAACGGGCTCCATCAAGGACTCCAGCTGTGTCGGCAAACTCTGCACTGCGCTCATCAGCAAGACGCCGCGCACCTGTGCCTCCATGACCAATGGCACCAAAACGGTGTCCCCGTTCTGATAACGCCTGACGCCGTTCAACAGCACGCCCGGAATTTCATCGTTTCGCAAAATCGTCTCACTGGCAGCCAAGGCCTGCAAACTGGCGAAACTGCACACCAAAGTCTCTGGCAGCCCAGACAACTGGGCTTGTGAAGAGCCCTGATGCTGCAAAGTGCAATCGGCATGCAAGCGCTTGCCGGTGAGATCCGAGGCCAGGACGTAAACCGCACAGGCCTTCAAGCCCAAAAACCGTGTCAGGGTCAACGACACCGAATCGGCCAAAGCCTGCGGCGTGTGGTCGTAACGGACCGTTTCATGAATCAAGGCCAAGCCTTCATCGCGCCAAGCCCGTTGCTCGTGATGAAGTTGTGCGTGCTGAAGGTTGGCCACCACTTTGGCCAAATCGCCCCATGCGCCCTGCCCGCCTGTGCCCAGCACAACATGGGCCTGTTCATGTTCACCCACCGCGAGCATTCGGGTGACGGCCGATAAATTCACCGGCTCTGCACCCAAATGGTGCTTGGAAAACAAACGCCAAGCCGCGGCAGCCCCCACGATCGCGGCCAATGCAAGGGTGGCGGCCCCCAACACCCAAGCTTCAGCTGGGCCAAACCACACCACCAAGCCCCAAATCACCGTGCTGGCCACACCCAAAATCGTGAACCAGACAATCGAAGGCCAAGCACGCAACATGTTCATAAAATTGAATTCTTTGGAAAGTCAAAATTTCAAAAATCAACAAGATTGAGTGTAAGAATCATAATTCGATCGGAACTCAATAAGTTATTATTTTGATTTACAAGGGCTCATTATTGGCGATTTTATTGATAGAATCGCAGGAGTCCCGGAGAATATTTGAATGACCACCATTTTGTTAGTTGATGACGAGGATCTTTTGCGCGAAGGTGTTCGCGAAATCCTTGAATTTTCAGATTTTCAGGTCATTGAGGCACGCGACGGCGTCGAAGCGCTGGAATTGTTCGCGGTCAACAACGTGGATTTGGTGATCTCTGACATCGTCATGCCCAACATGGACGGGGTGGATTTTGTTTCACGGCTTCGCGAATCCTTTCCCGACGTGCCCATCCTGACCATTTCGGGTGGCAGCCGCGTGGTCAGCGCCCGTTTTGGCTTGGACTCAGCCCTGTTATCAGGTGCCAACGAGAGTTTGACCAAACCCTTCACGGCAGCCCAACTGCTTGAAAAAGTGAACAAACTCCTGGCGGTCAACTGACCACAGCCATGTCCACGTCCCAACGCTCCACTGCACCCAGCACCGACGGCCGCCACAATCCGTCCGAACTGGACTTGGGTCCCAGTGTTTCTGCGGGCTTTGAAAATGCCAAGGTGTTGTTGGTCGATGACAGCCGCTTGATCCGGATGGGTTTGCGACGTTCGCTCGTCGAGATCGGTTTGAGCGACATCACCGAAGCGGGCGACGGACGCGAAGCGATCGAAACCTTGGTTCGCGAGCACTTTGACCTGATGCTCCTGGACATGGAAATGCCCGAAATGAACGGCATGGAGGTGTTGGCTGTCTTGCGCGACACCCCGCATCACCCATGGCCACCCGTGATCGTGATTTCAGGGGGCACCAGCCTGGATGATGCTGTGCGTTGCATCGAGCTGGGCGCCGAAGACTACCTGTCCAAACCTTTCAACCCGGTTTTGTTGCGTGCCCGGGTGAAAACCTGCGTGGAGCGCAAACGCCTGAGCGATCAAGTCACACTGCGCATGCGCCAGCTCAAACGCCAGCACGAAATCCTGGGCCAGGAGCAGGCCAAGACCGAACAGTTGTTGCTGAACATCTTGCCGCAAAAAATCGCCCAACGCCTCAAGGCGGGCGAAGAACACATCGCAGACGCCTTCCCGAATGTGAGCGTGCTGTTTGCAGACATGGTGGGCTTCACGGCCATGTCGCGCACCATGACGGCCAGCGCATTGGTCGAAGTATTGGGTAACCTGTTTTCCCGTTTTGACCTCATCACCGAAAAACACGGCCTTGAAAAGATCAAAACCATCGGTGATTGCTACATGCTGGCCGGTGGCGTGCCAGAGCCCAGCGAAGACCACGCCCATGCCGCGGTGGACGCGGCTTTGGACATGTGCGTGGCACTCGAAGAAATGCACGAACAAACTGGCGGTGCCTTGAGAATGCGCATTGGGATTCACTCCGGGCCGATCGTGGCGGGTGTGATTGGCCTGCGCAAATTCACATATGACCTGTGGGGCGACACCGTTAACGTGGCCAGCCGGATGGAATCAACGGGGTCACCTGGCCGCATCCATGTGTCAGCCAACACGGCCGAACTCATTCGCAAGGACTTTCAACTCGAATCCAGAGGCTTCATCGAGGTCAAGAGTTTGGGCCAAGTCGAAACATTTTTTGTCAATGGACGCAACTGAACACATCACCAACGGCGGGCTGTTGATTGAAACGACCCACCGCTGACCACAGAGGATGCCATGGCGCGACAACACATTCAAGCTACCCAAAAAGAAAGGCTCATGAGAGACGACGATTTCATCGTCTCCAAAGCGGATCTGAAGGGTCGAATTACCTACAGCAATCAGGTTTTTGCCGAATTCTCGGGGTTTGATGAAAGTGAATACTTGGGCAAGCAGCACAACCTGGTGCGCCACCCGGACATGCCCCGTTGCATTTTCAAAATGCTGTGGCAGCACATTGAAAACGGCGAAGAAATTTTTGCCTATGTCAAAAACATCTGCAAAGACGGCTCGTTCTATTGGGTACTGGCCAACGTGACCCCCTCGCGCGACCTGCAGGGCCAAATCGTGGGTTATTACTCGGTGCGGCGCAAGCCCAACCCACGGGCTTTGGAAGTGATCGCACCCTTGTACAAAGAACTTTTGAAAATAGAACAAGACGTCGGAAGCCGTGATGCCATCACCGCCTCCTTGACCCACATGCACAACCTCCTGAAAGAAAAGGGCGTGAGCTATGAGCGCTTCATCCTCGACCTCCAAGGGCTTTGAAATCAGCGCGCTGACGCTGCTCGGGCTCTCTGGTGCCCTGGGTGTGGCGGGTGCTGCTTGGGCTTTGTGGCAAACCCCTGACAACACTTGGCTTTGGGCCTTGTTAGCTGCCATCGCCCTGCTCTTGGTTCTGGGCATTCAGGCCCAACTGCGTGAAGACGCTCAGCTTGAGCGCATGAACCACGTGTTGGCACAAGCTGCGCGCGGCGAACTCGAAGCGCGCATCACACAGATCCCATCACAAGGTCGCTTGGTCGATGCCGCCTGGCGCGTCAACGAAACATTGGACCAAATCGAAGCTGTGTTCAGGGAATCCATGACCGTGGTCACTCGCATGGGCTCGGGGGACTTTTCTCGCGAGCCCCAAACAGCGGGTCTGCGCGGCTTGTACCCCCAAGTTCTGACACAAATCGCTCTGGTGCAAAAGAACATGGACACCACCATGCACATCTTGAGCCACAGCTTGCAAGCCATGGCACGGGGCGACTTCAACGTGCGCGTGTCCACCCAAGGCCAATCGGGTGAATTCTTGAACATGCTGAACAACGCGCGCACCACCATCGAGGTGCTCGACCAACTCATCAGCGATGTGGTCCGAGTCATGGACGGTGTGTCCCGGGGTGACCTGAGCAACCGGGTTCAAGCCGAGGGTGCTGGTGCTTTGGGCAAGCTCAAAGACGACATCAACCAATCGGTACAGTCCTTGGCGCAATCGATGCGGCAACTCGGCGAGAACGCCCAGCAAGTGGCGGGTGCCGCCAATGACACCAGCACGGCCATTGGGCAGTTGGCCGATGGCGCGCAAAGCCAGACCCAATTCATTGGCCACATGGTCAGTGCCATCCGCCAGACCGTCGCCGCCGTCAGCGACATCTCGTCCAACACCGAACACGCCAGCCGACAAGCCCAAGAGTCCACCGCCATCGTGCGGGGCGGCCAGCACAAAATGGTTCAAATGGTGGACGTGGTCAACGGCATCGCACTCAGCTCCGAGAAAATCAACAAGATCACCGATGTGATCGAAAAAATCGCCAACAAAACCAACCTGCTCTCGCTCAATGCCGCCATCGAAGCTGCCCGCGCGGGGGAACATGGCAAAGGTTTCGCCGTCGTCGCTGACGAAGTGGGCAAACTGGCCGCCAGCAGCGCCGACAGCACCAAAGAGATCACCCAACTGATCCAGCAAGCCAGCAAGCAAGCCAAAGAGGCCGTGGTGGCGGTGCAAGAGGTCAGCGCCGACATGGAGCGCATCGTCAAAACCTCTTCTCAAACGGATGGCATGCTGCAACGCATATCGGCTGCGGTCGAGGAGCAAACCCGCATGATTCAAGAAATCAACACCAGCGTCGAAAACCTGGAGCACATCGCGCGCAGCAACTCGTCTGCCTCTGAAGAACTCGCAGCAGCCATGATTGAGCTGTCCAAAGTGGCGGATTCCACACGCCGCGAAATCACCAAGTTCAGCACCTGAACTGAACACGCTCGACGCCATGGAACTGGTTTTATTTGACATCCAGAACAACCGATTCGCGTTGCGTGCATCGGTCATCAGCCAAGTGCTTGAACCACTGGCCATCACCCCATTGCCCTATGCGCCACCCGAGGTGGAGGGACTGGTCAATGTGGCGGGCACGGTGCTGCTCAAAATCGATTTGGCCTTGCGATTGGGCATGGCCGCGCGCAGTGCTGACCGCAACGGCAACCTGATGGTGGTCATGACCGGTCATGAAAACATTGCCCTGCAGGTGGACCGTGTTCACAACAAGATCAACCTGGATGAATCCCTGCTGACGCCTTATGTCGATCCAGCCCAGCGGAACCTGGTTTGCGGCGAGTTCACCCACAACGAACGCATGGTGCTGTTGCTCGACGAACAATCGCTGGACATGCGCGAGATGGACCCCACCGGGGTGCCTGAGGGCGGTGGCGGCTTGATCGGTTTTGATCTGCACACCGACAACCGCAGCGAAGCCATCGCCATGTCCAACCTGGACATGGCCACCGTGACCGTCGAAGACAGCGATGAAACCTATGCCTTGCACATGGCCCATGTGCAAGAGATCGTTGAAATCGCGCCCTTGACCCAACTACCAGGCGCCAGCGCCGAAGTGCAAGGCCTCATGCAACTGCGCGGCCAAGCGCTGTTGGTGGTGTCGCTGGGAGGCCTGCTGGGCCGACCCTTGGTGGCACCGCCGCGCTTTGTGCTGGTCGTCAAAGTGCAAGGTTTGCAGTTGGGTGTGAGCGTGGCGTCGATATTGGGCATTGAGCGCTACGCTCGGGAAGATGTTCAGGCCGTGTCGGGTTCTTTTGATGCCCAGTTGGAGGGCTACCTCAACGGCGCCGCCACCCGTGAGGGTCACATGACCGGTTTGTTGTCCATGACCGGTTTGCTGTCGGCCCAGGCCATCGCCCACTATCAGCGTTTTTTGACCCAGCAAACGACCTTCATGCTCCACAACAACCACATTGCTCCCAGCGCTGTCAGGCGCATGCTGTCTTTCCGGTTGGGCAGCGAACGCTGCGCATTGCCGCTGGGTTTGGTGGACCGCGTCGAAGAATACAGCGCCAGCGTTGACCTGCCAGAAGGCGACAGCAGCCTCAGTGGCGTGATCCAGATCAAAGGCGAAATTGCGCCCGTCATTGACTTGCGCGACATGCTGGGCGTGACACCCATTGAAACTTCTTCCTATGTGGTGGTTCGTGTGGACAACGAACCCTGGGCCTTGATCGTGGACAAGATCGAACGTGTCATCGACATCGAAGAGCGCAACATCACGCCCGTGCGTAACCAACAAAACGACTACCTGAACGAAGTCGGCAAGCTCGATGGCGAGCTCATTTCACTCATCACTTTGGCGCCTCTGACCTTGGCCGCCAAAAAACAACTGGCCTGAATACTGTGACCCAAGACAAAAAAGTCAATGACATGCTCACGCAGATGCGTACGGCCGTCGATTCGGCCCGTGCGGCGACGACGGCTGCCGCCACGGCTGCACCATCGATGATGGGCTCGAGCAAACCCAGCGCTCCCTCTGAGGCGCCCATGACGGGCATGACGGCATTTCACAAGCCGGCCGAGAGCTCTCACTCGCGAGCCTTGTTGCAGCTGATCAACGAATTGATGGCGGGTGTCGAAACCCGTTTCGGCATCAAGCCAGGCACCTTGGTCGAACGCAAGCTGGTGCGTATTTTCAAAGACATGCCGATGGACACCCTGCGCGACTGGGTCGAGAGCATGAACGCTTGCTCACCTGACCACTCCGAGTGGCAGTCCTTGGTAGAAAACTTGACGGTGCACGAAACCTATTTCTGCCGCGACCCCGATTTGATGAACATGCTCGGCGACGAGATCATGCCGCACCTGTTGAACCTGCGCAAAGCCCAAAAACAGTTGCAAATCTGGTCTGCCGCCAGCTCGACAGGCGAAGAGGTTTATGACTTGACCTTCTCCGCCCTGCGCGCCATGCAAAAGGCCGGTTACGCCCGTCTGTTTGAAGGCAAACTCGTACCGGAGGCCGGTTGGGGGGTGTTTTCTTTTGGCACCGATATCTCCAACCAAGCCTTGCGCACCGCCAAGGCGGCGATCTATGGCGATTTGGGCATGGGCTCATTTCGCAACCTGCCTGACGACTGGAAAACGATGTTTGAAGACGTCAAGATCGCACCGGCCAATGCCATGCCGGGGGTCAACTACTTCAAGATCCGTGAATGGGTTCGGCAGTGCACGCGTTTTGAACGCTTCAACCTGATGAACAACCGCCCACCGGTCATGGGCATGGACTTGGTGTTTTGCCGCAACGTCTTGATTTATTTTGAAGACCCGGTCAAAAAAGCCGTCCAGACCATGTTGGCACGGGCCATGGCGCCAGGAGGTGTCTTGGTTCTGGGCGCATCGGTACAAATGCTGGTGCCCGCATACTTTGAATCGCGTCTGGGCAAAGGCGGCCCTTGGTACGTGAGAAATGACACCCGCATATGATCCGGCTGCTCATTTCTGACGACTCTGCTTTCATGCGCATCGCCATCCGCAAGATGGTGGAGAGTGAACCCGACATCGAGGTCGTGGGGGAAGCCAAAACCGGCCAAATGTGTGTTGAATTGGCCCGTGAACTCAAGCCCGATGTCATCACCATGGACGTGGAGATGCCCGTCATGGATGGCTTGGAGGCCACCCGCCAAATCATGGCCGCCACCCCCTGCCCCATCATCATGCTCAGCAGCCTGACCGAGCGCAATTCGGTCACCACCATCCGGGCCCTGGAGTTGGGCGCGGTGGATTTCATCGCCAAAAAATCCTCTTTTGTTCAATTGGACATTGTGCAAATCGGGGCCGATTTGGTCGAGAAATTGCGCTATTGGGCCAAGAAAAAAACCCGCATCAGCACCACCTTGCGCAACATCAGCAGCCCTGGCCCTGCCGCACTGGCTGGCGGCGCACCGGCCGCCGACCGCCAATTGCGCAACGTGCCCAATGGCCCGAGTGCGGGCTTGGTGGTCATGGGCATCTCCACGGGCGGCCCCGCCACCTTGCCCATGGTGCTCAAAACCATGGGGCGACTGTCTTGCCCGATGGTGGTGGCGCAACACATGCCCCCCATGTTCACCAGCGGCTTTGCCTCCCATTTGCGCAGCGAAACAGGTTTGGACGTTTTGGAGAGCGCCGACCAAATGGAGCTCAAGCCGGGCATGGTGGTGATTGTCAAAGGGGGCACCGACGTGGTGGTGCGCGAACCCTTCCCGGGTAAGTTGATGCTCTACCAAAAAACCGATCCCAACGCCGGCATCCACCCCAACGCCGATGTGCTGTTTCGCTCAGCCGCTGCTGCCTCTTGCCCCGTCATTGCGGTGGTGATGACCGGCATGGGCAGCGACGGCATGCTCGGTGCCAAAGATCTGGTGGCGCGCAAAAATGCCCATGTGATCGCGCAAGATCCCGAAAGCTGCATCGTGGATGGCATGCCGTCCTCCACCATCAACGCCGGTCTGGCCAGCGCCGTACTGGCGCCTGCAGAGATTGGCACACGCCTGTCCCGTTTGTGCGTCAGCCGCACGACTCCTTCTTTTAAAACCGCTGTCTGATAGAGAACGCCCATGACCAAGAAACGCATACTCATTGTTGACGACTCATTTGTGATGCGCGCCCTCCTGCGTGGCATTGTCACCTCGGACCCCGACCTCGAAGTCGCTGGCGAAGCCACCAACGGCCTGGAAGCCCTGCAACAAGTCAAAGAGATCGCGCCTGATTTGGTGTTGTTGGACATCGAAATGCCCCACATGGATGGCATCGAATGCCTCAAGCGCCTGCGCTTGATGACCAAGGTTCCTGTGATCATCGTGTCCTCGGTGGCCCAAGCCGGATCCCCGCAAGCCATCGAAGCGCGCAAGTTCGGTGCCGCCGAAGTGATTGCCAAACCCTCTGGCGCCATGAGTCTCGACCTCAACGCCAAAAAGGGCCACGAAATCGTGACCGCCTCACGCCGCGTTTTGGGCTTGCCGTAAACCGACCTGCCCTTAACTCGACACTAAGCTCGAAAGGAGTGTGGGACCGTGTCTGACGATTTTCTCGAAACGATCTGGGCGCAGTACGCCGTTGAGACCGAAGAACACATAGAAAGCATTGAGTCCTTGCTGGTCAAGGCCGACGGAGAGTCGCTCAATGCCGAAGAAGTCTCGGGTCTGTTCAGGGCATTTCACTCGCTCAAAGGACTCAGCCGGGTCATGGAATTGGGCGCCCTGGAAGCCATCGCCCACCGCAGCGAAGACCTGTTGGGCTTGGTGCGCGAAGGTCAAGCTGCCCTCGACAAAAACACCGTTGACCTGCTGTTGCGGGCGCTGGACGCCATCAAGGTCTTGTGTGAAAAAGCCGTGGCCGAACGTGCCGATGGTGAAAAACCTGTGGCCCTGCTGCAAGAGCTCGAGCGCGCCTTCAAGATGGTCAGCCAAGGTCAGGCCCTGACCGCGGCCCCCGCCGTGGCCGACACGCCAGCGCCTGAGGCCCCCGCCCCTGCCGGCACCGACACCCCCGCACAGGCCGAGGCCGAGACCGCGTCTGCAGCCCCGTCCACCGACGCTGCGCCCTCACCTTCACCAACGCCCACCCGCTCCGAACCGGCCAAGGCCGCCGACGGCACAACAGACAACCGTCAGGTGGTGTTTTTGCGCCTGATCAGCAACGGCCTGCCGATTTTGGAGCGACTGGCCAATTCGATCGCCACCAAGCAGGAAGCCGCGCAAATCTTGGCGGTGGCCAACGAAATCCGCAAACCCCTGAGCTGGATGCTCAAAGGCTCAAGCAGCCTGGGCTATGCAGGGCTTGACGCCCGCATTGAAGAAATCATGCAGGCCTTGCCTGTCACCGACCAAATTTCGCAAGCCGACGGCGAGCGCATGGTCGATGTGATCGTGGCCTTTTTGGACGACCTCAAGACTTTGGGCGAAACCACCGGGGTTGACCTGGGCGGAGAATCTCTGGCCAAAGTACTGGCCCGCACCCTGAAGGACAACCTGCTGCACCACCTGACGGAGGTGGAAGAACTGCTTCGATCTTTGGAGACGCCCGGTGACGTCCCAGACGAAGAGGTTGCCAACCTGTTGTCGCAACGTTTTTCACGCATCAACGGTTATTTGTCGTCGCTCTACCCCCAGTCGCGCACCGACGTGCCTTTGTTGCTGGTGGATGCCTTTGCCCGTGCCGGTCGCAACCAGATGGGCATTTACAGCGAAGTCATCACCTTGTCGCGGGATGCTCTGCAATTCATCCGAGACGTGCTCGCGGCCAGCGGTCGCCACCCGCTCAAGCAGCCCGCTTTGCAAGCGACCGATGAACGTTTGCACCAGCGCATTCGGGACTATTTGTGGTCGCACGACGATGCAGGCGACACCCCGGTCGACGCCGTGCGCCAGTTTGTCGCGTCGATGAACATTCCGCCAGCCCTGTCAGAACTGCTGTCCACCGACAACACCCGCGAACTGATGGAGCTCATCCAGGACGGCTCCAAGGCTTTTCTGATCAAAGCCCACCTCGAATCATCAGAGGCTGTCGCCACCGCCTTTTTGGAATGGGTCCATGACCACGGTCGAGTCATCACCAACCGCACCCTGATCGAAGACAACCTGAGCTGGTACGAGATGCTCTTCATCTCCAAGGCCGCGCGCTCGTCCTTGGAGCAAGACCTCAAGCAAATCGACCAAGGCTCTGGCCACGTGGTCCTGTTGGGTGAATTGGGCAAAGACGGCAACAAGCCTTCAGCGCCTGCGGCCAAAACCGCGACACCTGCTGCAGCCCCATCAGCGGCACCCTCTGCATCCAGCGCTGCAAAGCCCGCAGCATCTGCACCCGCCAGCCCAGCCGCCAAGGCTGCGCCAGCGCCAGAGGCCAGCCCTGCTGCAGCAGCCCCCAACACACCAACGGCAACGCCTCAAGAAACCACCGCCGCAGCTGCCGAAACCAGCACACCCGCTGCCAGCCCCAAAGCTGCTGCCCCTGCGGCCCGTTCGGCCACGCCAGCAGCGGCCAGTGCCTCTTCCAATGTGATTCGTGTCCCGGGCGAAATGCTCGACCAGTTCATGAACCAGATTGGCGAAATGGTCTTGGTGCGTGGTCAATTGGCCCACATCATTGGTGACCACCGCGTGCGCGATGGCTTGCTGCGACTGCGCCATGTTCAGGAGGACAGCGTCGGGGATGCACAGGAAAAGTTCAACGAACTCCAGGAACTGGCCGAAAGCCTGGACGACCAGTTGCGCCGCTTGCAAGAGACAGATGCGCTGATCCAGGGCGCCCTCTCACGCCTGCAAGACAGCGTGATGGGCTTGCGCGTGGTGCCTGTCGAATTGGTTTTCAAGCGCTTTCCGCGCATGGTGCGTGACCTGGCCCTGGCCCAAGGCAAACAAATTCGGCTGGAGTTGTTGGGTCAAGAAGTCAAGATCGACAAAGCCATGGTCGAGTCCCTGGCCGACCCGCTCTTGCACATGGTGCGCAACAGCGCCGACCATGGCGTTGAAAAACCTGAAGACCGTCGCCAAGCGGGCAAGCCCGAAGAAGCGGTCATTCGCATCCAGGCCGAGCAACAAGGCAGCCGCATCATCATCCGCGTGATCGATGATGGCAAGGGGATTGATCCCGAACGCGTGCGCCGCAAAGCGGTCGAACGCGGTCTGGTCAAAGAAGAAGACAGCCTGCAGCTGAGCAAAGAGGACATCCTCGGCTACATCTTCCGGCCCGCTTTCAGCACCGCCGACGTGATCACCGAAACTTCTGGCCGGGGCGTGGGCATGGACGTGGTGCGGACCAGCGTGATGCGATTGGGCGGCACGATCCACCTCGACTCTGAAGTGGGCCGTGGCACCACCTTCACCATGCAAATGCCTTTGTCGGCCGCTGTGCAAGAGGTGCTGCTGGTCAACACCGCCGACCAAACTTTGGCCATACCCGGGCGCTATGTGGCCGAACTGGTCGAGGTCAGCCCAGACGAGTACCAGACCGTCAAGGGCCGCACCGCGATTTTGTTGCGAGGCCATTTCTTGCCCATTGTCCGGCTTGAAGAAGTCCTGGGCTATGCGCCGACCGAAGAAGCGCAGATCCATCGCTATGTGGTGGTGCTCAGCGACGGGCAGCGCACGCTGGGGGTGTCGGTGCATGAGTTTGTGGGCCGACAAGAGCTTTTCACCAAAGACATTCACCCGCGTTTGGCCGCCCTGCCCGGTGTGGGTGGCGCCAGCATTTTGGGTGATGGCCGTGTCGTGCTCATTCTGGATGCTGCCGCGCTGTATCGGCTGGCCGAAAACCTGCAGACACCTCACCATTTGCCCGCCGTGGCATAGACGTTCAGGGCTATGTCACAGTTTCTGCACATTCGGGTTGAAGACATTGACCTCTTGTTGCCTGCGCTGCGGGTACATGAGGTACTCAGCACGGAAAAGCAAAACCGCACATCCGAAGGTCACGCCATCTGGCGTGACCAAGTGATTGGCCGCTGCGATTTGGGCCAAGTGCTCCAACGCTGCCCTGTCGCTTTGGACTCTCGCCAATATGGTGTGGTTTACAGCCCGGATGAATCAGACGAGCTGCCCATCTTGCTGCTGATCGATGAAGTCTTGGGACTGAGGAAAGTTCAAAGCGGCCAACTCCACAAATTACCAGGGAGTACATCCTCAGCCCACGATTGGTTTGACGGCTTTTGGATCGACAATAAACTCGGACTGAAGGCTTATTGCGTCAAATCTCAGCTGGCAGTGGGTTTGTTTTCTTGATTTCGGACCAATGAAGCCAGAGCCGAGCGCGTCAGTCGCTGGACATGCCACTCAGGTCCTCTTGCACATCTGAAGCGCGTTCACTGTTGCTGAGTTCTTGACGTAAGAACTTCAACACCACGATCTCAAAACCCAAGCCAATCTCTGAGAGGCACAAATTATCAGCCAGCTGCTGCATGGCATTGATGGCCTGCTCTGAACTCAGTTCCGTCCTCTGGTACTTGGCGCCGAAAAGAAAAGCGTTGTCGGAGTACTCTGGGGGCAGGTACACCCATATGTCGGTTTTTCCCGAGCGAATCTTTTGATAACAGTCTGCTTTAGGCAACGGTGGCGGTTCTTCACTTTTGGCCACAGCAAAAGCAGCCATCTGCTGCCAGTCGGCCATGCGTTCAGCGCCCGCAATGAAGGTTTTGTCCAGATGCGCACAGCACAACAAGGCCATACCGCGGCGCATGCGATTGGCCTCAAAAGTGTCTGCGGTCAGTTCAATGACTTTATCGTAGGCCTGCTTAGCCCGCTTTTTGAGAACTTCCGGCGACTCGGATCCCTTGAAGAGCGAAAACATGAGCACCCGTTAAAAAAGGCACCACTCTCAGAGTGAAACCATCCTTTGACACAACCCCTCGCCATGCAAGAGGCAACCACAAATCTGCGTACCAGTATAAATGCTGTTGACGATATTGTGAATTTTTACAGACAAATTAATTTGTCGCGTTTTTGTTGATATCAGATGCAAATCCAGTCCCTCGACCCCTCCCATTGATGTTCAGAGGACGAACATCAGCCATCAGGATGGCCTGCCAGAAAACCCGGCAAAAATTTGCCGATTTTTTGCAGGGATGCCCTCAAGTTACAGGCTCAGCGGCCGAATCATGACCACGATACCCCTTAAATCGGTCAGCCAACTTGGTCTGGTCGTCGTTCGTACAGTCAGCAGGGGTACCTTGACCAAAGGACCGAATCATGAGCAACGAGATCCAACCCAGCGCACCCCGCGCACCGGTTGCAGCAGCAGCCATCCCCGCGGCACGCGCCGCTGAAATAGAAGCACGCCCACAACCCCCAGTAGAGGCCAAGCCCGCGGTTGAAAAGAAAACCGACCCGCAGGAAGCCCGCCGCACCTTGCAAGAAGCCACCGAGCACCTGAACAAACAAATGCAGCGCAACAGCCGCGACCTGAGCTTCAGCGTGGACGACGTGGCCAACAAAGTGGTCGTGACGGTGAAAAACCGCGAAGGTGAAGTGGTGCGCCAGATCCCCAGCGAAGTGGCGCTGCGCGTGGCGCACAACCTGGACGACATCAAGGGCTTGCTGCAAGACGGCAAGTCTTGAGTTTGCAAAAAAACTCAAAAAGCCCTCAAGCTTTTTCAGCAGCCTCCGAATCATCCAGTAACAGAGATTCACTTCAGAATTTCTGTACCAAACAGGCAGGTCCTACTCCCTTCGGGTTCCTGCCAACCTTTTGAAATAAACCTCTTGAAGGAGTAAGACCATGTCAGTCATCAACACCAACGTCAAAGCTTTGGTTGCACAAAATGCATCGACCGTGAACAACCGAGCACTCAGCAAAGCCATGGAACAATTGTCAACCGGTAAGCGCATCAACAGCGCCGCGGATGACGCGGCTGGCTTGGCCATCAGCAGTTCAATGACCTCTCAGATTCGCGGTCTCAACCAAGCCGTTCGTAACGCCAATGATGGTATATCCATGCTGCAAACCGCAGAGGGCGCTACGAAAGAAATTACAAACATGCTTCAGCGCATGCGTGAACTGGCAGTTCAAGGTGCCAACGACACATACAGTTCAAGTGATCGTGCTGCTCTTGGAAAAGAATACGATGCGTTGGTCAAAGAAATCGATCGAATTGCTGGTAATACCGAGTGGAACGGCATGAAAGTGCTTGATGGATCATCCATGACTGCCGCCAACTTCCAAGTAGGTGTTGGCTCGGGTACCGGCTACCAAATTTCCGTAGAATTTGTATCCATGATGGGTTCCGCTTTGGGTGATGGAGTTGCGACAGGGGACATCGCAAGTTCCAGTTCGGCTGGTGCAATCCAAGGAATCGTCTCGGCTGTTGATTCCGCCATCAAAGCTGTAGATGAGTTCCGCGCCGACATGGGTGCAACGATCAATCGATTGAACTATGCGGCGGATAGCATGGCCAACACTTCAATGAATTCGGCTGCATCTCGAAGCCGTATTGAAGATACTGATTACGCATCTGCAACAACAGAGCTGGCCCGTACACAAATCATCCAACAAGCTGCCACTGCGATGCTTGCGCAAGCAAATCAACAGCCACAAACAGTGTTGTCCTTGCTGCGCTGAGTTAAGAAACGCAGGCCTTTGATGAATTCATTGGCCTGCCAATTCTTGGAGAAATATCATGACAGCAACCCCAGACCGCGTTGTGTTAACTTACGGCACTTTTGACCTCTTTCATCCAGGTCATGTGCAATTGCTCAGACGGGCTCGTGAATTGGGAAGCCGTCTTGTCGTGGGACTATCAACTGACGAATTCAATGCCAAAAAAGGCAAACGTTCTGCTATGAGTTATCAAGAACGTAAAACAGTTCTGGAATCCTGCCGTTATGTTGACGAAGTTTTCCCCGAGGAAAATTGGGAACAAAAAATTCCTGATGTCCAACGACTACGGGCTGATGTGTTCGTCATGGGTGATGACTGGCTTGGCAAATTTGATTTTATGAAGTCTTCTTGTAATGTTATTTATTTGAGTCGAACAGAGGGAGTATCCACGACCGAAATCAAGGCTTCATTAAGAATTTTGAATACTCATCCAATCATTGAGTCGGCTTCTCGTTTCAACTGAAATTAAATCAGTACCTAATCCATCCCAATAATTTAGAATACGCTTCATACGTTTTGCGGATTTGAATTTATTCATACTGCGCAATAACTCCATGAGAGCAATAAATTGGTGTTTGCAGCTTCCTTTGTTCAAAAGAGCTGGAGACTCTACTGTTACCACATAAGATGACTGTGGTGTACGCCAATCTCCATAGTTTTCAGTTAAATTTTGTTCAACATTGCTTGGAATATAAAAAAGGTCACCTAAGAATTCTATCTCATTCAATTCAAACAAGCTAAATTTCAAATTTTGAGTGAATCCGTATTTGTAATCAATCCCATGCAAAAAATGGTCTTGATGTCGATGAAAAAAGAAAAAATCAATAGTTACATCATTGATTAAGTCATAAACATCGAAAAGATATGTTTTTTCACCACGGATATCGCGCCAAGAAATTTGATAATTGCCCGTGGCCTGCAAAGCTTGAGCGACCTCGAATTGCTTTTCCCAACCTATAAGACCAATGTCAATGTCTTTATCGTGTGCAAGTAAAGCGCCTTCTCTGTGGTAACCAAGCAGCACTCCAGACATGAGAAAAGGCTGCAAACCACGCTCCCGTAAAATTTTGTTGATGGACTTCAAGCTTTCGCCGGCCAACTCCACATCGAACTTTGATTTTTCCGGATTTTTATCATTTTTCACATCGGAATAATCCTTGGTTGACGACAGTGCTTCGCTTAAAGTACCATTCAAAACAGCCTGTGCTCTTAAGACTGCTTCGGAGAATTCACTTCGACGTGCATGGCACATCATCAGCCAATAATTGCTTGTAAGACTTGGCGCTCGAAAAAAATCCGCTTTAGCTCTCAAAAGCGCCGTGTCCGTGCGCCCGCATTTCAACAGTAAATCAACCAAGTGTGGTGAGAGCTTTTCCGCCAACTCTTGATGCTTCAATTCCATTTCTTCAAAAAGAAATTCTAATGTGCTTGCTAAAGCTTCAGCTTTATGAGTTTTTTTAGCATACTCAATTCGTTCTGCTACTGTACGACACATCAAAAGCCAAGGCTCTCCAGTGTTATCTATTTGCCTCCACTTTTTTAAGACACTGGGTATTAACTTGACTGCTGAGTTATCGAGTAAAAAATCTGTCGCGAAAATCATGTCAGAAGACTGACAGGGTAGGCCCAACCAGTTCAATGAAGAATTTCCTTCATCAGGATTAGAGGCAGCACTCAAAATATCATCATAGAAATCTGTCATCAAAATCCGCCCACCTGCACACAAGCTTGAGGCTTCTTTCAAGGTGAGCTGTCCATCCAAAAATTGAGAAGAGGCCATCCAACGATTGAAGAATGGTTTTTCATTTGAATTTTCTACCCCTAGGGTGGCAAGAAAAATAAGCAATGGTCGTCGCTCAAAAAAGCGTGCAGCCTTGAACAAATCCGGATCTAAAACACCTTCCAAGCCAATTTGGTTAAGCACTTCTTGCAAGCTGTCATATTTATTATTTTTTAGTGCATCGTGTAGCGCACACATAACAACTGTTGTTGATGATTTGAATTTCATAATTTTAGTCCTTATTAATTAATTTTTCGGAAGCGTTATCTGATTTACATTGATGTTTATTTGACAATAAGCAAGAATCAAGCCATGAATAGATGAAATCTCCGGTTCAATTTTTTACTCAAAGAACTCAAGTTCGCCACCTTGGCACCGATGTCAATGATGTACGTTTGTAAAGAACGAGGAATCCACCATGTCAGTCGTTAATACCAATATTCAGGCCATCAAAGCCCAAAACTCGCTCGTCAGTAACAATCGAGTAATGGGTCAAAGCATGGCGCAACTTTCCACTGGTACACGCATCAATTTCGCATCAGATGATGCATCTGGCCTAGCTATAAGTAACCAACTGACCACACAATCTAGAAGCTTAAATATGTCCGTCCGAAATACCAATGACGGTATTTCAATGATGCAGACAGCTGATGGAGCGTCTAGAGACATTCAAAACATGCTTTTTCGAATGAAGGAGCTGGCAATACAAGCCGCGAGTGACACCTACAGTGACCCCGACAGGGAGAAGATGGATGGCGAGTTCCAAGCACTGGAGACTCAGATCAGGAATACAGTCAATAACACAACGTGGAACGGCATGAAATTGCTCGATGGCACGGTGGGTAGCTCAGGCACTGTGGCTTATCAAGTGGGCGCATCGGCCAATGACTCCGATCAAATGGAAGTAATTTACGCTAACTTCACATTAAGTAATGAACCACTTTTTACAATAGGGCGTTCTGTTGACACTGGCCCCAACGCCATTAACGCTTTATCCACCATTGATGGCGCCATCAGCCAGATCAGCAGCGCCCGCTCCACTTGGGGTGCGGCCATGAACCGTTTGGTACATGCAGGCAACAACGCAGCCAATGTCTCGATGAACTTGGTCGAATCCAACAGCAGAATCATGGATACCGACTATGCACAAGCCACAGCTGAAATGGCGCGCAGCTTGATTCTGAACGAAGCGGGTTCAGCCATGCTGTCACAGGCCAATCAACAGCCTTATTACGTGCTGGCTTTGCTCAGTTAGAGAAACATTTTCTTGGTCATCACGAGTGCCAGCGCTCGCCTGGCACGTGCCTTGCATGTTGCCTGGTAGCGTTGTGTCGGCTATTTCTTGCCGCGCAACATTCCAAGGAGTCATCCATGCTGCATGCCGCCCCCGCCTTTCTGGCCAAAACCTCTTATTCAGCACTGCTTACCAGTGCGTCTCAAGAGCTTAGCCCCGCCAAGATCCGGCAATCCATTGCTGATCTGGTTGGCCAAAACCGCCTGGCAGAGGCCGACGTGCTATCGCATGAAGCACTCCAGCGATTTCCGCAAAGCGAAGACATCCTGGTCATCCGGGCCCTGGTAACCCAGGTGCGTCAAGACTGGCCTGCTGCCAGCGCTGTGCTGGAAAAGTTAATTAACCTGCAAGGGCACGCCGCTCAGGCCGTGACCTGGGGCCAATGGGTGCGTGTGTTGCGCTGCCAGGGCGATGATGCCCGCGCCATGTCCGTTGCCGCACAGGGCCTGGCCAACCACCCGCAAGACTCTCAACTGCTGGCCGAATTCAACGCCCTTCAGCAAGTAGGGATCCAACCGGCGCTCAAGGTGGCTTAAGCCGGATGCAGGTCTGGCCTGCACCCAATGAATCGCAGGCAACGCCCTGCCCCTTTACGGGCACCCACGGCGCTTTCCGCCATTCAGCCCCAAACATCGGGCCCATCGGACGCTTGCAACAGCTCCCCGCCCTGCTCCACCCATTGGCTGCCAATCAGGGCCTTGATGAAGACCTGTCGCTTGGTGCAGGTCACCTGACCACTTGCCCCCCCCTGAATTTGGGCAGTTCACAAGCCTTGCCAGCCTGCTTCCAGAAAGTCGAGGAATGCGCCATGGTGCATGTGTTGCCCGAACATACATCTGGTCTGCCGCTTGGACATCAAGTCGGCAATGCATTGCCGCCTTGATCTGCCCAACCAGTCTTTGAGCCGTTCAGAGCGGCGAAATCGTCACCCATGAATGGTTTTTTGAGGGTCTGAACGAAAAAAAGTTGAAAAAGAGCTAAAGAAAAGCTGGCACGCGGTTTGCTTGGATGATTGCAACATCGGTTTTGGCAAGAAGCCACCGAAATTTTGACACTTTCATTCAGGAGATTGCACATGACATCCCTATATCAAGCCATGCTGTCACAAGCTGTGATGGGCCAATTGCCCAGCATGCGCGTCGTGTCGCAGTTTTCTGCCGCAGAAATTCGGCAAACATTGGCCGATCTGGTCGCGGCTGACCGCATTGACTTGGCTAATGCGCTGGCCGATGCAGGCCAAAGTCTCTATCCAGACAGCGAAGACATTCTGGCCATCAGTGCCTTGCTGGCCGAGATCCAGCAAAACTGGACCCTGGCTGAAGACATCCTGCGCAAACTGGTCGACACCCAAGGCCCTGCAACCACCCCATTCACATGGCGTCACCTGATTCGCGTGTTGCGCTGCCAGTGCGAACCCGGCAAAGCCTTGCAAGTCGCCAAGCAGTCCCTTGCAGCCTACCCCGATGACGAGCATTTGAATGACGAATTTTTGGCACTGCAAGCGCTGGTTTCCCAGCAACTGCCGGTCGAGGCTTCCACCCAAATGCATTGAACTGTTCGGCACCACCCGCAAACACCTCAACGAATTTCACTTAGAGAGACAAAACCATGTCTGTTATCAACACCAACATCAAGTCTTTGGTTTCGCAAAACGCGATGGTTAAAAACAACCGCGATTTGGCCGATGCCATGCAGCAGCTGTCCACCGGCAAACGCATCAACTCTGCCAAAGATGATGCAGCAGGTTTGGCCATTTCCTCGCGCATGACAGCCCAGATCACAGGCTTGAACCAGGCGGTGCGCAACGGCAACGATGCCATTTCGATGTTGCAGACCACCGAAGGTGCAATGATCGAGATGACCAACATGCTGCAACGCATGCGTGAGCTGGCTGTGCAGTCGTCCAACGACACCTACACAGCCGTTGACCGCAGTTATCTGGACTTGGAATTTCAGCAGCTCAAAACCGAAGTGAACCGCATCACCGACACCACCGAGTGGAACGGCATGGCGTTTTTGAATGGCTCGACCATTAACGACGACACCACCGTGGGCAAGTTCGAGTTTCAAGTAGGGGCAAACAACGGCCAAATCATCACGCACACGATTGCAGACATAGGGTTTCGTGCAGACCCTGGCCTGGCCACTTTTGCGACCCCTACACCCAACGTTGCCGCCGCATCTGGGCCACCTCCGGTCACTGCACAAAAGCAAATATCCACACTCTCTCTGTCCGGCATTTACATGGCGGGTGATGTGATTTCATTCACGGCTGGGGGTGAGACCAAGACCTACACCGTTCTTGAAGCCGATTTGGCCAGCACCGACAACGCTACCAATCTGGCAAGCATTGCGGCCAAGCTGCTCATCGCGGCAGACAGCCCCATGGGCAATGCAGTAGTGACCCGAAACAGCAATGTTTTGACGTTCGAGGCGACCGCTGCAGGCACTGGTTTTACAACAGGCTCAACGATCACTTTGACCAAAGATAACGGGGCTTTGACCAACCTTCGTTCCTTGACGATCTTGAACAACACAGATGCCAACGAATCTCTTGTCGAATTAGACGTCGCCATCAACCGCATCAATACAGAACGTGCAGGTTTGGGTGCCGTGATGAACCGCTTGACCTATGCAGTGGACAACTTGGCCAACGTGTCCTTGAATACGTCTGAATCGCGCAGCCGCATCATGGATGCCGACTATGCCAAGTCCAGCAGCGAACTGGCACGCACACAAATCATCTCTCAAGCGGCAACGGCCATGCTGGCCCAAGCCAACCAGCAACCCCAAACTGTTTTGCAACTGTTGCAAGGCTAAAACTGAAGCAGCATGCAACCATTACCGTCATCTGCACAAGAAAAAGCGCATCATTTTTTGATGGCCATCCTTGCGCGGCCCCAGCGAGATCGGGTGATGCATTGCTTGCGACATGAGCCCGCATTGGCAGTCCAAGCGCAAGCCAATTTGAGCCTGCCTGATGTATTGAATTTGTTGCAGAAGTGAGCCTCTGACCTGCAGCACTCCGGCCCTGGCCCTCGCATCCATCAGCCATGCCCCTTATCGCCAATGAGCCGTCGCGTGGCCCCAACTGTTGGCATTGCCGACATTTCGCGATCACCCATATCCCTTCCTCGCCCTATGCTTGTCGCAGCATGGGCTTTCAGTCCCGTTTGATCCCCTCGTTAGAGGTTTTGCGCGTTGATGGCAAGTTCTGCATGCTTTTTCAACCCAAAGAAACAGCCTTCAAAGATTGACCTCCCAGCTGTCAATCTTTCGTCAAGCCTTTGATGATTTGTTTTTTGAATTAAATTTTAAGTATTTATTTTTTTATTTTTGTATTGATTAAAACTACCAATAAATACTGGCACAAGGGTTGCTTACTGGGTCTCATCTGAATCTGAGACCTACACCGTGAAGTCACAAACCGCTACCACCCCTCTGGCCCTTTGGCTAGACCCCGAAGAAGTCTTGAGCGCCGAGCACCGCCATGCCTTGCAGATGAGTGGTTGGGCTGTCATACCCGTCACCACACTGGACAACTTACTTGCCCATGCCATCGATGCATCCGTGGTGGTGTTGCACCTGGCATTGGATGTGACTCGGCTCAAAGCGGTTCAACAACTTTTGCAAGAGGCCGGCTTGACTACACCCGTGGTTTGCCGCGTTGAAACTCACGAACTGGATTTGGCCATAGAGGCCACGCACAACGGTGCACTGACCGTATTGGCGGCACAAGATGTTCGCACAAGCTCTTGGCAACGACTGCACAAACTGATCAACCCAGGTCAGACACGGCAGATGCCGCAACCTGTGCGCAATGTGGTGTTTGTGGACCCGGCCAGTCAACACCTGTTGGCTCTGGCCCAAAAAGTCGCCAAGGCCGATGTGACTGCTTTGCTGGTGGGGCCTACAGGTTCAGGCAAAGAAGTACTGGCGCGCGTTTTGCACGAAGCCTCAGGGCGTGCACAAGGCCCTTTTGTGGCGTTGAATTGTGCCGCCATGCCGGAAAACCTGATCGAGGACATGCTGTTTGGCCACGAAAAAGGGGCTTTTACGGGCGCCCACCGGGAGCAAAAGGGATTGTTCGAGCAAGCCCAGGGCGGCACCTTGTTCCTGGATGAAATTGGCGAGATGCCCATGCACTTGCAAAGCAAACTGCTGCGTGTACTGCAAGAGCGCCAGCTCACCCGTCTGGGTGGGCAAAGCTTGATTCAATTGAATGTCCGCATCGTGGCCGCCACCAACAAGGACCTGAAAAAAGCCATTGCAGACCGAGAATTCCGTGAAGACCTCTACTACCGCATCGCCACTTTCCGAATGCGTTTGTTGCCTCTTGCAGAGCGCCCCGGTGACATCATCCCTCTGGCCATGCAGTGCCTCTTGCAGCACGAAAAAAAGCCTTGGCAACTGCAGCAACAAGCCCAATTGCAGTTGTTGCAATACCCTTGGCCTGGCAATGTGCGCGAACTCGAAAATGTGATGCGCCGTGCCTTGGTGTTGTGTGCTGACCATGTGATCACGCCCGCTCACCTGATGTTTGATGATTGGTTGAATGCGTGTCCACCTTCTGGTGAGCCTCCCGTCATGAGCTCACCGCCTGTTGCCGATTCGAGCACAGCCAATGCCAATGTTGAAAACTTCATGACCGCCGCCGCAGAAAACCTCGGTCTGAATACATCGGGCGCATCACAAGCGCACAACCCGATGCCAACAGACCTGCAAAGTGCTGCAAGGATGAACGAGCACCAAGTGATCATGGCCACATTGGCCAGTTCACCCAGCAAAACAGAGGCTGCCAAGCGCCTGGGCATCAGCCCCCGCACTCTGCGCTACAAGATGGCTCAACTGCGTGAACTCGGCATGGGCATGACCAGTCCTGCTTATTGATGGAGATACACATGATCGACAAAGCCATTTCTCCAGCCAGCATTCAGTCCATGCTGCAAACACTGCGCAATCATCAAGCCGAAGCCTCTGGAAAAAACAGTGGATTACCCGCTGCCATCGAAGCCACTGGCGGGGGCCGTGGTGTCAAAAAAACAGATTTTTCTGAATTCGTTTCGGGGGCTTTGGGGCAAGTCAATAAGCTGCAAGTTCAATCCTCAGAAATGCGGGCAGCCTATGACCGTGGCGAGGATATGGCACTGACAGACGTCGTGCTGGGCATGCAAAAGTCTTCGCTGGCTTTTGAAGCAACCTTACAAGTGCGCAATAAGGTGCTGAAGGCTTACGAAGACATCCTCAACATGCCTGTCTGACCCTCCTAACTGAAGAAAATCAACATGGCTGCAGCAATCGCAACAATGAACCCCGGCGTGATGAACGCACCGCAGGGATCTGACAACGTACCAGCAAACGTCCCCAGCAACGCCAATGTGGCTACCACAGCTGGTGCGGACGACAAAGGGGCCAAAGCAGCAGGTACAGCGCTGAGCCCCTGGAGCACCAAGGGATTCTCAAACTCATTCGCACAAGTGATCAACCAGCCATCAGTGCGCAAAATTTTGCCGTTGATCGTGATGCTGGTGGTACTGGTTGTATTTGGACTCGTCTACGCCTGGATGAGCGTCACGCCCTACCGTCCAGTCATGCCTGGATTGCAAGAGGCTGATCAGCAAAAGGCTTATGAGTCCTTGAAAGCTGCTGACTTCAGTCCCAAGATTGATCCCACTACAGGTCAATTGACCGTGCCCAGTCCACGTTTTCACGAAGCCCGCATTTTTCTGGCCTCGCAAGGACTGCCCAAATCAGGAGCAACCGGTCTCGACAGTCTCAAGGAACAGTCGTCCATGACAACCAGCCAGTTCATGGAGCAGGTCAAGGTCAATGCCGCCATGGAACAAGAGTTGGCGCGCAGCATCATGCAAATTGGCAGCGTCCAAAGCGCGCGCGTGCATTTAGCGACACCCAAGCAAAGCGTTTTTGTACGTGACCGCACGCCACCCAAAGCCTCTGTGGTTTTGGCGCCCTACCCTGGCCGCGCCGTATCGGCCTCACAAGTGCAGGCCATCGTCCACTTGGTGTCTTCGAGCGTACCCTATTTGGCGCCTGAACACGTCACGGTGGTGGACAACGTGGGCAAGCTGATGACAGAGTCAGCGAATGAACAAAAACTCGGATTGACCTCCGCACAAGAACAGCACAAGCAGCAACTTGAAGAGGTTTATCGCACCAGGATCATGCAAATCTTGGCGCCCATGGTGGGCGAATCGAATGTACGGTCGCAAGTCAATTTGACCCTCGACTTTACACAGATCGAGAGCACGACAGAAGACTTTGATAACCGCGAAAAAGGCCCACGTACCCGCTCTGAAGTGCTGGCCGAAGACCGGTCAGCCAGCAAGTCCGCAGAGGGAATTCCTGGCGCTTTGGCCAACTCACCTCCGGCAGACCCAACGACCACCAACAACACCCAAGTCGATGCCAACAAAGGGCAAAGTGAGGCGACTGGAAAACTCAGCAGCCGTTCAACTCGCAATTTTGAACTGGACCGCACGGTGCGCCATGTGCGCAACGCCACAGGCGGTGTCATGAAAGTCAGCGTGGCTGTGGTTGTCAACGAGCGTCCAGCACCGCCACCGGCCAAAGATGCCCCCGTTGTGCCCAATGCACCGACAACACTGGCTTATACACCCCAAGAATTGGAGCAAATGCTACAAGTGGTGCGGGGCGTGGTGGGCTATGACCAACAGCGTGGGGACATCGTATCCGTGGTCCCCGCCAAATTCGAGCCTGCAATGGCTTTGGAGACCATTCCATGGTACCTGGAAGATGCCGTACAGACTGGTATCAAAAGCGCTTTATTGGCCATCAGTTTCATCGTTTTCATGTTGACCGTGGTCCGACCAATCATGCGCAACATTTATGCAAACCACGCCAGCGAAGCTGAACAGGCCAAGGCGGCCATGAGCGACGGCGAGTTGAGCGAAGAGGACATGCGCATGATCCAAATTGGCGAAGGTGACAGTCTGCAGGAAATCAAGGCCAAGCTGAAACCCAAGAAGTCGAGTATCTCCATGGACATGTTGGACACCGCGAATACTTACGACGACAAAGTGGCATTGATCCGCATGCTGGTCGCCGAAGACTCTGGACGTGTGGCCAACGTGCTCAAGGGCATGATCAAAGTCAACTGAATTTCATCGAGGAGCAACGATCATGGCCACCAAAAAACCTGATGAGAAAGACGCCAAAGACGGCAAGGAAGGTGCAGCAGCAGTTGCGGCCAACACCCCAGTTCCCATGACAGAAGAGTTGACCAGAGAATTGGCCGAACTCACGGGAACGCAGCGCGCTGCCGTTTTGATGCTTTTGTTGGGCGAGCAACAAGCCTCGGAAATCATTCGCTTCATGAACCCCAAAGAAGTTCAGTCTTTGGGGGCAGCGATGGTGTCGGTGTCGGACTTGTCGCAAGAGGCGGTCAACATTGTTCTGGACGAATTTGTCACTTTGCTGAAAAAGCAAACCAGCCTGGGCTTGGGCACGGGCGACTACGTCGAAAAAGTGCTCAAACGCGCTTTGGGTGATGACAAAGCCGCATCGGTGCTCAGCCGCATCATGCCGGGCCAGGGCAGCAAGGGCTTGGAAATCTTGAAATGGATGGACGCCCGCTCAATTGCAGAGATGATCCGAGGCGAACACCCCCAGGTGGTGGCCATTATTTTGTCCGTGCTTGAGTACACCGTCGCGGCTGACGTGTTGAACTTCTTGCCCGGAGAATCGCGCCCTGAGATCATCCAGCGTATTGCCAGCCTGGAGACGGTGCAACCCTCTGCGATGGAAGAGCTCGAGCAGATCATGATGAAACAGTTTGCATCGAACTCTTCATCGAAATCGTCCAGCTTCGGCGGCGTCAAGGCTGCGGCACAGATCATGAACTCGGTCAAGGTCGAGCTTGAATCCACCATCATGGCGGGTTTGTCACAGATCGATGCCGATTTGATGCAACGGATTCAGGACAACATGTTCACCTTCGAAAACCTCGTGAGTGTGGACAACCGAGGCATTCAGGCCATCATGCGCACGGCAGATCCAGACCTGTTGATGGTGGCGCTGAAAGGCGCTCCCGACTTCGTCAAGGACAAATTCCTCGACAACATGTCGGCCCGCGCCCGAGTCATGTTTGTGGACGATATGGAAAGCAAAGGCCCACTGCGCATCACCGAAGTGGAAGAAGCGCAGAAAAACGTCATGCGCCTGGCACGCAAGCTGTCCGATGCGGGCGAGCTGGTGTTGGCGGGAGGCGGAGATGGCTTTGTCTGATCTGCCAGAAGCACCGGCCGTCTGGAGCATTGACCCCTTGCTCAACAGCAAGGCAGCACCTCCCCGCTTCTTGCGCACGCAATGGGACGAAGCATCGGCCCGCTCTTTTGGTCCGTGGCGTGTAGCGCCGAAAGCAGAACCCACAGAAGGACTGATGTCGGAAGACTCAGCTCTGGATGCCTCGGCAGCAGGGACAGCTACAGAAACTCTAGACCCGCTGTCAGAGATGCCTGCAGCACCTGAAGAGTCAGATTCGCCCTGGACGCAAGCCGCCCTGGACCAGTTAAGAGATGAAGCCTACCAACGAGGCCTGATCGAAGGACAGGCCCGCGTGCACAATGAGTTGGATGAGGAACGCGACAAGGAGCGAGAACTGATTCGCCATCTAGGCATCGAGTTGCGCAGCATCAGCCAAGACCCCCAGCGTTTTTTTGATCCCCTCAAACGCCTGTCCTTGCATCTGGCCGAGCAATTGGTGCGCGCCGAACTTCAGCTTTCAGGACAAGCCGTGCACAACCTGATTCAGGAATGCATCCAGCAACTGGACCATGTGGTGGAGCCAGTCCAAGTGAGTGTCAACCCTGAGGATTTCAAGCGCCTCAAAGCCTTGGGCGAGTCCGTCACACAGCACATGCATCTGGAAGCCGATGCCCAGCTGCGTCCCGGCAGCGTGCGGGTGCAGGTGCAAGACAGCGTGGTTCAAGACCTGATTGAAAACCGCCTGGAGCCTTTAGCTCGGCGTTTGCTGGCACAACCCGAGGCCTGGATGCAGCAATCGACCTTGGTCAAGGACAGGGCCGAAGCGCTGCCCGCTGACACCCCGGCACGTGATTGGCAGCGTCAGGTGGTGAACGTCGAAGACACCGAGATCAAAGCAACCGACAGTCCGGATGACCCTCCCCATGATGAACTTTGACGCCGAAGTCAGTCAGCTGATCGGTGAGTTGCACGCCCCCGAACCTCAGCGCAACGGCACATTGGTGCGCTTGGTGGGCATGCGTCTCGAGACACGGGGCCTGATGGCACCGCTGGGCGCATGTTGCGAAGTGGTGGGACAGTTTGGACACCGCGTAGAAGCTGAAGTGGTCGGCTTCAACGACGACACCCTCTACCTCATGCCATTTACCGAGCCCAACGGCATTGGTCCCGGCGCACGGGTCTCGGTCCTCAACCATTCGAGCCATGTGAACCTGGGCCCGGATTTGCTGGGTCGCATCATTGACGGCAGAGGTCAACCCCTGGACGGCAAACCCCCTCCGAATTGTCCCGATGTGCTCAGTTTGCTGGGCCGACCAATCAACCCGATGGAACGCGGCCCCATCAACCAAATCCTGGATGTCGGCGTCAAGGCCATCAACGGCGTGCTGACCATCGGCCGGGGCCAGCGTCTGGGCTTGGTGGCAGGTTCGGGCGTGGGCAAAAGTGTGCTGCTGGGCATGATGACCCGCTTCACCGAGGCCGACGTGGTTGTGATTGGTTTGATTGGTGAACGCGGACGAGAGGTGCAGGCCTTCATCGAAGAAACATTGGGGCCTGTGGGCTTGGCCAAATCGGTGCTTGTGGCAGCACCTGCCAATGTGTCGCCTGTGTTGCGGCTCAAAGCCACGCACATGACGCATGTGATCGCCGAATACTTTCGCGACCAGGGCAAAAACGTTTTGATGTTGGTTGACAGCCTGACTCGCGTGGCCCACGCGCAACGCGAGATCGGTCTGGCCGTGGGCGAGCCCCCCACCGCCAAAGGTTACCCGCCCTCTGTGTTTGCGCTGCTGCCCAATCTGATTGAGCGCGCAGGTGTAGGCCGACATGGCTTTGGATCAATCACCGCCATCTACACGGTGCTGGCCGAAGGTGACGATGCCAATGACCCGATCGTGGACATTGCCAGGGCCTCGCTGGATGGTCAGGTGATGTTGTCACGCAAGCTGGCCGATGCCGCCCATTACCCGGCGATTGACCTGAACGGCTCGATTTCTCGGGTGATGCAAAACCTGCTCAGCCCGGAAGATCTCAAACAATCCAACCGTTTCCGACGTCTGTGGTCGCTTTACCAGCAAAACCAGGACCTGATTCAGGTGGGTGCCTACGAAAACGGCAGCAACCCCGAACTCGACCAAGCCATCCGCCTGCGTCAATCGATGGAAATGTTCTTGCAACAAGACATGCACACCAGCATGGACGTCCCATCGACCCGACACGAACTCCAGACCCTGATGGCTGGTTAAAAACAAGGACCGCCGTATGCGACAAGCCCGAAATTGCTGGCCTGCACTGGTCAAAAAAGCCAACGATGCCCTCACGCAAACCCAAGCCGAGCTGACACAGGCGTTGGCGCGGGTGGACCAACTCCGTGCCAGCCACCAAAGACTGTGCCGTTTGTACGACGAATACCGGCTGAAAGAACAACAGCCCCAAGACCAGCTCATGGGGATGCAAGCCAGCATGAACCAACGCCAGTTCATGGCCCAGCTGCTCAATTTACAGCACCGTGTGGTGCTTGACATCAGCAAAGCCGAAACCGAGGTGAGCAGCCTTCGGAAAAAGCGCCAATTGGCTGAGATCGAGTTGCAAAAAATGCAGGCACTCGAAGAGCAAGAACAAGCGGCAGTGCGGCTGGAACAGCAGAAGCAGGAGCAGCGTCACATGGACGAATTGGGTTTGAGGCAGTTCAATTTGCGCCTGCAAGGTTGAATGCCAAACGTCTCAGGACTTTCCCTTAGGAAATGCCCTGTCTGAGTGCAACATAATGGATCGATCAGTCCGCAGCACAGTGCCGCCTTCTGATTTGATTGATTGGAGACACACATGACATCCCGACGTTCCGTACTCACCCAAGGCGCAGCGCTGCTGGGCGCCACCTCTTCGGGCCTGCTGGTCCCGCAGAGCGCCCTGGCCCAAAGCGGCAAGATCCGCGTGGGCCTGATGCTGCCCTACACCGGCACGTTTGCCCAGTTGGGTCAAGCCATCGAAAACGGCGTGCGCATGGCGATCAACGAACAAGGCGGCAAGCTCGGCGGTCGCGAGATCGAATGGTTCAAGGTGGACGACGAGTCCGAGCCCGCCAAAGCCATTGAAAACGCCAACAAACTGGTGCAGCGCGACAAGGTCGATGTGCTGATCGGCACCGTGCACTCGGGCGTGCAAATGGGCATCCACCGCGTGGCCCGCGAAAGCGGCGTGATCAACCTGATCCCCAACGCCGGCGTGCACATGGCCACCCGCGCGCAATGCGCCCCCAACGTGTTTCGCACCAGCTTCTCCAACAGCCAGCCCACCATGGCGCTGGGTGAGGCGATGGTCAAACGCGGCCACAAAAGGGCCGTCTGGATCACCTGGAAGTACGCCGCTGGCGACGAGGCTTTTGAAGGCTTCCGCGACAGCTACACCAAAGCCGGTGGCACCATCATCAAGGAATTGGGTCTGCCCTTCCCCAACGTCGAATTCCAGGCGCTGCTGACCGAAATCGCTGCGCTCAAACCCGATGCCGTGGCCTGCTTCTTTGCGGGTGGCGGTGCGGCCAAATTCTTGCGCGACTACGCCGCTGCGGGCCTCAAGGGCAAGATTCCGCTGTACGGCTCGGGCTTTTTGACCGAAGGTGTGCTGGACGCTGCCGGCCCCGCTGCCGATGGCGTGCTGACCACGCTGCACTATGGTGACGGCATCGAGACCAAGCGCAACAACGAGTTCCGCCTGAACTACGCCAAGACCTTCAAGCTGCAGCCCGATGTGTATGCGGTGCAAGGTTACGACACCGGCCTGCTGCTGGTGCAAGGTGCCAACGCCGTCAAGGGCGACGTCAGCCAAAAGGCCGCCATGATCAAGGCCATGCAAGCGGCCGTGATCGACAGCCCCCGCGGCAAGTGGACCATGAGCAAGTCGCACAACCCGGTGCAGGACATTTACCTGCGCGAAGTCTCCAACAAGGAGAACAAGGTCATTGGCATCGCTGCCAAGGCTTTGGCCGACTCGGGCGCTGGCTGCCGCATGTAAATGGGGCACAGCCCCAGCTGTGCCCTCCTCCCACACGGCGGATTTCGGTCCGCCGTTTTTGTGTGGCGCGCCCAAGCCTACGCCTTCATTTGCTTGCATTGCCCTTCGCCCAACGCTGAACCCTCATGGACTTTGTCAATTTTTTGATCCAGCTGCTCAACAGCGTCCAGTACGGACTGCTGCTGTTCATGCTGGCTGCAGGCCTGACGCTGATCTTCGGCATCATGGGCGTGGTCAATCTGGCGCACGGCAGCTTTTACATGCTGGGCGCTTACCTGGCCTGGTCGTTGGCGGCGCAGTTGGGCAGCTTTGTGCTGGCCATTGTGGTGGGCACGGCCCTGTCGGTGGCTTTTGGTTTGCTCATTGAGCGTTTGCTCTTTCGGCACTTCTACCACCGCGATCACCTCGACCAGGTGCTGCTCACCTTTGGCCTGATTTATGTGTTCGAAGAGCTGCGCTCCATGATTTGGGGCGACGATGTGCATGGCCTGCCCGTGCCCGAGATGCTGGCCGCGTCGATTCCCCTCACCGAAAACCTGTCGTACCCGGTGTACCGCCTGTTCATGTCGGGCGTGTGCCTGGTGTTGGCGTTGGGCTTGTATTTGCTCATCTCCAAAACCCGCTTGGGCATGAAGATCCGGGCCGGCGCCTTCAACCGCGAGATGACCGAGTCGCTGGGCGTCAACATCCGCCTCATCCATTCGGTGGTGTTTGCCTTGGGCATTGGCCTGGCTTCGATCGCCGGCATGATCGCGGCACCCGTGTCCAGCGTCTACCCCAACATGGGCAGCCAGGTGCTGATCATGTGCTTTGTGGTGGTGGTCATTGGCGGCATTGGTTCGGTGCGCGGCGCTTTGATTGCCGCCTTGCTGGTGGGCCTGGTGGACACCTTTGGCAAGGTGCTGCTGCCCCAGGCCTCGGGCATGCTGGTGTATGTGCTGATGGCTGCAGTGCTGCTGTACAAGCCCGAAGGCCTGTTCAAGCAATGACCTCGGGAAGAACACCATGAGCATGCCGCAAATTCACCTCGAAACCCTGCCGCGCAGCATCCAGCTGGTGATGGTGCTGGGCTTTTTGGCGCTCGCCGCCTTCCCCTTTGTGGGGTCTGACTTTTACACCGCCATGGTCGTGCGCATGATGATTCTGGCCATCTTTGCCATGAGCCTCGATTTGCTGCAGGGCGTCACCGGCCTGGTCTCGCTGGGCCACGCCGCCTACTTTGGCTTGGCCGGTTATGTGCTGGCTTTCATCACCCCCCAAAACGAAGCCATCAGCCTCTACACCAGTTTGCCCTTGGCGGTGGGCGGCGCGGCGCTGGCGGCGCTGGTGATTGGCTTTTTGGTGGTGCGCACGCATGGCATTTACTTCATCATGGTCACCATGGCCTTTGCGCAGATGATTTTCTACATCTTCTTTGACAACAAGGCGCTGGGCGGCTCGGACGGATTGTTCCTCAACTTCCGGCCCGATGCGGGCATCATCGACCTGGAAAACAAGCGGGTGTTTTATTACTTCACCCTGGCCTGCCTGGTGGCGGTTTATCTGTTCTTGCGCCGCCTGCTCTGGAGCCCGTTTGGCCGTGCGCTGTCGGGCATACGCGTCAACGAGCACCGCATGCGGGCGCTGGGCTTCAACACCTTCAGCCACAAGCTGGCGGCCTTCACCCTGGCGGGCGCGCTGGCGGGTTTGGCGGGCTATTTGTTTGCCGCGCAAACCGGCTTTGTGAACCCCGAACTGATGGGCTTTCACCTGAGCGCGCACGCCATCATGATGGTGATTTTGGGGGGCATGGGCAATTTTGCGGGGGCCATTGTGGGGGCCTTCAGCTTTGAATATCTGCTGCACCTCTTCAAGGACCTGCCGGACATCGGCGGCTTTCGCACGGGCAAGCACTGGCAGATGTGGATGGGCCTGTTCATCGTGGCGCTGATCATTTTTGCGCCCAAAGGCATTTTGGGTCTGGTCAACCGCTTCATCGGTGGCAAGGGCGACAGCGCCTCGGTGGGCAAGGAGTCTGGCCATGACTGATCGCAGCACCTTGATGTCGGCACGCGGGCTGACCAAACGCTTTGGTGGGCTGGCGGCCGTCAACGACGTTTCGCTCGAACTGTGGTTGGGCCAGATCCATGCGGTCATTGGCCCCAATGGCGCGGGCAAATCCACGCTGGCCAACCTGTTGTCGGGCGACTTGCCGCCCACCAGCGGAAGCATGACCTTGGGCGAGACGGAGATCACCGGCTGGACGCCCGAGAAAATCTCGCGCCATGGCTTGGGCCGCAGCTACCAAAAAACCAACATCTTCAGCACCTTCAGCGTGTGGGACAACGTGCGCTTGGCGGCGCAATCGCGTGTGCAGCCCTCCCCCTTCAACCCACTGGGTTGGTGGCGTGCGGCGGGCCACATGCAGAGCGTGAACCAACGCGCCGAGCGCGCCATCGAACTGGCGGGCCTGCAAGAGCGTCGCCAGGTGCAAGCCGGCGCCACCAGCCATGGCGAGCAACGCCAGCTGGAGATCGCCATGACCTTGGCCACCGAACCCCAGGTCTTGCTGCTGGACGAGCCCCTGGCGGGCATGGGCCAGGCCGAGGCCGAGCGCATGGTGCAGCTGTTGCTGCGCCTGAAGCAAGAACATGCCATCTTGCTGGTCGAGCACGACATGGACGCCGTGTTCACTTTGGCCGACCACCTCACGGTGATGGTCAACGGGCAAGTGATCGCCAGCAACACGCCTGCCGCTGTGCGGGCTGATGCGGGGGTGCAAGCGGCCTACCTGGGCGAGGAGCATTGAGATGAGCGATTGGTTGATCCAGGCCCAGGACCTGAACACCTACTACGGCGCCAGCCACATCCTGCGCGGCGTCAACTTTTCGGTGGGACGCGGTGAAACGATTGGCCTGATGGGGCGCAACGGCATGGGCAAAAGCACCTTGCTCAAAACCCTCATGGGCATCGTGCCCCCCCGCTCGGGCACGGTGGACATCAAGGGCCAGCGCATGAATGGCCGCGCCACCTTTGAGGTGGCCCAAATGGGCATTGCCTATGTGCCTGAGGGGCGCGGCATCTTTGGCAACCTGAGCGTGGTCGAGAACCTCAAAATGGCCGCCCGCCCCGGCACCCAGGGCCAGCGCGAGTGGACGTATGAGCGGGTGCTGGAGACCTTTCCGCGCCTGAAAGAACGCCTGGGCCACGGCGGACAACAGCTGTCCGGCGGCGAGCAACAAATGCTGACCATTGGCCGCGCCTTGATGACCAACCCCGACGTGCTGATTCTGGACGAGGCCACCGAAGGCCTGGCGCCGCTGATTGCACGCGAGATCTGGCGCATTTGCAGTGTCATCAAGGACAGCGGCATCAGCTCGATCATCGTGGACAAGAACTGGAAACACGTCACCCAGATCACCGACCGCAATGTCATCCTGGTCAAGGGCCAGGTGGTGTTCGAAGGCTCGTCCCCCGTTTTGCTGGCCGACCCCAGCGTGCTCGAACAGCACCTGGGGGTCTGAGGCCCTTCACAGCAAGGGGCGCAGCTCTCTGGCCGCCTCCAGCAACAGGGGCAACCATTTGTGCTGCACGGCGGCATCGCTCAACTGCTCGCCGGTGCCCACCACATTGAGCGCGGCCAGCGTTTGGCCCTGCATGTTGCGCAGCGGCACAGCCAGCGCGTGGATACCCAGCTCGTGACCTTCTCGGGCCAGACAAAAGTCGTCCTGCCGCACTTGGTCAATGAGCGCCTTGAAACGGGCCATCCCCACCTCGGTGAAGGGCGTGATGCGTGGCAATTCGCGCCCCTTGAGCCAGGCCCCCAATTCGGCCTTGGGCCAACTGGCCAAGAGCACGCGCCCGGTGGACGTGGCGTGCACAGGCAAACGCGCACCCAAATGCAGGCCATAAGCCAAGTGCCGCACCGGCTCGGCCGCACCGGCACTGCGCGCCACGATGACGCACTCCTGGCCATCCAGCACCACCGCACTGAAAGCTGCCTGCGTTTGCTGCGCCAAGCGGTTGAGCGTGGGCTGCAGTGTGCGCGGCAGGCGCGATGTGGCCATGTAACTGCCCGCCAGCCGCAGCACCCGGGGCGACAACCAGTAGTGGCTGCCGTCGGTCTCCAGATAGCCCAGGTCGGCCAGCGTGAGCAAATGCCGCCGAGCCGCCGCCCGGGTGATGCCCGTGCGCTGCGCCGCCAGGGTGGCGTTCAGGCGCTGGCGCTCGGTGTCAAAAGCCTCCAGCACCGCCAAGCCCTTGGCCAGGCCTTCGATGTAGTCTGCTTTGGCGATCGTCATGGGATGCGTCCTTGGGTGTGGATGGTCGTGGCTTGATGGGGCTGAAATTGAGGCGCATCAATTTGCGCGATGATCGCACAAATCATCCCATCAGCGCACAAACTTGCCATCCATGCCCCTGAATGAAAGTCAGAGACCTCTAAGCTGACAGGCGTTTCAACCCTCCATGTCAAACACACCATGCGCACCACCCGCACCCAGGTCGCCATCATCGGCGCAGGCCCCTCCGGACTGTTGTTGGGCCAACTGCTGCACAAGGCCGGTATCGACGCCACCATCGTCGAGCGCCAAAGCGGCGACTATGTCTTGAGCCGCATCCGCGCGGGCGTGCTGGAGCAAGTCACCATGGACTTGCTCGATGAAGCGGGGGTGGGCCAACGCATGCACAAGGAAGGCCTGGTGCACACCGGCTTTGACCTGCTGTTCAAAGGCGCGCGCCACCGCATCGCCATGGACCAGCTGACAGGTGGCAAAAAAGTCATCGTCTATGGCCAAACCGAAGTCACCCGCGACCTGATGGACACCCGCCAAGCCGCCGGTCTGCCCACGGTGTACGAGGCCGAGAACGTGCAAGTGCACGAGTTCGACACCGCCAAACCCCGCGTGACCTACGAAAAAAATGGGCAGCGGCACACCATCGAGTGCGATTTCATTGCCGGATGCGACGGCTTTCATGGGGTGTGCCGCGCCAGCGCCCCCAAAGACAAGATTCGCGAATACGAAAAGGTCTACCCCTTTGGCTGGCTGGGCGTGCTGTCAGACACCCCCCCTGTGCACCACGAACTGATTTACGCCAACAGCACCCGCGGTTTTGCCTTGTGCTCTCAGCGCAGCGCCACGCGCAGCCGTTACTACCTGCAGGTGCCCACCTCCGACAAAGTGGAGCAGTGGTCTGACGACGACTTTTGGACCGAGCTGCGCCATCGTTTGGACCCCGAAGCCCGCGAGCACCTGGTGACTGGCCCCAGCATCGAAAAAAGCATTGCCCCGCTGCGCAGCTTTGTGACCGAGCCCATGCGCTTTGGCCGCATGTTCCTGGCCGGGGACGCGGCGCACATCGTGCCCCCCACCGGGGCCAAGGGACTGAACCTGGCGGCCACCGATGTGAAGTACCTGTCCACCGCCCTCATCGCTTACTACCAGGAGAAAACCGAAGCGGGCATCGACAGCTATTCAGAGCGCTGCCTGCGCCGCATCTGGCGTGCCGAGCGTTTCAGCTGGTGGTTCACCAGCCTGATGCACCACTTTCCTGAAAACGGCGAGATCGGGCAAAAGTTTCAGGACGCCGAGCTGGACTACCTGGTCAACAGCGAAGCGGGCGCCAAAACCATGGCCGAAAACTACGTGGGCTTGCCGCTCGACTTTGGCTCTTGAAAACGCCGGGGCGCAGGGCCATGCGCCCGGCGTTCTTCAGGCTGGCAGTGTCAACAGCGGAATGTCTTTGGCCACTGCGAGCTTGTCCAGTTGTTGGCGGGTCTTGCCCGCAAAAAACGTGGCCATGGATTGCCGGGTCTCGGGCTTGAACAGGTCTTTGACCGGATGCGCCAGCGTGATGCCCGCCGCTGCGCACAAACTGATGGCAAAGTGCGGCTCCAGCGCGGCCACGGCCACACGGCCGTTTTTGCAGGCATACACCCGGTAGCCCGCGTGCGCCCCCCCGACGGCGCCGTCGGGCGTGGTCATGCGCAACTGCCGGGGCAAAGCCAGCCAGGCCGCTGCGTCGGACAAGGCGACTTCGTGGCGCGTGCCTTTGCCGCTGGTCTTGAGCAGCAGCACCGCCTTCAAAGCGGCCTCGCTGGCCATGAGCGCGCCGCCCATGTCGGCAAACAAACTGGGCGGCAATTCCATGCCATTGACCAAACCCACCTCGGCTTGGTAGGTCAGGTCATGGCCAGGGATCTCGGCCAAGGGGCCGGGGGCACCGACCACTTCGATCAGGCTGAGCGCTGGGTATTGCTTGTGCAGGCTTTTCCAGCCCAGGCCCAGCTTGTTCAAAGCCGAGGGCCGAAACGAGGTGAGCAGCACGTCGGTCTTGGCCAACAACTGGTGCACGGCGGCTTGGCCCACGGCGGTTTTCAGGTCCAGGGTCTTGTGTACCACGCCTTTGTGCAGCAGGTCATAACCTGTGGGCGTGTAGTGCTGCATCGGGTCACCGGCGGGCGGGTTGACTTTGGTGCAACGCGCGCCCATGTTCGCCAAGCGCATCAAGGCTGCAGGACCGGGCAAATTCAAGGCAAGACTGAGGACGCGCACACCGCGCAAGGGTTGGGTAGAAGACATGCGAGAGAACTTTGGGCAGACAAATCGGGACCGCCTGGGGCGGCAAAGAATGGACCCCTATTATGGGCACTTCGCCCCCTTGCGGTTGTCACTCGGGTGGTCCTTGCCAGCCACCCAAAGTCCCGGGCCTGGGCTCAGGCGATTTTCAAGACATGGCTTTGTCCGTTGTGCTTTTTGGGCAAAGTCAGTTGCAGCACGCCGTTTTCATACTTGGCTTGCGCGGCCGATTGGTCCACGCTTTCGTCCAAGGTGAAGCTGCGCGACACACTGCCGTAATAACGCTCAGAGCGGATGAGCTTGGCGCCTTCTTTTTGCTCTTTCTCTTTTTTCACCTCGGCGCTCAAGGACACCAAGTTGCCGTCCACCGACACCTTGATGTCTTCTTTTTTGACCCCGGGTATTTCGGCTTTGACAAAAAAGTTCTTGTCGTCTTCCGACAAGTCCAGGCGCATTTGGGGCTCGCTCTCCATCATTCGAAAAACCGGGCGCAGGGCAAAGCCCTTGAAAAAGTCGTCACTGAAAGGGTCGCGAAGTTCGCTGAAGGGATTCAATCGTGCGAGGTTGCTCATGGTCGTTTCTCCAAAAAAAACGCAGCGAGGGTGCTGCCAGGTGGGGGCCATTCAGCCCCACCCGCACTGTCACTTGGAGCAAGCGATTTGTCGGTGGTTCAAGGCACACAAGCGGCGGCCAGCACCGGCCGCTGAACCGCACAGTGGGCTGCGCCCTCAAGCGCGATCGGCATCGCCTGCCCGTGCCGAGGCGGGCAAGCCAAAGACCCGGTCGAAGCACCAGGTGAACGCGATGGCATAGAAGAAAAAGAAAACGAGCAAGCCCAGGTTGGCCAAGAAGGCGGTTAAGAGCGAGATGTCGAGCCACAAGGACATCACCGGCAAAAGGAGGATGACCAGGCCGCCCTCAAAGCCAGCCCCGTTGGCCAGTCGCCTGGCAAAAGAGCGGCCACGCACGGATTGGCGCGACTCCCAGCGCTCGAAAATCCAGTTGAAGACGTAGTTCCATGTCAGCGCCACGGTGGACAGCACCACCGCCAAGCCGAATGTGGAGGTGGGCGACTTGTCAAAGGCCAAACTCAACACGGGCCCCACCACCGCAATGGCAATGGCTTCGTACAACAGGGCTTGCAGAACGCGGCGGGTGGTGGGGGACATGATGAAGAAGCAGATGAGGTGGCCGCGCAAGGATACCGCTACACGCAAGATCAATGGTTCAACTGCCCCCAAGCCTTCTCCAGTCGCTTGATGCTAACCGGCTGCGGGGTGCGCAGTTCTTGCGCGAAGAAGCTCACGCGCAACTCTTCCAATAGCCAGCGGAACTCCAGCATGCGGGCGTCTTGCGCGCCTTTGCGTTCGGCCACCAGACGCCAGTAGCGTTGTTCTTGGGGTTTGAGCTCCGACAGGCGCTGGGCGTCGCGGGCGGGGTCGGCGCGGTACTTGTCCAGGCGCAGGGTGATGGCCTTGAGGTAGCGGGCGTAGTGCTGCAGCTGCGGCCACGGGGTGGCGGCCATGAAGTTTTTGGGCATCAGGCGTTGCAGTTGCGCTGTGCAGTCTGCCGTTGCATCGGGGGCGTTTTTGGTGTCTTTAATCTTGCGCGTGGCCGCGCCAAACTCCAGCAAGATGGTGCCCGCCAGCCGGGCCACTTCGTTGGCAATCAAGGTCAAGCGGCCCCGGCCTTCTTCGATGCGGCGCTTGAAAGTGACTTCGTCATTGGGCAGTGGGTCAAGCAAGAAGGCGCGGTCCAGCGCCACGTCGATGATCTGGGTTTTCAGCTCGTCCGCCGTGCCCAGCGGCATAAAGGCCACGGCCATTTTTTGCAGGTCGGGGATGTTTTTCTCAAGGTACTTGAGCGCGTCTTTGATTTGCAGCGCAAACAGGCGGCGCAGGCCCGCGCCGTTTTTGGCGGCGGCCACATCGGGTTCGTCAAACACTTCGATGGTGACGGCGTCTTGCACGTCCACCAGCGCGGGAAAGCCGATCAAGGTCTGCCCGCCTTTGCTGATTTCCATCAGCTCGGGCAGTTCGCCAAAGGTCCAGGCGGTGTAGCGCTGGGGGGTGACTACGGTTTGTTTGGCCGGAGCGTTTTGGCGTGTTGGTTCTTGCTTGGAATGAATTGGGGTCAGAGCCCGATTTCCTTCGGACAATCGGGATCCGACCCCATTTGATTTTTGGTCCGCAGTGGAGGCGCCCGCAGGTGCAGCGACTTTGAGCTGCGCCAGCGCCTGGAAGGCGCCACGCGCTTTGGCGCCCAGCTCGCCCTTGAGCGCGCCCAGGTTGCGGCCCATGCCCAGCTGGCGGCCGTGTTCGTCCACCACCAGCAGGTTCATGAACAAGTGTGGGCTGAGCATCTCGTGTTTGAAGTCGGTGCGCTTGATGTCCAGGCTGGTTTCGTCGCGGGCTTTTTTGAGCAGCACGTCGGTGAGTGAGCCGCTGCCAAACAACTCGGGCGCCGACAGCTCGGCGGCCAGGCGCGTGGCCGATTCGGGCAGCGGAACAAAGCGTGAACGCGGGCGCTGCGGCAAGCTTTTGAGCAGGGCCTGAATCTTGTCTTTGAGCAAGCCGGGCACCAGCCATTCGCAGCGGTCTTCACTCACCTGGTTCAGCACAAACAGCGGTACCGTGACGGTGACGCCATCGCGGGCGTCGCCCGGTTCGTGCAGATAAGTGGCCTGGCAATCGGTGCCGCCCAAGCGGATGTGTTTGGGGAAAGCCTGGGTGGTGATGCCTGCCGCTTCGTGGCGCATCAGCTCTTCGCGGCTCAGCATCAACAGGCGCGGCTGCTTGGCGCTCTCAATGCGGTACCAGTTTTCTAGCAGGCGGCCGCTGCACACGTCGGCGGGCAATTGCTGTTCATAAAAAGCGTAGATCAGTTCGTCGTCCACCAGCACGTCCTGGCGGCGCGACTTGTGTTCCAGCTCTTCGACCTTGGCGATCATCTTGTGGTTGGCAGCCAAAAACGGCAGCTTGGTCTCCCACTGGCCTGCCACCAACGCTTCGCGGATGAAGATGTCGCGTGCGCCGTGCAGGTCCACCCGGCTGTAGGGCGTGCGGCGGCCGCTGTAGACCACCAGGCCATAGAGCGTGGCGCGCTCCAGCGCCACCACTTCGGCGGACTTCTTTTCCCAATGCGGGTCGAGCAGTTGCTTCTTGAGCAAATGCGCGCCCACCTGCTCCAGCCACTGCGGCTCGATGGCGGCGATGCCCCGGCCAAACAGGCGCGTGGTCTCCACCAGCTCGGCCACCACGATCCAGCGCCCCGGCTTTTTGGAGAGGTGCGCACCGGGGTGCTTGTGGAACTTGATGCCGCGTGCGCCCAAATAGGCTTCTTCGTCTTCGAGCTTGTAGCCCACGTTGCCCAACAGGCCCGATAGCATGGACAGATGCAGCTGCTCGTAGCTCGCAGGCTTCGCGTTTATGCGCCACTTGTGCTCGGCCACCACGGTGAGCAGCTGGGTGTGCGTGTCGCGCCACTCGCGCACGCGCCGGATGTTGATGAAGTTCTGGCGCAGCAGTTGTTCGTATTGGCGGTTGCTCAGCTTGTGGTCGGTGCCGTGGCCGCCTCGGGCGTCGTGAATCCATTTCCACAGCTTGAGGTAACCGGTGAACTCGCTTTTGTCGTCGTCGAACTTGGCGTGCGCTTGGTCGGCTTGGGCTTGCGCGTCCATGGGGCGGTCGCGCACGTCTTGCACGCTCATGGCGCTGGCGATCACCAGCACTTCGTCCAGCGCTTCGCGGCCACGTGCTTCCAAAATCATGCGGCCCACGCGGGGGTCCAGCGGCAGGCGGGCCAGCTCTTTACCAATGGGCGTCAGCTCGTTGTCGTCGTCCACCGCGCCCAGCTCGGCCAACAGCTGGTAGCCGTCGGAGATGGCGCGTTTGGACGGCGCTTCGATGAACGGGAAGTCTTCCACCACGCCCAGGTGCAGCGACTTCATGCGCAAGATCACACCCGCCAAAGACGAGCGCAGGATTTCCGGGTCGGTGAAGCGCGGTCGGCCTGCAAAGTCTTGGTCGTCGTACAGGCGAATGCAGATGCCGTTGGCCACACGGCCGCAACGGCCCGCACGCTGGTTGGCGGCGGCCTGGCTGATCGGCTCGACCATCAGCTGCTCGACCTTGCTGCGCAGGCTGTAGCGCTTCACCCGCGCCGTGCCTGCGTCGATCACATAGCGGATGCCAGGCACGGTCAATGAGGTTTCGGCCACGTTGGTGGCGAGCACAATGCGGCGGCCATTCGACGCTTCAAAAATCCGGTCTTGCTCGGCCTGCGACAGACGGGCAAACAGCGGCAGCACTTCGGCGTTGCGGGTCAGCGGCTGGTGCGCCAGGTGTTTGCGCAGGTGGTCTGCGGCTTCGCGGATCTCGCGCTCGCCGGGCAAAAAGATCAGGATGTCGCCCCCTGCCCCGCCTTGCCAAAGTTCATCCACACCGTCGGCCATGGCCTCGTTCAGGCCGTAGTCGCGCGTTTCTTCAAAGGGGCGGTAACGCTGCTCGACTGGAAAGGTGCGGCCCGAAACCATGATCACCGGCGCCGGGCCGTTGCGCGAGGCAAAGTGTTTGGCAAAGCGGTCGGCGTCGATGGTGGCCGAGGTGACGACGATCTTGAGGTCAGGCCTGCGCGGCAAGATTTGGCGCAGGTAGCCCAGTAAAAAGTCGATGTTCAGGCTGCGCTCGTGCGCCTCGTCGATGATGAGGGTGTCGTAGGCCTGCAGCAGCGGGTCGGTCTGGGTTTCGGCCAGCAAAATGCCGTCGGTCATCAGTTTGACGGAGGCGTTCTTGCTCAAACGGTCTTGAAACCGCACCTTGAAACCCACCACCTCGCCCAGCGGGGTCTTGAGTTCCTCGGCAATGCGCTTGGCCACCGAGCTGGCCGCAATGCGCCGGGGCTGGGTGTGGCCGATCAGGCGGCCCTTCTCGCCGGGCTTGGCGTTCAGTCGCCCGCGCCCCAGCGCCAGCGCAATTTTGGGCAGCTGGGTGGTCTTGCCCGAACCGGTTTCGCCGCAGACGATGATGACCTGGTGCTGCGCCATGGCGGCCATGATTTCATCGCGGCGAGACGAGACGGGCAGGCCTTCGGGGAAGTCGATTTGGAGAGGGGTGGGATGGGCGGCGTCGGTCACGGGCTGGATTATCCCACGACACGTATTCACGTGCTACACTGGTTCACGTGAACTTTCGGGACGGAGATTTTTCATGACCAACCTGACCATTTCCCTCGACGAAAACCTCGTCAAACAAGCCCGCATCAAAGCCATTCAAGAAGGCACCTCGCTGAGCGCCAAGGTGCGCGAGATGCTGGCTGCCTATGTGCGGCAAGACATGCCTGCCGCCCCGGTGGTGATTCCCAAACTGCCCGTCTCCAAAGCCCGTGGCGGCCTGCAGCCGGGCATTGACCCGAGCAGCAACCAATCGCTGTACGACGCCATGGACGTGGGCATGGATTTGAAACGCTTGTCATGACACCCGACGTGAACGTGCTGGTGGCCTCCTACAGGGCCGACCACCCTCACCACCAAAGTGCGCGCGCCTGGCTCGATGATGCCGTCGCACAAGCGGCCAGTGGACGCGCCAGCCTCATGCTGTTGGGCACCGTGGTGACCGGATTGATCAGAATCACCACCAACCCCAAAATTTTCAAAGAAATCGACCCGCTGCAAGACCTGACCGACTTTGTAGACAGTCTGCTCAGCTGCCCCGGCGTGCAATTTCAGCCCCAAGGTACGAACTGGCCTAACCTCAGGCAAGTGTGTCTGACGCAACAGGTCAGCGGCAATCTGGTCACCGATGCGTGGATCGCCGCAACCGTGTTGCAATCCGGTGAGACACTCTGCACATTCGACCGCGATTTTTCGCGTCTGCTGCCTGCAGACCAACTTTTTTTGCTCAAGCCCTGAACCATTGCCCATGTCCACTGTTTTCAACTTCACCTTCGTGCCCTGGTTCCGGTCGGTGGCGCCTTACATCCACATGCACCGGGGCAAGACCTTTGTGGTGGGCATCGCGGGCGAGGCCATTGCCGCAGGCAAGCTGCAAAACCTGGCGCAAGACCTGGCGCTGATCCAGAGCATGGGCGTCAAGATCGTGCTGGTGCACGGCTTTCGCCCCCAGGTCAACGAACAACTGGCGGCCAAGGGCCACACGCCCAAATACGCTCAAGGCATTCGCATCACCGACAGCGTGGCTTTGGACTGCGCACAAGAGGCGGCGGGCCAGCTGCGCTACGAGATTGAAGCGGCGTTCAGCCAGGGCCTGCCCAACACGCCCATGGCCGGCTCCACGGTGCGGGTGATTTCGGGCAACTTCATCACGGCGCGCCCGGTGGGCATTGTGGACGGGGTGGATTTCATGCACTCGGGTCTGGTGCGCAAGGTCGATGTGGACGGCATCATGCGCACGCTGGACATGGGCGCGATGGTGCTGCTCTCACCCTTTGGCTTTTCGCCCACGGGCGAGGCCTTCAACCTGGCCATGGAAGAAGTGGCCACCAGCGTGGCCGCCGAGTTGCAGGCCGACAAACTGATTTTTCTGACCGAAATTCCAGGCATCCGCATGCAACCGGGCGAGCCTGCGAGTGACGACAACCCGATCGACACCGAGCTGCCGCTGGCCGCTGCCAAGCAATTGCTGGCCTCGCTGCCCCGGCCGACCGAGCCGACCGACATCGGCTTTTACCTGCAGCACTGCGTCAAGGCCTGCGAAGAAGGTGTGGAGCGCTCGCACATCTTGCCCTTTGCGATCGATGGCTCGCTGCTGCTGGAGGTGTATGTGCACGACGGCATCGGCACCATGGTGGTGGATGAAAAGCTCGAAGAGCTGCGCGAGGCCACCGCCGACGATGTGGGCGGCATCTTGCAGTTGATCGAGCCCTTCGAGAAAGACGGCACCCTGGTCAAGCGTGACCGCACCGAGATTGAGCGGGACATCGACCACTACACCATCATCGACCACGACGGCGTGATCTTTGCCTGCGCGGCGCTCTACCCTTACCCCGAGGCCAAAACGGCCGAGATGGCGGCACTCACCGTGTCACCGCAGTCACAGGGTCAGGGCGACGGCGAAAAAGTGCTCAAGCGGGTGGAGCAGCGCGCCCGTGCCATGGGCCTCAAAAGCATTTTTGTATTGACCACCCGCACCATGCACTGGTTCATCAAGCGCGGCTTTGCACAAGTGGACCCCGACTGGCTGCCCGAAGCGCGCAAACGCAAATACAACTGGGACCGCAAGAGTCAGGTCTTGGTCAAGAAACTCTGAAGCCGCCCGTGAGCGCTATGCACTCGGCTGCGGCAGAGGCTTGCGTTTGCGGATTCGGCTCGCGCCAGACCTCAGGATAAAGAGTATTCCACCGCCGCCATGGCATGCAGCGCCGTGGTGTCAAAGCTGAGCAAGCCACCGTCACCGGGCTGCAAGATCATGGTCAGCTCGGTGCAGCCCAAAATCACCCCTTGTGCCCCCTGGGCCGCCAGCGCTCGCACCAGGGCCATGAGTTTTTGGCGAGAGTCCTCCCGAACCTCACCCCGGCACAGTTCTTCAAAAATGACCCGGTGCACCTCGATGCGGCCAAGCTCATCGGGCACCACGCATTCGATGCCCCTTGCGGCCAGGCGGTCGCGCATGAAGGTTTGCTCCATGGTGAAGCGGGTGCCCAGCAGGCCCACTTTGTTCAGGCCAGCGGCCAAGATGGCGTCGGCGGTCACGTCGGCAATGTGCAACAAAGGCAAGGCGGTCACCGACTGGACCTCTTGCGCGATGCGGTGCATGGTGTTGGTGCAAATGAGCAAGACCTCGGCGCCGCTGCTTTCAAGCTGGCGCGCAGCCGTTTGCAAAATTTCGGTCATGCGAGGCCAGTCACCCTGCATTTGCAAATCGGCGATGTCCTGAAAGTCCAGGCTGATGAGGTGTACCCGCGCGGAGCGCAAACCGCCATGGCGCCTGGCCACTTCGCGGTTGATGTGCTGGTAGTAAAGCGCCGTCGATTCCCAGCTCATGCCACCGATCAAACCAATTGATTTCATGCCCGACTTCTTTGGAAAATGAGCCCCAAAGTATGCCATCAGTTGGCCAGCAGGCTGTTTCCAAGTGGGAGGTGACGAGCAGCGGATGTGCCACGCGGATCGCCCGCAGGGTGGGCTGCCAGAAAAAAGGGGCTGATCAGCGCTTGCGCCAAGCCTGCACGGCGATGGCCAGGCCCAAGAGGCCAAACAGGACGAAACACACAAACGACCAGTTGGCGATCGAGCCCCCCAAAAAGGTCCAGTCGATCTTGCTGCAGTCGCCGCTGCCCTTGAAGATCATGGGGATCGCGCGGTTGAGGGGGAAGTTTTCGACCATGCCGTAAAAATCGCGCCCGCAGTTCACCACCTCGGGCGGGTACCACTGCAGCCAGCTTTGACGAGCAGCGGTGAAGGCGCCAAAACCCGCCGTCAGCGTCAAAAGCAGGCTGGATGCGGCCAAGCCCTTGCCGCGCAAACGCCAGCCCAGCAAGGCCCACACCACCACGCCGATCAAGGCGTAGCGCTGGACGATGCACATGGGGCATGGGTTCAACCCGACCACATGCTGCAAATACAGTCCGAACACCAGCATGCCGATGCCCGACAAGGCGATCAACAGCATCCAGCGTTGGGGAGAGAGGGCGGACAGATTCATGGTGAGTTATGAGAAGCAAGTGGGCATTGTGCCCCCTTGTCTGAATGGGTAAGGGCGAGGTGGATCACATAGCCCTGCAGCACTCAGGACTCGGCAAACGCCCGCTCGATGACAAAAGCCCCGGGGGTGCTGGTGTTGCCCTCTTTGAGGCCGCGCTCTTCGCAAATGCGTTTGAGGTCTTTGAGCATTTCGGGCGAGCCGCAGATCATGACGCGATCGGTCTCGGGGTTGAGTGGGGGCAGGCCCAGGTCGGCAAACAACTTGCCGTTTTCGATGAGGTCGGTCACGCGGCCCTGATTTTTGTAGGGCTCGCGGGTCACCGTGGGGTAGTACAGCAGCTGCTGGCTGACCATCTCACCCAAAAACTCATGGGCGGGCAGCTCCTGCGTGATGTAGCTCTGGTAGGCCAGTTCGTTGACCTGGCGCACGCCGTGAACCAGGATCACTTTTTCAAAGCGCTCGTAGGTTTCGGGGTCGCGGATGATGCTCATGAACGGGGCCAGGCCGGTGCCCGTGCCCATGAGGTACAGGTTTTTGCCGGGGAGCAGGTAATCGCACAGCAAAGTACCGGTGGGTTTGCGGCCCACGATGATGGTGTCGCCCACCTGGATGTGCTGCAGCTTGGAGGTCAACGGGCCGTCAGGCACCTTGATGCTCAAAAACTCCAGGTGCTCTTCGTAATTGGCGCTGGCAATCGAATAAGCACGCAGCAGCGGTTTGCCGTTGTCGCCGCGCAGACCGATCATGGTGAAGTGGCCATTGGAAAAGCGCAGGGCCTGGTCACGGGTGGTGGTGAAGCTGAACAGGCGGTCGGTCCAGTGGTGAACGCTCAAGACGCGTTCTTCAAGAAAAGCACTCATTTGTTTTGCATGGGTTAGGCGGGGACAAGAGCCCCAAAGCCCTTGAGGGTTGCTGAAAGCTTGCTACAGTGGCGTCCTGAAAGACCACGCGAGAGGGGTTTTGGTTGACCAACAAACCGCATTCTCATGTGAACCGCTCAAAACTGGAACGACAGAAATTCTATATCCGTATAACCAGCGCTTCTTAAGTCACATCAAGGCAACACATCACATGGCACGTACCGTTCAATGCATCAAACTGGGCAAAGAAGCTGAGGGTCTGGATTTTCCACCCTACCCCGGCGACTTGGGCAAGCGCATCTGGGAGGGTGTGAGCAAGCAGGCCTGGGCAGACTGGCTCAAGCACCAGACCATGCTGGTCAATGAAAACCGCCTGAACCTGGCCGACTTGCGCGCCCGCCAGTACCTGGCCCGCCAAATGGAAAACCATTTCTTTGGCGATGGTGCAGACGCCGCCCAGGGCTACGTGCCCCCTGCCGCCAGCTGAGCTTGTCCAATTTGGGCCAACGCACGGCCACCCCGTCACCCCCTGTTGCTGAGCGCCAGGCCCTGGTGATCGGTGCGGGCCTGTCCGGCTCGGCTGTAGCCTACAGCTTGGCCCGGCGGGGCTGGGCGGTCACCGTCATGGACCAGGCTGAGGGCGTGGGCGCAGGGGCCTCGGGATTGCCTGCAGGTCTGGCGGCACCCCATGTTTCGCCCGATGACCACCTTCTCTCACGCATCACCCGCGCGGGTGTCGAGGCCACGCTGCAACGCGCCCAAACCCTGCTGCACAGTGGGACCGATTGGGGCCTGACGGGCGTTCTGGAGCACAACGTGGGGGGCAAACGCAGGCTGCCCCAAGGTGGGCAGCCATCCAATGCCAGTGTTTTGGCCAGCCCCGCCCAAGTCGCCCAAGCGGGCCTGCCACCCGGCACGCCAGCGCTGTGGCATGCGCACGCGGGCTGGATTCGGCCGCGCCAATTGGTGGCAGCGCAGTTGCAAGCGCCGGGTGTGCGGGTGCTGTGGGGCCAACATGCCCACAGCCTGGAGCGCCAAGGCCATGGGTGGGCCTTGCGCGATGCGCTGGGACAGCAGCTGGGCCATGCGCCATGCTTGGTGGTGGCCAGCGCTTTTGACAGCCTGGGCTTGTTGCAGCCCCTGCCGGGTTTTGCGGTACCGCTCAACTCCTTGCGCGGCCAAATCAGTTTTGGCCACATGGCCGACCTGGCTGCGCATGAGCGGCAACTGCTGCCGCCCTTCCCCGTCAATGGGCACGGCAGTTTCATCAGCGGCGTGCCCACACCCGAAGGTACGCCGGGCTGGTTCATCGGCTCGACCTTTGAGCGCCAATGCGAACAAGCCCTGGTGCGCCCCGAAGACCACGAGGCCAACCGGCTGCGATTGGCCACGCTTTTGCCCGCCTTGGGCGAGGCCATGGCCCAGCAGTTTGATCCGGCTCGGGTACAGGGCTGGGCGGGCGTGCGCTGCACCTTGCCCAACCGATTGCCTGCAGTGGGGCCCATCGACCGCGAACGTTGGCCGGGTCTGTGCTTGAGTGCGGGCATGGGCGCACGCGGCATCAGCTTATCGGTGCTGTGCGGGGAGATGCTGGCCGCCGAGTTGAACCGCGACCCCCTGCCCTTGCCCCCCGAACTGAGCCGACATTTGAGGGCCGAGCGCTACGCGAACCCTTCATGAGCGCAAGGCTGACGGGCCCCAGCTTTTTTTCAATTTTTGTATTTATTGATTTTTCAGTTTACAAAAACTCCAGAATCCTTCAACATGATTTGGCTGTAACTTCAGGAGTCATTCAGGTGCGTCAATCCTTATCGCGTTACCTGCCGTGGTTATCGACCGCGCCTGCCGCCTTGTTGTTGATGCCTTTTTCCCCTTGGGCGAGCGCTGGCTTGGCAGGACTTTTTGTTTTGGGCTGTATCGATCTTTCCCAAACCAAACAATCCATCAGGCGCAATTACCCACTGACGGGACGCTTGCGATATGGGCTCGAATACATACGCCCTGAGCTTCGACAATATTTTCTGGAAGATGACGAGCAGAAGCTGCCGTTTTCAAGAAACCAACGCGCCATGGTGTATGCACGCTCCAAAGTGCAAAACGACAAATTGGGTTTTGGCAGCATCAAAGACATGTACACGGGGCAAAGTGAATGGATCGCCCATTCGATGCAACCGACGACATTGGACCCTGCCTCTTTCCGTGTCCAGGTGGGCACACAGCAGTGCCAGCAACCCTATGCCTTATCGCTGTTCAACATCTCCGGCATGAGCTTTGGCGCCTTGTCGGGCAATGCCATCAAAGCCTTGAACAAAGGGGCCGCATTGGGCCAATTTGCCCACGACACGGGCGAGGGCAGCATCTCCAAACACCATCGCGAAGGTGGCGGCGATCTGATCTGGCAAATCGCATCGGGTTATTTTGGTTGCAGGACGGCAGACGGGCGCTTTGACCCGGACCGCTTTGCCGAACAAGCGCGCTCCCCCCAGGTCAAGATGATTGAGCTGAAGCTGTCGCAAGGCGCCAAACCTGGACATGGCGGGGTCTTGCCCAAGGCCAAGGTCAGCCCTGAAATTGCCGAAGCGCGTGGCGTGCCCTTGGGGCAGGACTGTGTGTCACCGGCGCGGCACTCGGCCTTCAGCACCCCCATCGAATTGCTGATGTTTGTTGGCAGGCTGCGTGAACTGTCCGGGGGCAAGCCCGTGGGCATCAAGCTGTGTGTGGGTCACCCCTCGGAGTGGTTTTCGCTGGTGAAGGCCATGATCGAGTTGGATCAGACGCCTGATTTCATGGTGGTGGATGGCGCGGAAGGTGGAACAGGCGCAGCCCCCATTGAGTTTGCAGACCATGTGGGCATGCCCCTGCGTGACGGCCTGAGCTTGGTGCACAGCACCTTGGTGGGCGCGGGCTTGAGGGACCGCATCAAGATTGGCGCCTCGGGCAAAGTGATTTCGGCCTTTGACATCGCGCGCTGCCTCGCCTTGGGGGCCGATTGGTGCAATTCGGCGCGTGGCTTCATGTTTGCGCTGGGCTGCATCCAGTCACGCAGCTGCCACACAGACCATTGCCCCACCGGCGTGGCCACCCAAGACCCGGTGCGTCAGCGTGCCATCGTGGTCACAGACAAAGCCGAGCGGGTGTACTACTTCCATGCCAACACCTTGCATGCGCTGACCGACCTCTTGGGTGCGGCCGGATTGCAGCATCCGGGTCAATTAAGCCCCCAGCACCTGATGGTGCGCAATGCCCAAGGCCAAGCCCGAACCCTGGCGTCTACGCTGGAGACGCTGCTGCCGGGTCAGTTGCTGCCAGGCAGCGACCCATCGGCTCCAATGCCCAGCCCCTTTGCAGATTTTTGGTCCCTCAGCCAAGCCCATCGCTGGGGACTGGATTCCGTCTGATCCCCCATGTGCGGGCGATGCGCCCTCACGCCTGCCGGTGCTGCAAGCGGCCAAAACGGTTTCACTTCATCGCATCGGCGGGTCGGCGCGCCCTGACGTAGGCATCGGTGGGCAGGTGGTTTTTGCCATCGGCGTAACGCCACTGCACCATGGTGCCTTTGCCACCGCGCAAATCGAGTTTGCCCACATACGCACCCATGGTGGATTGCTGGTCAATGGCGCGGAATTCGGCGGGCCCAAACGGTGTGCCGAACTTCAGGCCCCGCATGGCGATGACCAGTTTTTCGTTGTCCACACTGCCCGCTTTTTTGATGCCTGCAAAGATGGACTGCATGGTGGCGTAACCCACCACCGAGCCCAGCTTGGGGTTTTCGCTGAACCGCTTGTAGTAATTGGCCGCAAAGCTGGCATGCTCTTTGGTGTCAATTTGGTCCCAGGGATAGCCCGTCACGATCCAGCCCCTGGGGGTTTCGTCCTTCAGCACTTCCAGGTACTCCGGCTCGCCCGACAGCATGGACACGACAGGGGTCTTGGGGAAAATGTTGCGCTGGTTGCCTTCGCGCACCAGTTTGGCCAAGTCGGCGCCAAAGGTCACGTTGAAGACCGCATCGGGCTTGGCCGCCATGGTGGCGGTCAAGGTGCTGCCCGCGTCGATCTTGCCCAAGGCAGGCCACTGCTCACTGACAAACTCGACATCCGGGCGCTTGGCCTTGAGCAGCTCTTTGAAGCTGGCCACCGAACTTTGACCATATTCGTAGTTGGGCGCAATCGTGGCCCAACGTTTGGCGGGCATTTTGGCCGCTTCTTCCACCAGCATGGCCGCTTGCATGTAGGTGCTGGCGCGCAGGCGGAAGGTGTAGCGGTTGCCTTTTTCCCAGACGATGGCGTCGGTCAAAGGCTCGCTGGCAATGAACAAACGCTTGTTTTTCACCGCATGGTCGGCCAGGGCCAGGCCCACATTGGACAAAAAGCCACCCGCCAAAATGTCCACTTTTTCTTTGGACGTGAGCTCAATCGCATGGCGCAAGGCTTCGTCGGGTTTGCCGGCGTCGTCACGGGCGATCACTTCAACCTTGCGGCCCAACAAGCCGCCCTGGGCGTTGATTTCTTCAACCGCCAACTGCCAGCCTTGTCGATAAGGCTGGGTGAACTGGGGCATGGACGAGTAACTGTTGATTTCACCAATCTTGATGGGTGTTTGGGCCACAACGGGGGCAGCGGCGGCGGCGAACAACAAACCGACGGCAATGAAGCGGTGCATGGGAGGTTCCAAGGCTGAAATGCAAATGGGCGACTGTACCAGCGCCCCAAAAACCTGTCGCTTGGGGGACATAAGCCCCGCCCTGGATCACGGCCTCTTCAGACGCAGGCCTGATTCTTGGCCAACCAAGTCGCCAAGCGCTCCACACCCTGATTCAAACGCGCCAGGTCTTTGGACGCAAAGCACCAGCGCAGCCAACCTGCTGCTTCGGGTGCAAAGGCCTCGCCAGGGGCCAGACCCAGCCCGGCTTCGGCCACCAGGCGTTTGGCCGTTTGCACCGAATCAGGGTGGCCTTCGAGCCTGAAAAACGCGTACATGCCGCCCTTGGCCGGGGCCAGTTGCACGCCGGGCACGGCTTGCAACAGCGGCACCAGGGTGTCGCGGCAGGCTTTGAGGTGGGCCACCACGCGCGGCGTGATGTCGGCGGTGTTGTGTAAAGCCACCACCCCGGCACGCTGGGTGAACACCGAAGCGCAAGAGGTGTTGAACTCGATCAGTTTCCCCATGTGCGGCGTCATGGCGGCGGGCATAACCAGCCAGCCCAAACGCCAGCCGGTCATCAAAAAGCTCTTGGAAAAGCTGTGGACCACCACCAGGCGGTCATCGGGCTCGGCCACATCGAGAAAAGACGGCGCGCAGCCGTTGGGTGTGTCGGTTTCGAAATAGAGGCGCTCATACACCTCGTCGGCCAGCACCCAGGTGCCGGTGCTGCGGCAGTGCGCCAAGATCTCGGCCTGCTCGGCGCGGCTGAGTGTCCAGCCCGTGGGGTTGTTGGGCGAGTTGACGATCAGCATCCGCGTGGCGGGCGTGATCGCGGCTTTGAGCGCCGCCATGTCGAGCTGCCACTGGCCGTCCACCGGTCGCAGCGACACGCACTTCAAATTCGCACCCATCACCAAAGCCTGCGCCGTCAGGTTGGGCCACACGGGTGTCACAGCAACCACTTCGTCGCCGGCGTCGATCAGGGCTTGCGCGGCCAGCATGAGCGCATTCACGCCGCCCGAGGTGATGGCGAGGCGCTCCACCCCAACGGGGCCGTGCAGGGCCGACATGTAATCGGACACGGCCTGGCGCAACTCGGGCAGGCCCAGGTTGTGCGAATAAAAAGTCTCGCCCTTTTGCAGCGAATCGGTGGCGGCTTGGCGCACGGTGTCGGGCGTCACCTCGTCAGACTCGCCAAACCAAAAGGCCAGCACATCGGGGCGGCCCATGCCCGCGTTGGCAACTTCACGGATACGGGACTCTTCCAGGTCCATGACGGCCTGGCGCATGAAAGGGGCGGAGTTTTTGTTCATGCCCACATCCTAATGCTGGATGCGTCCTGAACGCGTCACCTCTTGCACAGGATGTCATCTCGACGAAACGGGTGTTTGCAGATACGGCGGGCTTGCCTATGATGCACAACACAAGAAATGACAGGGAGAACGCCATGAAGACTCGGCATTTTGCGTCGACGCTCGTCAGCGTGGGTATGGGGCTGGGCTTGCTGGCGGCGGTGCCCGCCAGCGGAGCCACAGACAACTTCACCGCCGTGACCGCCGCCGACAAACCAACCAAAAAAACCAAACAGGCCAAGGCCCCCAAGCCACCCACGGACAAAGGCTCGGCAGAAAGCAAGGCCGAGCGCGACAAACGCCTGATGCGCGAATGCCGGGGCCGACCCAACGCCGGGGCTTGCGAGGGCTACGCCAGCTGAGTGCTTCAGGCGCCAGACTTCACAAGCGGCTGTTTCCACCTCTGCGCCAAACCACTGGCGCGCACGCTGGGGCGTTGGATGGCCGCTTCGAGCAAAGCCGCTTCGGCCTCGACCAGCGTGAACTGCTCGCGGGCGCGGGTGATGCCGGTGTAGACCAGCTCGCGGCTGAGCACCTCGGCGCCACCGGGTGGCAACACCAGCGCGGTGTGCTCGAACTCCGAGCCCTGGCTTTTGTGCACCGTCATGACAAACGCGGTGTCGACCTGGGCCAAGCGCATGACGCTCACCGAACGCAGGGCTTCACCGTCCAAAAACCAGACCTTGGACTTGCCTTCGGTACCCGGCAACACCACGCCCACGTCGCCGTTGAAGACGCCCAGCTGCGCGTCGTTGCGGGTGACCATGACAGGACGCCCCTCGTACCACTCACCTTTGACTTGCAGCAGGCCCACATCGGCCAGGGCTTTTTGCACCGCCGCATTCAGCGCTTGCGTGCCCCAGTCACCCTGGTGCACCGCGCACAAAATGCGAAACCGCTCGAAAGCCTTGAGCACGCTGCGCACCCAAGTGGCGTGGCTTTCGCTGGACACCTCCGCGCCCTGCCCAACCGGGCCGGTTTGCATGAGGCGCAGGTAGTCGGCATAGGAAGGCTTGCCCGATGCGCCCAGCGCCAAGGCGCAAACGGCTTGGGGGCTGCTTGGCTGGAGGGCCGACACCGGCGAGGCCGCCGCGTTGTCTGGGCCACCCAAGCAGGCGCGGGCCGCCGCCGCATCGCCCCGGTTCACCGCCAGAGCGAGCTGGCCAATGGCGCCTTTGAAGCGGCGGCTTTGGCGCAGCATCACGGTTTGCTGGGCCAGCACGGGGGCCGGATCGGGCAGCACAAACTCAGCGGCCAGAGCCTGCCCAGTCACGGTCTGCACAAACTGCGCCGTGGCAGCGCTGTAGCGGCCCGCAGCCGCGTCTTGGCACAAATCGCCCAGCACCGCCCCGGCTTCCACCGAAGCCAGCTGGTCTTTGTCGCCCAACAGCACCAAGCGCGCCGTGGGCGGCAAGGCTTGCAGCAGCGCGTCCATCATCTCCAGATGCACCATCGAAGCCTCGTCCACGATCAGCACATCCACATCCAACGGGTTGGCGGCGTGGTGGCGAAAAGCGCGCGTATCAGGCCGAGCGCCCAGCAAGGCGTGCAGCGTGCGGGCCGGGCCCATGCGGGCGATCAGCGCGTTCAGGTCCAGTCCTGAGTCCAGAGGCATGGGCAAGCGGGTCAGGGCATCGTCGATCGACTGCTTCAGGCGCGCCGCCGCCTTGCCGGTGGGCGCGGCCAGTGCCACGCGCAAGGGGCTGCCATCGGGGTGCAGCGCCAGCAGCAGCGCCAGCAAACGCGCAGCGGTATAGGTCTTGCCGGTGCCAGGCCCGCCGGTGATGACCGACAGGCGGGCGCGCAGGGCCACGGCGCAGGCCACCTTTTGCCAATCGGTGGCGGTGGGTACTTCGGGGTTGGGTGCAAAGAAGCGGTCCAGCCATTCGCGGGCCGCCGCTTCGGGCACGGCCAGTGGCGCGCTGGCGCGCTGCAGCAGGCTCTGGCCCACGCGCTGCTCGTAGCCCGCATAGCGGCGCAAATACACAAGCGGCGCATCGTCAGAGCCTCCCAGCACCAGCGGTTGGCCTTGGTCGGGGGCATCGGCCAGGCGCACACATGCGCTGGACGCGTGGCCTTGCAAAGCGGTTTGCCAGTCGGCCAGCGTGGCAGGCAGGTGCGCCCACAAAGCCTTCAGGCCCTGCGTACCGTCCACCGCCGCCGCAGGCCAGCCCAGCAGCGCCACGGGCGGCTGGCACAGCTCGGCCACGGACAGGCAGGTGTGGCCACGCCCTTCCATGTGGGCGAGCATGGCCGCTGCCACCAGCAAGGCCGCAGGTGCCTCGGCATCGAGGCGCAGCACCTGCGCCGCGAAAGCGCTGTCGATGTGGCGCAACAGGCCTTGGCCCGTCCACAGGTTCAACCATTGCACCGTTTGCGCAGCGCTCAAACCTTGTGCGGGCAGGTCGCTCAGCCAATCCATTTGCACGGCGGACACGGGCGCGATGCGTGAGGACTTTTTCAAACTCATGCCAACACCTCGGTATCCAACATGGCGTCCAGACCGTCAAGCAGCACCAAAGGCGCAGGCAAGGTGCAGCAGCCGCCCGCAGGCCCGTCGATGCCACGCAAAAACAAATACACGGCACCGCCCAGCTGCTGCGCCGGGTCGTAGGCATCGCCCAGACGGGCGCGCAACAAGCGGTGCAGCGCCAGCATGTAAAGCGCAGCCTGCACCTCGTAGCGGTGCTGGGCCATGGCCGCTTCCAGGGCCTGTGCGGTGTAGGCCGCGTCATCGGCCCCCAGGTGATTCGATTTGTAGTCGAGCACCCAATAGCGGCCTTCGTGCTCGAACACCAGATCGGCAAAGCCCATCAACATGCCGTGCAGCTGGGCGTCGGGCAGCTGCGGGCGGCTCACGCCGGGCAACAGGTGCTGCTGGCACAGGGTATCGACCTGGCGTGCATGCAAGCGCTCGGCGGGCAGCCAAAACTCCATCTCGGGCAGCCAATCACCCAGCGCGTTCAGCGGCGCGTTGGGTCCACGCAAAGGCTGGGCCACCACACGGCTGAGCCACTGCACCACGTCGTCGGCCTGGGTCTTGTAGCCTGCGTTTTCGCAGCGGTACTTCAGGCGCTCGGCCTTGGCCGCATCGATGGCAAAGCCGTCGGCAGCCAGCCATTCGAGTTGGTCGTGCAAAAAGTTGCCTGCTGTGGGGCCTTTGGCAAAGGCGTGCCATGCGGCCAAAGCACCGGGGCTGGTCACCGAGACCATCGGCATGGCCGCATCTTCTGGCGGCTCGTCGTCGGCGGGGCGCGGTGGGTTCAGGTGCAAGACCAAGGGTGCCTGGGCCTGCGAAGACAGGTCACGCGTGAGGCGCGAAAAACTCGCGATCGTCCACGACTTGTCGATGCGGGCGGTGCAATTCAGCGCCTCGCGCAGTGCGGTGGTGTGCGCGGGCTTGTGCCAGGTGGTGAGAGGCACTTGGGCAGATGCTTGCTGCAGATGGACAGACAATGTTTGGCCTGCCTTGTGGGTCTGCAAGGCTTGCAGCTTCGCCGGCCATTCGTCGGCCTCGAAGGAGTGGCCGCCTCCCAGCAAATGACCTGCCGCACTGAAATGATTGCGGCACTTGTCGCTGTTGCCCGTCTTGACCGCGCTCCAACCCACCCAAAGGGCGTGGCGCGCCCGCGTGAGGGCCACGTACCACAGGCGCAGGTCTTCACGCAGGCGGTCGCGGTCGGCCAAGCGGGTGTCGTCCTTGTCAAAGTCCAGCGTCCAAAGGCGTTCGCCCTCGCCGTCATCGCGCTGCAGAACAGGTGTTTTGTGCGCTTCCATCACGCGGTGGCTGTGCGCAAAAGGCAGGCACACCACCGGGTACTCCAAGCCCTTGCTGGCGTGGATGGTGATGACTTTGACCAGGTCCTCGTCGCTCTCCAGCCGCACGGTTTGCTCTTCGCTGCCGCTGGCATGGCCCGAATGCGCTTCGTCCATCTGCTGGGCCAGCCAGCGGATCAGGGCCTGCTCGCCATCGATCTGGCTACTCGCCGCCTGCAGCAATTCGGCCAGGTGCAGCACATTGGTCAGACGCCGCTCGCCGTCGGGTTCGCCGCGCCAGCGCCCTGCCAACTGGAAGACGTGCAGCGACTGGCGCAGCATGGCCAGCACGCCCTGACTTTGCCAGGTCTGGTGCAGTTCGCGCATTTGCTCGGCGCGGGCGTCCAGCAGTTCGTCTTGCGTGGCCAGGTCGTAGAGCTCGGCCAGCGACAGACCGACCGTGCGCGTGCCTAAAGCGGCGCGCACGCGGCGCATGTCTTGCGGCTCGGCCACGCCGCGCAGCCACAGGCACAGGTCTTGCGCTTCGTCGCTGGCAAAGACCGAATCGCGGTCCGACAGATACACCGAGGCCACACCACGCACCCGCAGCGCGTCGCGCACAGCGGCAGCTTCTTTGCCGGTGCGCACCAACACGGCGATGTCTTTGGGCTGCAAGGGTTTGTCGCCCTTTTGCGCATCGGCAAAACGCGCTTGGGGGTCGCTGAGCCAGGCCACGATCTGCTCGGCGCACAGGCCCGACAAATGGGTCTGCGCGTCGCGTTGGCTGCGCAAAGTGGTGTCGTGCACCACGGTCATGGCATGCACATGGCCTGTGCTGGTTGTGAGAATTTCACCGCGACCCTTCGCGCCCACGGGCTGGAAGGGCAGCGGGTCTTGATCGCCTTGTTGGTAGCCAAAAGCGTTTGGCGCCATATTGAACCAGCGGTTGACCACATCGACCACCGCTTGGGTAGACCTGAAGTTGGTGCCCAGCACATGGTGGCGGCCTGCGGTGGCGCGGCGTGCGGCCAAGTAGCTGTGGATGTCCGCGCCCCGAAAACCATAGATGGATTGCTTGGGGTCGCCGATCAGCAGCAGCGCGGTGTCAGGCCGGTTGTCGGCCGTGCGGTAGATGCGGTCAAAGATGCGGAACTGCAGCGGCGAGGTGTCCTGGAACTCGTCGATCATCGCCACCGGGAACTGCTCGCGCAGGCGTTGCGCCAAGCGTTCGCCCGAGTCAGGGTCGGCCAGCGCGACATCCAGGCGCTGCAGCATGTCGGCAAAGCCAAACAAACCGCTGCGCCGCTTGAGCTCGGCCATGCGCTGCAGCACATGGGTGCGGGCGTGCAGGCGGGCGACTTGGGTGGGATCGGGCAAGGCCAACAAAGCGGCTTGCAGGTCAGCGTAGGCTTGCGATTCGGGCGGCAAATCCACGGGCGCTTCGCCGGGCTTGCGGCATTCGAGCAGGCCTTGGGGCGTGAAGCGCAGCCAGCCAGCTTTCATGGCTTTTTCCAGGCGCTTGCCGTCTTCTGGCCCTTGCGCCCAGTCTTTGAGCACGGCCAGCCACTCGGCGCATTTTTTGTACGTCAGCTTGCGGCCATCCCAGCTGGATTTGTGATGCAGCAACTGCGCCTCGATCCAGCCCAACAAGTTGTCGGCCTTCTCGCACCAACCCTGTTTGAGTGCCTGCAATTGCGTGTCGCGCGCAGTCAGGGCCGCGCCGAACACCTGCGCCAGCGTGCCGGGGGCAGCGTCGGGCAGGGGCACGGCCATCAGGGCGCGCATGTCTTGTTCCAGTGCGGACACATCGCGCCAAATGCCCAGCACCTGTGTCACCAGGGCTGTGTCCATGGGGTAGAGCTGCTGACGCCAGTAGTCCTGCACCGCTTCGAGGCGCAGCGCGGCTTCGTCGCCCACCAGGTTTTCTTCAAACAAGCTGCCGCTGTCGAAGGCGTGTTCGCGCAGCATGCGTTGGCACCAAGCGTCAATCGTATAAACGGCCGCGTAGTCCATCGCCTGCGCCGCCAGCGCCAGGCGATGCGCGGCTTGCTCGCGCAACTCGCCTTCGGGGTATTCGTCCTTCAGTTGTTTCAGGAAGTCGTCGTCGGTTTTTGCAAAACCCCTGAACACCTGCGCGGCCTCGGTCAACCGAGTGCGGATGCGGTCCGACAGCTCGCGGGTGGCGGCGCGGGTGAAGGTCATGACCAGCACGTCTTGCGGCAGCATGGGGCGCACAGGTGCGGTGCCCTCTTGGCCGTGGCCCAGCACCAGGCGCACATAGAGCGCGGCAATGGTCCAGGTCTTGCCCGTGCCAGCGCTGGCCTCGATCAGGTGGCTGCCACGCAGAGGGAAGGTGTGCGCATGGAGGGCGTGGGCATGAGGGGTGTGTGAGGTGCTCATGCCAGTTCTCCCTCTTCGCTGTCGTGGATCGCATCGGGCAAGGCTTCGATTTCGGCTTGCTCGGCCCAGGCCTTCAAGGGTGCGTAAACGGTTTGGGCCAGGCGCTCGAACGCGCCCGTGGCCAGCAAGTCCTCCACCCTGGCATAGGTGCGGGCCAGCGCCGGGTCTTTGTCTTTTTCGGCGCGCTTGAAGTCACTGCCCTCGTAGGCATCGGCCAACGCGTTGGCGTTGTTGGGGTCCTTGAGCCACTGCAGCGCCACACCGGGCGGCAGCGGCAGTGGCCAACGCATGCCCTCGGCCCAAACGGCCAACAGCGCGGTCAGCTGGGCGCGGGCGGTCTCTGGCTCTGGCTCGGCCAAGCGCAGCACAGCGTTGCGGCCCACCACCACACACCGCAAGGGTTGACCCATCGCTGCCGCAGCCAGCGAGAGCAGCCAGATGTCGATCAGCTTGTCCGGGTGGGCCTGCGGTTTTTGGGTCTTGAAGCTGGCCAGGTCGCTGGCACGCAGGTGCAAGGACATCTGACCGCCCTCCCCCGCCCGCACATCGCCCAGCGCATCTTGCAAGGCGACTTGGGGATGCGCCCAATCCACCAACAAGCGCTCGGCCGCATTGGGGTAAGCCTGCTGCTCGTGCAAGGCTGCGCCCAGCATGGCCTGCAAACGGACCTGAAGATTTTGCGCGGCGAGCATGCCCACTCCCGCCAACGGCAAGGCACCGGCCTGGCGCAGGCGCTGCACGACCTGCTGCACATGCGCGGGCAGTGTGTCCGCGTTCAGCGCGGTCGGCACATGCTGCAACTCGTGGTCGATCAACTGGTACAGGTCCAGGCCCGCCAAACCAAACAGCTCTTCGTCGTGCAACCCGCTGCGCTCGTCCTCCAGGTGCACCTGCAGGCGTTCGCGCAAAAAAGCGCCCACCGGCTTGCGCAAAAAACGGGCGAGTTGGGCGAGCGTGATGACGGGTACGCCCTGCGCGGATTCCAGCGGGGGTAACCAAGCAAGCGATGACCCCGTTGGGGCGGACTCTGGCCGGGATGGATTTTCGGCGAGGGCTTCGGGGCCGAAGAGCGCTCCTGCAGGGGAATTGTTCTGCGCCGCACGCCACTCTTTGGCATAGGTCTGCAAACCACTGCCCTCTTCAAAATAAGTGCGGCTGAAGGCTTGCAGCGGGTGTACCGTGGTCTGGCGTTCGGCCGTGCCTTTGCCCCACAGCAGGTCGATCTCGTCGCGCAGTTGCGAGACCAGCACCGAAGGGGGTTGTTCGCTGTTGTCGCGCACACTGCGGCCGCTCCAGCTGACATAAAGCACTTGGCGCGCCGACAACAGGGCTTCGAGCATGAGCTGGCGATCGTCGTCGCGGCGCGAGCGGTCGCCGGGGCGGCTCATGCCCGGCAGGCCCATGAGGTCAAAGTCAGCGCGCGGGCTGCGGCGCGGGTAGTCGCCGTCGTTCATGCCCAGCAGGCACACCGCCTTGAACGGGATCGCCCGCATCGGCATGAGCGTGCAAAAGGTCACGCCCCCAGCCCGAAAGCGCTGCTCCAGCCGGGGCATTTTGAGCGCTTCGAGCCAAGCCGAGCGCGCAACGGCCAGCGGCACGGTCTCTGCAAATCCCGCTTCGTCACAGGCCCGAACCCAGTCGGTCAACGCCTGGTCCAAAGCAGACAGCGCGTTGCGGTCGTTGTCGTCTCGCGGCTTGAACATGGCGGCCAGCATGGCGCGGCCACGCTCGGCCCATTGCGCGGGCGTGGCGTCTTGCGTGGCGGTTTGCCACCAGTCGATCAAGGCTTGCAGCAGGTGCGCGAGTGACCCGGCCAGCTCGGCGTCCAGCCCGCCCACTTCAGGATAAGGCGTGGCCCCGGGAAGGTCTGCATTCACAGGGTCGGCCCCGCAGGCATAGCCCATGAGCATGCGCTGCACCCCAAACAACGCCGAGTTGTCGTCGCCGCACACGCCCAGCCCCAAGCCTGCGCGGTGCTCAGCAGAAAGCCCCCAGCGGATGCCCGAGCCCGCCATCCAGCGCATCAGCGTGGGCAAGCCTGCTTCGCTCAGGCCAAAGCGGGCAGCCAGGGCAGGCACTTCGAGCAGCTCGACCAGCTCGCTCATGCGGCTGCGCTGCTGCGGCAAGGCCAGCAACCACTCCACCGCATGGATGAGCGGGCTGATGGCCTGCGCACCCAAGTCGGCGATGTCAAACGGGATGAACCGCGCGTCGGCGCGCTTGTACTGGCCAAACACGGCACGGATGGCCGGGGCCATGACCTCGATGTCGGGCACCATGACCACCACGTCGCGGGGTGACAAAGCCTGATCACCCGGCGGGGTGTGGAACCATTGCAGCAGTTGGTCGTGCAGCACTTCCAGCTCGCGCACCGGGCTGTGGGCGATTTTGAAAACGACCGACCGATCACCCTGGGCCCATGGCTCCACAGGGGCGCCGCCACTCGACGGCTCCAGGTCGCGGATGCGCCGTTGCAGCTGCGCGAGCAAACGCTTGCCATCTTCGCCAGGCACATCGTCAAAAAAGTCCAGGCGTGGCCACTGCGTGAGTTGCTGGGCCGCTTGCAGGTCGTCAAAAGCATCCAGCTGGCGGATGAAGTCGCGCCCCTGCCGCCCCCAAGCGGCCAGCAGCGTGGGCGCGTGCAAGTGCATCTGCGCCAAGGGCAAGCCTGCCAATGCTTCGCCTCGGTAGGCATGGCGGCGGCGTTGGGCCTGCAGCCATTCGCGCCCATCGATGATGTCGCCCCAGTGGTACTGGCAGGGGTTGGGCACGGCCAGCATCACCTGGCTGTGCGCGGCCAGCGCCGCCAGCATCTCCAGCAATTGCCCGGGCATGTGGCTCATGCCAAACACCGACACACGCCGCGCCACGGCGCTGGCCAGGCGCTGGCCCGACTGCAAATGCGCCAGCGCCCGCGCATGCAGCGCCGGACGGGTGGCCTGGCGCTGGGTGTCATCCAGCGTGGCCAATACGCGCCGCCACAATTCGGCCTGCCAGAGCTGGTCTTGTGCCAGCTCGTGCGAGCCTGCGGCCTGGCGCAACACATCGCGCCCTGCGGCCCAGTCTTGCAGCCAGTCGGGGCGGTAGATCTGGTACTGGTCAAACAAATCGGCCAGGCGGCTGGCCAGCTGCAGCAGGCGGTCATGCTCGTCGCCACGCAAAAAACCCGCCACGGGTTGGAACACGGGGTCACCCAAGCACTCGGGCAGCAAAGCCATAAGCCGCCAGGTCATGGGCAGCTTGTCCAGCGGCGAGTCGGGCGGCACGTTGTGTGCGCCCAGCACCTGGCGGTAGGTGCGCCACAAAAAGCGCGAAGGCAACTCCACCCGCGTGGCCGCGCACACCCCACCCTGGCGCGCCAACTCGATCTTGATCCACTCGGCCATACCGTTGCTTTGCACCAGCACGACTTCGCTCTCTAGAGGGTCCAGCGGGTGCCCGCGCAGCCAGCCCGTCAGGGTGTCGGCCAGCACCTCGGAGCGGTGGCTGTGCAGGGCAATGAAGCCAGGCGAGATGGGAGAGACAGGCATGCAGTAAAGGGCGCGAGCGTTCAAACAAAGAACCAAGAATAGCCGCAATCATGCCCCTCGCCAGGCTCACCGCAAGAGCCTTGCATTGCCCAATTTTTAAGCACTCAACGCCATGCCAATCGAAATGCGGCTTGGCACAGTTGTTCAAGGACTTATCCACACCTTTGGGCACCCAATTTGGGGGCAACTGTGAGGGCAGAGACATGGCGCCTCGCTTGTGGTTTGAACAACTGGACAGCAAAGCGAACACAATGCGCGCAGAATCACGGATACCAACAGAAAGCCCCTCCCGATGAAGCCATTGCACCGCCTTGTCATCCTTGTGTTCGTCAGTCTGCTCGTGGCACCCGCCTTTGCCCAGCGCATGTACGACGGTAGCGGCCGACAGATTGGCCGTGTGGATGCAGAGCATTTTTACAACGCCTCGGGGCAGCCCATCGGACGCGTCGATGGCACACGCGTGTACGACGGCTCGGGGAGACCGCTCGGGCGCATCGATGGCGACCGGGTTTACAGCGCCTCCGGCAGCCAGATCGGGCGCATCGATGGTGACCGCCTTTACAGTGCCTCGGGCTCTCCGATGGGCCGAATGGACGGCGAGCGTCTCTACGACGGCTCAGGCCGACAGATCGGCCGCGCCGATGGCCTGCGGCGCATGCAGATGGTCGTGTTCTTTTACTTCTTCATGTGAAACAGGGGGCCTCCGACAGGACACCTTGGGTTTTCCCTAGCCTGCAAGGGAACCGCAGGGCCGCATGATTTGGGCACATTGTTCAAACCAAGCCCCACATGACCACCGACTCGCCTTCAGCTTCAGCCGCAGCCCAGCCACCCATTTGCAGCACCATGATGCAAATGCCCTTGTCGCTCAACCACTTGCTGGACAGGGCCGGCACTTTGTTTGCCAACAATGAAATCGTCTCGCGCCTGCCCGACAAGTCGCTGCGCAGGCACAGCTATGGCGTGTTCTACCAACGCGCGCGTCAACTGGCACAAGCTTTGCAGAACATGGGGCTGCAAAAAGGCGAACGCGTGGCCACGCTGTGCTGGAACCACCACGCGCACCTGGAGTGCTATTTCGGCATCCCGGCCGCAGGCGGTGTCATGCACACCCTCAATTTGCGCTTGTCGCCCGAAGAGATCGCCTGGATTGCCAACGACGCGCAAGACAAGGTGCTGATCATTGACGACGTGTTGCTGCCGCTGTACCAGCAGTTTGCGCACCTTTATAAGTTTGAGCGTGTGATCGTGTTCCCCTTCTCTGGTGCTGCCGTGCCCGCGCCGTTTACCGATTACGAGCAGCTGCTGGCGGGCACCGACACGCAAGGCTTTCAATACGCCCCACATGCCGAAGACGATGCGGTGTCGATGTGCTACACCTCGGGCACCACGGGCCGCCCCAAGGGCGTGGTGTACTCGCACCGCTCGACCATCTTGCACACGCTGGTGGGTTGTCTGGGCGATTTTTGGGGCCTCAAGGGCAGCGATGTCATCTTGCCCGTCACACCCATGTTCCACGCCAACAGCTGGGGCATTCCTTATGGCGCGGTGATGATGGGCGTCAAGCTCGTCTTTCCTGGCCCGCACCTTCACCCGGAAGATCTGCTGGACCTGATGACGGCCGAGCCCCCCACTTTGTCGCTGGGCGTGCCCACCATCTGGATGGGCTTGATCCAGACTTTCGAGGCCGCCCAAACCACCCATCCGGGCCGCTGGAAGCTGCCCACCGGCATGCGCTCTTTGGTGGGCGGTGCGGCCGTACCCGAGGCCTTGATTCGTGCCTTTGACCGGCACGGCATCTGGATTTTGCAAGGCTGGGGCATGACCGAAACCTCGCCTTTGTGCACCGTGTCCTACCCCAAGTCGGAGCTCAAAAATGCGTCCATGGACGAGCGCTACCGCCGAGCCGCCATGGCGGGCGTGCCTGTGCCCTTGACCGAGCTGCGCATAAGGGGCGAAGACGGACTGGATGCCCCTTGGGACGGCCAGCATGTGGGGGAAATTCAGGTGCGCGGTCCCTTCATCACCGGCAGTTACCACCAGGTGCCGGTGAGCGAAGACAAGTTCAGCGCCGACGGCTGGCTGCGCACTGGCGATGTGGCCAGCGTGGACGCCTTGGGTTTTGTGCGCATCACCGACCGCACCAAAGACCTGATCAAATCCGGCGGCGAATGGATCAGCTCGGTCGATCTGGAAAACGCCCTCATGGCCCACCCCGACGTGGCCGAAGCAGCGGTGATCGCCATCCCCGACCCCAAATGGAGCGAGCGGCCGCTCGCCTGCATCGTGCTCAAACACGGCAAACAGCCGCGGCCCGAAGACTTTGCCGCGCACTTGCTGCAGCACGGGTTTGCCAAGTGGCAGGTGCCTGACCGCTATGAGTTCATCGATGCCGTGCCCCGCACCTCGACCGGCAAGTTCTACAAACTCAAACTGCGCGAACGCTTTCCGGCGTGACAGGCATCAAAGATGCATTTTTTCGAATTGCCTCGATCGGGCGCCCCGAAAATGCAGGAACAAAGAAAAACGGGTCACAGCCTTGTGGGCTGTAACCCGTTGATTTCATTGGTGATAAATGGTCGGCGTGGCGGGATTCGAACTCGCGACCCCTTGCACCCCATGCAAGTGCGCTACCAGGCTGCGCTACACGCCGACAAGCTTTAAATTATAGCCTGATTATGAGAGCCACCGAAGGTCAGCAGATCTCGTATTTGCAGCAACTCTTCTTGAATTGAAAAACTGGCACCCAAGGCCTGTTCTTGGGTCGCCCCTTGTGCTTCAGACACCTGTGAATCGGCAACATCCATAGGCTCTGCATCCGAAGAATCGACAGAAAGCGGGTCATTGAAGCTGGTCGACCGACTGAGCTCGCGATCCATCTGCACCAGCTCTTGCAACTTGTTTCGCGCTCCGCTGATGGTGAACCCTTGGTCATACAGGAGGCCTCGGATTTTGCGAATCATCATCACTTCATGGCGCTGGTAATAGCGGCGATTGCCTCGCCTCTTCACGGGCCTGAGCTGCGTGAATTCCTGTTCCCAGTATCGCAATACATGGGGCTTGACACCGCACAGCTCGCCCACCTCACCAATGGTGAAATAGCGCTTGGCTGGAATCGGCGGAAGCAAACTGTCCATGACTGACAACAAGTTAAACGGGAAACCTTGTAGCTTACTGCAACTGGGTTTCGACAGTCCAGAATTTTTAAAAGAAAGATGATGGGGATATAAAACTCAGGCAACAAAAAAGCCCAAACAGCGAACTGCTTGGGCTTCTTGATCTGGCGGAGTGGACGGGACTCGAACCCGCGACCCCCGGCGTGACAGGCCGGTATTCTAACCAACTGAACTACCACTCCTGGTAGCTGTAACTTTTGTCAGACTGCTGTTGCAACTGATCAAGTGCTACAAAACTTGGCGACCCTACGGGGATTCGAACCCCGGTACTCACCGTGAAAGGGTGATGTCCTAGGCCTCTAGACGATAGGGTCATAACCTGGACTGGTTCTTGCGAACCGATACGACACTTTGGTGGAGGTAAGCGGGATCGAACCGCTGACCTCTTGCATGCCATGCAAGCGCTCTCCCAGCTGAGCTATACCCCCTTTGGTACAACGCTGAGCATTTCTGCTATTCGTCATGCCTCGTTGGTGTCGAGACTTGGATTATAGACAGAAATTCAGGCGTTTTGGAGTCGCTCAAGAATTTTTTCTCTGTAACTCAGCGCAAGGACAGCATCGAGTGAAGGGGTCTGAGCCGTACCCATCACCAACACGCGAACAGGCATGGCGATTTGCGGCATTTTGAGGCCCGTTTCACTCAAGGTTTCCTTGATGGCCACAGCAATCGAAGCCTTGTCCCACGCGCATGTGGCCAACTTGCCAGCCAAGACGGCCAATGCAGGTTTGACCGCATCGGTCACATGCTGCGCTTTTTCTGCCGGGTTGGGTACCACGTCCAGATAGAAGGCCGAGATCCATTGGGCCAAAACCACCAGCGTGTCGCAACGGTCTTTGAAGAGGCCGCAGATGTTGGCCAGTCGTTCATCGGCCACCACACCCAGCTTGCTGAGAAAAGGCTGCACACGCTCGGCCAATTCAGCGTCATCCGTGGCTTTGAGGTGCTGGGCGTTGACCCATTTGAGTTTGGCCTCGTCAAACTGCGCGGCACTGCGGCCCAGGTGGTCCAGATTGAACCACGCCAGAAACTGTGCGCGACTGAAAATTTCATCGTCGCCGTGGCTCCAGCCCAAACGCGCCAGGTAATTGACCATCGCGTCGGGCAAATAGCCTTCATCGCGGTAGGCCGTCACAGCCTTGGCACCGTTGCGCTTGCTCATCTTCTCGCCCTGCTCGTTCAGCACGGTGGGCAAGTGGGCATACACCGGCGGCTCTTTGCCCAGGGCTTTGAAGATGTTGATCTGACGAGGGGTGTTGTTGACGTGGTCATCGCCACGGATCACATGCGTGATCTGCATGTCAATGTCGTCCACCACCACACAGAAGTTGTAGGTGGGTGTGCCATCCGGGCGCGCGATCACCAGGTCGTCGAGTTCGTCATTGCTGATTTCAATGCGGCCTTTGACCTTGTCGTCCCAAGCGACCACGCCGCCGATCGGGTTCTTGAAGCGCAGCACAGGCCTCACACCTTCGGGGATCGCAGGCAGATCTTTACCCTCGACTGGACGCCAAGTTCCGTCGTAACGGGGCTTTTCCTTGTTGGCCATCTGGCGCTCGCGCAAGGCGTCGAGCTCTTCCACGCTCATGTAGCAGGGGTAGACATGGCCAGCGGCCATCAAATCGGCCAGCACCGCCTTGTAGCGGTCCATACGCTGCATTTGGTAGAAGGGACCTTCGTCATGGTTCAGGCCCAGCCAGGCCATGCCTTCGATGATCACGTCCACAGACGCTTGTGTGGAGCGGTCGAGGTCGGTGTCTTCGATGCGCAAGATGAAGTCACCGCCCGTGGCGCGGGCAAAGGCCCAAGGGTACAAGGCAGAGCGGATGTTGCCCAGGTGGATGAAGCCGGTGGGCGATGGGGCGAAGCGGGTGCGCGTACGTGCTGGGGTTGTCATGTTAGAGGGTCTCAAGACCGCGAGAGAGGTCTGCTTGAATGTCTTTTGGGTATTCCAGGCCAACAGCCACGCGGATCAAGCCTTGGCCGATGCCCGCGGCTTGTCTTTGGGCCTCGGTCAGGCGGCCGTGCGAGGTGCTGGCCGGGTGGGCCACCAGGGTTTTGGTGTCGCCCAGATTGGTGGACAAAGACAGCATTTGCATCGAATCGAGCACATGGAACGCGCGAGCACGTGCTTGCTCTGGGCCATCGGCTTTGACATCAAAGGACAAGACCGCACCGCCCAGACCGGACATCTGGCGCATGGCCAAGTCGTGCTGCGGGTGGCTGGCCAGGCCGGGGTAGTGAACGCGTGCAACCGAGGGGTGCTTCTCCAGCCACTCAGCAAGGATTTGGGCACGTGCGGTTTGGGCACGCATGCGCAGGTCCAGGGTTTCGAGGCCTTTCAGGACCACCCATGCGTTGAAGGGCGCCAGGGTCATGCCGCCACTTTTGAGCACTGGCAAAAACTTCTCGGTGATCATTTGCTGCGGGGCGCACAGAGCGCCAGCCATCACACGACCTTGGCCATCGAGGTACTTGGTGCCCGAGTGCATGATGATGTCAGCCCCCATGTCCACCGGGCGTTGCAAGGCGGGCGTGGCAAAGCAGTTGTCCACAGCGAACAAGGCCCCTGCGTTGTGCGCCAGGTCGGCCAGCGCCTGGATGTCGCAGACCTCGGTCAAAGGGTTGGTGGGGGTTTCGGCAAACAACAAGCGCGTGTTCGGTCGAATGGCCGCTTGCCACTCGGACAAATCGGTCTGCGACACAAAACTGGACTCCACACCGAACTTGGCCAGGTCGGAGCCAATCAATTTGATGGTGGAGCCGAACATGGAACGCGAACACAGCACATGGTCACCCGCTTTGAGCAGGCCCATGCACATCATGAGGATGGCCGACATGCCCGAGGCCGTGCCCATGGCCGCCTCGGTGCCTTCCAAAGCGGCCAGGCGCATTTCCATGCTGGCGACCGTCGGGTTGCCGTAACGGCCATAGGTGTAACCCTCTTCATCCCCCGCAAATCGGGCGGCCGCAGCCGCAGCCGTTGGCTGAACATAGCCGCTGGTCAGGTACAGCGCCTCAGAGTTTTCGCCGTATTGGCTGCGCTCGACCGCTGCGCGCACCGCCAGTGTTTCGATGTGCAGGTCGTCAAACCGTGTATCTTCGCTCATGGCGGGTCCTCATTCGCTGGCGTTGGGCAGTGCCAAACGCGAGTTGTCGTCTTCGCCCTCTTGAACCAAGGGGCGGGTATCCTGGAGTCGGTGGATGTCGTCGGTCGAGATGTCGCCCGTGACGTAAACGCCGTCAAAACACGACGCATCAAAGTTGGACAGTGCGCCTGCCGCATTGACACGCGCTTGGGCCACAGCGGTTTTCATGGCATCCACGTCTTGGTAAATCAAGGCGTCACAGCCGATGATCTGACGGATTTCTTCAATGCTGCGGCCGTGCGCGACCAGCTCCTCCTTGGTGGGCATGTCGATGCCATACACATTGGGATAGCGCACCGGGGGCGCTGCGCTGGCCATGTAGACCTTGCGAGCTCCTGCATCACGCGCCATTTGCACGATCTCGCGGCTGGTGGTGCCGCGCACGATCGAATCGTCCACCAACAGGACATTGCGCCCCTTGAACTCACTGATGATGACATTGAGCTTTTGACGCACAGACTTTTTGCGCACCGCCTGCCCCGGCATGATGAAGGTGCGGCCCACATAGCGGTTTTTGACAAAGCCCTCACGGTAAGGGATGCCCAGCAAATGGGCCAGCTGGGTGGCGCTGGGACGGCTCGACTCGGGGATGGGAATGATCACGTCGATATCGCTGGGCGGCACGGTGGAAATGACACGTTTGGCCAAGGTCTCGCCCAGGTTCAAGCGCGCCTGGTAAACGGAGATACCGTCCAACGTGGAGTCGGGGCGGGCCAAGTAAACGTACTCAAAAATGCAGGGGCTCAGCTGGGCCTTGTCACTGCACGGGGCGTTGTGCATTTGACCTTGCAGGTCCACAAAAATCGCTTCGCCCGGTGCAATGTCTCGCTCAAATTGGTGCGAAGTGCCATCGAGCGCCACCGACTCACTGGCCAGCATGATGGTGCCGTCGGCACCCCGACCCATGCACAAGGGACGGATGCCGTGCGGGTCACGAAAAGCCAACAGCCCATGACCGGCGATGAGCGCGATCACAGCATAAGAGCCCTTGACACGGCGGTTCACACCGCGCACAGCCTCGAACACGTCCACGGGCTTGAGGGGCAAGCCACGGGTCGTTTTTTCCAGTTCGTGGGCCAACACATTGAGCAAGACTTCCGAGTCACTCTCGGTGTTGATGTGGCGGTGGTCGTTGGAAAACAACTCGGCCTTGAGGACATGCGCGTTGGTCAGATTGCCGTTGTGAACCAGCACCAGCCCAAAGGGGGCATTCACATAAAAGGGCTGGGCCTCTTCCTCGCTGAAAGCGTTGCCCGCCGTGGGATAGCGCACTTGTCCAAGGCCACAGTTGCCTGGCAGGCTGCGCATGTTGCGGGTGCGGAACACATCACGCACCATGCCTTTGGCCTTGTACATGAAAAACTTGCGATCGAGCTGCGTGACAATGCCTGCCGCATCTTGGCCACGGTGCTGCAGCAACAGAAGAGCGTCGTATATCAACTGGTTGACAGGGGCGCTGCTGACCACGCCGACGATTCCACACATAAATAGTTATCCGTTCAAACAATGAACCCAAGCCGACACATCAGGGCAAGAAGCCCACAAACTTCTCCGGCAGCAAGGGTTTAAGACCGTTGAGCGCTGTCTCCAACCAGGCTGGGCCCACGGCGTTTTGCCACCAGGGCTCTGCGGTCATCCCCAACAGTTGCAACAGCACGGTGACCGCTAACAAGAGCACCACACCTCGCGCGAGACCAAAGGCCGCCCCCAAAGAGCGGTCAACTGGCCTCAAACCGGCCGTTTCCACCAATTTTTTGACCAGCCATGACAACATGCCAGAGGCAAATAAAGTGACCACGAACACCAGCACAAAAGCCACGGCATATTGAACGGATGCGGGAGCCCCGGCCACGAAAGACAAAAGGCCAACGACATCTTCGGCCAACCATTGGGCCATGATGAAGGCTGCAATCCACCCCGCCAAGGACAGGACCTCGTAGACCAAGCCACGCCAAAACCCCAACACCATGGAGGCCACCAAGACCCCCAGCAACAAGCAATCGGTCAGGGCCAGCGACATGTCAAAGTTTCAGCACTGCGGCTGGCAAATCGAGCTTACGGATGCGTGCAGCCGCCTTGTCGGCATCTTCCTTGGTTTCAAAAGGACCCACACGAATTCGGGTGGTGCTTTTGCCATCTTTTTCCACCACCTGGGTGTAGGTCTTGAGCCCGGCTTGCTCCAATTTACTGCGCACATCACGCACCTTGGCGGCATCCGTGAAGGCCCCTACCTGAATCACAACACGCTCTGCATTCGGTTTGGTGGCCTTGCCGTCCAAGAGTGCTTGGGCCTTCACGCCATCGTCTTTCGGCTTGGCCACAGGCTTGGGTTCTGCCTTGAGCTCAGGCTTGGCAGCCGGGGGCTTTTCAGCGGGCTTTTCCGGCAGCTTTTCCGGCGCCTTTTCAGCCACCTTCTCGCTTGGGAGACCGGTCGGCTTGTCGGTCGCATCCGCTGCAGTCTTGGGGACAATCTCTTCACGTGCATCCAGACTGGACCGAGTAGGCACAACGGCTTGCGGCGAAGGCAGCAAAGGCTTGGCCGGCGCTTGGTCAGCCGGGATGGGCAGTTGGCTGGTCAATGACGGGGTTTTTTGCCGATCTGGCACCACGATGGGGGTGTCCACCGCTACGGGTCTGGGCTGGGTGTCAAACAACAAAGGAAAACCCACCACGGCCATCGACACCAGCACCACGGCACCTGTCAAGCGATGACGCGCTCTGCGGCGAACGATTTCAATGCTTTCGCCAGGGTCAGGCGCAGGCCCCTCTGCAGAGGAATTTTGACCAGGAAATCGGAACTTGAAAAACGCCATGGCAATTGCTCAGGGGCTGAGGTGCTTGGCTTGAAGACGGGGGATGCCGTCTGTCAGAACACCGCCCACGGTATGAAAGGAGCCAAAGACAATGATTCTATCAGCCGGGTCTGCAGCCGCGATAGCCGCCGACAGCGCCTGCATGGGCTCGGTGTGAACACTGCTGGCCGTGTCTGTTCGGGCGTTTTGGCCATGCCAAATCTGTTGCAAATCGGTCGCCCTGGCGGCCCTGGGCAGGGGCAAATCGGTGAAATACCAACGGTCCACCAAAGGGTTGATGCGCTGGAACATGGGCAACAGGTCTTTGTCGGCCATCGCCCCCAGAACGGCGTGGGTGGTGGGGTAAAAGCCCATCGCATCCAGATTGACCGCCAGAGCGGCCACAGAATGAGGGTTGTGCGCCACATCCAGCACCAAAACAGGCTGACCTGGCACGATCTGAAAACGTCCGGGCAACTCGACCATGGCCATGCCGTTGCGCACGGCTTGAGCCGTCACGGGGATGCGTTGGCGAAGCGACTCCAATGCCGCCAAAACACCCGAAGCATTGATCAACTGATTGGCTCCCCGCAAAGCGGGGTAGGCCATGCCGCTGTAGCGGCGATCCCGCCCAGCCCAAGCCCACTGTTGTTTGTCGCCCGAATAATTGAAATCGCGGCCGAACAACCACAGCTCGGCACCGGTGGCAGCTGCATGGTCGATCACACTTTGGGGCGCCACCGGATCGCTGACGATCACAGGCCTGCCTGGGCGCATGACGCCCGCTTTTTCGCGGCCAATGGTCTCACGGTCATGGCCCAAAATGGCCGCGTGGTCAATGTCGATGCTGGTGATGATGGTGCAGTCGGCATCGATGATGTTGACCGCGTCCAGCCTGCCCCCCATACCCACTTCCAAAATGGCGACATCCAGTTGGGCTTGGGCCATCAAGCGCAGGATGGCCAAGGTGCTGAATTCAAAATAGGTCAGGCTGACATCGCCGCGCGCGGCCTCCACAGCGGCAAAAGCCTCGGCAAACAGCTCTGCAGATGCCGACTCACCGTGCAAGCGGCAGCGCTCTTCAAAGTGAACCAGATGGGGGGATGTGTACACACCCGTGCGATAGCCGGCTTGCAGCAACACCGCCTCCAGCATGGCGCAGGTCGAACCTTTGCCGTTGGTGCCTGCCACAGTGATCACGGGGCAGTCCAAACGCAAATTCATGCGGTCAGCGACCACTTTCGCGCGCTCCAGCCCCATGTCGATGGCCACCGGGTGGAGTTGCTCGCACCAATCGAGCCATTGCTGTAGAGTCTTCATAGGCGGCGATTGTCGCCCAGACTGAACCTCATCATCATTTGCCACCCCCATGCACCCCATTGTTTTCGGCATTCCCAATTGCGACACCGTCAAAAAAGCCCGCGCCTGGTTGACTGAGCACGGCGTGCAAGCCACTTTTCACGATTTCAAGAAGCAAGGGGTGCCTGTGGCTGAACTCCAGACATGGCTGGACCATTGGGGCTGGGAGAAGTTGCTCAACCGTCAAGGCACCACCTGGCGCCAGCTTGATCCAGCCACCCAAGCCAGCGTCACCGACGCTGCCAGCGCTGCAAAAGTCATGTCGGCGCACCCCAGCACCATCAAAAGGCCCGTCATCGTCTGGCCTACCGGTCTCATCACCGTGGGCTTTGTCCCGGATCAATGGCCTGTTTGAGCTTCGTTGGACGCCCACTGTTACTCAACTTTACACCTTGACTCCGCCGCTCAAGCCCTGGCTTGTCTACACTGGTCACACGATTGACTTCAGCAGTGGGAACGCCATGAAAACAGTTTGGATGACGAGCGCTTTGTTGGGGTGTTTGGCCACCCTCCCCGCCGCGCTCCATGCACAAGAGTTGGGACAGGTCATCTCCAGAACCCCGGTCTACCAGCAGGTGATGGTGCCCCGCCAAACTTGCAGCCAAGTGCCCGTGACCCAGCCAGCCCCCACTTCGGGCGCAGGCGCTCTGATGGGCGCCATCGCTGGTGGGGCCATGGGCAACGCCATCGGTGATGGTTCGGGCAGGGCCTTGGCCACCGTCATCGGCATCGTGGGCGGCGCCATGGTGGGCGATCGCATCGAAGGCCCCAACGGCACCCTGGTGCAAAATCAGACCCACTGCAGCACCCAAAACGTGTACGAAAACCGCCTGGTCGGCTACAGCGTGGTCTATGAATATGCCGGCAAGCAATACACCGTTCAATTGCCACAAGACCCCGGCCCAACCATTCCCTTGCAGGTCACCCCGATTGGACAGGGTTTGCGCTCGGAAGCCCCCTCCTCGGCTGCACCACATGGCTACACCACCCTGACCAACGTTGCCCCGCAAGTGGTGTATGTCCCGGCCCCGGTTTATGTCAGCCGCCCTCCGGTGTACAGCCACATTGACCTCGGCTGGCATGCCCCCCGGACGGTGATTCGATACCACGGCCACCGCAACGTCCATGAACACGCCAGAGTGCATCGCCATGTCAACCTGCACGATCGCGGCCATTGGCGCTGAGCATCCCGCGCCCATCCAGACGGGTGGATTCAGCCGGGTACCCTAAAATAGCGAGCTTGTGATCGACGCGGCCTGATGGCCGCGTTTTTATGCGGCCAGCCCGCAGTGCTAACCCGGACCTGTTTTGCCCATGACCACCCAAACCATCGACGGCGTCTCCGTCAAAACCCAAGCCAATGTTTACTTTGACGGCAAATGCGTCAGCCACGGTTTGACCCTGGCCGACGGCACCAAGTTGTCTGTGGGCGTGATCCTGCCCTCCACCCTGACTTTCAATACCGGCGCCCCCGAAATCATGGAATGCGTGGGTGGCTCTTGCGAGTACAAGCTCGACGGCAGCAACGAATGGGTCAAGTCCAGCGCAGGCGGAAAATTCAACGTTCCTGGTAACTCCAAGTTCGAGATCCGCGTGACCGAGCCCTACCACTACATCTGCCACTTTGGTTGATCGGCCCCTCCCATGAGCACCATCTTGCAAAACCTGCCCAAAGGGCAAAAAGTCGGTATCGCCTTTTCTGGTGGTCTGGACACGTCCGCTGCCCTGTTGTGGATGAAGCAAAAGGGCGCCCTGCCCTACGCCTATACCGCCAACCTGGGCCAGCCCGACGAGGCTGACTACAACGAGATTCCCCGCAAGGCGATGGAATACGGCGCAGAAAAAGCCCGCCTGGTTGACTGCCGCACCCAGCTGGCACACGAAGGGATTGCCGCCATCCAGAGCGGCGCTTTCCACATCTCCACCGGTGGCATCACCTACTTCAACACCACCCCGCTGGGCCGCGCTGTGACCGGCACCATGCTGGTGGCCGCCATGAAGGAAGACGACGTCAACATCTGGGGCGACGGCTCGACCTTTAAGGGCAACGACATCGAGCGCTTTTACCGCTACGGCCTGCTCACCAACCCGAGCCTCAAGATCTACAAACCTTGGCTCGACCAGCTGTTCATCGACGAGCTGGGCGGCCGCGCCGAAATGAGCGCCTTCATGACCGCCAACGGTTTTGGCTACAAGATGAGCGCCGAGAAGGCCTACAGCACCGACAGCAACATGCTGGGCGCGACCCACGAAGCCAAAGACTTGGAACACCTCAACTCCGGCATCCGCATCGTCAACCCCATCATGGGCGTGGCGTTCTGGAAGCCCGAAGTGGACGTGAAGGCCGAAGAGGTCAGCGTGCGCTTTGAAGAGGGCATGCCCGTGGCGCTGAACGGTGTGGAATACGCCGACCCCGTCGCGCTGTTCCTCAAGGCCAATGAAATCGGTGGCCGCCACGGTTTGGGCATGAGCGACCAGATCGAGAACCGCATCATCGAAGCCAAGAGCCGCGGCATCTACGAAGCCCCCGGCATGGCGCTGCTGCACATCGCTTACGAGCGCTTGGTCACCGGCATCCACAACGAAGACACGATCGAGCAGTACCGCATCAACGGCCTGCGTTTGGGCCGCTTGTTGTACCAAGGCCGCTGGTTCGACCCACAAGCCATCATGCTGCGCGAAACCGCCCAGCGCTGGGTGGCCCGCGCCGTGACTGGCACGGTGACGCTGGAGCTGCGCCGTGGCAACGACTACTCGCTGCTCAACACCGAGTCGCCGAACCTGACTTACGCCCCCGAGCGTTTGAGCATGGAGAAGGTGGAAGACGCGCCGTTCAGCCCGCTCGACCGCATCGGCCAGCTGACCATGCGCAACCTGGACATCAGCGACACGAGGGACAAGCTGGGGGTTTACAGCCGGAGCGGGCTGCTGAGCTTGGGGGAGGCGGGGTCGGCATTGGCGAGGATTGGGAGTGAGAAGGGCTGATTCGCCCTCAAACCGCGCCAAGCTCGGCATCTACGCTCATACCGGCCTGCTGTCGGCGGGCGAAGGTCCGCACATCTACAAGCTGGATGGC
>JAIXUG010000021.1 GCA_027484105.1 Comamonadaceae bacterium
GGATGATCACCCCCAACTCGGCCGAGGTGGCTTGCAAAGCGGTGGCCCAGGGTTTGGGGTAGCCGTGTTTGATCAAGGCGGGGATCAGGATGGCACCAACTGCAAAAGTGGTGGCCACAGAGGAGCCCGAAACCGCCGCAAAAATCATGCAGGTCAACACGCAGGTCATAGGCAAACCGCCCTGAATACCCCCCACAATGCTTTTGGCAAACTCCACCAAGCGGCGTGAAATGCCGCCGGTCTCCATCAGGTTACCCGCCAGAATGAAAAACGGGATCGCGGCCAGAGGAAACTTGTTGAGCGAGTTGAACATCTCCTTGACGGAAATGAGCATGTTGGCGTTGGCGATCTGGATGCCGACAATCGCCGACAAACCAATCGAAACGGCCACCGATACCGTCAGTGCAAAGCACAGCAGCATCGTGAAAAGCATGACCGAACTCATTGTGCGCTCTCCAATTCCATGCGCTGGGGATCCAGCCAAAAACCAATGATGCCGATGATGCTGAACACAGCGCCCACGGGCAGGGCCAAATAAGCCCAAAACATCGAGACGCCCTCCAGGCCAATCATGGTCTGGACGCTGCCGCGATTGGCATAGTCCCAGCCCCACCACAAAATGATGCCGCACAGTGTCATGGCCGTGATGGCCACCACGCTGTCCAAAACCCGCCGCATGCGCTGTCCGCTCAAGCGGTACAACAAGTCAACGCTCACCATGGAGCCGGTTCGGAAAGCGGTGGGAATGCCGAGAAAAACCATCCAGATCAGGCTGAAGCGGATCAACACTTCGGTCCACTCTGCCGGGGACTCGAGGATGAAACGGGTCACAATTTGGTGAATGGCAAAAGCCGAGGCCAGTGCCATCATCGCGCAGGCGACCATCATCGAGGCGGCGGTTGTCCATTGCTCAAAGCGTAAAAATAAGTGTTTCATGGGGCGTTTCTCGGCCAAATTGAAAAACGCCCGCCAGCCAAAGCCGGTCGGGCGTCCCTGGCAATTTCAGATCACTTGAAATTGCGGATGCGGTCCAGGTTGGCCTTGCCAAACTGCTTTTCAAACTCCGCAATGGCCGGAGCCATGGTGGCGATGAACTTGGACTTGTCCACGTTCTCGATGATGTTCATGCCTTTTTTGCGCAACTCGGCCACACCGTTGGCATCGTCCCTGTCCACACGGGCGCGGTTGGCTTTGACGGCTTCCTTGGCGGAATCCAGGAAGATTTGCTTGTCGGCAGCACTCAGCTTGTCAAAGCTGGCTTTGTTCATCAAGATCACGGCGGGTGAGTAGACATGGCCCGTCAGGGTCAGGTGCTTTTGCACCTGGTCAAAGTTGGCCGCCATGATCACCGACAAGGGGTTCTCCTGACCGTCCACAGTGCCTTGCTGCAAAGCGGTGAACACTTCGGTGAAAGCCATGGGGGTGGTCACGATGCCCAAGCTCTTGTAGGCAGTGACGTGCACAGGGTTTTCCATGGTGCGCATCTTCAGACCCTTGAGGTCGTCTGGACCGTTGACCGCGCGTTTGCTGTTGGTCATGTGACGCACTCCGTTTTCACCCCAGGCCAAAGCCTTGAAGCCCTTGGCTTCGAATTTGCCGAGCAGTTCTTGACCGATGGGGCCGTCCAGCACAGCACGTGCATGGGCTTTGTCGCGGAACAAGAAGGGCACGTCCAGAATGCGGGTCTCGGGGACAAAGTTGGGAACCGGGCCGGTGGAGGTGGTGGTCAGTTCTTGGGTGCCCAGTTGCACCGATTCAATGGACTCACGCTCAGCGCCCAAAGCGCCCGAGTAGAAGTTTTGAATTTTGATGCGACCGTTGGTGCGTCGCTCCACTTCTTTGGCCAAGGTGTCGATGGCTTCACCCTGGTGGGAGTTTTGCGCCACAGAGATGCTGTTGCGCATGGTGATTTGTGCGGAGGCCGTGGCCACGATGCCCACAGCAAGGCTCAGGCCCAACATCAATTTGCTCAGTTTCATTCAAAAGCTCCTCATGATTCGGTGGATGACGACAAGGCAGATTTAACTTGTCATACAAATCGAATTATGGTGTTTGGTGAAACCGTGTCGCCTAGGGTTTTCGCGGGGGTGATGATGCTTTGGCGACGCCGCATGAAAATTCTTCACAGCCCCATGAAAAAAGAGGCGGGTCAGGCCTCTTGGATGTGCATCACATGCCCGTGTAGTTGGGACCGCCGCCGCCTTCAGGCGTGACCCAAACGATGTTTTGCGTCGGGTCCTTGATGTCGCAGGTTTTGCAGTGCACGCAGTTTTGCGCGTTGATCTGCAGGCGGTCCGAGTTGTCTTCGTTCTTGACGTACTCGTACACGCCAGCAGGGCAGTAGCGGCCCTCGGGACCTGCAAACTTGGCGAGGTTGATGCCCACCGGCACCGAGGCGTCTTTCAGCGTCAGGTGGGCCGGCTGGTTTTCTTCGTGGTTGGTGTTGCTGATGAACACGCTGGAGAGGCGATCAAAGGTCAGCTTGCCGTCGGGCTTGGGATAGACGATTTGTTCGCACTCGGCCGCAGGCTTGAGGTAGGTGTGGTCGGCCTTGTCGCGGCGCAATGTCCAGGGGATGTGGCCGCGCAAGACAAACTGCTCAAAACCGTTCATGAGGGTGGCGACCGTGAGGCCTTTCTTGAACCAGGTCTTGAAGTTGCGCGACTTGTTCAATTCGGTGTAGAGCCAACTGGCTTCGAAGGCCTCGGGGTAGGCGGCCAACTCATCGTGCTGGCGGCCCGCTTGCAAGGCGTCGTAAGCTGCTTCGGCGGCCAGCATGCCGGTCTTGATGGCGGCGTGGCTGCCCTTGATGCGGCTCACATTGAGGTAACCCGCGTCACAACCGACCAGCGCGCCACCCGGGAACACCGTCTTGGGCAGGCTCATCAGGCCGCCTGCGGTGATGGCGCGTGCGCCGTAGCCGATGCGCTTGGCATTGACTTCGCCTTGGTCGTTGGTGAAGTACCACTTGATGTTGTTGTGGGTCTTCCAGCGCTGGAATTCTTCAAATGGGCTGAGCCAGGGGTTGGCGTAATCCAGGCCGACCACATAGCCGATGGCGATTTTGTTGTCTTCCATGTGGTACATGAAGGCACCGCCGTAGGTGTCGTTGTTCATGGGCCAGCCGGCGGTGTGCATGACAAAACCAGGCGTGTGGCGTGAAGGATCAATCTCCCACACTTCCTTGATGCCGATGCCGTAGGTCTGCGGGTCGCGTCCTGCGTCGAGTTGGTATTTGGGGATCAGCTGTTTGCCCAAGTGACCGCGCGCGCCTTCGGCGAAGACGGTGTACTTGGCGTGCAGTTCCATGCCCAGCTGGAAGTTTTCTGTGGGTTCGCCGTCCTTGCCCACCCCCATGTTGCCGGTGGCCACGCCCTTGACCGAGCCGTCTTCGTTGTAGAGAACTTCTGCAGCGGTGAAGCCCGGGAAGATTTCCACGCCGAGGTTTTCGGCTTGCTGGCCCAACCAGCGGGTGAAGTTGGAGAGGCTGATGATGTAGTTGCCGTGGTTTTGCGCGCATTCCGGCAAGAAGATGCCGGGGGTGCGTGTGGCACCGGTCTCGCTCAAAAAGCTCCAGGCGTCATCGGTCACGGGCTGGTTCAGCGGGGCTCCGCGTTCCTTCCAGTCGGGAAAGAGTTCGGTCAGGGCCCTGGGGTCCATGATCGCGCCGCTCAGGATGTGCGCGCCGGGTTCGCCGCCTTTTTCCAGCACCACCACCGACACATCCGTGCCTTTTTCAGCGGCCAGTTGCTTGAGGCGGATGGCCGTGGACAGACCAGCGGGGCCGCCGCCGACCACGACCACGTCGTATTCCATGGATTCGCGGGGGCCATAGGTGCTCAAAATTTCTTCGGGGCTCATGCAGGTCTCAAATGGGTGTGGGTGATGAACAGGTCTTGCACCGGTGTGTCGGGCGTGTGACTCATTTTATGCGGGGATCAGGTGCTTGCCACGCACAATGGTGCCTGAAAGTGGCTGTCCACTCTGTTCAACACTGACGAGGAGTTTGTCATGGCATATGAAATCGATTTGTCGGGCCGCGTGGCCCTGGTCACGGGGGCATCCAGCGGTCTGGGCGCGCAGTTTGCCAAAACCTTGGCGGCAGCGGGAGCGGGCGTGGTGTTGGCCAGCCGCCGTGTTGAAAAGCTCAAAGACCTGCGCGCCGAGATCGAGGCCGCAGGCGGCGATGCCCATGTGGTGGAGATGGACGTGACCGACCGCCACAGCATTGCCGCGGCTGTGGCGCACGCCGAAACCGAGATGGGCAGCATCGACATTCTGGTCAACAACTCGGGCGTGAGCACCACCCAGCGCATCCAGGACGTGACGGAAGAAGACTACGACTTCATCATGAACACCAACGTGCGCGGTGCGTTTTTTGTGGCGCAAGAGGTGGGCAAGCGCATGCTGGCGCGGGCCAAGGGGGCGGCACCTGGTAGCTTCACCGGTGGGCGCATCATCAACATCGCCTCGATGGCGGGCCTGAAAGTGCTGCCGCAAATCGGCGTGTATTGCATGAGCAAGGCCGCCGTCATTCAGATGACCAAGGCGTTTGCGGTGGAGTGGGGGCGTTTTGGCATCAACGTCAATGCGATTTGCCCGGGTTACATCGACACCGAAATCAACCACCACCACTGGCAAACCGAACAGGGTCAAAAGCTCATCAGCATGCTGCCGCGCAAGCGGGTGGGGCAGCCGCAGGACTTGGACGCGTTGTTGATGCTCTTGGCCAGCGACCAGAGCCATTTCATCAATGGTGCGGTCATTGCAGCCGACGATGGTTTCGCGGTCTAAGGGCCCGAGCCATGAAGCTGGAATTGCCCGAACACAAAAAACTGGTGCATCAACTGGTCATCCCCATCCGGTGGGGCGACATGGATGCCATGGGCCACGTCAACAACACGGTTTACTTTCGGTACATGGAAAGCACCCGCATTGACTGGTTTGACAAGATCGGCATCATGCCCAACCCGCAAGGCGAAGGACCGGTGATCGTGAACGCGTTTTGCAACTTCTACAAACAGTTTGAATACCCTGGCGACATTTTGGCCAAGATGTTTGTGAGCGACCCGGGTCGCACCACCTTCGAGAGTTGGTGCACGCTGGAGCGCACCGATCAGCCGGGTGTGGTGTTTGCGGCCGGTGGTGCGACCACGATTTGGGTGGATTTTCCCAATCAAAAAGCGGTGACTCTGCCCGATTGGGTGCGGGCCTTGGTCAGCGACTGAGCGCCGGTTTTGTAGGAGCGCACCCCCGTGCGCGAAAGCCTTAAATTGAAGATGCAGCCGGTGCGCCCACCGCACGCCATTGGTCGGCATGGGTTTCCAGCCAGTCTTTCGACAAAGTGGCGCTGCCCACCTGCAGGGGGTGAAAGTCCTTGCGGGTGTATTCCCACACGGGTTTGGCCACGCGCCAAACCATGCCGTGGCGACCGAACAAAAACTTGGATGCCGACCACCAGGTGCTGGGCTTGAACAGCGTTTTGTCGTGCCAGAGGTTGTTGACGGTCTGGCGGAAGACGTCGGTGCTGAACTGGAGGGTGACGTACCAGAACCAGCGCATGCGCCAGGCGTGGTTGCCGCCCAGACGTTGGTACAGGTCAAAGGCCACGCATTTGTGCTCGGACTCTTCGGCGGCATGCCAGCGCCACAGGGTTTTCAGCGGTTCTTCGGCGCCCGCAAACCAGTCACCGGGCTGATCGATGCGGTCGAGTGTCAGGTCGCCAAAGATCGAGGTGTAGTGCTCGAAGGCGGCGGTGATGGCCAACTCGTGCAGGTGGCCTTTGGCGCTTTTGTTGAAGAACTCTTCACGGCCTTTTTTCAGGCGCTGCTCCGCGCGTGGGCCCCAATGGTTGACGAACCCTTGCTTTTCCAGATGGGCGTTGAAGAGGCTATGCAGGTGGCGGTGGGTGGCTTCCTGTCCTATGAAGCCTTTGGCCACGCTTTTCAGGTCGGCGTTTTCCGGGGTGTCGGGCAAGGCTTTGGCCCCGTTTTTGACCGCATCAATGAAGGACTGCTCACCCACGGGGAAGCTCATCGACAAGGCGTTGGCGTAAGCGGTCAAAAACGCATCGCCGCCGTTCCAGTGGCGCGAGAAGCCTTTGGACAGGTCCACCGACAGGCGTCGGACCGTCAAATCGGTGGGGGCTTGCAGGGCGGTTGAGCTCGGTTGCATGTTGAGGATTCCATGATGGGTCAGAATGTGAGCATTATTCAGCTTTTTATGCGCTGCACAACTCGCAAACTGCTCAGATTTACACAAGGCCATTCACATGCCCACATCCAGACCCGTCAACAAGCTGCAAGCCACACCGGATGGGCGTCGCCAGCCAACGCAGGCGCGGGCGCAGCAGACGATTCAAACCCTTTTCAAGGCCGCTGCTCAGATTTTGGACAAGGAGGGCGAGGCCGGTTTGACCACGAACAAGGTGGCTGCGGCCGCTGGTTTTTCAATTGGCACGCTTTACCAGTACTTTCCCAGCAAGGAAATGCTGGTGCGCGCCATGTCTGCGCGGGGTCAGGACCTGGTGTTGCAAGAGTTGGAAGGGTATTTGCGCGAGCTCGAAACCCGTGCTGATGTGCAGCACATGGATGGCCGCGAGTTGCTGGGCAAGGCCATCCACATCCTGCTGCAGGGCTTTGCCAAAGGCAAGGGCTTGAGCCAGACCTTGATTCGTTTGGGCTGGACGCTGGAAAAACCCGATGAGACCGCCAATGCGGTCCGCCAGGTGGCCGACCGCTTGGCCGTGTTTTTTGAGCGCATTGACCACCCGGCTCTGCAAACGCCCAGCACCGCCCAAATGTTTGTGCTGACCCGCTCGGTCATTGGCACCTTGCGCAGCGCCAGCCTCGAAAAATCCCCCTTGCTGGGCAGCCCGGCATTTGAGGAGGCGCTGACCCAAATGGCCTGGTCCTTGCTGGCCAAGGCGCACGGCAAATGAATGCTGTGATGACACCATGATTTCGATTGATGCGGGCAAAAAGTTGGGTATGGACTTCATCGTGGGTTGATGTATATACTCGACGTATCTACACCACAAAGGGCTGCCATGACCTACGCTCGAATTTTCCAGTCCGGCAACAGCCAAGCAGTGCGCTTGCCCAAAGAGTTTCGTTTTGACACCGACCAAGTCGAGATTTTTCGGCAGGGCAACGACATTGTGTTGCGCCAAGTGCCCATCAGCGCCACAGCCGTGTTTGACCTGCTCAGCAGCTTGCCCGCCGACTTCATGGCCGAAGGCCGCCAAGATGCGCCACCTCAAGAGCGCGAGGCCTTTTGAACATGGCCGCCGCCAAAATGGGTAAGCCCACACGTTACTTGCTGGATACCAACATCTGCATCTACATCGCCAAAGGGCAACCGTTGGCAGTGCGCCACCGTTTTGAAAACCACACCCTACAAGAGCTGGCCATGTCCACCATCACGGTAGGCGAACTGCGCTTTGGGGCCGAAAAAAGCCAGGCCCGTGAGCGTGCCCTGGCCACCATCGACCAATTGGTTCAGATGATTCAGCCTTGTGCCCTGCCCTTGACCGCTGCTGACCACTACGGCCAGGTCCGTGCCACTTTGCAGCAGCAAGGCTTGCCAATTGGCAACAATGACCTGTGGCTGGCCGCCCACGCACTGGCCGAAGGCTGGACACTGGTCACCAACAACGCCCGAGAATTCAGCCGTGTGCCCGGACTGAAGCTAGAAAACTGGGTTGAATGAACAACACAAAGCCCATGAACCGGCTGATCTTGGTTCAGGCTGCAGGTTTCGCCTTAGGCGCGCGGCCCATCAAATAGAACTCGGGGTTGGGCATCATGCCGCTGAAGTTGGCCATGCGGTTCGACAGGCCAAAGAACGCCGTGATGGCCGTGATGTCCCAGATGTCCTCATCGTCAAAGCCGTGGGCGTGCAGGGCGGCAAAGTCGGCGTCTTCCACCTCATCGGAGTGGTTGCAGACCTTGAGTGCGAAGTCGAGCATGGCGCGTTGGCGGGGGGGGATGTCGGCTTTGCGGTAATTGATGGCGACCTGGTCGGCCACCAGGGGTTTTTTCTCATAAATGCGCAAGATCGCGCCGTGGGCCACCACGCAATACAGGCAGTTGTTGGCCGCGCTGGTGGTGGTGACGATCATCTCGCGATCGCCCTTGCTCAGCCCACTCTCGCGCCCCACGGACTCGGGCACCATCAGGGCGTCGTGGTAGGCAAAAAAAGCCCGCCATTCAGCAGGGCGGCGGGCTAAGGCCAGGAACACGTTGGGCACAAAACCGGCTTTTTCTTGCACCTCCAGCACCTTGGCGCGGATGTCGTCGGGCAAGTCCTTGATCTCGGGGGCAGGGTAGCGTGGGGCAGTTGATGGAGGCTGGGGTGTGCTCATGGTGTCTCCTGTTGGGCGTACCTTTGATTATGCTCAGGCCTCTTAAAGGAGCCTGTCATGTCCAAAACACCCACCCAAATCGCCCGCGAAGCCCGACCCGACGACGCGGCCTTTCAAGCCGGCTTGACCACCCGCAGCCAAGTCCTGGGCCCTGAGTATGTCGACCGCGCTTTGGGCGCCGCCACCGACTACACCCAGCCCATGCAGGAATTCATCACCCGCAATGCCTGGGGCAACGTCTGGCAGCGTCCGGGTCTTGACCTGAAAACCCGCAGCCTGATCACGGTGGCCATGCTCACAGCGCAAGGCAAGCAACACGAGCTCAAAGCCCATGCCCGTGGTGCGCTCAACAATGGCGCCACCCCAGAAGAGTTGCGTGAAGTGATGCTGCACGCCACGGTCTACTGCGGCTTTCCGACCGCCATCGACGCTTTCCGCAGCGTGACCGAAGTGATCGAGTCCCTGGCCTGAAGCGGCGGACTGAAACAGGCAGGTCTGCAAACAGGTGGGCTTCAGTTGGCCCGTGCCACCCAGACGGTGGCGCCTTGCGGGCCATACAGCTCGGCATGGGCCACATTGCGGGCCAGCCTGAAAAAGTCCCCCGCTTTGAGGTGTTTGACTTCATCGCCGACGGTCAGCCAATACTCGCCCTGGACCACATAGGCACTCACATCAAAAGGGTGGGTGTGGGTGTCCAGTTTCAAATCAGGCGCCCATTCGCGCACGATGATCTCGTCAAAACCTTCGTCCATCGATTGGGCGGTGAAGGATTCCAAAGTCGGGGTGTTCATGGGCAACTCCTGATCATTTGCCGTTGATGGCGAGCAGTTCGACTTCAAACAACAAAGTAGCGTTGGGGGGGATCACGCCACCCGCGCCGCGTTCACCGTAGGCGGTGGCCGGTGGGCAGGTCAATTTGGCGCTGCCACCCACTTTCATCATCTGAACGCCTTCGGTCCAGCAAGAAATCACCCGGTTCAAGGGGAATTCAATCGCTTCGTTGCGTTTGTAGGAGCTGTCGAATTCCTTGCCGTCGGGCAGTGTGCCCCGGTAATGCACCTTGACCTTGTCGGTGGCCTTGGGGCTGGCGCCAGTGCCTTCCTTGAGGGCCCTGTAGACCATGCCGGAGGGTTGTACCTTGGCCCCGGGTTCCTGGGCTGCAGCTGCGGTGACCGCATTGGAGGCCGAGGCTGGGAATGCCGTCATCAGGCCCAAGGTGAGGAGGGTGCTGAGCGCGAAAGAGGTTTTCATGGCAAAAGTGTGTGGAGAGAAGAGAAGAAAGGGAGTCAATCGAACGATCGACGCTGGGCCAATTGTCCCAGCCGTTGGCTGATCTGGTGAAACTCTGCCACCGTTTGGTCGATGATTTGCTGGGCGGTCAACACCGCATGCACCAAACCGGCCGACTGGCCCGCCAGGGCCGGGGCGGCGTTCATGTCACCGCCGAAATACACCTCCTGAATGCCGCGGAAAGCGTCGGGGCCCATCAGACCAGCTTCGTGCAGAGCCTGGGTGAACGGGGCCTTGAGCGCCCGGATGCAGGGGGATGACTTGGTGTTGAGCATGTAAGTGCCCGTGGTGGGGGCGTCCACAATGGCCTGTTTGTAATGGTGGTGCACGGGGCTTTCGGCGCAGGCCACAAAGCGGGTGCCCATCTGGATGGCTTCTGCGCCCAGCGCAAATGCGGCGGCCATGCCGCGACCGTCCACAATGCCGCCTGCCGCGATCAAGGGCAAGTCGGTCTTTTCGCGAATGGCCTGCAGCAGCACCAAGGTGCTGACTTCTTCGGGGTTTTTGAAGCCGCCCCCTTCCGAGCCTTCCACCACCAAGCCATCCACCCCCGCTTCAGCGCATTTGAGTGCGGCTTCGAGCGTGGGCACAGCGTGGTAAACCGCAATGCCCGCCGCTTGCAGTGGGGCCAAAAATTTTGCGGGGCTGCCGGCTGAGGTGGTGACAAAGCGCAAGCCGGATTCGCAGACAAAGCGCAGCATGGCGTCGTCTTTCAGAAAGCGGATGGGCAGGTTGACACCAAAAGGCAAGCCCGTTTCTCGCATGATGGCGATTTCACGCTGGCAGTTGGCGGTTTCACCCGATGAGGTTTCGATGATGCCCAAACCGCCGGCGCGCGAGACGGCAGACGCCAGAGTGCTGCGGGCAATCCAGCCCATGGGCGCTTGCAAGATGGGGTAGGTTGCCCCTGTGTGGGCCAAAACGCGGTTCATGCCTGAGCCTTGGTGGTCAAAAACCCATGATAAGGGGACTCGCACGATGGGGCAGTCGCCTATCTGTCCCAGGTGCTGGCGCTTGCCGCCTAAACTGCGGCATTGTTTTTTTGAAAGGTATGGCCATGGCCTTGACCCTGTTGGCATTCGACACCCCCAACGCGCGCAAAATCACCGTGGCGCTGGAGGAGATGGCGCTGCCGTACACCGTGCAGGTGGTCGACATTGGCCGCAATGAGCAGTTTGAGCCTGATTTTTTGAAAATCAGCCCCAACAACAAAATCCCCGCCTTGGTGGACACCGATGGACCGGAGGGTCAGACGCAGACGGTGTTTGAGTCTGGTGCGATCCTGATGTACCTGGCTGAAAAAACGGGACGCTTTTTGCCTGCGCGGGGTGCTGCCCGCGTGTCCACGCTCGAATGGCTGATGTTCCAGGTGGGTGGGTTCGGCCCTGCGCCTGGCCAAGTGCACCACTTTGCGGCCTTGACGGACGAGGGGGACAAGCGCTACGGTTTGCAACGCTTCATGGCGGAAACCCTGCGCCTTTATGGGGTGATGGACCGCAGATTGGCCGAGCAGACTTTTTTTGCAGGCGACTTGTCGATTGCCGACTTTGCCATGGTGGGCTGGGTCTGGCGCTACCCCAGACACCAGGTCGATTTGGCGCAATTTCCCCATGTCCAGCGCTGGTATGCACAGATGATGGCCAGGCCCGCGGTGCAAAAAGGTTTTGCCAGGGTTTTGCGCCGTGAATGAAGGCCTGTACCCCGGTGTGTGGCTGCAGGGGTGGCCACTGCGGCCCCAGAAAAATTGGGGGCCCATTCTTGTGGCTTAATACGGTTTTGTATTTTTTATCCGGAGCCAGAGATGGGCAACAAAATCGTCACCGAAGCAGATCGTAAATTCACCCCCCCATTGCCCACATTGCCAGGCGTGACCCTGCGCACAGGCGGCCGTGGCCAGCGCGTGAGCCTGGAGCGTGGTGTCGCCACACGCAGCAAGAAAAACCCCGGCAAGCGCTCCAAAAAGGGCGGTTGAAGCCGGTGCACCCGGTTTTTTGCCGGGGCAGCGCCCAGCCACTGAAGAATTCAGTGGCTTTTTTTTCGTTTTTTGATGCACCCCATGGGGTTGCAGCCAAGGATACAGGAGAGCTGAATGTTGATTTCTTATGGCGCCGTGTTGGTGGCGGGCATCATGCCGGTGGTGTGCGCGGGCATCGCCAAGTCGGGCTTCAAGGGCTATGACAACAGCGACCCCCGGGCCTGGCTGGCCCGGCAGACGGGGTTCCGGGCTCGCGCCAATGCGGCCCAGGCCAATTGTTTTGAGGCCTTCCCCTTTTTTGCCGTGGGCGTCATTTTGGCCTTGCTCACCGGAGTTGATCCGTCAACCGTTGATGCCATGGCCCTGTTTTTTGTGGCGATGCGCGTGTCCTATGTGTTTTTTTATGTCACCGACAAAGCCAAATGGCGCACCATCGTGTGGTCTGCGGCCTACCTGAGTGTGGTGGGCTTGTTTGCCTTGGCGATGCTGAATTTGCACATCGACTGAAGCAGAATCTGGGCTTTATCAAGGCACAATAAGGCATCTGCCCCGGTGGTGAAACTGGTAGACACACCGGACTTAAAATCCGTTGCTTCCGTAACAGGGGCGTGCCGATTCGATTTCGGCCCGGGGCACCATCGACACTGAAGCACCCTCATGAAACACGACAACGCTCCGCTTGAAATTCATGTGCATGGTGATGTGCCCATCAAGCCTGGCACCGACATCAAGGCGATCCAGGAAGCCCTCAAGCCACTTTGGCACTACGCGGGCGCGCGCAGCCTGAACGAAGGTGCCGTGAGTCTCTACGAAGAAGAACCAGGCATCCGCTTTGACGCCCAGGCCCAGCGACTGAACCTGTGCTGGACCGTGCGCGGCGATGAGGACTTCCGCATGGTTCTGGACGATTTGTGCATGAACCTCAACGAATTGTCTGCAGCGGGCACCCAGATCGAAGTGACGTTTTACGACGCCGAATTTGATGACGAGGACGAGGCTGCCGGCGCTGAGTCGCGCGACGATTTTGTGATGCTGTTTGTCGGGCCCGATCCCGGGGCCATCATGCAGGCGCAGCGCGATTTGCTGGTGCACGATGTGGTCAACATGATGGAGCGCCATTTTGATGGGGCCGAGTTGTCGGGCGTGGTGTCCGAAATCGACAAATTGTTCAGCCAGCGCTTTGACAGCTTGGTCAGCTCCCTCGAAATCGGCAAACCGCCGCGGGGTCCGGGAGGCTCAAGCGGTCATGGCGGAGGCGGGGGCGGTCGTCGCCCCAGGCATTTGCACTGACAGGAGCGCACCATGAACCTCGACCGTCTTCGTTCTGCATTGAACCCTGGCGTTCGCTTGCGCGAGGTGTTTGGCTGGGCCATGTACGACTTTGCCAACTCGGGTTATTCCACGGTGGTCATCACGGCGGTTTTTGCGGCCTACTTTGTGGGTGGTGTGGCCGATGGTGCCGATTGGGCCACCCTGGCCTGGACTTCGGGGCTGAGCCTGTCTTATTTGATCGTGATGCTCACCATGCCCGGTTTGGGCGCATGGGCTGACCGCGTGGCGGGCAAAAAGCGCCTGTTGATGTGGGTAACGGCTGGCTGCGTGCTCAGCACCGCGGCTTTGTCGCTGGTGGGGCCGGGGCAAGTGGCGCTGGCTTTGTGCATTTTGGTGCTGTCCAACACCTTTTTCTCCTATGGCGAATCGCTGACCGCCTCGTTTTTGCCCGAACTGGCCAAGCCCGAGGCCATGGGCCGCGTCAGTGGTTGGGGCTGGTCGCTGGGCTACATCGGCGGCATGCTCACCTTGGGCGTGTGCCTGGCCTATGTGTTGGCCGCGCAGGCGCGGGGCGAGTCGGGCAGCCAGTTTGTGCCGGTGACCATGTTGATCACCGCCGCGGTCTATGGCGCTGCGACCTGGGTGACTTTTGCCCTGTTGCGCGAGCATTCTCCCGCTCGGCCCGAGGCCCCGGTGCAGTCGGTCGCGCAAAGCCTGCGCCGGCTGCGCCAGACCTTGCGTGATGCCTTGCCCTACCGAGATTTCACCCAACTGCTTGCCTGTGCCGTGGCTTACCAGGGGGGCGTGGCCGTGGCCATCACCCTGGCCGCGATCTATGCCGAACAGGTCATTGGTTTCCAGCCACAAGAGACCATGGTGTTGATCTTTGTGCTCAACATCGCTGCTTTTGTCGGGGCCTTGGTGTTTGGCCATGTGCAAGACCGTTTGGGGCACAAGCTGACTTTGTCTCTGACATTGCTGGGCTGGGTGGCCACCTGTTTCATCGCCGCTTTGTCCACGGACAAAGCCACCTTCTGGTGGGCCGCCGGGATCGCCGGTTTTTGCATGGGCTCCAGCCAGTCTTCGGGGCGTGCCATGGCGGGCTTGATGGTGCCGCCGCAGCGATTGGGTGAGTTCTTTGGCCTGTGGACCTTTGCGATCCGGCTGGCGAGCATTTTGGGCCCCTTGATGTACGGCCTGATCACTTGGTTGAGCGATGGCAACCAGCGCCTGGCCATCGGCGCCACTTCTTTGTTGTTTGTGCTGGGCTTGGTTTTGCTGATGCCCGTGAATGTGGAGCGCGGTCGCCGCATGGCGCTGGGGCCAAGCCCAGCCTGATGGGCATCTGGCGCCTGTGGCGCTCAGCCTTCAAATGGCCGCTGGGGCTTGGTGACAAGACCCGGGCGGCAGACCCAGCCAACGCTCGGCCGCAGCCTGAAGGCCATGCAGGTCTCCGGTGGTGAAAAGCGCCATGCCTTGCGGTGAAGACCGATCAGCAGGGCCAGCATTCAGCAGGCCAGCGCCTTCCAGCAAGCGCCGGGTCTGGCGGGCCACCGCCTCGCCGGTGGACACCAGACGTACATCGGGCCCTAACAGCGCCTGGAGTTGCTTTTCGACAAACACGTAATGGGTGCAGCCCAGCACCAGCGTGTCCATCTGGCCTGGGCCAGTGCCAAAGCTGCCCATGGCCGAGGTGTATTGCGCCAGCAGTTCGGTGATGCGTTCCTGGGCTGGGGTGGCTTGCTGGGGCAGGGTGCTTTGTTCGATGGCCAAGGCCAGCCCATTGCAAGCCTGCACCGTGAACCGCGCTTGTCCCTGCACCGAGTCGAGCAAACGCGCGAACTTGTCACTGGCCACGGTGCCGCGCGTAGCGATCACGCCAATGTGGCCTGTCTGGCTCAGGGCCACCGCGGGTTTGAGGGCGGGTTCTACCCCGACCAAAGGCAGATGTGGGTGTTGCGCGCGCAGTTCGTGGATCGCCGCAGCGGTGGCGGTGTTGCAGGCCACGACCAGCGCCTTGATCTGGTGATGCGCCAGCAAATACCGGGTGATGGCATGCGTGCGTTGACGCACGTAGAGATCTGTTTTTTCGCCATAGGGCGCGTGGGCGTTGTCGGCCAAGTACACAAAGTGTTGATGGGGCAGGGCGCTTTGCAGCGCCTGCAGCACACTCAGGCCCCCAATGCCACTGTCAAAAACGCCAATGGGGGCGTTCACGTTCAGCCGGCGTTGACGCCGATGCCCTTGAACTCGCCCGTGGCGATGCGCTTTTGCCATTCGGCGGGGCCGGTGATGTGGGCGCTCGTACCGCCCGCATCAACTGCCACCGTCACGGGCATGTCCACCACGTCGAATTCATAGATCGCTTCCATGCCCATGTCGGCAAAGCCCACGACCTTGGCGTGTTTGATCGCTTTGGACACGAGGTAGGCCGCACCGCCCACGGCCATCAGATAAGCCGACTTGTGCTTCTTGATGGCTTCGATGGCGACGGGGCCGCGCTCGGCCTTGCCGATCATGGCGATCAGGCCGGTGTTGGCCAGCATCATTTCGGTGAAGCCGTCCATGCGGGTGGCGGTGGTGGGGCCTGCGGGGCCCACGGCCTCGTCGCCCACCGGGTCCACGGGGCCGACGTAGTAAATCACGCGGTTTTTAAAACTCACGGGCAGTGGCTCGCCTTTGGCCAGCATGTCTTGAATGCGTTTGTGTGCGGCGTCTCGCCCCGTCAGCATCTTGCCGTTGAGCAGCAGGGTCTGGCCAGGTTTCCAAGCGGCGACTTGCTCGGGCGTCAGGGTGTTCAGGTCCACGCGCTGGCTCTTTTCGGTATCAGCCGTCCAGTTGACGTTGGGCCACAAATCGAGTGATGGTGCTTCCAGATAGGTGGGGCCGGAGCCGTCCAGCACAAAGTGCGCATGGCGGGTGGCCGCGCAGTTGGGGATCATGGCCACGGGCTTGCTGGCAGCGTGCGTGGGGTACATCTTGATTTTGATGTCGAGCACGGTGGTGAGGCCCCCCAGGCCCTGCGCGCCAATGCCCAAGGCGTTGACCTTGTGGTACAGCTCCAGGCGCATTTCTTCGACTTGGTCGAGCTTCTCACCCTTGCTGGATTTTTCGAGCAACTGGTACATGTCCAGATCGTCCATCAGACTTTCTTTGGCCAACAGCACGGCTTTTTCTGCCGTGCCGCCAATGCCAATGCCCAGCATGCCGGGGGGGCACCAGCCTGCGCCCATGGTGGGCACGGTCTTGAGCACCCAGTCGACGATGCTGTCGCCTGGGTTGAGCATGATCAACTTGGATTTGTTCTCGCTGCCGCCGCCTTTGGCTGCCACGGTCACATGCACATGGTGTCCGGGGACGATCTTTGTGAAGATCACGGCGGGCGTGTTGTCCTTGGTGTTCTTGCGGTTGAAGTGGGGGTCGGACACGACTGACGCACGCAACATGTTGTCGGCATAGTTGTAGCCACGGCGCACGCCTTCGTTCACGGCGTCTTCCAGGCTGCCGGTGAAGCCGTCAAATTTCACGTCCATGCCCACTTCAAGGAACACGTTCACGATGCCGGTGTCTTGGCAAATCGGGCGGTGGCCGAAGGCGCTCATCTTGCTGTTGGTCAGGATTTGCGCAATCGCGTCCTTGGCTGCGGGGCTTTGCTCGCGCTCGTAGGCGCTGGCCAGGTGGGAGATGAAGTCAGCAGGGTGGTAATAGCTGATGTATTGCAGCGCGGCGGCAACGGATTCGATCAGGTCGTCTTGTTTGATCAGGGTGGTCATGGTGGTGTGATCTCGAGAAAATCAAAAACGGTGGTTGTCAGGCGCTCAGTGGGCTTTGTCGTGATGAGACATCAGGCGGTCGGCATAGGCAATGGCGATGGCGCTGAGCAAGAACGCCATGTGGATGATGGTTTGCCACATCAGCACTTTTTCGTCGTAGTTGGCCGCATTGATGAAGGTTTTGAGCAGGTGGATCGAACTGATGCCGATGATGGCGGTGCCCAGTTTGACCTTGAGGACGGAGGCATTCACATGGTCCAGCCATTCCGGCTGGTCGGGGTGACCTTCGAGGTTCAGGCGTGACACAAAGGTTTCGTAGCCGCCCACAATGACCATGATCAGCAGGTTGGAAATCATGACCACATCGATCAGGGCCAGCACCACCAGCATGATCACGGTTTCATTGAGTGAGGTGATGGGGGCATCGGCTTTGTAGCCAATGCTGGTGATCAGCGCTTGCAAAGCGTCCTGGTTGCCAAAGGCCGCTTCGAGCAGGTGCACCAGCTCCACCCAGAAATGAAACACATACACGGCTTGTGCGGCGATCAAACCCAGATACAAGGGCAATTGCAACCAGCGGCTGGCGAATATGAAACTGCTCAGCGGGCTCAAGGAAGATTTTCGGGGGGGTGTTGGGTTGGACATGGGTTTTGGGGCAAAAGGAAGTGCCGAACTTCGGGCAAACCCGAATTCTAGGCCTTGAAACCGTGGTTTCAGGCGAAAATCATGGACGCATTCACTTAGTCAGTGCTTTGTAAGAGCGAACGCCGACATTTACGCCAGTTTTCAAACGCCATGTCATTCAGGAGACAGATCAGATGAGCGCCACGATTTACCAACCCAGTGCAGATTTTGTCAAAAACGCACATGTTTCCGGCATGCCCGCCTATGAGGCCCTGTGCAAAGAAGCCGAAACCGATTACGAAGGCTATTGGGCCCGCCTGGCGAAAGAACTGATCACCTGGAAAACCCCCTTCACCAAGGTGCTGGACGAGTCCAATGCCCCTTTCTTCAAGTGGTTCGAAGATGGCACCCTGAACGCCTCTTACAACTGCCTCGACCGCAACATCGAAAAAGGCTTGGGCGACAAGACCGCCCTCATTTTCGAAGCCGATGGCGGCGAAGTCACCAAGGTCACTTACAGCCAATTGCTGGCCAAGACCTGCCAATACGCCAACGCACTCAAAAGCTTGGGCATCAAAAAGGGTGACCGTGTGGTCATCTACATCTCCATGTCGATCGACGGTGTGGCCGCCATGCAAGCCTGCGCCCGCATTGGCGCCACCCACTCCGTGGTGTTCGGTGGCTTTTCGGCCCAGTCGCTGCGCGACCGCATCGAAGACACCGGCGCTGTCGCCGTGATCACGGCCGACAACCAAGTGCGCGGCGGCAAGTTGCTGCCCCTCAAAGCCATCGTGGACGATGCCATCAACCTGGGCGGTTGCGGCTCCATCAAGAATGTCCTGGTCGTCAAGCGCTCGGGCGCTGACATCGCCATGACCGCTGGCCGTGACGTGTGGATGGCCGAGTTGGCCGACCAACAAGCCACCACCTGCGAGCCCGAGTGGGTCGGTGCCGAGCACCCCCTGTTCTTGCTCTACACCTCGGGCTCGACCGGCAAACCCAAAGGCGTTCAGCACAGCACGGGCGGCTATTTGCTGCACGCCGCCTTGACCACCAAGTGGACCTTCGACCTGAAGGCCGACGACGTGTTCTGGTGCACGGCCGACATCGGCTGGGTCACCGGTCACACTTACATCACTTACGGCCCGCTGGCTTTGGGTGGCACCGAGATCGTGTTCGAGGGCGTGCCCACTTACCCCGATGCCGGGCGTTTCTGGAAGATGATCCAGGACCACAAGGTCTCGATTTTCTACACCGCGCCCACCGCCATCCGCTCGCTCATCAAGGCCGCAGAAGCCAACGATGCGGTGCACCCCAAGAGCTACAACTTGAGCAGCCTGCGTTTGCTGGGTTCGGTCGGCGAGCCGATCAACCCTGCTGCGTGGGAGTGGTACCACCAGCACGTCGGTGGCGGCAACTGCCCCATCGTCGACACCTTCTGGCAAACCGAAACCGGTGGCCACATGATCACCCCACTGCCGGGCGTGACCCCCATGGTGCCCGGTTCTTGCACCCTGCCTTTCCCCGGCATCCAGGCCGCCATCGTGGACGAGACCGGCAAAGACATGCCCAATGGCCAAGGCGGCATTTTGGTGGTCAAGCGCCCATGGCCTTCGATGATTCGCAACATCTGGGGCGACCCTGAGCGCTTCAAGAAAAGCTACTACCCTGAAGACTTCAAGGGCAAGTACTACCTCGCAGGCGACGGCTCGATCCGCGACGAAAAGACCGGCTACTTCACCATCACCGGCCGCATCGACGATGTGTTGAACGTGTCGGGCCACCGCATGGGCACCATGGAAATCGAATCGGCCTTGGTCAGCTGCACCGAGCTGGTGGCCGAGGCCGCCGTGGTCGGCCGCCCCGACGACACCACCGGTGAAGCGATTTGCGCTTTCGTGGTGCTCAAGCGCTCGCTGCCCAACACCGACGAAGGCAAGGCGATTGCCAAGCAATTGCGCGACCACATCGCCAAGGAAATTGGCCCGATCGCCAAGCCCAAAGACATCCGCTTTGGCGAGAACCTGCCCAAGACCCGTTCCGGCAAGATCATGCGCCGTCTGCTGCGCTCCTTGGCCAAAGGCGAAGCCATCACGCAGGACATCTCGACACTGGAGAACCCCGCCATCCTGGGTCAGTTGGGTCAGGCCTACTGACCGTCGTCAACGATCTGCAAAGGGCTTTGAAGCCCTTTGCTGCGATGCAAAACAAAAGGCAGCCTTGGCTGCCTTTTGTCATGGTGCTGGGCCGTGTCAGGATTTCATGGCCAAGCCCAAACGCTCGATGGTCGCTTTTTCGGATTGGAAGGTGTTGTGGATGAACCGGGTGTATTCCTCGGTGCCCATGTACATCACCGACTGGTCGTACTTGTCAAAACTGGCCAGCACGGCCGGGTCTTGCAGCGTGCTTCTGAAGGCATCGTGCAGGCGTTTGACCACGGTCGGGTCCATGCCCTTGGGGCCACCGATGCCAAAGGGCGAGTCCGACACCGTGTCATAGCCCAACTCGTTGAGCGTGGGCACATTGGGCCAGCGCTTGGTGCGTTTGCTGCCATAGGTGGCCAGCAGGCGCATGGTGCCCGCTTCGACCTGCGGGGCCCAGCCGGTGGCGTCGCTGTGCGACATGACATGGCCGCCCAAGACGGCTTGCAGACCGTCGGTGCTGCCTTTGAAGGGCACATGGGTGACGTCGATCTTGGCTTTGCTGGCGAATTCGGCAAACGCCAGGTGCGGTGTGGTGCCATTGCCCGTTGAGCCATAGGTGAACTTGCCCGGGTTGGCACGGGCAAAAGCCACCAGGTCGGCAATCGACCGGATGGGCGAGTCGGCCCTGACCACCACGCCAAAGGTGTAACCGGTCAGGCAGGCGATGTAGGTGAAGTCCTTGAGTGGGTCGAACTGCATTTTTTGCATGTGCGGCAAACGCGCGACGCCGATGGTGATTTGCGACAGGGTGTACCCGTCTGGCGCTGCGCGCACCAGTTCGTTGGGGCCCAGCATGCCGCTGGCGCCGGGTTTGTTTTCGATGACCACCTGAACGCCCAGCGCCTTGGAGGCGCTTTCTGCCAAAGCGCGCATGACAGCGTCGGTTGCACCACCTGCAGGCCAAGGGCAGATCAGTTTGATGGGCCTGGCAGGGAAGGCCTGGGCTTGGGCCAGCGATGGCAATGCCACCGTGACCGCAGCGGCGGCGGTGCCCTGTACAAAAGTGCGTCGTGTCGTGCCTTGGTTTTTCACACCTGTCTCCTTGTTGAATGGGTCAGCAGATTGAAAATCAACACGGTGCATTCGACAAGGGGGCAAACCTGCACGGGTGTCTCAGCTCGGTCGCGTGTGTGACTGGCGCCCAGGGGGGCAAAGCACCCTGGTCAGTCGCCCATCACCACGCCCTCTCGCCGGGGGTCGGCGCCGCCAAACCAGCCTGAAGGCGTGCGTTCAATGGCTTGCAGACCGCTGGTCATGTCTGTTTCGCGGACTGTGTGGCCACGTGCTGTCAAAGCGTCAACGGTGGCCTTGTCAAAGCCTTGGGTTTCGAGGACCACAGGACCGCCCAATGTGCCGAAATTGGGCAGGTTGATGGCCTGTTGGGCATTCAGGCCCCAGTGCAAGGTGCCTGTGAGCCACTTGGCGGTGTAGTGGATGATGAGGGCGCCACCCGGACTGCCGCCACTCATCAGCAACTGTCCCGTTGCGGCGTCGAACACCAGCGTGGGCGACATGGACGAGCGTGGCCGCTTGCCGGGCTCGACCCGGTTGGCGATGGGGCGGCCTTGGGCATCGGCCGGGGCAAAGCTGAAATCGGTCATCTCGTTGTTGAGCAAGAAGCCGCCGGCCCTGCTGGCAGAGGTGCTGACCATTCGGCGCGCACCAAAGGCGGCCTCGATGGTGGTGGTCATGGCCACGGCGCGGCCTCGGGCATCGACCACGCTGATGTGGCTGGTGCCGTACTCGGTTTGCGCGGGCATGGGCGCCCAGCTGCTGCGCGTGCCTGCGGGTTGGCCCGCCGGTGCGCTGGCCATGGCGCGTGGGCCGATCAACTGGCTGCGCTGACGCAGATAGTCCGGCGCCAGCAAGCTGTGCCAGTGGCCTGCGGGGGCGGCCACAAAATCGGGGTCGGCCACGTATTGCGCCCGGTCGGCAAAAGCCAGGCGCGAGGCTTCGCTGTAACGGTGCAACCAGTCGGCCGAGGGTTGACCTTGGACCAGCTCAGCGCCCTGTGCTGTGGTGTGCTTCAGCATGCCCAACACCTGCCCAACAGCGATTTGGCCCGATGAAGGGGGCGGAAAGCCGCAGATGCGGTAATGGCGTTGCAGGGCGCTGTGTTCAAAGCACAGGGCTTCGCGCACTTTGGGCTGGTAGTCTCGCAGGTCTTGCAGGCTCAGGCTGCCGGGGCGGGGCGGGGCTTGCGTGCGTTGCACGATGGCCTGGGCCACCGGCCCTTCATGCAGGGCACGGCTGCCGTCCTCGGCGATGCGGCGCAGCACATGGGCGTATTCCGGGTTGCGCAGCACATGGCCCACGGGCCAGGCTTGGCCATCGGGCTGGTAGAAAAAGCGCAGGGCCAGGGGGTCTTGGCGCAGCAGCGGGTCGGCTTGCAGCAGGCTGTGCAATCGGGGGCTGACCGCAAAGCCCTGCTCGGCCAGCGCGATGGCGGGGCCAAACAGCTGGGACCAAGGCAGGCGCCCATGTTGTCGGTGCGCGACTTCGAGCATGCGCACGACCCCGGGCACGCCCACGGCATGACCGCTTTGCACCGCTTCCTGAAAGGGCAAGGGCTGGCCTTGCGCATTCAGCAGCATGTCCGGGCGGGCCCCGGCCGGAGCGGTTTCGCGCCCGTCGTGCGCTGTGACTTTTTGACCGTCAAAATGCAGCAAAAAGGCACCGCCGCCAATGCCGCTGGACTGCGGCTCCACCAAACCCAGCACCATCTGCACCGCAATGGCGGCATCGAGCGCCGAGCCGCCTGCGCGCAGCACCTGGTGCCCCGCATCGGTGGCCAGCGGGTTGGCCGCCGCCACCGCCTGGCGCGTGAAAGCCCAGCCCGTTTGGGCGCTGCGGCCGCTGGCCGCTTCGGGTTGCATGGCTTGATCGGGCACGCTGTAGCGCAAGGCCATGGCGGGCGCCGGTGTGGTGGGCCCGCTTGCGCAGGCGCTCAACAAATACAAGCTGGTGAACACCAGCGGCAGATGAATGGAAGCGGGGAAGGTTGACATCGCGAATTTCAGCCAAGCAAAAAAATCGGTGGGAAGGGCAGGATGGTGCCGATGTTGTCTGACAGGTTTTTGGGACTGTAGTGGATATTCACACGCATTCAAGGGGCGAGCTGTTTCTCCAATGCCGCTTTCAGTTGCGGCAAAAGCAGTCGGGCCTCGTCCTCGCCAGACTGCCTGGCCATGCGGAAAAAATCGGGAGTGGGGCGGGTGGCGAAACCCATGTCCGGGTGGATCACAAAATCAGCGTGTTGGAGCTCTGGATCGATGCGGGCGCGTCTTCGGGCTTCGCGCTCCAGGCGTGACGCGGATGTGCCCTTTGGGGCGCTGCCCGGACGGGCGGTCACGTCGACCGCGATCACAAACCGGGCACCGGCTTGTCGGGCGGCGCGAACGGCAACGGGCAAGGATTCGTCCCCGTCTTCGTATTCCACGCCGTGAATGCCCACAGGCGAGAAAATGCGGTGGACGGCGCTGGAGGCGCGTACCGCCACCCCCACATTGCCAGAGTTGAAAAACACCGGCTGTTTGTCGTGCATGCGGGTGGCCACCGCAATGAATGGGCGCGGCATGTCCTCGATGTTGCGGTTGTTCAGGCCCTTGTTCACATAGTCCTGTAAGCGCTGGCCATGGATCCAGCCCCGGTCGGCCCACAAGGAAAAATCAAACACCGTGAGCGGGCCGCCGGTTTGGGACAAGTCATCCAGGGCTTTGGCCGAGTAGCCATGGGCCCAAAAAGACCCGAGCAAGGCCCCCACACTGGAGCCCACCACCAAGTCCACGCCTATGCCCGCGTCTTCCAGCACACGCATCACACCAATGTGGGCATAACCTCTCGGTCCACCGCTGCCGAGCACCAAGGCCACGCGCGGCGCGGGCGTGATGGCGGGCACCGCGCTCCTGGCCAAGGGGCTGTTGGGCTGTGCATGGTTGAACTGGGCACAGGCCGTCAGGGACCATGTGGCGATGAGCACAGCCGCCCAAGCCCCAAGCCGTTGTAAATCAGCCTTCATGAGGGGCCTTGGTGTGGGTTGGACTGGCGTGGGATGCTGGGGTGGGACCATGGGTCAGGGCGGTATGGACCATGCCCATCAAATACCGCTCGGCCTGCGCAGGCACACCCGGAGAGAGCACCAGGTGCTGCATGACATGGGCCTGTTCGATGCTGGCCATGCCGTGCAGGGCCGACCAAATGAACAGGGCTTGCAATTCGGCTTGCGCCAGCAGGGCCAGCATGTCGCTTTGTGTGGCGCTTGCGCGCTGTTGCAATTGCTGCTGCAAATGGTGACGCAACAGATCAAAGGCATGCACCGCATGGCGCACCAATTCGGGATGGGCCGCAGGTTCGGGCCAAGGGGTGCCAAACATCAGGCGGTATTCCAGCGGGTGATCTGCGGCGTATCGCATGTAGGCCTGGCCCATGCCCAGCAGTGCGTCGCTGGGGTGGGCTTTGGAAGCTTGGTCCAGAAAAGCGGCGAAATCCTCAAAGCAGCGCTGCATGATGGCCGCCAGCAGGTGGTCCCGGCTGGGGTAGTGCCGGTAGGGCGCTTGGTGCGAAACCCCCAGTTTGCGGGCGACATCGCGCAGGCTCAGGCCTTCCACGCCCTTCTCGGCGATCACCTCGCGGGCTGCTTGAATGCAGGCCTCTTTCAGGTTCAGGTCGTGGATGGTTTTGGCCATGGGGGTATTTTTGAGGCTTTTGTTGACAGTGTCAACAGCCTAAATCACAATGGTTGACAGCGTCAACATTGGAGCATCATGTCACTTTTACCCATCACTGAAAGCCTGGGCGGTTCTGGATTGGGGTGGTCCGGTCTGAGCACGGCACAGAAAACACTCTGTGGCTACGGTGTGATGATGGCCTTGGTGCTGTTGCCCACCTTAGTCTTGTCTTGGGTGGATGAGCGGACACTGCGCGAGGTGGGCATTTGGGCCAAGCCCATGAAGTTCATGGCAGGCACGGCACTGTTTGCCCTGACCACCGTGTGGCTGAGCACCTGGGTGCCTGGCAATGTGGGCCATGACCGCAGTTTTCAGTGGATCACGGGCTTGATCATCGTCACCTCATTGTTCGAGGTGGTCTACATCACTTACCAGGCCTCGCTCGGAGAAGGCTCTCACTACAACACCACCGACCCCGTCCGGGCGTTCCTGTTTGGCTTGATGGCTGTTGCGGCAGTGGGCTTGGTGGCATCGCAAGCCTGGCTGGCGTGGGTCATTTGGAAGGCTTTGGGGACTTCGGTGCTGACACCCACCCTCTTGGCGGTGCTTTGCGGTTTGGTCCTGACCTTTGTGCTGTCCACCGTGAGTGGCTTCATGTTGGGGGCTAAGCAGCCGCCTGCTGGTGTGGGTTGGCCAGTGGTGGGCTGGCACGCCTGGCAAGACTTGCGCCCCGCGCATTTTTTGGCCGTTCACGCGCAGCAATTCCTCCCCTTGGCGGGCATCTTGGCTGAGCGGGTGGCCGGTCAGGCCGCCATGCCTGTGGTGCAGGCTTTCGCGGGCATTTACATCGCAGCTTGGTTGGGTTTGAGCTGGATGGGCATGGTGGCCTGAATCAGCGGGCCTGTTGGGGGCTCACTTTGGCGCCAGTCGAATCGCGCCGTCCAGGCGAATCACCTCGCCGTTGAGCATGTCGTTTTCGATGATGTGCTTGGCCAGTTTGGCGTAGTCCTGGGGCGTGCCCAGGCGGCTGGGGAAGGGCACGCCAGCGGCCAATGCGTCTTGCACTTCTTGCGGCATGCCAAACAGCATGGGGGTGCCGAAGATGCCGGGGGCAATCGTCATGTTGCGTATGCCGTTGCGCGAAAGGTCCCGGGCAATGGGCAAGGTCATGCCGACGACGCCGCCTTTGGACGCGGCATAGGCCGCCTGGCCGATTTGGCCGTCGTAAGCGGCCACGCTGGCGGTGCTGATCAGCACGCCGCGCTCGCCGGTGGCTTCGGGTTCGTTTTTGCACATGGCTTCAGAGGCCAGGCGGATCATGTTGAAGGTGCCCACCAGGTTGACCATGATGGTCTTGGTGTAGACGGCCAGGTTGTGTGCGCCGTTCTTGCCCACAGTCTTTTCAGCCGGGGCAATGCCGGCACAGTTGACCAAGCCGACCAACTTGCCCATGGAAACGGCCTGTGCCACCACGGCCTGGCCATCGGCCTCCTTGCTCACATCGCATTGGACGAATGCGCCGCCGAGTTCCTTGGCGATGGCCTCGCCTTTTTCAGTCTGCATGTCGGCGATCACCACTTTGCCGCCGTTGGCCGCGAGCATGCGGGCCGTGCCTTCGCCCAAGCCCGATGCGCCGCCGGTGACGATGAAAACCTTGCCTTGAATGTCCATGTGTTGCTCCTGAATGTGATTGACGTTACGTCAACGTCAATTATGCACAGTTGGCTTGCGCAAAACGGGGGTGTCCGCCTGAACCGTTCGTGTTGGCCGTACCGAAAACACGGTACGGGGCTACCCGCTTTGCTGAATGGACGCTGTCCCAGGGGGCTGCCTAACATGACACCGTCTTGGGCGATGGGGCCCAAAGGCTGGCACAACAGGAGAACCGCATGGCTTCAGAGCTCACTTGGGTCAAGAGCGAAACAGATTTGCTGCGCATCGACGACGACTGGCGCCGGGCTTGCGATTTACTGGCCATGGCCGATGTCCGGGTAGGAGGCGGCAGGCCATGGGACATGCGGGTTCACCACCCCGCCACTTTTGACCGCATCCTGGCGCAGGGCAGTCTGGGTTTGGGGGAGAGTTATCTGGATGGGTGGTGGGACTGTGACCAGGTGGACGAAATGATCACCCGGATTTTGCGGGCGCGGCTGGACGAGCAGGTGGGCCGTGCGGGATGGTTGTGGGCGTCGCTCAAGGCCCGACTGACCAATCTGCAATCACCGCACCGGGCGTGGCAGGTGGGCGAGCTGCATTACGACCTGGGCAACGATTTGTACGAGGCCATGCTCGACCCGTCCATGGCCTACAGCTGTGGCTATTGGCCTGTGGCGCAAAGTCTGGCGCAGGCGCAAGAGGCCAAGCTGGATTTGATTTGTCAAAAGCTGCAACTGAAGGCCGGCATGACCCTTTTGGACATTGGTTGCGGCTGGGGCAGTCTGATGCTGTTTGCGGCCCGGCATTACCGGGTGCAGTGCGTGGGCTTGACCATCTCCAAAGAGCAGGCCCGTTGGGGTGCGCAAAAGGCGGGTGACTTGCCTGTGCGTTTCGAGCTGGCCGACTATCGGCAGTTCAACCCCTGCGGTGAGCAGCGTTTTGACCGTGTGGCGTCGATTGGCATGTTCGAGCATGTGGGCCACAAGAACTACCGCACCTATTTCGACATGGCCCGCCGCAGCCTGCGGGACGATGGCTTGTTTTTGCTGCACACCATTGGCAAAAACCGCGCGGGTGCCGGGATCGATCCTTGGATCGAAAAATACATCTTCCCGAACGGCGCGCTGCCTTCTGCATCCGACATGGCTTTTTACTGCGAAGAGCAGTTCGTCATGGAGGACTGGCACAACTTTGGCGAGGATTACGACAAGACGCTGATGGCCTGGCATGCGCGCTTCGAAGCGGCCTGGCCGTCCTTGAAAGAGCGCTATGGCGAGCGCTTTTACCGCATGTGGCGCTATTACCTCTTGAGTTGCGCAGGCACCTTCCGCGCCCGAGACAACCAGCTGTGGCAGTTGGTGTTGTCCCCTGGCGGTCAGGCCGGCGGTTACCGCAGGCCGCTGATCTGAGCGCCTGCAGTTCGGGCGGGCTCTGCTTGCCCGGCATGCTCCAATGCGGTTTGTTGCTTGACCTGAAACCGTACCGACATGAACCTGAAGGCACCTCTTTCCAAGACTTTTTGGGCCCGATCATTCCTGAGCCTGGGCGCCTTGAGCGCTGGCTCCAGTGTGGTCTTGAGTGCCGCCTTTGCGCATTTGCCGGTGTTTGCCGCAGGCATTCCGACCGCGGTGCAAAGCGCTTTGGCCCAACACCAGTTCCATTCATTGGGCTTGCTGATCACCGGTTTGGCGCTGCACCTGTGTCGGCCGTCTCGTTACTTGTTGGCGGCGGGTGGGCTCATGGTGTTGGGCTTGATCTTGTTCAGCTTCAACCTCTATGCCCGTCACGTGCTGGCGTGGGACGCCCTGAGGGCTTTGGTGCCATGGGGTGGGGTGGCTTGGATACTGGCATGGCTCAGCTTGGCGGTGGGTTTTTTCAAGAAGCCCTCTGAGTCCACAGGCGTGGCTTGACCCGTCAAAACCTGCAGTCGCCAGCCGCATGGGGCTGGGTTCAAAGGTTTTCCCTATCGAGCCCATAGAAACTACTCATGAGTGGAAACCCTGATTCGAATTATGATTGCGACCAATGAGTTTTCTCATTCGATAGTTTTTTTAAACCAACCCCAAGGAAATGACCATGTCCTCTTTGATCAATACCCAAGTCCAGCCTTTCAAAACCCAGGCTTTCCACAACGGCAAGTTCGTGCAAGTGTCCAACGAAACCCTCAAGGGCGAGTGGTCCGTTCTGATTTTCATGCCCGCAGCCTTCACCTTCAATTGCCCCACAGAAATCGAAGACGCGGCTGACAACTACGCCGAGTTCCAGAAAGCCGGTGCCGAGGTCTACATTGTGACCACCGACACCCACTTCTCGCACAAAGTGTGGCACGAGACATCGCCTGCGGTGGGCAAGGCCAAGTTCCCCTTGGTTGGCGACCCTACACACGCCCTGACACGCGCTTTTGGCGTGCACATTGAAGAAGAAGGCCTGGCATTGCGCGGCACCTTCATCATCAACCCCGAAGGCATGATCAAGACCGCCGAAGTGCACTCCAACGAGATCGCACGCGACGTGTCCGAGACCCTGCGCAAGCTGAAAGCCGCTCAGTACACCGCCGCCAACCCCGGCCAAGTGTGCCCAGCCAAGTGGAAAGAAGGCGCCAAGACTTTGGCCCCTTCCATCGACCTGGTCGGCAAGATCTAAATCTCGGGTGCCCTGCTGGTCAGGGCGCTGAGTTCAACGCATGCGGGCCACAAGCCTGCGTGCCTTGCGCTCAACGCATTCCCCCCAAATTCACCCCAATTCCCCTTGTTTCCAGGCCTGCGCCAAAAGTGCAGGTCCAAGTTCACTGCCCCCTGAAAACCGGAGATCACCATGCTCGACGACACCCTCAAAGCCCAACTTCAGCAATACCTGGCCTTGCTGCGCCAGCCGATTCGCTTGATCGCTTCGCTGGACGACAGCGAGACCGGCACCGAGATGAAGAGCCTGTTGGAAACCATTACAGGCCTGTCGGACAAGGTCAGCCTGGACACCTCGGGAAGCGATGCACGCAAGCCGTCTTTTGTGGTGGCCCGCGAAGGCCAGACCACCGGGGTGCGGTTTGCAGGTTTGCCACTGGGTCACGAGTTCACCTCTTTGGTTCTGGCTTTGCTTTGGACCGGGGGGCATCCCCCGAAGGTCGAGGCCGAGGTCATCGACAGCATCAAGGCCCTTGAAGGCAACTTCAACTTCGAGGTCTACATGTCGCTGAGCTGCCACAATTGCCCCGACGTGGTGCAGGCCTTGTCGCTCATGGCCATCGTGAACCCGAATGTCAAAACCGTGGTGATCGAAGGTGGCGCTTTCCAGCAAGAGGTGGAAGAGCGCCAGATCATGGCGGTGCCCATGGTCTTCCTCAACGGCCAGGTGTTTGGCTCAGGCCGCATGTCGGTGGAAGAAATCGTGGCCAAACTGGACACCAACGCCGGTGAACGCGACGCGGCCAAGCTCAGCGCCAAAGACCCCTTTGACGTGTTGATCGTGGGCGGTGGTCCTGCCGGTGCGGCTGCGGCTGTCTATGCTGCGCGCAAAGGCATCCGCGTGGGCGTGGCGGCCGAGCGTTTTGGTGGCCAGACCAACGACACGATGGCGATTGAGAACTACATCTCGGTGCTGGAGACCGATGGCCCCAAGTTTGCAGCGGCTCTGGAAGCCCAAGTGCGCCATTACGAGGTGGACATCATGAATTTGCAACGCGCCGAAAAAATCATCCCGGCGACGGCGCCCGGTGGCCTGATCGAGGTGCAAATGGCCAATGGGGGCGCTTTGAAAGCCCGCTCGGTCATCCTCTCCACCGGCGCCCGCTGGCGCAATGTGAACGTGCCCGGCGAGGCCGAGTACAAAAACAAAGGCGTGGCATATTGCCCGCACTGCGACGGTCCCTTGTTCAAGGGCAAGCGCACCGCCGTTATTGGCGGTGGCAACTCCGGCATCGAAGCGGCGATTGACTTGGCGGGCATCGTGGCACACGTCACGGTGTTTGAGTTTGCCGACCAACTCAAGGCCGATGCGGTGCTGGTGAGCAAGCTCAAGAGCCTGCCCAACGTCACGGTGCACACCAACGCCCAGACCACCGAAATCACCGGCGCAGACGGCAAGGTCAATGGCATCCGCTACAAAGACCGCACCTCGGGTGATGACCACTGGGTGGAACTGGAAGGTGTGTTTGTTCAGATCGGTTTGGTGCCCAACACCGAGTTCTTGAAGGGCACTGTCGAGTTGTCCAAGTTCGGTGAAATCGTGGTGGACGCCAAAGGCCACACCAATGTGCCCGGCGTGTTCGCGGCGGGCGATTGCACCACGGTACCGTACAAGCAGATCGTGATCGCTGCAGGCGAAGGCGCCAAAGCCGCCTTGAGCGCCTTTGACCACTTGATCCGTTTGCCTGCAGTGACTGCTCAGGTCGCTGAACCCGTCACGGCTTGATCAGCCTGGTCATCATTTGAAACCCACCCGGTCCAGCATCTGCTGCACCTTGATCTGGTTCATGCCCACGGCGCTGATCGGGAGCAACTCGCTTTTGAAGCTGCCGCCGGTCATGGCTTTGAGGGCCGGGTTGTCAAAGCTGACGCCTTTCGCCGCTGGCCACTCGTTGTTGCCGTTGGCAAAGTGGTTTTGCGCGGCGGGGCTGGCCAGGTACTCCAAAAACTGCACCGCGTTGGCGCTGTTTTTGGCGTGGCGTGCCACCGCACCACCGGCCACATTCATGTGCGTGCCCCAGCTGCTTTGGTTGGGAAAGACCACGCCAACTTTTTCGGCCAGGGCTTTGTCTGCAGGGTTGGATGACCGCATCAAGCGCGCCAAGTAATAAGTGTTGGTGACGGCCACACCGCATTCACCCGAGGCCACGGCTCTGATTTGGTCGGTGTCGCCCCCCTTGGGGCTGCGGGCCATGTTGTCCACCAGGCTCTTGAGCCAGGCCTCTGTTCTTTGCGGCCCGATGTGCTCGCTCATGGCGCCAAACAGGCTCAGGTTGTAGGGGTGTGAGCCGCTGCGGATGCACAAGCTGCCTTTGAATTTGGGGTCGGCCAGTTTTTCATAGCTGTCCGCATCCGTTTTGTTGAATTTGACTTTGTCATAGACCACCACGCGTGCACGGGTGGACAGGCCGAACCAGGCCGTGCCGCCGTTGTCAGCGGCTTTGGCGCGCAAATTGGCTGGAATGGCGTCTTCCAGAACCTTGGATCTGATGGGCAAGAAAAGGCCATCGACTTCGGCGCGCCACAGACGCGCCGCATCGACCAGCAAAATCACGTCGGCAGGGGAGGCGGCACCCTCGGCCTTCAGACGGGCGAGAATACCGGCATCGTCGGCATCAACCCGGTTGATCTTGATGCCGGTGGCTTTGGTGAAATCGTTGTACATCAGCTCGTCACTGGGGTAGTGTCGGGCGGAATAAATGTTCAGGATTTTGTCTTGTGCCATGGCCGATGTGGCGGACATGAGGCAAGCCAAACTCCACAAGGTGCGAGAGATATTCATGGATGAAGTCATGTGTTCCTGGATGGTGGTGCCATTGTAAAGCAAATGCGAATCGTTATCAATAAGATCTGAGGAAATAAATGTTGTCAGTCGATGCAAACCATCAAAGAAAGCGATCCCGCCTGGGTTCTGGTGTGGCGGCTCTGGGCGGTCTTGGGCGTTGGAGTTTGCTGTCGCTGGTGATGGTGCTCGCTGCTTGCAGCAGTGTGCCCAGCACGCCGCCCACAGGCCCGGGTGCCGTGTTGCCCAGTGTCGAGCGCAAAGAGCTGCGCTTGGGTTTGGCTTTGGGAGGCGGGGCCGCTCGGGGCTTCGCCCATGTGGGCGTGATTCAGGTGCTCGAAGAGGCGGGCCTGCGGCCGGGCTTTGTGGTGGGCACTTCTGCGGGGAGTCTGGTGGCTGCTTTGTACGCCAGTGGCAAAACACCGGCTGAGTTGGTGCGCGTGGCCGAAACCATGCAAGAGGCCGAGATCACCGATTGGATGCTGCCCATTTTGAACAGGGGGGCTTTGCGTGGTGAGGCCTTGGCCAAATATGTGAACACCCAGGTGGGGGGGCGCAGCCTGGAGCAGATGAGGATTCCGGTGGGCATTGTGGCCACCGACTTGGGCAATGGTGAGGCCATCACGTTTCGGCGGGGCAACACGGGCGCTGCGGTGCGGGCTTCGAGCGCGGTACCCGGGGTGTTTCAGCCGGTGCGGGTGGGAGAGCGTGAGTATGTCGATGGGGGCCTGGTGGCACCGGTTCCGGTTCGGCAAGTCCGAGACATGGGGGCGAATTTCGTCATCGCGGTGGACATTTCCAGCGACCCAGAGGGCAACCCCTCTGCAGACACCTTCCAGATCCTGATGCAGACCTTTGCCATCATGGGCAAGAGCATCAACCACCTGGCGCTGAAAGAAGCCGATTGGGTGGTGCGGCCCGCCTTGTCGGGCGTAAGAAGTGCCGATTTTGGCGCCAGACAGCGCTCCATCGAGGCGGGGCGGGCGGCCATGCGCGAGGCGCTGCCGGGCCTGAGAGCCCGTTTGGCCGCATTCGAGTCTGGACGTTGACGGGCGAAAAAAAGGGCTGATCTGGCGATCAGCCCTGGAAGGGATCCCTGTTTCCCAGACGAAATTCAAAAGGATCCGAGGAGACAACTTGCGAAAGAGGAACCGGCCGAGCCCCGGGGGACAGGCCGGTGAAATGCATCACTTCTTCTTGGCAGCCTTGGGCGTGGCCACGACCGATTGGGTCACCGCTGCCAAATTGGATTCGGCCATGTCGGTGGCTTGTTTGACGGCTTTTTGCACCGACTCGTAAGCGCTGTTGGCGGCGGTCACGGCACCCTTCATCATGGCGACGGCTTGCTCGGAGCCAGCGGGGGCGTTTTGCGTCGCGGTTTCCACCAACGAGGCGAACTGCTTTTGCGCAGCGGCGCTCTGGGCTTCGAAGGCTTTGGTGAATTCGTTGCCCGTACCCGAGGCAATGTCATAGAGGTGGCGGCTGTAAGCGGCGGTCTTTTCGGCCAAGGGCTGGAACAGGTTGGCTTGCATGGCCAGCAACTCTTGTGCGTCTTTCACGCTCAGGGCGGCTTGGGTGTTGTTGGCGGACTCGTCGAGGGCCGCCTTGGCAGCGCTCAGGTTCAACTCGACCAGTTTTTCCACGCCTTCGAAGGCTTTGGCGGTCAAGCCAAACAGGGTTTCCACGTTGGCTTTGTGGGAGGCGACGATTTGTTCAGCGGTCATCATGAGGATCTCCAGATCAAAAAAGGTTGGGTTTCAACAAGACTGCGCCGTAACTGGCCGGGGCCGTACAACTTTGTTGCAGTGCAGCATGGTTTGAATTTTAGGGTTTCTACGGGGTATTGCAAGGGGATGAACTTGCTGGCGGCTCAGATTAGAGAGGGTTTTCTAGAATCGAGTCCCCACCCGAACTGCCCATGCACGCCTACTACGCCGACCACTTTGTCTTGCCTTTGCCCGAGGGCCACCGGTTTCCGATGCGCAAGTACAGCCGGTTGCGTGACCGCCTCACACAAGAGCTGCCCATCGTCAAGATGCAGGAGGCCCCAGCCGCCAGTGATGGCGAGCTGGCGCTGGTGCACACGCCCGCCTACATCCAGGGGGTGAGCACCGGGACTTTGGAGCCCGCCTTGCAGCGGGAAATTGGCTTTCCTTGGAGTCCCGCCATGGCCGAGCGGGCCCGCCGCTCGGTGGGCGCCACCGTGGCGGCTGCTCGCGATGCCTTGAGGCAAGGCGTGGCGGGCAACCTGGCGGGCGGCACGCACCATGCCTATGCGCACAAGGGCGGCGGGTTTTGTGTGTTCAACGACATTGCGGTCACCGCTCGGCTGATGCAGGCCGAAGCCTGGCGACACCAGCGCCAAACCTTGAAGGTGGCGGTGATTGACCTGGATGTGCACCAGGGCAACGGCACCGCGCACATTTTTGCCCATGACCCCAGCGTGTTCACGCTGTCTCTGCATGGCGAAAAGAACTTCCCCTTCCGCAAGGAGCCCAGCGACCTGGACGTGGGCCTGCCGGACGGCTGCACCGACGAGCCTTATTTGGCAGCTTTGCACCAGGCGCTGCAAACCCTGCAAGACCGGTTCGATCCGCAGCTGGTGATTTACCTAGCGGGAGCCGACCCGCACGAGGGGGATCGGTTGGGGCGGCTCAAACTGACGATGGACGGCATGCAGGCGCGCGACCGGGTGGTACTGGACTGGGCCTGGCAACGCAGTCTCCCGGTGGTGCTGTGCATGGGCGGCGGCTATGGCCACGACATCGAGACCACGGTTCAGGTGCAAATGCAGACCTGGGACGTGGCCTTGGCCTATTGGCAACGCTGGCACAATCTCGGGCGATGAACACGCCCGCCAAACCCCAAGCCGACGAGCGCAGCCGCTACAAGGCGTTTCGCGCCATCAGCACCCGCTGGATGGACAACGATGTGTATGGCCATGTGAACAACGTCGTTTACTACAGCTGGTTCGACACCGCCGTGAACGCCACGCTGATTGAGCGCGGTGTGCTCGACATCCATGCGGGCAGCACCATTGGCCTGGTGGTGGAAACCCAGTGTTTTTATTTTGCGCCGCTGGCCTTCCCCCAAACCATCGACGCAGGCATCCGCGTGGCCAAGCTGGGCACCTCCAGTGTGCGCTACGAGGTGGGCTTGTTTGCCCAAGGTGAAGATCTGACCGCCGCCCGGGGCCATTTTGTCCATGTGTACGTGGACCGTGAAACCCGCCGCCCCGTGCCTTTGCCGGCCCCACTCAAAGCATTTTTGGAGACCTTGACATGAGCATTTCCCCCATCGGCCCCCAGGTCAGCACCCGTGTGAGCGACCCCGCCAGTGTGGACGCCGCCATCCTGAGCCGCTTTTCGACCCGCGCCTATTTGCCAAAACCGGTGGACCGTGCTGTGCTGCAAGAGGTGCTGGACATCGCCGCCCGCGCGCCCAGCGGCACCAACACCCAGCCCTGGAAGGTGTATGTGCTGCAAGGCGCCAAGCGTGACGAGCTGGTGGCCAAAACCTGCGCCGCGCACGATGCCATCAGCGCCAATCCGGCACTGGCCGCAGACTACGCCGAGGCCTATGACTACTACCCCGAAAAATGGGTCAGCCCCTACATCGACCGCCGCCGCGAGTGCGGTTTTGGCCTGTATGGCGTGCTGGGCATCGGCAAGGGCGACAAGGCCCAGATGCATGCGCAGCACCAGAAAAACTTCCGTTTTTTTGACGCGCCCGTGGGCTTGATGTTCACCATCGACAAGGTGATGGGCCGGGGCAGCTTGCTCGACTACGGCATGTTTTTGCAGACCCTGATGGTGGCCGCCCGTTCGCGGGGCCTGCACACCTGCCCGCAAGCGGCCTGGAACGGTTTTGCCAAAATCATCTTGCCGCTGGTGGGCGCAGGGGAGAACGAAATGCTCGTCTGCGGCATGTCGCTGGGTTATGCCGACGAATCGGCGCTGGTCAACACCTTCCAGACCACCCGGGTGTCGGCGCAAGACTTCACCCAGTGGGTGGACTGATCTTTTTCTCGTGACAAGGTGCTCAATTGGGATTTGAAGCACTGGCGCTGCAGTTGCTCAACGGGCTGAGCCACGCCACCACCTTGTTTTTGATGGCTTCGGGTTTGACGCTGATCTTCGGCGTGACCCGGATCGTCAATTTTGCGCACGGCAGTTTTTTCATGCTGGGCGCGCTGTGGGCTGCGCACGCGGTGACCCACTGGTGGCCCGAATGGGCTGAGTCGGCCTGGACGTATGCGCTGGCCATGCTCTTAGGGGCCGCGCTGGCGGCGCTGCTGGGTGCACTGACCGAGCTGCTGCTCTTGAGGCGCATGCGCCACGCGCCGCAGCTGTACCAACTGGTGGCCACCTTTGGCCTGACGCTGGCGCTGCACGATGCCATGCGCTGGTTTTTTGGGCCGCAAGAGGTGTTTGCGCCGCGCTTTCCGGGCCTCAAGGGCGCGGTTCAATTGGGCGAGTCGTTTTTCCCCACCTGGCAGTTGTTCACCCTGGCGCTGGGACCACTGGTCTGGTTGAGCCTGCACCTCTTGCTCACGCGCACCTTGTGGGGCCAGCGCGTCAAAGCCGCCACGCAAGACCGCGACATGCTGGCCGCGCTGGGCGTCAACCCCGCGCCGCTGATGCTGGGGGTGGTCATGCTGGGCTGCGGTCTGGCAGGGCTGGCCGGGGCTTTGCAGCTGCCGCGAGAGCCCGCGCATTTGCAAATGGACATGAATGTGGTGGTCGAAACCTTTGTGGTTGTGGTCACCGGGGGGCTGGGCAGCATTGGCGGAGCGTTTGCTGCGGCGGTGTTGATTGGCCTGATCCATGCCTTTGGCCTGAGCTTTTTTCCGCAAGCGACCTTGGTGTTGGTGTTTCTGACCATGGCGGTGGTGTTGGTCTGGCGCCCTCAGGGTTTGGCCGGGTCGGCCGTGCATGCCGAGCAACGCGAAAGCGTGCCGGTGTTTGCGCTGTGGCCGGTGTCGGGCGGGGGCCAGGGGGTATTTGCCTTGGCCTTTGTGGGTTTGACACTGCTGGCCTGGGGGCAAGGCGACTATGGTCGCAGCCTGGCCGAGGACGTGATGGTGATGATGCTGTTTGGCCTGAGCCTGCAATGGATGATGGCTTTGGGCGGCTTGGTCAGTTTTGGCCATGCGGCGTTTTTTGCGCTGGGCGCTTATGGCACGGCGTTGTCGCACCTGCATTGGGGGGCGGGTTTGTTTGCCGCTTTGGCCGCTGGCATGGTGCTGGCGCTGACCGTGGCCTTGGCTTTTGGCGCTTTGGTGGTGCGCAGCAGCGGGGTGTACCTGGCCATGCTGTCCCTGGCGCTGGCCCAAATGATTTGGGCCGGGGCCACGCAGTGGGTGGGCCTGACGGGCGGTGACAACGGTTTGATTGGCGTGCGCTTGATCGCGCCCGAATCGCGTGCTTTGGCGGATGCAGTGCTGTGCGGCTTCATGCTGTTGGCCATCCTGGCCATGGCCCGCGTGGTTCGTTCCAGCCGGGGCGCGGCTTTGCAGGCGCTGCGCGATGCACCGCTGCGAGCCTCAGCCAGTGGCTTGCCGGTGCAGGCCTTGCGCTACCAGGTGTTTGTGGGCAGCGCCACTTTGGCGGGCCTGGCCGGAGGCTTGTGGGCCGCGTTCAAGGGTGCGGTGTTCCCCTCGGTGGCTTCGGTGGCCATGTCGGTGGATGCCTTGCTGGTCATCTTGCTGGGCGGTGTGCACCAGTTGTGGGGCTCCGCCGTCGGCAGCGCCTTGCTGGTGTGGGGGGGCGCGGAGCTGGGGCGGGGGCTGGAGTATTGGCGCGGCATCTTGGGCCTGGTCATCATGGGGGTCATGGTGCTGGCGCCCAGCGGGGTGTTGGGTTCGGTGCAGCAATGGCTGGCCTTGCGCACAGCACGTCAATCCATGTCCAGCACCCCTCAAGAGGGCCATGTATGAGAACGAGCGCTTTGCAGGTGCAGGGCCTGGCCAAGCATTTTGGCGGCGTGCGGGCGCTGGACGGGGTGGATTTTGAGGTGGATGCAGGCCAATGTGTGGCCTTGATTGGCCCCAATGGCGCGGGCAAATCAACCTGTTTTGCCTGCCTGGCTGGCCAGCAGGTGCCCACAGCGGGTGAGGTGCTGTGGCAAGGGCAGTCGCTGTTGGGCAAAGCGCCCGCGGAGCGCCAGCGCCTGGGCGTGGCCCGCACCTTTCAGGTGGCGCAGACCTTTGAGGCGCTCACGGTCTTGCAAAACATCCAACTGGTGCTGCGCGGTGCAGCGCCCTTGGCCTGGTGGGACCGGCTGGACCGGCGTCAGCCCGAGCGGGCCATGCACTTGGCCACGCAAGCGGGCTTGGCGATGATGGTCCACCACACGGTGGCCGATTTGCCCTATGGCGCGAAAAAGCGTCTGGAACTGGCCATGGCGCTGGCAGGCTTGCCTGAGGCGGGTGCCGATCCAAGCCCCTCTTTGCTGCTGCTGGACGAGCCTGCTGCCGGGCTGGCGGTCGCCGAACGCGCTGACATGATGGCCTTGGTGCGCGAGGTGGCCGCGCAAGGGGTGACGGTGCTCTACACCGAACACAACATGGACGCCGTCTTTGGCGTGGCGGATCGGGTGCTGGTGCTGATGCATGGCCGTCTGGTGGCCGATGGTGCACCGGAGGCGGTGGCGCAAGACCCGCAGGTGCGCGAACGCTACCTGGGGCTGGACTTTGAAATGAAAGGGCTGCTGGATGCTCGCGGTTGAGGGGCTCAATGCCTGGTATGGACAAGCCCAAGCCTTGTTTGACGTCCATCTTGCCGTGGGCGAAGGCGAGTTGGTGGTCATTCAGGGTTTGAACGGCGCAGGCAAATCGACCCTGCTGCAAAGCCTGATCGGCATCGGTCCCCGCGCGCAGGGGCGCATTGCGTGGCAGGGGCAGCCCATCGAGGGCTGGCCCGCGCACCGACGCGCCCGTGCCGGTTTGGGCTTTGTGGCCGAAGACCGCCGATTGTTCACCGCTTTGTCGGTCAAAGAAAACCTGTGGATAGCCGCCAATGGTTTGTCTCACCCAGGTGCCCATGCCAGCCAACAGGAGACGCCTGCCCAGCGCTGCGATCGCATCCTGAGCTTGTTTCCCCAACTCAAGGCCATGCTGCAACGGCCAGCGGCTCAAATGAGCGGCGGCGAGCAGCAAATGCTGGCGCTGGCCCGAACCCTGATGACCGGACCGCGTCTGTTGTTGCTCGACGAGCCTTGCGAGGGGATCGCGCCGGTGCTGGTGGCTGCGATGCGAGATGCCCTGCTGCAACTGGGGCGCGAAGGTGTGGCCATGTTGGTCGCCGAACAAAACAACATCCTGTCCCATCATGCCCAACGGGTGCTTGTGCTCTCCAGTGGGCGCGTCGACACCGCTGGCATTGGCCCCGCATGAGTCTTTGGGGTATCCCTTACACTGGCCCACAACAAGCAGCGGCCTCAGCCGCCAGAGACAAGCCACCATGATCATCACCAGCCTGCTCGACACCGACCTGTACAAGTTCACCATGATGCAGGTGGTGCTGCACCAGTTTCCGGGGGCGCAGGTGCAGTACAAATTCAAGTGCCGCAACCCGGGGGTACCGCTGGCGCCATTTGTGGATGAAATCCGTCGTGAAATCCGTTCTCTGTGCAGTTTGAATTTCAAGGACTCTGAGCTGCATTACCTGCGAACTCTGCGCTTCATCAAGAGTGACTTCGTGGATTTTCTGGGCCTGTTCAAGCTCAATGAAAAATACATCCAGGTCTCGGCCTTGCCCTCTGGCGAGATCGACATCACCATCCAGGGGCCGTGGCTGCACACCATCTTGTTTGAGATCCCGGTTTTGGCCATTGTCAACGAGGTGTATTTCCGCAACACGCAGAAAGTGCCCGACCTGATGCAGGGGCGCCGCCTGCTGGAGACCAAAATCGCGCAGTTGCAAGCCCCTGGACTGCAGACCCTCAAGATTGCGGACTACGGCACCCGCCGCCGTTTTTCCCGTGCTTGGCACGAGGAGGTTTTGCGCGTTTTGTCGGCCCGCCTGGGCACGGGCCCCGAAGGCCAGTTTGCGGGCACCAGCAATGTGTATTACGCCTACCTGCTGGGCCTGACCCCCTTGGGCACCATGGCGCATGAGTATTTGCAAGCCGCGCAGGCCTTGGGGCCACGGCTGCGTGACAGCCAGGTTTTCGCTTTCGAGTCCTGGGCCAAGGAGTACCGGGGCGATTTGGGGATTGCCTTGAGTGATGTGTACGGCTTCAACGCCTTCTTGCGCGACTTTGATTTGTACTTCTGCAAGCTCTTTGACGGTGCGCGCCACGACAGTGGCGACCCCTTCAGTTGGGGCGAGCGCATGATCGCGCACTACCAGCACAACCGGGTAGACCCCAGAACCAAGACGCTGATTTTCAGCGACAGCCTGACCATTCCGCGCACCATTGAGCTGTTTGAGCAGTTTCGCGGGCGCTGCCAGCTGGCCTTTGGGGTGGGCACCAACCTGACCAATGACCTGGGTTATGAACCTTTGCAGATCGTCATCAAGATGACCCGGTGCAATGGCCAGCCTGTGGCCAAATTGTCCGACTCTCCAGGCAAGGGGATGTGCGACGATGAAAAATACCTGGCCTACCTGCGCCAGGTGTTTGAAATTTCTCCGGTGGTCTGAAAAGGCTTGAAGTGCCCGTTAACATACGGCACCTTTTTTGCAGGAGTGCACTGATGACGTCATGGGGTACGAGACGATCCGCCTGGCTGGCTTTGCCCATGCTGATGGCCATGTCCGGTGGGGCTTGGGCTGCCGATTTTGACGGGTCGCAGTTGTCGGTGATTTGGGGCGTGCCTTTTGCGGGCATTTTGCTGTCGATCGCCTTGATGCCTTTGTTGACGCCAAATTTCTGGCACCACCATTACGGCAAAGTGGCTGCCGCTTGGGGCTTGGCGTTTCTTTTGCCTTTTGCCCTCATGTTCGGGCCAGAGATGGCGGGCGTCAACATGGTGCATGCGCTGTTTGCCGAATACATTCCTTTCATCATTTTGCTCACCGCACTCTTCACTGTGTCGGGCGGCATTTTCATTCGGGGCAATCTGCACGGCAGCCCGGCATTGAACACGGCCATCTTGGGCATTGGCGCCGTGCTGGCCAGTTTCATGGGCACCACGGGCGCCTCCATGTTGTTGATTCGCCCCTTGATCCGGGCCAACGACAACCGCAAGCATGTGGCCCACGTGGTGGTGTTTTTCATCTTCATCGTCTCCAACGCGGGCGGTTCGCTGACCCCGCTGGGTGACCCACCGCTGTTCTTGGGCTTCTTGAAGGGTGTGGACTTCTTCTGGACCTTGAAGCACATCTTCCCTGAAACCTTGTTTCTATTGGGCAGCTTGCTGACCATTTTTTACATCCTGGACAGCTGGTACTACAAGCGCCGCGAGGAACTTGTCCCTCAGGACCCCACGCCCGACTCCAAGGCCATCGGTTTTGATGGGGGCATCAACTTCGCTTTGTTGGCCGTCGTGGTCGGTTTGGTGCTGATGAGCGGTTTGTGGAAGTCCGACGTGTCTTTCGACATCTATGGCACGGTCGTTGGCCTGCCCGGTGTGGTGCGTGATGTGGGCCTGATCGCCGTGACTTTCTTGTCGCTCATGATCACGCCTGCCAAAGTGCATGCTGACAACCAATTTTCGTGGGCCCCGATGCAAGAGGTGGCCAAGTTGTTTGCGGGTATTTTCCTGACCATCATCCCGGTGATCGCCATGCTCAAAGCGGGTGTGAACGGGCCTTTTGGCGCGGTGGTGTCGGCCGTGACCCAGCCCGACGGCAGCCCGGACGTGATGATGTATTTCTGGATCACCGGTGCTCTGAGCTCTTTCCTGGACAACGCCCCAACTTACCTGGTGTTCTTCAACACCGCCGGCGGTGATCCGCAGGTCTTGATGACCACGCTGGCCCCGACCTTGGCGGCTGTCTCGGCGGGTGCCGTGTTCATGGGGGCCAACACCTACATTGGCAATGCGCCCAACCTGATGGTCAAAGCGATTGCCGAGGACCGTGGCGTGAAGATGCCCAGCTTCTTTGGCTATATGCTCTGGTCGGGTGGCATTTTGCTGCCCTTGTTTGTGGTGATGAGTTTTATCTGGTTCAAATGATGTCCAAACCTTCCATTCTGGTGGCGCGCGCCATCTTCCCTGAAGTCCTGCAGTCTTTGGCTCAGGTGTTTGAAGTCGAGAGCAACCAGGCCGACGAGGTCTGGTCCCCGGCTGAACTGTCCCGACGCCTGCAAGGCAAAGCGGGCGCTTTGACCACCGGCAGCGAGCGCATCGACGCCGCGCTTTTGCAAGCCAACCCGCAACTGCGCATCGTGGCCAATATGGCTGTGGGGTTCAATAATTTCGATGTGCCCGCCATGACCGCTGCAGGCGTGCTGGCCACCAACACCCCCGATGTGTTGACCGAGACCACGGCCGACTTTGGCTTTGCACTGCTCATGGCCACAGCACGCCGCGTGACCGAGAGTGAGCATTACTTGCGCGCTGGCCTGTGGAAAAAGTGGAGCTACGACATGTTCGCCGGGGCCGAGGTGCATGGCTCGACCATCGGCATCATTGGCATGGGCCGCATCGGGCAAGGCATTGCCAGCCGGGCGGCGCACGGTTTTGGCATGAATGTGATGTACCACAACCGCAGCCGCCTGAGCGCCGAGCTGGAAACCGAGTGCAAAGCCCGTTACGTGAGCAAGCAAGAGCTGCTCCAAACGGCCGACCATGTGATGCTGGTCGTGCCCTACAGCGCCGAGTCGCACCACACGATCGGCGCGGCCGAGTTGGCGCAGATGAAACCCACGGCCACCCTGGTCAACATCGCTCGCGGCGGCATTGTGGACGACGCGGCCTTGGCCCAAGCCCTGGCGGCACGCCAGATCGCTGCGGCCGGCATCGATGTGTTCGAGGGTGAGCCCTCGGTGCACCCGGACTTGCTCAAGGTGCCCAATGTGGTGCTGACCCCGCACATCGCCAGCGCAACCATCCAAACCCGCAAGGCCATGGCCCAGTTGGCGGCGGACAATCTGGTGGCTTACCTGACCCGTGGCCAGGCGCTGACGCCCTTGAACAGTTTGCCCGGCAGCGCTGCATGACCGAATGGGCCCTGCTGGCCCTGGCGGGGCTGAATCTGTTCTTGCTGGTGGTCTTGCTGCTGCGTCGCGGCGCTTCGTCGCAAGAGCAAGCGCAACAAACCTCCCAGCAGATGGCCGAACAAACCGCTTGGTTACAACAGCAGTTTGGCCATCAGCAAGCCCAGTCGGAGCGGCTTGAACGCGAGCTTCGCACCGAGATCAGCCAGTCCGGCGTGCAGGGGCGGCAAGAGGCCATGCAGAACTTCACCCTGTTCCAGCAGTCGCTGCTGCAGCAAAGCGCCGAGGCCACACGCACCCAGAACCAGCAAATCGACGCTTTGGCACAGCAACTGGCCTTGCTGCAAAAAAGCCTGACCGACAGCCTGGCGCAGCAGGTCCATGCGCTGTCCGAGTCCAATGCCCGCCGCCTGACCGAGATGCGCGGCACCATGGAAACCCAGCTGGCCCAACTGCAGCAAAGCAACACCGCCAAGCTGGATGAAATGCGCCAAACGGTGGATGAAAAACTGCAGGCCACGCTGCAAGCCCGCTTGGGCGAGAGCTTCAAGCAAGTGGCCGACCGCTTGGAGCAGGTGCACAAAGGCTTGGGCGAGATGCACCAGCTGGCCCAAGGCGTGGGTGACCTGAAACACCTGCTGACCAACGTCAAGACCCGCGGCATGTTTGGCGAGGCGCAGCTGGCGTCCTTGCTCGAGCAAGTGCTGACCCCCGAGCAATACGCCGTGCAGGTGGCCACGCGCCCCGGCGACAAAAACCGGGTGGACTTTGCCATCCGCCTGCCGGGCCGATCGGACAGCGGCCAGCCCGTGTGGTTGCCGATCGATGCCAAGTTCCCGAACGAAGACTACGAGCGCCTGCTGGAAGCCCAAGGCCGGGCCGACCCGGTGCAGGCCGAGCTGTGTGCCAAGGCGCTGGAGGCGCGCATCAGGCTCGAAGCCAAGTCGATTGCCGAGAAATACCTGGAGCCGCCACACACCACCGACTTTGCGGTCATGTTCTTGCCCACCGAAGGCCTGTATGCAGAGGTCTTGCGCCGCCCCGGCCTGATGGAGTCCCTGCAGCGAGACCACCGCGTGACGCTGGCGGGTCCGACCAATTTGATGGCCATGCTCAATGCCCTGCAAATGGGCTTCCGAACGCTGGCTCTGGAAAAGCGCTCCAGCGAAGTCTGGCAAGTGCTGGGCGCCGTCAAGACCGAGTTTGGCAAGTTTGGCGATGTGCTGGACAAGGTGCGCAACCAGACGCAAACCGTGCTCAACACCCTGGACCAGGCCCAGACCCGCAGCAATGTGATGAACCGCGCCTTGCGCCAGGTGGACGCCTTGCCCGAAGCCCAGGCGCAGGCCTTGCTGCCGGGCAGCGAGCCATGAGCCATGATGGGCACGCAAGAGGTGGGATGAGGTGAAGACGCTCCCTCGGCTGATTGGGGGCCAAATCTTCCTGCACGCCTGCATGGCAGGCATGCGCATGGCGACACCGCTGTTGGCCCTGAAGCAGGGCTACAGCCCCTTGGCGGTGGGGGCCTTGTTGGCCCTTTTTGCCCTCACGCAGGTTTTCTTCGCGCTGCCCGCAGGGCGTTACGTGGACCGGGAAGGCCTGAAAAAGCCTTTGCTCATCAGTGTCACGGTTTCTTGTGTGGGGGCCAGTCTGTCTGCCCTCTGGCCGGTTTTTCCGGTCTTGTGCTTGAGTGCGCTGGCCACCGGCGGGGCCACGGGCATGGCCGTGATTGCGCTGCAGCGCCATGTGGGCCGCATGGCCCAAAACCCGGCAGAGTTGCGCGTGGCCTTCAGCTGGTTGTCGATTGGTCCGGCGATTTCCAATTTTTTAGGCCCGGTGCTGGCGGGCTTGCTGATCGACTATGCCGGACCGGAACCGGCCCACATCTCGGGTTTCCAATGGGCCTTTTGGATGTTGGCCGCCTTGCCATTGAGCACCTGGTTCTGGGTGCGGTCGGTGACCGAGTTGCACGCCCCCCAGGCCGAAAACCATCAGACACCCCGCAGAGCGCTGGACTTGTTGGCCGAACCCCTGATGCGCCGCTTGTTGGCGGTCAATTGGTTGCTCTCTTCGTGCTGGGATGTCCATACCTTTGTGGTGCCCGTGCTGGGCCATGAACGCGGTTACAGCGCTTCGGTGGTGGGCACAATCTTGGGCTCTTTCGCTGTCGCGGCCGCCTTCATCCGGGTTTGTTTGCCATTCATTTCCCGCCATGTCAAAGAGTTCCAGATCATCACCGGCTCGATGGCGTGCACTGCCGTCTTGTTTGGGGTCTACCCCCTCATGCCCTCGCCCTGGGCCATGGGTTTGTGTTCGATTTTGCTCGGGCTGGTTTTGGGGACGGCCCAACCCATGATCATGAGCACCTTGCACCAAATCACCCCGCCGCACCGCCATGGCGAAGCCTTGGGCCTGCGTTTGATGAGCATCAACGCCTCCAGCGTGCTGATGCCGATGCTGTTTGGTGCGGCCGGGGCGCTGGCGGGGGTGGCGCCGGTGTTCTGGGTGGTGGGATCGGTGGTGGGCTGGGGCTCCCACATGGCATGGCGCTTGAGGCCGGTGGAATAGAAGTCGGCACCGCATTGACCACATCGGTTCAAAATGCTGTTTTTATATCCAGTATTGCAGCGTAAATCCCACTACAATCCGCCACCATGGCTACCCAATCAACTGTCAAAACCTCCAACGCGTACGCCGAAGGCTCGATCCGCGTCCTCAAGGGCCTGGAGCCCGTCAAACAACGGCCGGGCATGTACACCCGCACCGACAACCCCCTGCACATCATCCAGGAAGTGCTGGACAACGCCGCCGACGAGGCGTTGGCGGGTTTCGGCAAAAAAATCAAAGTCGTCTTGCATGCCGACGGCTCGGTCAGCGTCGAAGACGATGGCCGGGGCATTCCCTTTGGCCTGCATCCCGAGGAAAACGCCCCGGTGATCGAGCTGGTGTTCACCCGCCTGCATGCGGGCGGCAAGTTCGACAAGGGCAAGGGCGGCGCCTACAGCTTCTCGGGCGGCCTGCACGGTGTGGGTGTCTCGGTGACCAACGCGCTGTCCAAGCGCCTCGAAGCCACCAGCTACCGGGAAGGCCAAGTGGCCTCGCTGGTGTTCTCGGGTGGCGACGTGACCGAGCCGCTGGTGGCCCGCAACGCAGGCGAGGGCGACCGCAAACAGGGCACCACCGTGCGTGCCTGGCCCGACGCCAAATACTTCGAGTCCAGCGCCCTGCCCATGAACGAGCTGACGCACCTGCTGCGCAGCAAGGCCGTGCTGATGCCGGGCGTGACGGTGACCTTGGTGAACGAGAAAACCAAGGAAACCCAACAGTGGCAATACAAAGCCGGTCTGCGCGATTACCTGACACAAACGCTCACCGCAGACCCCGTGATCCCCTTGTTTGAGGGCGAGGGCTTTGCCGACGGCAACAGCGAAAGCTTTGCCGAAGGCGAGGGCGCTTCGTGGGCCGTGGCCTTCACCGAAGACGGTGCACCAGTGCGAGAGAGTTACGTCAACCTCATTCCCACCAGCGCAGGCGGCACGCACGACAGTGGCTTGCGCGACGGCCTGTTCACCGCCGTCAAGAGTTTCATCGAGTTGCATGGTTTGCTGCCCAAAGGCGTCAAGCTCATGCCTGAAGACGTGTTCGCCCGCGCCAGCTATGTGCTGAGCGCCAAGGTGCTGGATCCGCAATTCCAGGGCCAGATCAAGGAACGCCTGAACTCGCGCGACGCCGTGCGTCTGGTGTCCAGCTTCGTGCGCCCGGCGCTCGAACTCTGGCTGAATGAGCATGTGGATTACGGCAAAAAGCTGGCGGAACTCGCCATCAAGGCCGCGCAAACCCGCCAGAAAGCGGGCCAGAAGGTCGAAAAGCGCAAGAGCTCCGGTGTGGCGGTGCTGCCCGGCAAACTGACCGACTGCGAAAGCCGTGACATCGCGCACAACGAGGTGTTTTTGGTGGAGGGCGACTCGGCCGGCGGCAGCGCGAAGATGGGCCGCGACAAAGAGTGCCAGGCCATCTTGCCCTTGCGTGGCAAGGTGCTTAACACCTGGGAAGTGGACCGCGACCGCTTGTTTGCCAACAACGAAATCCACGACATCTCGGTGGCCATTGGCGTGGACCCGCACGGGCCGAACGACAACCCCGACATGAGCAACCTGCGCTATGGCAAGGTCTGCATCTTGTCGGACGCAGACGTGGACGGCTCGCACATCCAGGTGCTGCTGCTCACCTTGTTCTTCCGCCATTTCCCCAAGCTGATCGAAGCGGGTCATTTGTATGTGGCGCGGCCGCCCTTGTTCCGCGTCGATGCACCGGCACGCGGCAAAAAGCCCGCGTCCAAAGCCTATGCGCTGGACGAGGGCGAGCTCACCGCCATCATCGACAAGCTGCGCAAAGACGGTGTGAAAGAAGGCGGCTGGAGCATCAGCCGCTTCAAAGGCTTGGGCGAAATGAGCGCCGAGCAGTTGTGGGACACCACCCTCAACCCCGACACGCGCCGCTTGCTGCCGATCGAGCTGGGCCCGCTGGACAACGCGGGCACCGAAAACCTCATGACCCAGCTCATGGGCAAAGGCGAAGCCGCCGCCCGCCGCGAGTTGATGGAGCTGCACGGCGACAGCATCGAAATCGACGTGTGATGAATCCCCTGTAGGAGCCCACCCTGTGGGCGATAGGCCGTTTAGGGCTCATCGCCAGCAAGCGCGCTGCCACATTGAAAGATATTGATGACCACTGACCTGTTGACCCCTGAAACCGCAGCCGCCCCCGAAGGCGACCACCTGGGCGCCTATGCCCAGCGTGCCTACCTCGAATACGCGTTGTCCGTTGTCAAAGGCCGTGCCTTGCCCGATGTGTGCGATGGCCAGAAGCCGGTGCAGCGGCGGATTTTGTATTCGATGGACCGCATGGGCCTGGGTTACAGCGGACCGAACAACAACACCGCAGCCAAGCCCGTCAAAAGCGCCCGCGTGGTGGGCGATGTGCTGGGCCGCTACCACCCGCACGGTGACACGGCAGCCTATGACGCGCTGGTGCGCATGGCGCAAGACTTTTCGCAGCGCTACCCGCTGATCGACGGCCAAGGCAATTTTGGCTCGCGCGACGGCGACGGCGCGGCCGCCATGCGCTACACCGAAGCGCGCTTGTCGCGCATCACCAGCTTGCTGCTGGATGAGATCGACATGGGCACGGTGGACTTCATCCCCAACTACGACGGCTCCACCGAAGAGCCGCGCCAGCTGCCCGCCCGCTTGCCCTTCAGCCTGCTCAACGGCGCCAGCGGCATCGCCGTGGGCCTGGCCACCGAAATCCCCAGCCACAACCTGCGCGAAGTGGCCGACGCCTGCGTGGCGCTGATCAAGAACGACAAGCTGAGCGACAGCGAACTGATGGCCATCCTTCCCGGCCCCGACTACCCCGGCGGCGGCCAGATCATCAGCCCGGCCAGCGACATCGCCGACGCCTACCGCACCGGTCGCGGTAGCCTCAAGGTGCGTGCCCGCTGGAAGATCGAGGAACTCGCCCGAGGCCAATGGCAACTGGTGGTGACCGAATTGCCGCAAGGCGTGAGCTCGCAGCGCGTGCTAGAAGAGATCGAAGAGCTCACCAACCCCAAGGTCAAAGCCGGTAAAAAAGCGCTCAGCACCGACCAGCTGCAGCTCAAAGCCAGCATGCTGGCGGTGTTGGATGTGGTGCGCGACGAATCGAGCAAAGACGCTGCCGTGCGCCTGGTGTTCGAGCCCAAGACCAGCCGCATTGAGCAGCAAGAACTCATCACCACCTTGCTGGCGCACACCAGCCTGGAGACCTCGGCCCCGATCAACATGACGTCCGTGGGCATCGACGGCAAGCCGATTCAAAAATCGCTGCGCCAGATGCTGGTGGAGTGGATCAGCTTCCGCCAGACCACGATCACCCGCCGCAGCCAGCACCGCTTGAACAAGGTGCTCGACCGCATCCACATTCTGGAAGGCCGTCAGCTGGTCTTGCTCAACATCGATGAGGTGATCCGCATCATCCGTCACAGCGACGAGCCCAAGCCCGCGCTGATCGAAGCCTTCCGCTTGAGCGACCGCCAGGCCGAAGACATTCTTGAGATCCGCCTGCGCCAACTGGCCCGCCTGGAGGCCATCAAGATCGAACAAGAATTGAGTGAACTGCGCACAGAGCAGGGCAAGCTCGAAGAAATTCTGGGCAGCCCCGCCGCGCTGCGCCGCTTGATGGTCAAGGAAATCGAAGCCGATGCCAAGACCTTTGCCGACCCGCGCCGCACCCTGATCCAGGAAGAGAAAAAAGCCGTCGCCGAAGTCAAGGTGGTGGACGAGCCGGTGACGGTGGTGGTGTCCGAAAAAGGCTGGGTGCGCGCCCGCACAGGCCACGGCCACGACGCCACCAGCTTCGCCTTCAAGGCGGGGGACGGCCTGTATGGCACCTTTGAATGCCGCACGGTGGACACGCTGCTGATGTTCGGCAGCAACGGGCGCATCTACAGCGTCGCCGTGGCCACACTGCCCGGTGCACGTGGCGATGGCCAGCCGGTGACCACGCTCATTGAGCTGGAGCCGACCACGCAAATCGCCCACTACTTCGCCGGGCCCGCCAACGCCACGCTGCTGCTGAGCGGCTCGGGCGGCTATGGCTTCATGGCTTCGGTGGAAAACATGGTCTCGCGCAACAAAGCGGGCAAAGCCTTCATCAGCCTGGGCGAGGGCGAAACCGTCTGCGCCCCCAGCCATGTGAGCGGCTCCAGCGCCACGGTGCCGGCCGACAAACAGCCCATGCCTGCGGCCACCAGCGTGTGCTGCGCCAGCACGGGCGGCCGTGTGTTGACGTTTGAGATCAGCGAACTCAAAACCATGGAAAAAGGCGGCCGGGGCCTGATGCTCATCGACCTGGAAGCCAAAGACACCCTCGCAGGCGCTACGGCCTACACCCGCAGCGTCAAGATCGAAGGCATTGGCCGGGGCGGCAAAGCGCGCGAAGAAACGCTGGAAATCCGCAGCCTGAACAACGCCAAAACCGCCCGCGCCAAGAAGGGCAAGGTGGCGGACTTGGGCTTCAAGCCCCATCGCGTGACGCGGGTGGCGTGATCAGGGCGGATCTTTGGACGCGCCACCCTAATTCAGCGCTTCATCTGCTGCAGTGCACTCGCCACTTCGGTGACCAGTGCCGGGCCTTTGTAGATGAGGCCGGTGTAAATCTGCACCACATCGGCTCCGGCTTCGATTTTGGAGATCGCGTCGTGCCCGCTCAGGATGCCGCCCACGCCAATGATGGGAAAGTCTTGGCCCAAGGTGGCGCGCAATTGACGGATCACCCGATTGCTGCCCGCCAGTACGGGCGAGCCTGAGAGGCCGCCCATTTCTTCGGCATGCGGCAGGCCGCTCACGGCGTCGCGGGCCAAGGTGGTGTTGGTGGCGATCACGCCGTCCATGCCATGTTTTTGCAGGGTGGCGGCGATCACGCCCACCTGGGTTTCATCCAGATCGGGGGCGATTTTCAGGAACATGGGCACGCGGCGGCCGTGTTCGGCAGCCAGCGCTTCGCGGCGAGACACCAGAGCGCCCAGCAGGCCGTCGAGCGCCTCATCGCTTTGCAGTGCGCGCAGGTTTTTGGTGTTGGGGCTTGAGATGTTCACCGTCACATAGTCGGCATGCGGGTACACACCTGCCAGCGCGATCAAATAATCGTCGGTGGCGTTTTCAATCGGCGTGGCGGCGTTTTTGCCGATGTTCAGGCCCAACAAGCGGCCTTGCTGGCGGAACTTGGAGCGTTTGACGTTGGCGATGAAGGCGTCCAGCCCGTCGTTGTTGAAGCCCAGGCGGTTGATCAGCGCGTTGGCCTCGAGCAGGCGGAACATGCGGGGTTTGGGGTTGCCGGCTTGCGCCTTGGGCGTGACGGTGCCCACTTCGACAAAGCCAAAGCCCATCGCACCCAGACCGTCGATGCAGCGGGCGTTTTTGTCCAGGCCCGCAGCCATGCCGACGCGGTTGGGAAAATGCAGGCCCGCCAGCGTGATGGGCTGGGCCACAAAGGGCTGGCGGTAAAGGCGGTCAAGCGGGGTGTTTTGGGTGCGGGCCAGGCCTTCGATGGTCAAGTCGTGGGCCTCTTCGGGGTCCATCCTGAACAAAACAGGGCGGGTCAGGCAATAAGGGATCAGGGACATTGGATAATTCCGGTCTTGTGCAGCGTGCTGCGACGATGGGCTCAGTTGCCCCGATTGTCTCAAACCCTGACCCGACTTTTGACTTTCCTACCGAGCCCCTTCCATGACCCAAGACGAACTCAAAGCCCTGGTGGGCCAAGCCGCCCTGAAATACGTTGTACCCGGCGAGATCGTGGGCGTGGGCACCGGCTCCACCGTCAACAAATTCATCGACGCCTTGGCCACGATGAAAGACCAAATCAAAGGCGCGGTGTCCAGCTCTGAAGCTTCCACCGTGCGCCTGAAGGCCCTGGGCATCCCGGTGTTTGACAGCAACGAGGTCGAGCGTTTGTCGGTTTACATCGACGGTGCCGACGAGATCGACCCCCAAGGCCACATGGTCAAGGGCGGCGGTGCCGCGCTCACCCGCGAAAAAATCGTGGCCGCGCAGAGCCAGCAGTTTGTCTGCATCGCCGACGAGAGCAAATTGGTCAACGTGCTGGGCGCTTTCCCTTTGCCCGTGGAAGTGATTCCGATGGCCACGGCCCGCGTGATGCGCCAGTTTGCGGCCATGGGCGGCAGCGCCGTGGTGCGCCAAAAAGATGGCCAGCCGCTGGTGACCGACAACGGCCAGCACATCGTCGATGTGAAGGGCCTGAAGATCACCGACCCGGTGGCGTTTGAAACCGAAGTCAGTCAGTGGCCCGGCGTGGTCACCGTGGGGGTGTTTGCCCATCAAAAAGCCCAGGTGTGCTTGCTGGGCACGTCTGAAGGCGTGAAGACGCTGAATTTTTGAGCTTGACTCAGCCCAGCCGCTGCCGCAGTTCGGTTTTGAGCACTTTGCCGTAATTGTTTTTGGGCAAGCTGGCCACGATTTGGTAGCGTTTGGGCCGTTTGAATCGGGCGATTTCTTGCAGACACAGCGCATCGAGCGCTGCCGTGTCGAGCGTGTGCCCGGCTTGGGGCACCACAAAGGCCACCACCACTTCGCCCCATTCGGCGTCGGGCGCGCCCACCACGGCCACTTCGGCCACGCCCAGGGCGTGCAGCAACACTTCTTCAATTTCGCGCGGGTAGATGTTGGAGCCGCCGCTGATGATCAGGTCTTTGCTGCGGTCTTTCAGGGTCAAAAACCCGTCGGCGTCCAGGCAGCCCATGTCGCCTGTGAACAGCCAGCCGTTCTGGATGGCATGGGCCGTGGCCTCGGGGTTGCGCCAATAGCCCGTCATCACGCTGTCCCCTTGGATCAGCACCTCGCCCACTTCGCCCAGGGGCAAGTCTTGCCCTTGCGCGTCGGTCACGCGGATGCGCACCGGCGTTTGCGCCACCCCCACCGAGGCCAAGCGTTCTGCGTGGCGAGGGTGCGCAGTGTCTTGCAGGTGGTGACGCGACAGGGCGGTGCCCACCATGGGGCTTTCGCCCTGGCCATAAATTTGCACAAAGCGCGGCCCCATGACGCGCAGCGCCCGCTGAATGTCGGCCGCGTACATCGGCGCACCGCCATAGACCACGGTTTTGAACGCTTGGCCGCATGCCTGCGCAGTCAGTCCTGTCGCTTCAGCATGGTCCACCAGGCGCTTGACGATGGTGGGCGCAGCAAACAAGGACAGCGGCCCAAGCTGCTGGCCCAGCGCAAACAGCTCGGCCGGATCGAACCCACCCGAGGGCGGCACCATGTGCCGGGCCCCCGCCATGAGGTGGGGGATGGCGTAAATGCCCGCACCGTGCGACATGGGCGCGGCGTAGGCGATGCAGTCTTGCGGGCCGATGGCATCCACATCGCTGAAGTACGCCAGCCCCATGGTCATCAGGTTGCGGTGCGTGATCATCACGCCCTTGGGCCTGCCGGTGGTGCCGCTGGTGTAGAACAGCCAAGCCAGGTCATCGGGCTGGCGCTCAGTGACAGGTGTGTCGAAGGGCGTTTCGTTGGGACCGGGCCCTTGCCACAGTGCATCGGCTTCGGGGCTGTCTACGTCAACGATGCGTTCGAGCCCTGTGAGGTCTTCTCCGGTGTCGCTGGTGATGTCCGCCGTGACAAAAGCCCAGCGCGCTTGGGCGTTGTCGATGATCCATTGCGCTTCGCGCACATGCAGTTTGGCGTTGATCGGCAACACCGCCAGCCCGGCCCACCAGGCACCGAACATCACCTCCAGAGTGCGCACATGGTTGCGCATGAAAAGCGCCAACCGGTCGCCCGGCTGCAAGCCAGCGGCTTGGAATTGTCGGGCCAGCTGCTGGCAGCGTTGGGCCCATTGCCCGTGGGTGGCCACCACCTGCGTGCCCAGAAAAATGGCGGGGCGCTCGGGAGCCATGCGGGCCTGGCGTTGCAGCAGATGGGCGAGGTTCAATTCGGAGGCTCCGTCAAAACGTGGACGTATTGTGGTCTGGGTCTGCCCTGATGGCTTGTCTCACGGACGTCTTTCTGACCCTGGACAGGCGTCTTATTGGCGGCGCAACAGCAAGCGCAAATCCGGCCCGATGCGCTCGACCGCGTGGAAGGCCAGCTGAACGGCTTCACTGAGCTCGTTGAGCGCTGGCAAATGGGCCAGGCCCTGGCCAGGGCCCAACAGTTGCGGGGCCAGATAGACCAAAAATTCGTCCACCAGCCCCTCCCGGATGAAAGAGCCGTTGAGCTTGTGGCCAGCCTCCACATGCAGTTCGTTGATCTCTCGCCGTGCGAGATCGCGCAACATGGCTTTCAGATCGACTTTGCCGCCAGGCCCAGGGCAGTCGATCACGGTCACGCCGCTTGCGGACAGTGCGGCACGTTTGTCCAGCTGGTCGGTCGTGGCGGTGTAGATCCAGATGTGCCGGGCTAGTTCGCCCGTGCCTTGCGTGTCCAGCAGCTTGGCGTTCAGGGGCATGTCCAGGCGGCTGTCCACCACCACCAGGTGCGGTTGGCGCGGGGTCTCCACCCCGCGCACATTGAGCAGCGGGTCGTCTTCGAGCACGGTGCCGATGCCCGTCAGGATGGCGCAGGCCCGGGCCCGCCAGCGGTGGCCGTCGCTGCGCGCAGAGGCGCTGGTGATCCACTGGCTTTGGCCGTTGAGCAGTGCGGTTTGCCCGTCGAGCGAGCTGGCCATCTTCATGCGGACCCAGGGCAACCCGCGCTCCATGCGGCTGAAAAAGCCGATGTTGAGTTCATGCGCCTGCATGGCGATGTCGCTTTGGGGGGGCAGGGTGTGGGTCTGCACACCTGCTGCCGACAAGCGGGCCATGCCTTGGCCTGAGACTTTGGGGTTGGGATCGGTCATGGCCGCCACCACGCGGCCAATGCCCGCAGTGGCCAGTGCGTCGCAGCATGGCCCGGTGCGGCCCTGATGGGCACAAGGCTCCAGCGTGACCCAAGCCGTGGCCCCTTGAAGGCTGTGTCCGCGTGTGGCGGCATCGCGCAGCGCCATGATTTCGGCATGCGGCCCGCCTGCGCGTTGGGTGTGGCCTTCGCCCAGCACCGTGCCATCGGCGGCGGTGATCACGCAACCGACCCGGGGGTTGGGTGAGGTCAGCCACAAGCCCTGCTGGGCCAATTGCAGCGCACGGTGCATGGGGGTGTGTGGGTCGGGCAAAGAAGGCACGGTGATTGGTATCCAGGATGGTCGTGAGGAGCGATTCAGCGCTCCAATGAACTATGGCAAGGATACGCCAACCCAGGCGGGCAGGGCAGAGACGCTGGAGCGCCACTCGATCTGGTTTTCTCCAGAAGCTTGAGACCCCCAATCCTGGCCAGGCGTGGTGGAAGCGCTGGTGCGGTGCCTGGTTCGAGGCCAAGTCACGCGCACGGTGAGGTTGATGGTGGGCCCAGCTGAGGCGCTGCTGCTGAAAATCTGACGCGTATAGGGCACGCCTTGAACCACCCGGGTTTGCGGTGATGGGCAGGCGGTGCTGTGGGTCAGCGGCTGAGCCTGCACGCAATCCATCGCCTCTTGCGCCCAGTGCTGAGCCACAGTGATTTGACGATTTTCACGGGCTTTTTGAAGGCTCTGGAGTATCAGCTGCGTGGCCCCCACCAAGCCAATTCCCAGCACCGCCGAGGCCATGAGCGCTTCGATCAAGGCCAAGCCCGCTTGCTGGGAGGTTGGGTGCCTCATGGCGAACCTTCGCTCCAACTGCCGTTGACGCGCTGCACGCGGGATGCATCCATGCCGTCTGGCCAGTTCAAGATGTAGGCATCGCGGCCTTGTGGGGTGGCCAACACCGTGCCTGAGCGCCATTCGGGGATACCAGACTCCACCACCAGTTGGCCCTCGATGCGGCCGCCCTCCCAGCCGCGCATTTTTTCGTCGTTGCAGCCCGAGTCGATCCAGACGCTGCCGATGATCCGCACACCGGCAGCGATGCGGGGGCAGCGTTGGGCGCAAGCTTTGGCCGAAAAAGCCAGCAAGACGGGAACCTCGGCGGTGCCCACGCTGAGATGCCAATCGTCGGCGCTGTCGATCCAATAGACCGAGCGCGGCGGCTGGGTGAGGGCGCTCAAACCGTTGCGCTCTTGCGCGCTGGACCAGTCCTGGAGTTGGGTGTCTTCAATTTGACCGAGCACGCTGAATCTGGCACTGCGCTGGCAGGGGCTGCGGCTGACGTTTGCAGTCGGCCCCACTCGGGTCCCTCCGCCAGGCATGCTGAGCGAACTCAGGGCCATGCAGGACAGCCTTTCGGCGCTGGAGATGACCCCATTGCGGTTGGTGTCCACCGCAAAAAGGGTGTGAACAACCGGCGCTTTGGCCGGGCCAGTGCAAGACTCGCCCCTGCTGACCAAGGGGCAGACCCGCAAAGAGGCGCCAGCGGCCTCGCTGATGCACCCATTCACCACCACTGCCGCTGGCGTTGCCAAGCCTGGTGCGGGTGACAAGACGGGAACGAACACGCTTTCGCGCACATGGGCTTGGCTGGCTTGGGTCGTGTGGCTGGCCTTGGCGTGCAAAGTGACCACATGCGGGGACATCAAGAGATCACGCACGGCAATGGCCGACAGTTGCCAATCTTGCGCATCGGCAGGCGGGGTCAGGTTCATGGCGCTGCATGCCCATTGCGGGCCTGCCACGCCCGCAGGGCAGGCCGTGCGGACGGAAAACAGCTGGTTGACAGGGGTGGTGGCCAGCGTGGACTGCGCATGGGCCAATGCCGCCGCCGCTGCCAGCCGAGCTTGGTTGGCGCGCCCGTGGTTGTGGCTGGCCAATTGGTCAAAATGCACGCTTCGGGCACTGTAAAGACCGGTCAGGCTGGCCAGAATCACCAGACTCACGGCCACCATCAAAGTGACAGCGCCTTGTTGCTCCGCAATGCCCGTGTGCGGCTGCATGGCTGAATTCATGGGCAAAACAGCGCTTGCTGGCTGCCGGGCAGATCGTTGCGCAAGTGCACGGTGTTGGACAGGCTGATCTGGCGCGATGCATCTCCAGGCCATTGGGCCTTCAAGCTCATCAAAACGCTTCGACGCAGCCAGTTTTCGTGAAGTTCGCAGCGCAGTTGCCAACGCAGTTCGGTGATCTGCAAATGTTGGCTGTCGGTGATCGACAGCCAGTCTCCACTGGGGTTGCACGACCGTTTGGCTTGCAATGCGGTGCCTGACAACCTGAACCCCATGCACTCATCCTGGTCTTGCTGGCCGTTGTGGTTGCGGTCGTGACTGAAGTCGATCCAGTCATCCTCGATGCTGAAGTCCTCCAGGCCATCACAAAAAGTGTCGTCGCAGGCTGTGGGTGAGCGTGTCTCCCAGGCCTGGGCCGAATACTGGGCTTTTCTCAGTTCGCGGGCCATCCAGTCCACTGCTTGGCGAAGCTCATGGTGCAGATGGCTGTCCAGCAAGGCCGTGCGATGCCCCCGCAACTGGTTGGCCAGCATGGCGGTGCCGGCTGCCAGCACCATCAAGCCAACCGACAAGCCCACCATGAGGCCCATCATGGTTTCCCCCCGCTCGTTCGGCGTGGTCATGGGTCTTACTTCCGCCAGCACCGGGCCGGATCGCTGTCGGGCGATGGACCCGAGCCCAGCCACACCTGGGCACCGCCCAGTGAGCGCAAGAACAGGGACGAGCATTCGCGGTCAGTCGCTTGGGCACCCAGGGCCATGGCCTGTGCGGTGTAGCCTTGAGGTGAGGCCTCCAGCAATTGGATGCGGTAATGGCCTGCAGGCGAAAGGTCGCTGCGCCAGCCCAAGGTGCCGAGACTGTCTGCGTGGCTGTCGTTGGTGCTGCGCCAGCGTTCCTGGTCGGTTTGCAGTTGCAGCAAGGCGGCTTGGCCGTCGTGGCGACGGGCCTGCAGTTGTTGTTTTTGGTAAGCGGGCAGGGCCAGAGCGCTCAGCACCCCCAAGAGCGCCAAACAGACCAACATCTCCGTCAAGGTCCAACCCTGGTGCTGACCCATGCCATTTTTCTGGACAAGGATGCGAGGGCTGGGGGGATCGGGCTGGATGGATGGCTCTGGCATCAGCGGTCTCCGGTTGCTTGTTTGGATTGTGTTCTTTTGTATTCATCTTGTACAGTCCATCGTGGGCCACTCTCTCATGAACCGTCCTTGCAAACCCTCCACCCAGCGCCGTGACAAGTGCAAGCTTCAGGGCTTGACCTTGTTGGAAGCCTTGGTGGTCATGGCTGTGCTGGCTGTGTTGCTGAGCCTGGCTGCACCCGCCATGACGGGCATGCGGGCGCGGCATCAGTTGCAAAGCCAAGCCGAGGCTTTTTTGGACAGCATGGTGGTGGCCCGTTCCGAAGCCTTGCGGCGTCAGCAGCGGGTGGGTGTGTGCGCTCGGGGCGAATCAGACAGCTGCGATGCCAGCGCTCGGTGGCATCAAGGTTGGTTGGTGTTTGTAGACAGCAACAACAGTGGTTGGCGTGAGGCCGGGGAAGTCTTGATCGAGGCGCGCGAAGCGGTGCCAAAGGGGGTGACGGTGAGTGTCACCAACACGGTCAAAACCTATTACGCTTACAACAGTGAAGGCCGCAGTGCCAGTGTCAGCGGTGCTTTCATGGCCGGAACTTGGCGATTTTGCAGCACCACATCACCGCAAGGCTGGCAAGTGGTGGCCAATGCCTTGGGCAAGCCCCGAATTGAGGCGTATCCGGTGGCGCAGTGCCCCTGAGGCCTCAGTGCCGTCGGGCGCAGTTCAACTTTGCACCTCGTCCACCAGGGTTTTGAATGCATCGATGTCTTCAAAATTCCGGTAGACGCTGGCAAAACGCACATAAGCCACTTTGTCGAGTTTTTTCAACTCGCGCATGACGAGTTCACCCAAGCGGTGAGAGGCCACTTCTCGGTCACCCAAGTTGAGGAGTTTTTCTTCGATCCGCTCGATCGCGCTGTCCACCTGCTCGGTGCTGACTGGCCGTTTGCGCAGGGCCAGGTTCAGGCTGGCGCGGAGTTTGTCTCGCTGGTAGTCGATGCGCCGACCATCTTTTTTGACGATGGCCGGGAAGTTGACCTCTGGTTTTTCATAGGTGGTGAAGCGCTTTTCACACGCCCCACATTGGCGTCGGCGTCGGATGAAATCCCCGTCCTCGGCCAGCCGCGTCTCCACCACTTGGGTTTCGAGGTGGCCGCAGAAGGGGCATTTCATGTCAGTGTCCGATCAGCCGTAGACGGGGAAGCGGCTGGTGAGCGCGTGCACCTTGGCGCGCACGGCTGCGATGTTGGCTTCGTCGAGTGGGTTGTCGAGCACGTCGGCGATCAGGTGGGCGGTGGCGCGGGCCTCTTCGTCTTTGAAGCCACGGGTGGTCATGGCGGGGGTGCCGATGCGCACGCCACTGGTCACAAACGGCTTTTCGGGGTCGTTCGGGATGGCGTTCTTGTTGATCGTCATGTGGGCGTTGCCCAAAGCGGCTTCGGCCACCTTGCCGGTGATGCCCTTGGAGCGAAGGTCGACCAGCATAACGTGGCTTTGGGTGCCGCCGCTGACGATGCGCAGGCCGCGAGCGGTCAAGGTCTCGGCAATGATTTGGGCGTTCTTGATCACTTGGGCTTGGTAGGCCTTGAACTCAGGTGCCAGCGCCTCTTTGAAAGCCACGGCCTTGGCCGCGATCACGTGCATCAGCGGGCCGCCTTGCAGGCCTGGGAAGATGGCGCTGTTGATGGCTTTTTCGTGCTCGGCCTTCATCAAGATGATGCCGCCGCGTGGGCCGCGCAAACTCTTGTGCGTGGTCGAAGTCACCACATCGGCGTGCGGCACCGGGTTGGGGTACACCCCTGCGGCAATCAAGCCAGCGTAATGGGCCATGTCGACCAAGAAGATCGCGCCTACTTCTTTGGCTACTTTGGCAAAGCGGGCCCAGTCGATGTGCAGCGAGTAGGCCGAAGCGCCCGCGATGATGAGTTTCGGCTTGGTCTCACGCGCCTTGGCTTCCATGGCCTCATAGTCGATGGCCTCGTTCTTGTCCAAGCCGTAGGAGACCACGTTGAACCACTTGCCCGACATGTTCAGCGGCATGCCGTGGGTGAGGTGGCCGCCTTCGGCCAGGCTCATGCCCATGATGGTGTCGCCGGGCTTTAAGAAAGCCAAAAACACGGCTTCGTTGGCCGAGGCGCCGCAGTGCGGCTGCACGTTGGCGGCTTCGGCGCCAAAAATTTGTTTGATGCGGTCGATGGCCAACTGCTCGGCCACGTCGACGAATTCGCAGCCACCGTAGTAGCGCTTGCCGGGGTAGCCTTCGGCGTATTTGTTGGTGAGCTGGCTGCCTTGGGCGGCCATGACGGCGGGCGAGGCGTAGTTCTCGCTGGCGATCAGCTCGATGTGGTGTTCTTGGCGAGCGTTCTCGGCCTGGATGGCGGCGAACAGCTCGGGATCGGTTTGTTCAATCAGGTGGTTGCGGTGGTACATGGCAGTCCTTCGGATGATGGAACCTTGGCATGAAAGACAAGGGCTGCCCAGGCGAACGGCTTCAAGCTTGCCTGACAACAGTCTCAGACCCGCTGTGCGCTTCCCAGTGGTTCTGGGGCGACTTTGCAATCGCCACGCTCCACGTCAGAGTGGTCTGTTTTGACTACAAAACAGGCTCCTATCGCCAGTCGCGCACCCCGAGAGTGTAGCCCAGACGAAGTCCGGATTGACCGGCTCAAGGCGGTTACAGCCGGCTGTTTGGCGTTACTTGCGCGCTTTTGGGCAACTGGGTCATGGTTTCCAGTTGTTTTTGTTCGGCCAGCACACGATGGACGTAATCCAGGCCGTTGCTTTGTCCGGTGGCCAAAGCGTAAAGCTGCAGGGCTGCCTCGACCGAGGCGCTTTGTTCGATCAGGGCTTGTAAATGCCGGGCTCCCACACGCAGATTGGTCAGCGGGTCAAACGCCGCCAAAGGGCCGCCGTAGGGCAGCAGGGCACGGTGTTGGGCTTCAGGCTCGATTTGCATCAGGCCCATGCCGCCTTGGGGGCTTGAGGCGAAGGGGTTGAACCGGGATTCGATGGCAATCACGGCCAAAAGCAAAGTGGGTGAGACCTGAATCCGGTCACCCACTGTCCAGGCTTCGTGGACCAAAGCCCCCAGGGGTTCGGGCGACACCTTGTACCTTCGGCTCAGCCAGCGGGTCACAGCCGCCTGTTCTTCGCTGAGTGTTCCCGCAGGCATGATGGGCAAAGCCGAGACCACGGGGTCATCGGCGGTTGGTGTTTCAGTGTTTGCCACGGCGTCGTGCCGAGACTCCAGCCAGCCCAGCAAACGTTCACTGGCGCTGAGCCGCCAATCGGGTTGGCTGGCAAACACCAGCAGCAGAGCCAAACACACCGTGCCAAACAAGGCCAGGCTGTGTCGGGTGATGTTGAGCAGGCCCCAATTCAAGCGCGTCTGAAGAGACCGGATTTTCAATTGGACAGTCACAGATTTCCTCTCATGCAGAGCGATGGCAACGCTTGTGGCGAAGCCAGCTCATAGGGTTGGATGGTTCGATGGTCTCAAGTGCGCTGGACTTGGACCCATGGCGCCTGATGGGCGACACTATCGGGTTATCCCTAGTTTTTGGAATGCCGCGATTCTAGGGGGAATGAACTACTCAATCAATCATATTAAAAAGAATTTTTATTCAAATTTAAATATATAAATGGCTTCATTGAGTGTTAAATGGCAGAGATTGCAAGCGATTGAGCGGCCGTGTTCAGCTTGCACCAAATAACAGCGAAAATACACACCCAGTGCCCGGCTGCATCCCCAAGGTTCGATCCTTGCGCAGACCGAACTTGATGCCACGCCAGCATGCCTGTGTTCTAAAGTTTTTACCGTGATTACATCATCCAAACCCTTCGATCTTGCCAACCTGGACCCTTTGACCGCCGGGATTTTTCATGCAGCCACCTCAGGGGAGCGCAGCACCCGCTTGCGTGAATGGCTCCAGACTGAACCCAGCGAGGCACAGTTGAATGCGGTTTACCGTGAGTTGTCATCGAAGGACAAAGGGGTGGCCAAACTGCTCAAGGAAAGAATCGACGAAATCAAACGCAGCCAGGGGCAGGAAGCATTGGCCAGTGATTGGGCCCAAAAGGCCGAGTTGATTTTGTCTGCCCCGCGTCTGAACATGGCCGACGCACTGGCCTGGCAGCGGGATGCCGCCAAAGCCGGTGCACCCCTGTCGCGCGACCCATTGGCCACACTCAAAGTCCGCTTGCTTGAAAGGGTCAAAGGGGTGGAAGATTTGCAGCACCAGGTCATGGTGCAGCGCGAGTCTGCTGTTTTGCTTGCCCAGCGCATTGAAGTCTTGTCGACCAAACCCATGGCCGAGGCACAACATGGCCAAGGGGGTCTGCAAAACGATGTCAGCCAGTGGCAAAACCAGGCGCAAGCCCTCACGAGCAACGGGTCCTGGGCCAGCATCGACCTCAAGTACCCCGGTCAGCTCGAAGTGGCGGGCCAACAATTGCAAGCTGTTTGGGATGCCTTTTCTGCAGCACTGGTCTCGGCCAATGCGGCATGGTCCGATGCACAAGCCGCACTGCCACCTGTGCCGGTGTGGGCAGATGAGATCCGCCGCCAGCGTGGCGAAAACGTGCAGGCGCCTGCTCCTGCTGCAAGCCCTGTGGCCAGTGCGGCGACCGAAAAAGCCGAGAAACCGGCCAAACCCAAAGTTGACCCGGCCCAAAGACAAGCCTTGCGCGAGCAGGCTTTGCTGACCGTTCAACCCGCTCTCGATGCCCTCGAAAAGTTGATCTCCGAGTCCCCGGGCGCCAAGCTCACGGAAGCTTGCGCCGCCTTGCAAGCCATCCTCAAGACCCATGGCAAACAGCTCGACACCAGCCTAGATGAGCGCCTGCACAAAGCCCTCCTGGCCGCTGGTGACCCCCAGGGTTGGCCACGTTGGGTGACCGACCAAGTGCGGCTGGATTTGGTGACCCAAGCTGAAGCCTTGCTGGACGCCAACAAGACCCCCACCTTGGGCGGGCGCAAGATGCAAGACAAGTTGCGCCAACTGCGCGACAGCTGGAAACAGATGGACCAGGGCGGCATGCCCAACCACGGTCTTTGGAAGCGCTTTGATGCAGCCTGCAACGAGGCCTACAAAACCGTTTTGGCCTGGCTGGAGCAGATGAAAAAAGACTCGGCTGACCAGCGTGCCCAGCGCCTTGCACTCGTGGAAGAGGTCAAGGCCTGGACAGCAGAACAAGCCAACAACCAGGACTGGCGCGCCCAGTTGCGGGCTTTGCATCAGTTCGCCGACCGCTGGCGAAATGCGGGGCATCTGAGTGAAAAAGCCTTCAGTGAAATGCAAACGCAGTGGAAGGGCGTTTTCAAAGCTGCAGCGGCTCGCCTTGAAGCGGCTCAAAAAGCCAGCATTGAGCGACGTCAAGCCCTGATTGAAGAAGCCAAAGCCTTGGCCGCTGCGCCTTTGCGTGTGGACGCGGTCAAAGCCCTGCAGCAACGCTGGCAAGTCGAAGCCCAGTCGGTTCCCCTGGACCGCAAGACCGAACAAAAACTGTGGGAAGTTTTCCGTGCCCCATTGGACGAAGCTTTCCAGCGCAAAGGCAACGACCGTCTGAGCACAGCGGCCCCCTTGACCGCGCACGACCGCGCCGTGATCGACGCTTCGAAAGCGCTGGACGAAGCCAATGCGGGAGGCGATGCCGCCCAGATCCGTGCGGCCATGGCGGCACTCGATGCCGCTTTGCGTGGCCAGGCGCAACAAGCGCGTCAAGCGGCCCAAGCCCCGACGGTTGCGTCTGCAAACGTCTCAGATGCCAGCGCAAGCCCCGTACCGGCCACCGAAGCCACGGCACACGCCGAAGCCTCCGCCGATGCGAACGCAGAACAGAGCTCGGTGGATGCCACCGCGCAAGAAGCCGAGCCCGCAGCCCCGTTGGTGGCAGCCAAACCCGCCAAGCCGGTGATTGCTGTGCGTGGCGATGACCGCCCTGGCCAAAAGAAAACAGAGCCTGCCGCCGGACGCGATGGTGGTCGCCGAGACGGCCGTCCTGGCGAGCGCGGCGCGCGAGCAGCGGGTGAGCGCGGTGGTGACCGTTTCGCCGACCGGGGTGCCCGAGGCAACGCACGTGAAGGCCGCGATTTCCGCGAAGAACGCGGACCACGTTTGGGCGATGCGGCTTTCCGCGCCCAGCGCGAGGCCATGGAGCGTGCAGAAATGTCGTTGCGGAAATTGGCCGCGCAAGCCCATGGCGAAACCCTCACACGCCTGATGAGCGCTTGGCAAGACCGTCAGGCCGATGCCCTGCCCAGTGCGCAAGAGCTGGGCCGTGCCATCAATGCCGCCACTCGCCAGGCCTGGGCCCAAGCCATCAGCCAAGCGGCCAAAGCGCCGGCGTCTACCGCTTTGTTGCGTCTGGAGATGGCGGCTGAAGTGCCGACACCTGCCGACAAGCTCAGCGAGCGCCGCATGTTGCAATTGCAACTGCTGACCCAGCGCAACCAACCCGGCCCGAGCGAAACCTGGGGGCAGGATGTGGCACAGGTGTTGTCGGGCCCGCACGAAGAAGCCACGGCACGCCGCCTGCAAAATGTCTTGAAGAGTCTGCTGCGCGGCTGAGGGCTTCTTGAACCCAGAGCAAAATGGTCGCTTTCAAGCGGCCATTTTCTGGGCTGGGGTCAAGCTGGGACGGTCAGATCCAAGCGCTGCGCGCTGCCATCGCGCCCCAGGCGAAGCGCCTGCGCCCGTGTTGGTGCGTGGTCAAGCGACCAGTCGCTGAGCACCTGGCGCAAAGACAAGCCATCCCGTCCTGCCGGGTGGTTGGCGGGTCGGTGGGTGTGGCCGTGCACCAAACGCGTGGCTTGTGCGCCCTCCAGCCAATCTGCGCACAGCGAGGGATCCGCGTCGGCATAGACCGTGTGGGTCTGTTTTTGGTTTTCGCTTTGCTGTCGCATCGCGCGGGCCAGGGCCAGGCGTTCGTTCAGGGGTTTGGCCAAAAACCCGCGTTGCCAGGCAGCGCTGCGCACTTGCTGGCGAAAGGTCTGGTAGTCCCTGTCGTCCAGACACAGCGCATCGCCATGGCTGAGCACAATGCGTTGGTCACCCAGTTGCAGCACCGTGGGGTCGGCCAGGGCCTGCACACCACAGGCCAACAGGAAATCGGGCCCGACCAAAAAATCACGGTTACCGGGCATGAAGGCGACCGGGATGCGCTGTGCGGTGTCTCGCAGCACATCGGCACACCGTTGCAAAAAGGGGTCTTGGGCCACGGCATCGTCGCCCACCCAGACCTCGAACAAGTCGCCGAGAATGAGCACGGCCTGAGCTGTCGTGGTGGCCATGAAATGCCGCCAGGCCTCAAACGTGGCCAATTCGCTCGCTTGGAGGTGCAAGTCCGAAATCAGGTCGACATGGTGCCAAGCCGGAGGCGCTTGCAGTCTTCCCATCGCAGGCAAGTCTGAGGGCAGCGCATCGGGCATGGCGGTGAGGATTTCAGAGTTTGGGCTTCACAGCGCCACGGCTTTTTCAATCACCACATCTTCTTTGGGCACGTCACCGTGGCCACCGCGGTTGCCGGTTTTCACGCCTTCAATCTGGTCCACCACTTCGGTGCCCTTGACCACTTTGCCAAACACCGCATAGCCCCAGCCCTGCATGGAGGGGGCGGTGTGGTTCAGGAAGTCGTTTTTGGCCACGTTGAAGAAGAACTGGGCCGTGGCCGAGTGCGGCGCCGAGGTGCGGGCCATGGCCACGGTGTACTTGTCATTTTTCAGGCCGTTGTTGGCTTCGTTTTCGATGGCCGCGTCGGTGGGCTTTTGGCCCATGCCGGGCTCAAAGCCACCGCCCTGGACCATGAAGCCCGGGATGACGCGGTGAAAAATCGTGTTGTTGTAGTGGCCCTTGTTCACATAGGCCAAGAAGTTTTCGGTCGACTTGGGGGCCTTTTCAGCATCCAGTTCGAGGGTGATGACGCCGTAGCCGGTGATGTGCAGTTCGACTTGTGGGTTGCTCATGGTGTTACTTCAACAAAGTGATGGATTGAATGATGACCGGTGTCCGGGGGACATCCGAGGGGAAAGGACCGCCCGCACCGGTGGGGGTGGTCCTGATTTTTTGGACCACGTCCATGCCGGACGTGACTTTGCCAAAAACGGTGTAACCGAAGCTTTGAAAGCTGGGGTCCAGAAAAGCGTTGTCCACCACATTGATGAAGAACTGTGAGGTGGCCGATTGGGGGTCATTCGTGCGCGCCATGGCCAAGGTGCCCGTGGTGTTTTTCAGGCCAGCAGCGAGGGCTTGCCGGCCTTCGTGCTGAACAGGAGCTCGGGTTTTGCGTTCCCGGTACTGCGCGTCATAGCCGCCGCCTTGCACCATGAAGCCGGCGATGACCCGGTGAAAAATGGTGCCGTCGTAATGTTTGTCGTTCACGTATTGCAAAAAATTGGCGACGGTTTTGGGGGCCTTGTCGGCATACAGCTCGGCTTCAAAGTCGCCCAGCGATGTGCTGATACGCACCTTGCTCAGGGCGGGGGGCGCAGTCTGCGCCAAAACGGCAAATGGGGCCCAAAGTCCCGCCAGCACAAGCAGTGCTGCCGTTCGTCTTTGTATGTTCCGGTGATGGTGCATGGGTGTCATGGATGGATTAAGGCTGAGAAAGCGCGCTCATGGCGCTTTCAGAATGTTTTCGGTGAGGGTTTGCTTTTTTTGCAAGCGTTGCAGGCTTGGGCTGACACGCAGGGCTTGGGCGTAGGCCTTTGTCGCCAAGGCTAGGTACAAATCGCCCATGTTTTCCAAGGCCAATGCGTAATCGGGGCGGGCCCTGATGGCGGCATTCAAGGCAGACAGTGCCTCTTCGTGCCGATTTTCGCGAGCCAGCAAGGCTGCCAGGTTATTGTGAGGTTCGGGCAGCTCAGGAAATGACAAAGTCAAAGCCCTCAAGGTGTCTGCCGCATCACTGAACTGGCCCATCCCGGTCTGGATGTGGCTCTTGAGCAAGCGCATTTGCGGATCGGTGGGGCTGGTTTTCAGGCGTTCGTCGGCCAGAATCTGTGCGGCCTTCCACTGACCAGCCTGAACCAGGGCGTTGACCTCCATGTAGATGTCTGCTTTGGCCCCCGAACTCACAGTCCAGAGGGTGCAAAAAGCCATCAAAGTCAGCCAGATTCGCATGCTTGCCCGAAAAAAGTGTGATTGTGTGAGCGCTGTCGATCGAGGTCGAGAACCTGATTGGAAAGTGCATCCGGCGTCAAGGCTCGGGGATATACTGAGCGGCCATTGTAGCGGAGCACATGTTTCATTCTGGCGCCAAAATTTCTTCGCCATCGTTGGATGGGATGGATTTTCTGACACCCTTCAGGACGCGGCGTTGCGGGCTTTTGATCAGGACACTTCGCGACACCGGCGGCTTTCTTGCCCGCCATTTGATTCTTTTCAACCATGAGTTTGCGCATTTTCAACACGCTCAGCCGTGCTGTTTCAGATTTTTCCCCAGCCGAGCCGGGCCATGTGCGCATGTACGTGTGCGGCATGACGGTGTACGACCTGTGTCACCTGGGGCATGCCCGTTCGATGATCGCATTTGACGTGGTGCAGCGCTGGCTCAAAGCCAGTGGTTACAAAGTCACCTACGTGCGTAACGTGACCGACATCGACGACAAGATCATCAAGCGCGCCCTTGAAAACGGTGAAACCATCCGCGGCCTGACCGACCGCATGATCGATGCGCTGCATCAGGATGCCGATGCACTGGGCATCGAGCGCCCCCAGCACGAGCCCCGTGCCACCGATTACGTGCCCCAGATGCTCAGCATGATTGCTACCTTGGAGCAAAAAGGACTGGCCTACCGTGCGGGCAATGGCGATGTGAATTACGCGGTGCGCAAGTTCCCGGGCTATGGCAAGTTGTCAGGCAAGTCGCTGGACGAATTGAACGCCGGTGAGCGCGTCGCCATCGAGACCGACAAGAACGACCCGCTGGACTTTGTGCTTTGGAAGAGCGCCAAGCCCACCGAGCCCGAAGACGTCAAATGGGGCAGTCCGTTCGGCACGGGCCGCCCTGGCTGGCACATTGAATGCTCTGCCATGGCTTGCGAGCTGCTCGGTCAGACGTTTGACATCCACGGCGGCGGGGCTGATTTGCAGTTTCCGCACCACGAAAACGAAATCGCGCAAAGCGAAGGCGCCAACGGCCAGCCGCTGGCGCGCTTTTGGATGCACAACGGCTTCATCAATGTGGACAACGAGAAGATGTCCAAGAGCTTGGGCAATTTCTTCACCATCCGCGATGTGCTCAAGGCGTTTGACGCCGAGACCGTGCGCTTTTTCATTGTGCGCAGCCACTACCGCAGCCCGCTCAACTACAGCGATGTGCACCTGAACGACGCCAAAGCTGCCTTGAAGCGCCTGTACACCGCCTTGCAAGCCGTTCCGCCCGCTGAGGTGAAGATCAACTGGGCTGACCCTCTGGCCGCCCGCTTCAAAGCCGCCATGGACGAAGACTTTGGCACGCCCGATGCGGTGGCGGTGCTGTTTGAGTTGGCAGGCGAGGTCAACCGCAGCGCATCGGCCGAGCGCGCGGGTTTGCTCAAGGCGCTGGGCGGCATGCTGGGTTTGCTGCAGACCGACCCCACCGTGTACCTGCAAGCGGGTGCCGGTCTGGACGAAGCGGCCATTCAGCGCCAAATTCAGGCCCGAGCAGACGCCAAAAAGGCCAAAAACTTCGCCGAAGCCGACCGCATCCGCAATGATTTATTGGCCCAGGGCATTGTGCTCAAAGACTCTGCCAGCGGCACCACCTGGGAGGCGGCCCCGTGAGCGCAGCAACAACTGCAGTCACACCCGTGACGCCCGCTTATTGGGCTGAGGCCTGTTCTCACCTGGCCAAAAAAGACCGGGTCATGAAAAAGCTCATTCCCCAGTTTGGAGATGCCATTCTCGAAACCCGGGGCGATGCTTTTGTGACCTTGGCGCGCTCCATTGTGGGTCAGCAAATCTCGGTCAAGGCGGCGCAGTCGGTGTGGGACCGTTTTGCCGCTTTACCCAAGCGCATGACGCCTGCAGCCGTCCTCAAGCTCAAGGTCGACGACATGCGCGCGGCAGGTTTGTCTGCGCGCAAGGTCGAATATTTGGTCGATCTGGCGGTGCACTTCAGCTCGGGTACGGTGCACGTGCAGGCTTGGCATGAGATGGACGATGAGGCCATCATCGAACAGCTGGTGGCCATCCGGGGCATTGGGCGCTGGACGGCCGAGATGTTCTTGATCTTCCACCTCTTGCGGCCCAATGTGCTGCCGCTCGATGATGTGGGCCTGATCAACGGCATCAGCCGCAACTATTTTTCGGGTGAACCGGTCAGCCGCAGCGACGCCCGAGAGGTGGCGCAGGCCTGGAGTCCCTATGCCACTGTGGCAACTTGGTATATTTGGCGCTCGCTGGACCCCGTGCCGGTGGCGTATTGAAAGGTGGGCAAGCCGTCCACCCGCAGTCGAACAGAGGAGTCAAACTTGGCCAAAAAAACATTTCTCGACTTTGAGCAACCCGTTGCCGAACTCGAAGCCAAGATCGAAGAGTTGCGTTATGTGCAGTCCGAATCGGCGGTGGACATCACCCTTGAGATTGAACAGCTGAGCAAAAAAAGCCAGCAACTGACCAAAGACATCTACAGCGACCTGACGCCCTGGCAGGTCACCAAAATCTCGCGCCACCCCGAGCGGCCTTACACCCTGGACTACATCAAGGGCATCTTCACTGACTTTGTCGAGATGCACGGGGACCGCCACTTTGCTGACGACCTGTCGATTGTGGGCGGCTTGGCCCGCTTCAATGGCCAAGCTTGCATGGTCATTGGCCAGCAAAAAGGCCGCGACACCAAAGAACGCACGCTGCGCAACTTTGGCATGAGCAAGCCCGAGGGCTACCGCAAAGCGCTGCGACTGATGAAAACCGCCGAAAAATTCAAGCTGCCCGTGTTCACCTTTGTGGACACGCCTGGCGCTTACCCCGGCATCGACGCCGAGGAGCGCGGACAGTCCGAAGCCATTGGCCGCAACATCTTCGAGATGGCTCAGCTCGAAGTGCCGATCATCACCACCATCATTGGTGAAGGCGGCTCGGGTGGTGCACTGGCCATTTCGGTGGCCGACCAGGTCTTGATGCTGCAGTATTCGGTCTATTCGGTCATCAGCCCTGAAGGCTGTGCCTCCATTTTGTGGAAGACCAGCGAAAAAGCCGAAGTCGCGGCCGATGCATTGGGCATCACGGCGCACCGATTGAAAGCCCTCGGCCTGGTCGACAAAATCGTGAACGAGCCTGTGGGCGGTGCCCACCGCGATACCGAGCAAATGGTGGCCTTTCTCAAGCGGGCATTGGGTGACGCATGGCGCCAAGTCGCTGACCTCAAGCCCAAAGAGCTGCTCGAGCGCCGTTATGAACGGCTCAACAGTTACGGCCGATTCACCGACACCAAAGTCAGCAAGTAAACCTCGCGGCTGAACCGCCAAGGCTTTACCGATGGCGATCGACCTCCCACAGGCCCTGGCTGCGTTCAGCCCGGGCCTTCCTTTTGCCGTGGCCTACAGCGCCGGGGCCGATTCCACTGCTTTGCTGATCGCCTGTGCTCGGCGTTGGCCGGGGCAGGTGAGGGCGGTGCACATTCACCACGGTCTGCAAGACGCTGCCGATGCCTTTGAGTCACAGGCCCGAACACTTTGTGCCTTGCTGCAGGTGCCACTGGCCGTTCGCCACGTCAAAGCGGCACACGCCCCAGGACAAAGCCCGGAAGACGCAGCGCGCCAGGCCCGCTACAGCGCCCTGGCACAGGCCGTGCAAACCGAATGGCCCGAGGTGCAGGATATTGCCTTGGCGCAGCACGCCGACGATCAGGTCGAGACGCTGCTGATTGCCTTGTCCCGCGGTGCCGGTTTGCCTGGCTTGGCCAGCATGCCAGCGCATTGGCAGCGGCTTGGCCTGCACTGGCACCGTCCATTTTTGGCGGTGCCAGGGGCCGCAGTGCGTCAGTGGCTGACAAGCCATGCACCCGAAACAGGACCTCATCCGTGTTGGATCGAAGACCCCACCAACAGATGTGAGCAATTCACGCGAAACCGCATCCGTGCCCGCGTGATGCCCGCATTGGCGCAGGCCTTGCCCGGTTTTCAAGTCACTTTTGCGCGCAGCGCAGCCCATGCCGCGCAGGCACAAGAGGTTCTCAATGAGGTCGCGGCCCAAGACCTGGCGCAGATCGGCGTGCCCCCCCGCATTCAGGCCTTGCAGCAATTGAGCTCGGGCCGTCAGGCGCTGGTGTTGCGCCATTGGCTGCGCCTGCATCACCAGACCACGCCAAGCACAGCCCAACTCACGGAGCTGCTGCAACAAATTGCCGCCTGCACCACCCGAGGCCACCATCTGCACCTCAAGTCAGGCTTGGGCTTTGTTCGGCGCCAAGGCGCTTTTTTGGTCTGGTCACCCACCTGAGCGCGCGTAGCAAGCGTGGCCTGCGCCGGCATGCCAGGCCAGAGACTTGTGGTCTTGGGCCTTGAAGCCCTTGTTACAATAATGGGCTTTGCTGAAAGACATTTCAGCGCCGTTTTTCCATCCATAGAACTCTCACATGGCTTTGATCGTTCACAAATACGGCGGCACCTCGATGGGCTCGACCGAGCGCATCCGCAATGTCGCCAAGCGCGTGGCCAAATGGGCGCGCGCTGGCCACCAGATCGTGGTGGTGCCCAGCGCCATGAGCGGCGAGACCAACCGCCTGCTGGGCCTGGCCAAAGAACTGGCCCCCGCCAAACCCGACACCGCCTACAGCCGCGAACTCGACATGCTGGCCTCCACCGGCGAGCAAGCTTCTTCGGCTCTGCTGGCCATTGCGCTGCAATCCGAAGGCCAGCCTTCCGTCAGCTATGCCGGTTGGCAGGTCGCCATCAAAACCAACGACGCCTTCACCAAGGCCCGTATCCAGTCGATCGATGACCAAAAGGTCAAGGCCGATCTGAACGCCGGCAAGGTGGTCATCATCACCGGCTTTCAAGGCGTGGATGACAACGGCAACATCACCACGCTGGGCCGTGGCGGCTCAGACACCTCGGCCGTGGCTGTGGCTGCGGCCCTCAAAGCCGACGAATGCCTGATTTACACCGATGTGGACGGGGTCTACACCACCGACCCCCGCGTCGTGCCCGAAGCGCGCCGGCTGCAGACCGTGAGCTTCGAAGAAATGCTCGAGATGGCATCCCTCGGCTCCAAAGTGCTGCAAATCCGCTCTGTTGAGTTTGCGGGCAAATACAAAGTGCCCATGCGTGTGCTGTCGAGCTTCACGCCCTGGGACATCGACATCCACGAAGAAGCCGCATCTGGCACCCTGATCACTTTTGAGGAAGACGAACAAATGGAACAAGCCGTCGTTTCCGGCATCGCATTCAACCGCGACGAAGCCAAAATCTCCGTGTTGGGCGTGCCCGACAAGCCCGGCATTGCCTACCAAATCCTGGGGGCTGTGGCTGACGCCAACATTGAAGTGGACGTCATCATCCAGAACCTGAGCAAAGACGGCAAAACCGACTTCAGTTTCACAGTCCACCGCAACGATTACGCCAAAACCATCGACCTGCTCAAGGAAAAAGTTCTGCCCTCTCTGGGCGTGGCCGAAGTTTTGGGCGACGCCAAGATCTGCAAAGTGTCCATCGTCGGCATTGGCATGCGCAGCCATGTGGGGGTGGCCAGCAAAATGTTCCGGGCCCTCAGCGAGGAGGGCATCAACATCCAGATGATCTCCACTTCGGAAATCAAGACCTCGGTCGTGATCGACGAAAAATACATGGAATTGGCCGTGCGTGCGCTGCACAAAGCCTTCGATCTCGATCAAGCCTAAGTTATAATTTGAGCCACTGGAAACGTGACCGAGTGGCCGAAGGTGCTCCCCTGCTAAGGGAGTATGGGGTGTAGAGCCTCATCGAGGGTTCGAATCCCTCCGTTTCCGCCAGATAACCCGTTGATTTTCAACGGGTTTTTTGGTTTCTGGGGGTCCCTAGTGCGGATCTAGTGCGGAAATCGATTTTTCTAGTGCGGAAATCGAGCCACCCAAGGCCATATTCA